>JAFLSN010000001.1 GCA_022510905.1 Treponema sp.
CGCCTGCGGCAAAGTCGTTTTTGCTTGACACATCGAACGCCCGCGAGGTCTGTGCGCGAACTCCGCCCAGTATGGTGTCACTTTTGGGTGTCTCGCCCTCGAACAGCACCATGTCTTTGGTCGTGTTGTTTCTTATTGTCAGCGTTCCGTTCGGCTGGTTCGCATAGCTGATTCCGTCGGTTTGCTCTGTTTTATTATGCCCATCATCATTAGAATCTGAGGGGCCAATTTCAGCAGATATGCTGCCTTTGCAACCTGTTACCCCCCCCCATCAATATCAACGTGGACATGCCCAATGCACACATCAACATGCTGGCTTTCTTTGAAATCGATTTTATCATACCAACTCCTTTGCGCTTTACGTCCGCATGACAATTGCTTTTGGTAATCCGTCCGTTCTTGGTTTTGCGATACGGATTGTTAAGTATAGCATAAAACAATGGAAAAGTGTAGTAGGAATGTATTTTTTCCGCAATTTCTACTTTGTGCCCCATGGATTTAACAGCTGTACAAATGGCGTGGCCTGCCTTGACAAGCAATTTCTGCGGTGCTAGGCTCGCGTGTATGGAACACTCCAAGATTGTAAAAGAAATACAGGGCCGCCTTTTTGCGCTGCAAGATTCCGCCTACCGTGATTTCAACTCAAAGCTGATTCCTTCTGTTATGCCGGATAAAATAATAGGCGTGCGCACACCGGCTCTCAGAAAGCTTGCAAAGGAATATGCCGGCCACCATGATATTGCAACATTCCTGGAATGCCTCCCGCATGACTATTACGAAGAGAACAATGTGCATGCGTTCATTATAGAAACTGTGCGCAAATTTGAAGACTGCCTGCGTCTCACGGAGCTGTTCCTTCCGTTCATAGACAACTGGGCGACCTGCGACTCGTTTGCGCCGCCGGTGTTCAAGGCCCACACCGGGGAACTGTCTGCAAGCATCGAGCGGTGGATTCGTTCTTCTCATGCGTACACTGTGCGCTATGCTATCGGAATGCTCATGCGTTTCTATCTTGATGAGGACTTTTCTCCACGGTATCTTGCTGCTGTCGCGGACGTACATTCAGATGAATACTATGTGAACATGATGCGGGCATGGTACTTTGCCACGGCTCTGGCAAAGCAGTACGATGCGACCGTTCCTTACATTGAGCAAAAGCGGCTTGACGGCTGGACTCATGCAAAAACAATACAAAAAGCCTGCGAAAGCCGCAGAATCACTGCGGAACAAAAAGCGCAGCTTCGTCTTTTAAAATAAGGTGAAATGTTTTCTCAAAAAAATGCAGCGCCAGATGCAAGGAACCGAACCCGGTCTGCATTGGGCAGGAACGCTGCCGCCACCCTTGCCCAGGGCTTTTTACGGCGCAGATAAAGCACCGCTACAGGCATATCATTATTGTAACGACCATGTGATTTTTGATATGATTTTAGCATGAACGTTGTTTCAAAACTGCTGGCGGGTCTTGAAAAAAAATACAGGGTTTTTACTGTCCTGAGCCCGCTTACAATGATTGGTGAAGTCGTGATGGAAACGATTATTCCCGTCATCATGGCGCGGATTATCGATGTGGGCATAGCAAACCGTGACCTTTTGTATGTCATAAAAATGGGCGCCATAATGATTGCGGCTGCATGCGTCTCGCTTTCATGCGGTGCGATGGGGGCGCGTTTTGCGGCTGTGGCAGCCCTGGGGTTTTCGCGCAACCTCAGACGGCGCTTATTCGCAAAGGTGCAGGATTTTTCGTTTGGCAATGTGGACTCGTTTTCTTCATCATCGCTGGTCACGCGGCTTACCACCGATGTTACAAACGTGCAGAACACTTACGGTATGATTGTGCGTGGCAGCGTGCGCTCTCCTTTCATGCTGATGAGCGGCACCATAATGGCGTGTTTTCTGAACATGCGGCTTTCCGTAATTTTCTTTATTGTGATTCCCGTGCTTGCGGCGGGGCTCGCGCTTATTGCAATCAAAGCTTTTCCCAAATTCCAGACAATGCTAAAGCACTACGACAGCATGAACAGCACCGTGCAGGAAAATCTTACTGCAATTCGCGTGGTCAAAAGCTTTGTGCGCGCTCCATACGAAAACAAGAAATTTTCCGAAGCAGCAGAGCGTGTGCGCGCTACGCAGGTTGCAGCTGAAAAAATTGTCATACTGAACACGCCGCTCATGCAGCTTGTGGTATATGCATGCATCATCTCGGCGGTGTGGTTCGGAAGCGGAATGATTGTGGCAGGTTCCATGAAGACGGGGGAGCTGGTAAGCTTTATAACATACATCACACAGATTATGATGTCGCTGATGATGCTTTCGATGATTTTTATCGTGATTGTGCTTTCCCGTGCAAGCGTGAGCCGCATCTGCGAAGTACTTGATGAAGTGCCTGAAATCCAGAATCCTTCTCCAGTGCAAATCACCAGAGAAGATGGCACCGTAACCACCGGAATATTCGACAAGGTGCAGAACGGTTCAGTTGATTTCAAAAACGTTTCATTCAGTTATGTCGGGAACGCAAAAAACTGCGTGCTAGAAAACATTTCGCTTCATATAGCGAGCGGCGAATTTGTGGGTATTTTGGGCGGCACAGGCTCTTCAAAATCCACGCTCATATCGCTCATTCCAAGGCTCTACGATGTTCTTTCGGGTACGGTCAGCGTGGGCGGTATTGACGTGCGAAAATATGATATAGCGGCCCTGCGAGACAGTGTTGCCGTGGTGCTGCAAAAAAATGTGCTGTTCAGCGGCACAATCGCGGAAAACCTCCGCTGGGGCAATGAACACGCAAGCGAGCATGAACTGGTTGCCGCATGCATTGCCTCTGATGCGCACGAATTCATTTCATCGCTTCCGGAAGGCTACCAGACAGTGCTGGGGCAAGGGGGCGTGAATCTTTCTGGCGGACAAAAACAGCGGCTTTGCATTGCCCGCGCCCTTTTAAAAAAGCCCAAGATCCTTATCCTCGACGACAGCACCAGTGCCGTTGACACCGCGACAGATGCCAGAATTCGTGCCGCACTCCGCGACACGCTTCCTGACACCACCAAAATTGTCATAGCACAGCGAATCGCCTCCGTGCAGGACGCAGACCGCATTTATGTTCTGAACAACGGGCTCATAGATGGAGTAGGCACACACAGTACCTTGCTCCAGACTAATGCCATTTACCAAGAAGTATTCCATTCCCAGCAGGGAAATGCTTAAGGAGGCAAACCTTTTATGCCAGGTCCTGGTCAAAGAATCCGCGGCACCGCAAAACCAAAAGACACCGCAAAAACGGTGCTTCATCTTCTGTCTTACATGGGAACATACCGCGCGCTCCTTGTGCTCGTATTCATCTGCGTTGTTGTAAGCGCAGGAGCAAGTGTAACCTGTGATTCACTTTTGAAGCCGGCCATAAACAATTACATTCTGCCGCTGCTGAATCGCGCACAATCCGGGCAGACTATCGTGTTTTCAGACTTCATACCTTTTCTGAAACTGCTTTCGCTCATGGCCGCGATATTCCTTGCAGGCGCATGTGCCACATGGATCAACAGCCGACTCATGCTGCACATTTCTACCCACACGCTCTACCGCATAAGAACAGACCTGTTTCGCAAGCTTGAGACTCTGCCGCTCCGCTATTTTGACTCGCACACGCATGGCGAGCTCATGTCGCTTTTTACCAACGACACAGACACCCTCCGCGACATGATGAGCCAAAGTCTTCCACAGCTGCTTTCAAGCGTAATTTCCGTGGCGGCGGTGTTCACGATGATGCTTGTGATGAGTCCGCTCCTCACCGCAGTGATGGTCGGAACCATAGCGCTCATGATGGTGTTTGCCACACAGATAGGAAAACGGAGCGCCCGTTCATACCGTGTTCAGCAGGAAAGCCTCGGCAAAGTGAACGGCTACATCGAAGAAATGATTACCGGCCAGAAAGTGATAAAAGTATTCAACCGTGAAGAACAGGTCAAAGCGGACTTTGCACTGCTCAACGATGAATTGTGCCGCGCAGGAACCGCCGCAAACACGTACGGCAACATCCTGATGCCAGTGCTGGGAAACATGAGCCACATGCAATATGCAATCGTTGCCATTATCGGTGCAGCCCGCGTTATCAGCGGCCACATGGATTTGGGCACAATCGCCGCGTTTTTGCAGTACACACGCGGATTCAGCCGCCCCATTACCATGATGAGCCAGCAGTTCAACGGCATTCTGAACGCGCTTGCCGGCGCAGAACGGATTTTTACTGCCATAGAGGAACAAGGTGAATCAGACACCGGTACCGTCCATCTTGTAAACGCGACAGAAACGCTTTCATCCGCAAGCTCCGACAAAGAATCCCACTTGGTTCGGGCATATGCGCCTACAGGTTTGTGGGCCTGGCATGTGCCAAATGCAGGTTCAGATTCTGAACAAAATCTTGTGCGGCTCCGTGGCGATGTTCTGTTTGAGAATGTGAGCTTTGGGTACACTGCAAAAAAAGAAGTGCTGCACTCCATTCAGCTCCATGCCATGCCCGGACAAAAAATCGCACTTGTCGGTTCTACAGGCAGCGGAAAAACAACAATCACAAATCTGCTCACCCGCTTTTATGATATTGAAGAAGGAAAAGGCTCCATAGTTTATGACGGAATTTCTATAAAGGACATAGCAAAGGATGATTTACGCCGTTCATTGGGCATGGTCTTGCAGGACACGCACCTGTTTACAGGAACCATACGTGAAAACATCCGCTACGGAAATCTTGAAGCAAGCGACGCACAGATACATGCGGCGGCTAAACTTGCGAATGCCCATTCGTTCATCGTTCACCTGAGGGACGGCTACGACACGGTTATAAGTGGCGACGGCGGCAATCTGAGCCAAGGACAACGCCAGCTTCTGGCGATTGCCCGCGCCGCCGTTGCAGACCCGCCCGTGCTTATCTTAGACGAGGCCACAAGCTCCATCGACACACGTACAGAGGCACTGATAGAAAAAGGCATGGACAGGCTAATGGAAGGCAGGACGGTGTTTGTCATTGCGCACAGACTTTCAACCGTTCGCAATGCAGATGAAATCATCGTGCTGGAAAAAGGCAGCATAATAGAACGCGGCACACACGATGGGCTGATGCAAAAACAGGGGCGCTATTACCAGCTTTATACCGGTGCATTTGAATTGGCCTAGCGGCGCCACTTTGCCGCCAGATTCAGCCAGGCAAACGTAATTCCTCATGACTACGTACACGCAGAGCGGGTGCAGCCCGACAAAAGCGGTGTTAAAAAAGCTGTCGCCGGTGCGCTCAATCAACATACACCGATGCAAAAAGCAAGGCTTCAAGCCAGGGGCGGGCTTTACAAAACGGCATATACCTTTTCCGCATGAATCGGTTACGCTCCTCCATGTGGAATGCGCCCGGCCTTCCAAACAGCCCCGTATATGTGACAAACGGCTTCAATATATAGAAACTTTGTTATTCACAGCATGAATTTTTCAACCGTACAACCCAAAACACGCAGCCAACATATATATGTGCTGTAATTCAAGGGTTTTTGTGCCCGCCGGCAATTTATAAAATACTTATTTGACTATATTTCAAGAATCTCATATACTATACGGTATGGCTGGAACAAATATTTTTCACCGATTGTTTTCATCCCTTTTTAGCAGCAACGACCCGGATGCCGCCAAAAAACGTATGCTGAAATCCATTGCAAAAGAACTGCAAAAATCAAAATTCCATTACTACAAATATGCATCGCATGAAGTACAGCCATCCATGGCCAAATTCTTCTACGATGTATACAAGGCGGTGGCTCCTGCGCAAAAGCTTTTTGAAAACACCAATCCTGCATTGCTCAAAAACGCAGTTATCAACGCTTCGCTCAGCGAAAAACAGCTCCAGCTTGAAAATGCAATCACCGAAGCCGCAATCAGCGAGCAAGCCAAAACGGTTCCTATCAAAGAACTAAGAAAAAAAGTTGAAAAAGATACCGCCGCTTTTGTTGCAGAATTTGACGGTGCGCGCGTAACCCATATCGATTCACTCTACAACAAACTTATTCAGTTCCGCAATTTTGTTTCATATGATTTTTATTTCCTGCTCAAAAAGTTTGACAGCAGCTTTCGTGAACGCAATTTTGACATACAACCCCATTTTGTGCCCATAACAGGAACCTACATTGCCGAAGATTTAAAGAATTTTATTTCTGTCGCATGGGCCATGCCGTTGGACACCACTTGGGACGATATGTTCAAGCTGGTCAAGTCCATCAAAGGCACGGAGCCTCTGCCGCTCAATGTGTGGAAAAAACTTCTTGTGCGGCTCCGCTCGCTGCGAGACCATTCAATCTTTGAAATGATGATAAAGCTTATCACGGAAAATCCCCAATACAGCGAAAAAATCAAAGCCGATAATGTAAATATTGTTGACGACTACATTGCTTCAGTTAGAAAACAATCCGAAGAAACGGTTGCAAAAATTCAGGAACACCAGACATCTTCCAAAGTTGACGGGCTGCTGGGTCAGATTTTTGGAAACACTCCTGTTCGCGAGTTAAAAAACTACAACGAATCAAACAGCTCTGCATTTGTAAATAAAAACATTGGCAGCTACATTTACAGCGCCCCGCTCAGTTACCTCAAACAATTTTTGCTTGATTTTACAAAAAAAGAAATGCGCGAACTTTCAGACATTTTGCTGGTGCGAGGCGAATGGTCAAACACGGCGCTTTCAAAACCAATGAGCGAAGCCTACCACCAGCTGCTTGAAATCTCCGACAGAATCACTACATTTGACGACCGCCTTGCAGAAACTGCCGAGGTCGGCATCAAAATCAAAACATTCATGCCGCAGGCAGAGCGGAATAAAGAAGCGCGGAATATCATTCATACATTACTCCGCGACGCAAATGCCCAGGCTGGGGCGTTTCTTAGTTCAGCAACGCAAAACTATGTTATCTATGCAAAAAACCTAAAACTTATTTTGGAAGATTTTGTAAAAGTGCCTAACAACGAGCTTATAATGAACTGGCGGCACCTTGATTCATATGCAGAAGGCAACCTAAAAAACATGTGCATTGATGCATACAAAAAGATATTTTCGTTTGTCTCTTTGCTGCAAAACTTTCCTGTTGACTCACACGAAGATTCCGATGACTAAATTCTACATAACAGAATTGCGCACTTGCCTGTTTTAATCAACACACCCCGATGCAGAAATAAGGTACGCACACTTTCCGCACGAATCAGGGTTCAGGCTCCTGCCATGCACATATTCATCAAGAATCTGCTGTGTGCAAAACGGATTGTACAAGCGCAAGAAATTCCGGATTCTGCTTGACAGAATCCGTATCAAGATTTTTTGCAATCTGAAACACGCCGCCTTCTTCAGAAACAATTACCGTGGCTACAGGTTGTGGCGTAGCTGGCGAAGTTTTGGCGGCGCTGCCGTTCCGCAATGCAAACTCTGCCCGCGCATACAAGCCACGAGGCACATCACCAGATGCACTGTTTGTACTGTTTTGTTTGGACGAATTCCGTTCACACAAAGGGCTGCCGATCATGAACTTCCCTCCTTGACAATCAACGACTGCAATTTGGAAAGAGAAAATTCCGGCATAAAGATTTTGAATGTTTGGGAAACATCTGGTTCAGCTCCGCTTTTTTTGGGGAGAAACCGTATCGGTCCGTGCAGACGGTCATATGCTTCCGCTTCAAGCATTTCAATTTTGGTAGCAAGTTCACCTTCAAGCCCCAACAAAGCAGGATCAATGCGATGGCGATAATCCTGCATGGGATCAAGTTTTTTTTGCATAGGAATTGAAATCAGATTTTCAATCTGTTCAGGTTCATCAACAGCCTCTGCATTTGAAGGCCCAGCTTCAACCATGCCTGAATCCACATCATCAACCAGCTCTGCTTTGGCAACCTGCTGTGACGCAAGCGTTATTTCAAGCTTGTCAGCCGGCTCTGCGGCAGATTCTTCCGTCTCGTCAACAGCTTCCACCTCGGGAACCTCTTCAAGCTCGTCAGCTGGCTCTGCGGCAGACTCTCCCGCCTCGTCAACAGCCTCCGCCTCGGGAACTTCTTCAAGCTCGTCAGCCGGCTCTGCGGCAGATTCTTCCGTCTCGTCAACAGCTTCCACCTCGGGAACCTCTTCAAGCTCGTCAGCTGGCTCTGCGGCAGATTCTCCCGCCTCGTCAACAGCTTCCACCTCGGGAACCTCTTCAAGCTCGTCAGCCGGCTCTGCGGCAGACTCTCCCGCCTCGTCAATAGCTTCCACCTCGGGAACCTCTTCAAGCTCGTCAGCCGGCTCTGCGGCAGATTCTTCCAAGTTATCGGTGGGCGCAGGTCTGGCGGGTTCTGTTGTTTTGGTGCCAAGCTCGGTGGTTTTGTTTTTTTGAACGGCAGCAGGGACGGCATGATTGTTTGCTGTTACCGGGGTCTGCAATGCGGCGCACACTTCATTCCAGCTGCGCGCAATCATGTCGTCCAACAAAGTTTGTTTCCTGGGGATTTTTCCAATGGCAGCCAAGGCCCTCTGTTCATATTCATGGCGGCAATCTGCAAGCATCTGTTCAAATGAATCAGATTCCATCTTTTTTTTGAGCGCTCGATATTCAGCAATGAACGAACTTTGAAACGCACTCAGCCTGGTAGCAACTGCGACCCGCAAATCACGCTTTAGATTGAACAACAAAAAAATGAGCAGATACAGCGTTATAAAAACAGCAACAGCAAAAAGCAACTGTTCCAATTTTGAAAACGATGCATCATCGGTACGAAGAATCCAGCCCAACAGTGCATGGCGGCAAGAATCGGCGGTCAACAGAGAAAAACCTGCACCACTTTTTTCATCCATCTGAAAAATCGGTTCTACGCCATATTTGCTGGAACTCCAATTTTCAGAAATTTTTTGCAGCAATACATCCGAGCCAAGAATCGGAAGCGAAAACACAAGGCCTACAGAACGCGGCCCATCTGAAACTTCTGTTGAAGGTTCAAAAGTGACAACCGAAAAAGTCTCACGTTCTTTTAAAATACCGTCCGTTTGC
Organism: Treponema sp.; assembly: GCA_022510905.1. Lineage (GTDB taxonomy): Bacteria > Spirochaetota > Spirochaetia > Treponematales > Treponemataceae > Treponema_D. Next base: position 9,030 of record JAFLSN010000001.1, read on the forward strand.
AGTTGGCTCAAAAAAGTATTTTCGTCTACATAAAAAAGCAATGTTCCGCGGAAATCCTGCGCACTTGCCACAAACGGAATAGAAAACACAAATAGCCCTTTTTCAACGTCAGCATGAACAGCGGCATATTGGTGTGCGGCGACATGCTGATACGGAAGGACGTTGAGCGTATCATAATACGCATAAATTAAAAAAGTTTCGCCCTGCTTTGTGATATCTGCCGCGTAAGTGCTGAAATGAACATGGTGGCCATCATCCTGTACCAGCCGAACTCCTTCAAGCCCTGGAATTTTTTCCAAGAGTTTTACCGTTAGCTGTTCCCTTAGGGTAATATCGCTGTCGGAAGCTTCCCGCTCAACAAATGATGCCACTGCATTCTGGGTAGCATAGACTGAAAAATCTGAAATCAGGGCATCGCTCCATTTATCAAACGCCGCACCGATAATGTCAAGCCGTGAAGAAATCTGTGCGGTTACACGAGGTCGCCAAAAGCGCAATTCCACAAATGAAAGCCCGCCGTACAGTGCCACAAAAACGCAGCCGCAAAAAAGAAGTGAGGTTAAAACAGTTGTCAAAACAATTTTTACTGCAGATTTCACGAGCCTTCCTTAATATATTTTATCGGAACATATCACTTTCTATTATAGTAAATTGCAAATCTTTTGCACACCATGCAAGTGTACGCACCCAGAATCGAGACAAAATGTACGATTAAATAATTGCGGTTGTGATTTAATCAGCATACTCCAACGCAAAAGCAAGGCTTCACTTCATGGAGCGGGGTATGATTTTTGTGCAATTTTATAACTTAGTAGTGAAAAGAAGCCTTTAGCCTTTGCCAAGCGTGTTGTTCTTATAAGGTGTTGCAGTCGAGGGTACATACACTTCATTTCGCCCCTACTTGCAGCAAGCCTTCAAGCCATGGACTGGCTTCGCAGAAGCAACGGTATGTGCCCTTTCCGTACGAATCAGCACAGTGAAAGAATATGTGGTTTTGAAGGAAACGTAAGTTTGCGGGTAACAAGTACCATAAGAGCTGACGATGCAAACAAAAATAGCAGCACCATGGAGGCTCGCCATCCTTCCGAAACCGTCTGACCAAAACAGGATGCAATTGGAGCTGCACAAAAATATCCTGCGATGGCGAAAAAAAACGGAACCAACAACGCCAAAATTCCTTCAACAGCCTGAATCCGTTTTGGAGCTCCAACCAGCACAAGCGAGCCGACCCGTACTTCAATGCCATTCGGATTTGCCACGGCAAACACATGCTGCCGTTTTTCACAACCAGCAGTGCACGAGGCACAGGCAGCAGAAGTAACGGGTGCTGCGTACAATATTGGTTCTCCATTAGGCGTGGCGGATGGTTCTATCGCAGTAATCAAAGCTTTGCGGTTCATGACCAATCTCCTGTAGGCCTTAATTTTTTTAGACGCGCATTACATTCCTGCACTCCAGCTGGATTTCCCAACTGCACATATGTGTCACGTAGATTGAACAGTGCATCATAGTAGTACGGATTAAGCGTAACCGCTTGTTCAAAAGCTTCTGAAGCTGCCACAAAATCTGCTTCATTGAATGAAATTACACCGGTGGTATTCCAAAAATGTGTGTTATGTGGATTCAGCTGCAAACCGAGCCTGCAATATTCCATCGCTTCTTCAAATTCATTCGCGGTGTAGCAAACCAATGCCAGCGTTTCAAGCACTTCTTCGTCAAACGGATTTATAGTAAATGCCTGCTCCAATGCCGACTTCGCCTCGTCAAGTGCTCCTGCATCCCGATAAGTAATTCCAAGATTGTACCACAACAGGTAGTTCTGATTTTCCATTACAAGAGCGCGTTTAAAACATGCAATGGCTTCATCGTATTCACCTTTTTGTGCAAGAAGAATAGCCTGGTTGTTGAGCGACTCGCTGTTTTCAAGCATGAGCGGCTCCTGTGTGAAATGGAATCATGGCTCCAAAAAGTTCAGTGATAGCCATAGCAGCAGATACCCCCGAGGGGTATACAGATTTTTTTTTCTGAACATCGGATTCTGCAAAAAGCTGCTCAAACGACTTACATCCTTCTGCAATAAAAGTTCGGCCCCGCTCTTCCGCATCCTGTATGGAACCACTTGTTTTAAGCAGATTGATTGCTGTTTCTACGGCTGGGCTTTGAACACCTTGTTCATGTGCTTGCGCAAAACAGGCCTGTAGCTCAGAACGGTCTTGTGGACACCTTTGTGCAAACAAAATCACAGGCAATGATTTTTTTCCTTCAACAATATCATCGCCCCGTTCTTTTCCAGGATTGCCAGTTGTTAAATTCAGCACATCATCAATTATCTGGAATCCGGCCCCAACTTGCGCCGCAATGGTTCCTGCTTTAGAAACAAGGTCTTCATCGGCATGTGCAACGAGCGTTCCAACCTGTGCCGCAAGTGATGCCAATGTGCCGGTTTTATTTGTGACCATGGCAAGGTATTCCGCTTCCGTGGGAAACACATCAGGTGTACGATGCCAGAAAATATCCATGGCCTGCCCCAAATGCAAGCGGCGAAGTTCGCGGAGATATAGCTCATACAGGCGAACCCGAAAATTATCGGTGCACGAAACTTGCGACAGGCACTGTGGTGCCAAAAAATACAGCCAAGAACCGGCATTGAGAGCGGTGTCAAGTCCGTAGGTTATGTATGCAGCTGGAAGGCCACGGCGGGTATCGGCAGAATCTTCAATATCATCATGAATAAGACTTGCAGTATGCACCAATTCCACAAGCGGTGCAAGCTGAATGGCCTGCTCCGTTACGGCATCTTGTTCTGCGCATGAACGGCCAAGAGCCTGAGATGCAGCCTGCGCACACAGCACCTGCAAAAGCGGACGCCAGCGTTTTCCTGCATTGGAAAGAAGTCGTTCGGTAGGCTCAACAAGAGGAACGCAATGGCTGTCCTGCACAGCATCTGGCAGTTTGCCGAACACATTTGTGCGCCAAGCCGATGTAGACTCGGCCGGTAGTGCGGAATGCAATTCACGTTCAATACGCCCAAGAATAGAAGCAAAATCAAAAGCCATCACCTTATACTATAGCGCTTTTTGCGCCAAAGGGCAACACGCAAGAACAAGCTGTCATTGCCCGGAAGACTCTGCAACATTTCAACAAAACACATCATCGTTATTTTGTATCGAGTGGGCAGCAAAGGTCTCAGCCATGGCGAGGCATGTCCACTTCCGCACGAATCAAATAATTTGTACAAGCACAAACACAATCTTGTCGCAACGAAAAGAATGCGGTACAATGGGCGATTATGAGCAAGTATATTTTTGTCACGAGCGGTGTGTGTTCCAGTCTGGGCAAAGGCGTTGCATCCAGTACAATCGGAAGCCTTCTTGAATGTAGCGGCCTTTCAATCGCCATGATAAAATGCGACCCATATATCAATGTTGATGCCGGGAACATCAGCCCATACCAGCACGGCGAAGTGTACGTTACCGAAGACGGTGCCGAAACCGATTTGGATTTGGGCAATTTTAGCCGTTTTACAAGTGTCAAACTGAGTGATGAACACTGTATCACGATTGGCAAAATATACGAGTCGGTTATTCGCAACGAACGCGCCGGCCGGTACAACGGACGCACCGTGCAGGTGATTCCGCACATCACGGATGAAATCAAAAGGTGGATTCGCCATGTGGGTGAAAAATCAGGTGCAGACGTGGTGATTGTAGAAATCGGTGGCACAGTAGGCGATATTGAAGCGGTTCCATATCTTGAAGCAACCCGGCAGCTTATCCGCGAACTGGGAAAAACAAACGCGCTTTCCATACACCTCACGCTAGTGCCTGTCATCACCGGCGGCGAACTAAAATCCAAACCAACGCAGCACTCCGTAAAACAATTGCAGGAAGTTGGCATTCAGCCTGATATTCTGCTGTGCAGATGTGAAGTACCTGTTGAAGAATCCATGCGGAAAAAAATCGCACTATTTTGCAATGTGGCACAAGGCGCGGTGTTCACGTCAACCGACATAGAAAAATCTATTTATGAACTGCCGGTCATTTTTCATCGGCAGGGCCTTGACGCAAAAATCCTTGAAAAGCTCGAACTTGGAAACCGCGCCACCGATGTGTGCCAGTGGACGGATTTTCTTGAAAAACTGAATCATCCGATCAAGTCTGTGTGCATTGCAATGGTTGGCAAAAAAGATTACCTTGACGACTGCTACAAATCCGTGCGAGAATCACTCCTGCACGCCGCCGTTACAGGAAGCAACGCAGATCTTTCAATAAAAAAAATTGATGCTGAAACACTGGAGCGCACACAAGAACTTGACCCATTTTTTAAAAATGTTGATGGCATCGTGATTCCTGGCAATTACGGACAGCGTGGCTTTTTGGGACTGCTTGCAACAGTGCGGTATGCCCGCGAGCACAAAATACCCTACCTGGGTATTGACCTTGGCATGCAGCTAATGGCCATAGAAACCGCACGCACACTCTGTGGCTGGGAAGACGCAGACTCCACGGAGTTCATGCAGAATTCAAATCATGCAATCATCAGCCTGCCGGAAGAACAAACAGGTTCTTCTGCGGCAAGCCTTGTCAAACTGGGTGCTTCTTCGGTTTCAATCATGCAGAACACAACACTGCATTCGGTTTACAATGCAGAACGCATAGTCGAACGGCACCGATCCAAATACACGTTTGACCGACACTACACCACCATCATGCATGAACATGGCCTTGTAACAAACGCCATCTCTGCCGAAGACGGACAAACAGAAGGTTTTGAATGGAAAAACCATCCATGGGGAATCGGGGTGCAGTATCATCCGGAATTTATCAGCCGTCCTGCAAAACCCCACCCGCTCTTTCTTTCGTTTGTTCAGGCGGCATTGAACGCAAGGAAATAACGCATGTCATTCAGGATTGTTGTACCGATTATAGCAATGTCGCTTGCGGTATCCTGCTCTCTAAAATATGACCAAGAAATCAACGCAGAATCCACGGTTCCGGAATTCATATTTGTAAACACTTCTTTTCGCCGTTACGAAGACAACAAAAAAAAGATTGCCCTCCAAGCTGATGTGATGGAGCAATACAAAACGGATAATTCAGCTTTTGCAAAAAATGTATCGTTCCAGACTTGGAATAAAGACGATGAGCTGGACACAGAAGGCACGTGCATAATTATGTCAATCAATTCAAAAGATGAAATTTACACGTTCTTTAACAACATTCTGATTTCGAGCGACACACAAAAATTTGAAATCCGTGCAAACAATCTGCGTTGGAACAGCAAAACCGAGCAGCTTACTTCAGGCGCAACAGACAAAGTTTTTTTGACGCACAACAACACAAAGATTGAAGGAAACGGATTTTCTGCAAGCGGTGTGAGCCGAACTTATTCATTCAATCGAGCAGTTTTTGGCTCTGTAGAAACCACCGATTCCACATCCGAACAAGATGAAGAATCTCAGCCAGGACAAACTCAGGAGCTCCAACCATGAAGCGGCATTTGTTTTTTTTGCTGCTGGCCATGTATGCGCTCATCAGTGCCCATGCGGAACTGATTACATTTTCTGCGGAAGCCATGAATGGAACAGCTGGAAATACGAACGACTTCACGAAGCTTTCTGGCAATGCGCACGTTAAAACTGAAAACATGGAAATCTATGCCGATGTGATTGAGCTTTCAGGCAACGACTTTCGCTACATAACCGCAACAGGAAACGTAACCGGTGTAAACACCGAAAGCAAAATGAATTTTACCTGCGGAAAAATGAACTATGACCGCGAGACCAAAATCGCCACGCTTGAGAGGGCCGTGCATCTTATCGACACAGAGCACGAAGTTACTGCCGATGCAGAACTGATTGAATATAACCAAAACACAGAAATTTCAATAATGCAGATTTCTGTTACGATTATCCAAAAAGACAACACATGCACTTCAGCCTACGCCATCTACAAAAAAAACGAACAGCTTCTTGAAATGCGCGGAAATCCTCGCGTGGTGCAAGGAAGCGACACATTCCGTGCCCAGCAGATTGTGCTGAATCTTGACACGCAGGAAATCACGCTCGACGGGCGTGTACGCGGCTCCGTTACAACAAAAAAAGACGAAGCAAAATCCGATACAACCCCGGAAACACCGAATATAAACGAAAGCGAACATGAAGCGCCGGAAACGGCAAAAAAACAGGACGGTATTCAGTCTGAAACGCCACCAACCCAAGAACAAAAAGACACGGGGGAGACCGCCAATGAACGGTGAAATATCAAACGAGATGAATGTTGCAGACCAGACACAAAACGTTGGCATGGAGCCTGAATCATATGTTTCAGGGGAGGCAAAAACAGAAACGCTGCACACGCTGCGTATTTCTTCATTGTACAAGGCATTCGGACGCAAAATGGTTGTAAAAGGTGTTGATTTTAAAATGCACACAGGAGAAGTGCTTGGGCTTTTAGGACCAAACGGCGCTGGAAAAACAACTACGTTTTACATGATTGTAGGATTTTACCGTCCGACCAAAGGCGAAATTTTTTTGGATGAACAGTGCATCACGGGACTTCCTATGTACAAACGGGCACAGCTGGGTATTTCATATCTACCGCAGGAACCTTCCGTGTTCAGAAAACTCACTGTGGAAGAAAACATTTGGTCAATTTTGGAAACGCGCAAAGATCTTTCAAAAGAACAAAAACGTACATATCTTGAAGAGCTGATTGAAGAATTTGCGATAGGCAGAATAAGAAAGCAACAGGCCTACACACTTTCTGGCGGCGAGCGTCGCAGAACGGAAATTGCACGTTCACTTGCAATAGAACCCAAGTTCCTTTTGCTTGACGAACCATTTGCAGGAATCGACCCCATTGCAGTAGCAGACATAAAGACCATGATAAAGCTTTTGGCAAAACGCGACATTGGAATTCTGATTACCGACCACAATGTACGCGACACGCTTGAAATAACCACTAGGGCCATCATTGTATCTTCGGGGCAAATTATGATTCAAGGCTCCAAGGAAGATATTCTGAATTCAGAAATGGCCAGAAAAATCTACCTTGGAGAGGATTTTTCAATGTGACTTCTACACGTTGCGAATGTCTTCGAGCTGGGCACCACAGGATTCGATGATTTTTGCAAACTGCTCTTTGCTTATTCCCGATGCCTTGACGGTGACACGTCGATGTGCGGCATCGGTGGTCAGAATTGTTACGATGGACACAATGTTGCTGTTAAAATCTGCAAGCGCTTTGCAAATGCCAGTGAGCTGACCAGGCTTTTCATCGAGCACGAATGTTGCACGGGCACCGGGTTCATGCGTACTAAAAAAATCTATAAAAGTGCGGAACAAATCGCTTTCGGTAATAATGCCGACCAAAAGCTCTCCGCGCATAACAGGAAGACAGCCAATGCCATAATCTTCCATAAGGCGGGCAGCCTCTTCAACCGTTTCGTTCTCACTCACTGTTTTAACATTTTTTTGCATGGCCCTTTCAACAGTCAGCCTGCTAAGTAGATAGCTCAGTTCAAACATGTCGAGCGTAGTGGCATCGCTTGGGGAAGCTTTAATCAGATCGTTGCGGGTCAGGATTCCAACCACCGCACCGTTTTTGTCAATCACGGGAAGCTTGTTAATTCTTTGCCGAGTCATAATGCTCTTTGCTTCAGGCACCGGTGTGTCCGGACTCACCGTAACAGGATTCTTCTTCATTACATCTTTTACCAGCATTGTTCAACCTCCAAGATAGGCAGCTTTTACTGCGTTGTCTTTTATCAAATCTTTTGCATCACCACTTTTGCTGATGATGCCAGTTTCAAGAATATATGCGCGATTCGCAATGGAAAGTGCTTTGTAGGCATTCTGTTCCACCAGCAGAATGGTTGTTCCCGCAGAACTTATTTTTTGAATGATTGCAAAAATTTCGTCTACAAGAATTGGAGCCAAACCCATGCTAGGTTCATCGAGCAGAAGCAGCACAGGACGGCTCATAAGGCTTCGGCCAATGGCAAGCATCTGCTGTTCACCACCGCTAAGAGTTCCAGACACCTGTTTGAGCCGTTCTTTTAAACGTGGAAACAAATCAAACACCCAGTCGAGGTCTTTTTTGATACCTGCACGGTCGGTGCGGATGTAGGCACCCATTTCAAGATTTTCTTTGACGCTTAGATTTGCAAACACCCTACGGCCTTCAGGCACATGAATCAAACCTTGGCGCACAATTTTATCTGGCGAAAGCGTGGTTATGTCTTTGCCTTGAAATATAACAGAGCCTTCCTGTTTTTTTAGCAAATTGCTCACTGCGTGAAGGGTGGTGGTTTTTCCGGCACCGTTAGAACCAATCAGCGAAATCACTTCACCCTGTTCCACTGTAAACGAAATGCCTTTCAACGCTTTGATTGCACCATACGAAACAACAAGGTTGTTCACTTCAAGCATGCTCATTGTGCGCCTCCTTCCTGAGCCGCTTCGTATTCAGAACCAAGGTACGCTTTTATTACGGCAGGGTCACTTTGAATTTTGGCAGGACTTCCGCTTGCGATGACACGACCGTAGTTCAACACCATAAGCCGCTCACAAATGCCCATCACCAGTTTCATGTCGTGTTCAATGAGCAGCACAGTTACTTTAAATTCCGCTCGGATAAAACGAATCATCTGCATCAATTCTTCCGTTTCCTGTCCGTTCATGCCTGCGGCGGGTTCATCAAGCAAAAGCAATTTGGGACTGCTCGCAAGCGCCCGCGCAATTTCCAAACGGCGCTGTTCACCATACGGAAGATTTTTTGCAAGCTCCGTTTTTTTATTTCCAATCTTGCAAATTGAAAGCAAGTGCTCAGCTTTTTGCATCATCAGCTTTTCGTCTTTGCGAAATTTTCGCGTCCGAAATTCCACATCAAACGGATTGACAGTGCGACTCTGGTGCAGGGCAATGCGCACATTGTCTGCCACCGAAAGTGAATTGAACAGCCGGATGTTCTGAAACGTGCGGGCAATACCGATGCGATTCAATTCTGCGGGTGATTTTTTGTTGATTATGTCGAGCATGCCATCGCGCCCCACAAACGTGATTGTGCCCGATGTGGGACGATAAATGCCAGAGAGCATGTTGAACACAGTTGTTTTTCCAGCTCCGTTGGGACCAATCAATCCAACAAGTTCGCCGTTGTACAAGTCAAGGCTGAATTCGCTGACCGCGCGGAGCCCACCGAACACAATGGAAATATCTTTTGCACGAAGCAAAAGTTCCTGCGAATCGTGTGCGTCGCTCATTCCTTTGCCCCCTTGTCTGCTCCAGATTTTTTGCCACCAAGCCGAGTTTTTAAAAGCCGGAAGAATCCAGGAATGCCATCATACACATTCACAAAACTCAATTCACGTGTACCAAGCAAACCTTGTGGCCGGAACAGCATAACAAAAATCAGAATCACCGGGTAAATGAGCAAACGGTAGTCTTTGAGAAAACGCAGGATTTCCTGCAGCGCTGTTAGCACAAATGCTGCAAGAATACCGCCGGTAATGCTTCCCATGCCGCCGAGAACAACAAAAATCAAATCATTTATTGACGCATTGAAGTCAAAATCTTTAGGCTGAATAAATCCGATGAATGGGGCGTAAAGCGCCCCTGCAATTCCGGCAATGAACGATGCAATCACAAAGCCAATCATCTTGTAGCGGAACACGCTGATGCCGTTCGAATTTGCCGCAACCTCATCTTCGCGCACAGCAAGAATGGCACGGCCATATGTGGAATGCAAAAAATTTTGCAGCAGCACCACAATGAGCACAAGCGCCGTCATAATCGAAAGATAGGAAATCGTAGCCCCAAAAACAAGTGACGTTGTTAGCACAGTAGAAAACTGCATACCATTCGGACCGCCGGTAATGTTTTTTAAGTTGACCATCACTGCACGGATAATTTCACAGAACGCGAGCGTTACGATGGCAAGATAGTCACCTTCCAATTTAAGCGTAGGAAAGCCGATTAAAAACCCGAACAGCGCGGCCACGCACCCGCCCAGCAACACGCTCACAGGAAGTGGTACGTTCAGCTTGGTTGAAAGCAAAACCACGGCATAAGCACCGAGTGCCTCAAAGCCGGCCTGCCCCAACGAAAGCTGCCCGGTAATGCCGCAAACCATGTTCACGCTGATAGCAAGAATGGCGTTGAGTGCGCCGAGCGTCAAAATCTGCGCCGGGTAGCCACTTATGATGCGGGTCTGTATAAGCATTGCAGGTATCAAAATCACCGCAACAGCAACCACGCCGGGAATCAACATATTGCGCATTGTTTTATTCATCATGCAACCTCTCTTACACTTTGACCAATTGCTTTTTACCCAACAGGCCTGACGGTTTAACCAGCAGCATCAAAATCAAAATGAGATACGAAATGGCATCGGAATACTGGGAAGACACATAAGCCTTGACCAACGTTTCAACCACCCCCAGAAGCACACCGCCGACCATGGCACCAGGAACAGAACCTATGCCACCAAGCACTGCGGCCACAAATGCTTTGAGCCCGGGAATATAGCCCATTGTTGGTTCAATCTGAGGATAAGCCATTGCATACAGCACACCACCAGCCCCCGCAAGAATAGAACCAATCACAAAAGTAATGGCTATCGTGCGGTTCACACTGATTCCCATAAGGCTTGCGGCCCCCAAATCCCAGCTGACTGCGCGCATCGCTTTTCCTGTACGAGTGTAGTTGATGAGCAAAGTAAGCAGCACCATCAAAACCATAGAAGAAAAAATCACGATAAGCTGAATATCCGAAATTGACACAAGTCCATCGGGAAAGGATGATGTTACCAAGCGGTGTGTCTTACTTGGCATGGCGGGAAACGGCCGTGAGTTTGGCCCCACAAACGGAAGTACACGCATAAGGTTTTGCAGAATCAATTCCACTGCGATTGCCGTAATAAGCGAATTCAAGCGCGGCGCATTGCGGAGCGGCCTGTACGCACAACGTTCAATAACCAAGCTGAGCAACGCACAAACCAACATGGCCGCACACAACGCAAGGCAAAATCCGAACGGTGTAGTTCCCACAGCGCGGAGCACAAAATAACCGGTATATGCTCCAACCATCATTACATCGCCGTGAGCAAAGTTAATCAGCTTTACAATGCCATACACCATGGTATAGCCTAATGCAATCAACGCATAGATACCGCCAAGTGAAAGACCATTCACCACCTGTTTAAAAAATGTATCCAACGCCATCCTCCCAAGTTTTACATGCACAACCACAACATGTCACATAGCAAAACGTTGTACGCCATCATATAGAATTTTTGGCAAAAGAAAAAGGGTACACACCTGCAACGGTATGCACCCCATTGTGCGTTTGTTTAGACATGCCAATGGCACAGAATAAGAATCTGCACCACAATATGTTCATATCATACCGTCTCTAGTTGTTTACGTCAACGGTGGCTTCGTACACGGTAGAAAGACTTCCGTTTTCTTTTACGAGCTTAATCATGACCGCAGACTTGACTGGGTTATGGTGTTCGTCAAATGTCAAATGCCCAGTGACATAGCTGCCATCAGTTTTTTCAAGTGCATCCCGAACTTTTTCTGGGTCGGTGCTGCCAGCCCGAACAATGGCATCTCGCAGCATATAGGCGCTATCATAACCAAGCGCGGCAAATGAATTAGGCGCTTCGTTGTATTTTTCCCAGAAAGCTTTGACGAAATTCTGCACAGAACTTTCAGTGCTATCCGAAGCATAGTGATTTGAATAATAACCATTGAGCACTTCATCGCCACCTTCGCTACCTAAAAGCCCCACAAGTCCATCCCAGCCATCGGCTCCAACAATCGGCACGTCTATGCCCTGGGCACGAAGCTGTTTGGCGATAAGCGCAACCGTGGCATAATAGTCAGGCAGATAGACCACATCAGGATTGGCAGCCTTGATCTTGGTAAGCTGGGCGTTGAAATCCTTGTCACCACCATTGTATGATTCCCGGGCAATCACTTTTCCACCAAGACTTTCATATTCTTCAACAAAATTTTCCATCAATCCAACAGAATAGTCGTTGCCAATATCATACAGAATAGCCGCTGTTTTGGCACCAAGATTTTCAGCGGCGAATTTTCCACCAACCTTGCCTTGGAACGGATCTGTATAGCATGTGCGGAAAATATAGTTACCCGCATCGGTTACCGCAACCGCTGTGGCGGCAGGAGCAATCTGCACAACTTTATTAGCCTGTGCCAGCTGCGTAATGGCAATAGTTACACCAGACGTAAGAGAGCCAATCATCAGACGCACGCCATTTTGCGTAGTCAATTTTTTGTATGCATTCACGGCTTTTGCTGGCACACCTTCATCATCTTCGCAGATGAACTCAAACTGCTGGCCGTTTATGCCACCTGCCGCATTGATTTCTTCAAATGCCAAATCAATACCTTTTTTGCATTCAAGGCCATACTCCGTATACTGGCCAGAAAGCGGAGCCACACCGCCAATTTTGATAGTGTTGCCGTCACTTTTGCTACAGGAGACAAGCGCAAAAGCCGTGATTGCCGCCAAGCCAACGATAACACTTTTAATTCTTTTTTTCATACATTCCTCCAAAATGTTTATTTATGCGGAAGGCACATACCCCGAGACTTGCATCGCAAAAACAGATACGTACCAGACTGCAATACCTAATAAGAACGAAAGCTTTGCATCGGGATTCACCCATCAAAAAATACTATCGCTTTTTAAAAAAATAGTAAAGAATTTTAGTAAGAATTTGCAATACGGTTACAAAGGCATCTCAAAACAAATATAGCCTCAAAACCATCACCCGCGCCGCATCTACAATTCTGGCTGCACTTAATTTGATTCATGCGAAAAAAGGTACATACCGTGCCTCCATGAAGCCAACTCCCAGCTTGAAGCCTTGCTGCAAGTAGGGGGCAAAATGAAAGGGTATGTTCTCTTGACTACAATACCTTGTAAGAACAACATACCCGGCAAAAGTTAAAGGCTTCTTTATCACTACTCAAGAGTCAAATTTCAAAAAAAATCATACCCATCTTCTGCGTTAGAGTGTATTGATTTTATGCAACATAAAATTAAGTGAAATGGGTTACATTCAACGTGTATACATCTAAAAGTGAAACAAACAAAATGATGATCAAAACATATGAAAGTCAATATTGCACAGTGCAATAGCGCACAAGAAAAATGCAGTTCTACCAAAAGTCAATTCGCACAAAAACTGGGTGGAAATTTGTTACAAACTGTGCGGCATAAAAAAACCGCCCAAGCTGTGGGCGGTTTATCAACACACAATTCCCAGTTCAAAAACCAAGAATACATTCTGCCTTTATGCTTCTGCCGCAGGAGCTTCGGGGGCAGATTTTTTTGCAAGCTTTGCATCTGCGCGGGCCTTGTTCTTTATGGTTGCCTTACAGATTTTGCAAATTTTTACTTTTTTGCTTTCAACTTCCTGCTCATATAGCACTTTGACCTGAACCCTGCCACAAATAGGGCAAACGCCACGGCCATGATTAGGCTCCTTGCGGATTCCTGTTCCACGATGTGCTTTAGACATTGCCTACTCCTTTTTTGCTTCGCTTTTTTCAACCGAAGTCTTTTTTGTTTTTTTTGCAGCCTTTGCATCGGCTTCCTCGGGCTCTGGAAGTTTGTAGTCAACCAGCTCAAGGATTACAACGTCCGCAGCGTCGCCTTGGCGGAAACCCATTTTAAGAATACGTGTATATCCACCTTTGCGGTCTTTCATGCGCGGCCCCAACTCAGTAAACAGCTTGTTGAGGATTCTTTCATCGGCAATGAATTTTGCAGCAATGCGCCGATTATGTACCGTGTCAACCTTGCCACGAGTAATCAATTTTTCAGCCGCTTTGCGCACTTCTTTCGCTTTTGCCTTGGTGGTTGTAATGCGTTCATATCTGAACAACGATGTTACCATATTTCGTGACATTGCACGGCGATGGGCAGAAGTACGTGAAAGCGGATTAAATCCAGTCATGTGATTCATTCGTCGTTTTCCTTATCATTGTGTAAGCTGACATTTTTTAAATGGCTGTAATCAGTCATTCCCAAAGTAAGGCCATGTTCTTCAAGCTTGCTCTTGATTTCCTCAAGGCTTTTTTTGCCAAAGTTACGGGTTTTGGTAATGTCATCTTCCGTTTTTCGTGTTAATTCGCCGATTGTGCGAATATTTGCATTTTTGAGACAGTTGGAACTGCGCACAGAAAGCTCCAATTCTTCCACTGGAGTAGAAAGCAGCTTCCGTACCATTTCATCGCCTTCATCCAATTCATCATCTGAATTGTATTCGCTGTCATTGAAGTTTACAAAAATCGCAAAATAATCTTTTGCAATCTTTGCGGCTTCTGCCAGAGCGTCTTCAGGTTTGATTGTGCCGTCTGTCCAAATTTCAAGAATAAGCTTGTCGTAGTCGTTTCGTTGCTGAACCCTGCACGGTTCGATTGAATACCTTACCTTTGGCACTGGTGTAAAAATGCAGTCCATAGGAATAACGTGAACGTCATTTTCAACAATGTACTTGGCATTTTCTTCGGCGGGATGATAGCCACGCCCCAAATCAACCTGAATTTCAAACTGTAAATGGGCACCCTCCATCATTGTAAAGACTTCAAGTCCCTGTGTTAAAATTTCAAGCTGATCGCCTTTTGCAAAGTCTTCGCTCTTGACCGTACCCGGCCCTTTGAATTCGAAAAGGAATGTATCCTGTTCAACATCCAGCGGCAAACGCAAACGAATCTGTTTTAAGCTGTTCAACACTTCCAGAGTATCTTCGCTGATATTGGGAATCGCTTCAAATTCACTGGAAATAAAATGCTCAACGCCAGAAGCATCGTACGAAGTAATTCTTACAGAAGAAATCGCATAGCCTTGAATTGAAGACAGCAGGACACGGCGCAGGGTGTTGCCCACCGTTGTGCCAAATCCTGGTTCAAATGGATAGGCGGTAAACTTTCCGTAGTTAGGATTCGTTTCGAGATGCTCAAATGTAATGCCCTTTGGTTTCTTAAAACCTTTAAGCAGATTTTTGCGAGCCATCCACACTCCTTATTTAGAGTACAACTCAACAACGAGCTGCTCCTTTACATCAGCCAAATCTGTCACTTCTTCACGACGCGGATACTGCACATAGGTGCCTTTTACAGCATCGATGTCTTCAGTCAGCCAAGGAACAGTGCCAGATTTTTCAACCTCTTTTAATCCGTTCTGAACAACAGCAAGCTTTTTGCTGCGTTCTTTCACTTCAATAATATCACCAGGTTTTACTGAGTAGCTGGGAATGTTCACAATGCGACCATTTACAATCACGTGGCGGTGCTGCACAAGCTGACGGGCCTGAGAACGGCTGGTAGCAAAATGCAAGCGATAAACCACATTGTCAAGACGGCTTTCGAGCAGACGGATAAGGTTTTCGCCGGTTACGCCACCCATACGCTGCGCATGTTCAAAAGCAAGGTGGAACTGCTTTTCGAGCATACCATAGATACGCTTGATTTTTTGCTTTTCGCGAAGCTGGAGTGCATATTCACTGCGCTTACCGATGCGGCCTTTGGGGTCTTTTCCAGGAGCCGCACGCTTTTTGTTGATAGGGCATTTGTCGCTTTTGCAACGGTCGCCCTTGAGAAACAACTTTTTCTGTTCTGCCCTGCACTGACGGCAGACAGGACCTGTGTATCTAGCCATTTTGCTCTATTCTCCTTACATGCGACGGGTTTTACGAGGACGGCATCCATTGTGCGGGATGGGGGTAACATCGGAAATTGATTTTACTTTCAGACCCAAAGACCCTAACACACGAATAGCATTTTCGCGACCAATACCAGGCCCCTTCACAAAAACATGAACTTCACGCAAGCCATAGCTTGCAGCCTTCTGCACTGCACTTTCTGCAACAGACTGCGCGGCAAAAGGAGTGGATTTTTTTGCGCCGCGGAAGCCTAGACCTCCAGAGGAAGCCCAAGAAATAGCATTGCCCATGAGGTCTGTAATCGTCACAATGGTGTTGTTGAAAGTTGCCTGAATGTAGACATTGCCTTCGTAGACATTCTTTTTCTCTTTTCTCTTTTTTGCAGTTGCCATTACCTACCTCCGCCTTATGCCTTCTTCTTGTTGGCAACGGTCTTTTTCTTGCCTTTGCGAGTGCGGGCATTGGTGCGAGTACGCTGACCACGCACAGGAAGCCCTTTCCGATGGCGCAGACCACGATAACAGCCAATGTCAATAAGACGCTTGATGTTCAAACCTATTTCTGTGCGCAAACGACCTTCTGTCTTGAAGTTTTCGTCGATACACTTGCGGATTTTTGCCAACTCATCCTCAGACAAATCATTGAGCAACTTCTGAGGATTGACTTCTGTCATTTTGCAGATAGTGTTGGCTGAAGAACGTCCAATACCAAAAATATAGGTCAATGCAATATTGACATGCTTGTTTGGGAGATCCACCCCCGCAATACGTGCCATTGTTTCTCCTTAGCCCTGTCTCTGCTTGTGTTTAGGGTTCACACAGATAATGCGGACAACGCCGTTGCGTCTGATAACCTTACACTTGTCGCAAATGGGCTTTACACTAGTTCGTACTTTCATAAAAGTCCCCCTACGGAAAAGCTGCTGTATACTCATCGCTGAATTTCGGCACTCCGAAGTGAAAGTGGCCCGACAAAGCCTCACCATGGATTGCAATCCAGCACACACCGCCATTGCGGACGGTGCAGTAGTATACCACATTTCCTTTTCTTGTTCTAGACCTAAACCGTAAATTCTTGCTAAAGACTTCGCGGCTTAATGCCCCGCTTGGTGAGCCCATCATGATGGTGCATCTTAAGCAGTGCTTCAACCTGGGACATTGTATCAAGGTCTACACCAACCAGAATCAAAAGCGAAGTACCGCCCATCAGCATTGCGATAGACTGCGGAAACTTGAAAATGATCTGGATGACGGTCGGCAGCACAGCAATGACCGCCAGATACAGTGAACCAGGCAGAATCAGACGGTTCAAAACCCTCTGAAGATATTCCTCAGTTTTGTCGGTACGGATTCCAGGAATGGATCCGCCGTTTTCACGGATATTCTTTGCAATCTCTGTGGGGTTCAGGGTAACCTGTGTGTAGAAGTAGGCAAAGAATATAATCAGCAAAACTTGGATGATGTTGTAACACAGTCCCAGCGGATTAAGCACCGCAGAAACTTTCATAAGCCAAGTAGCGTGTCCAGACAGCGTATTGGCAATCTGCAACGGGAACGTCAAAAACGAAGAAGCAAAAATAATAGGAATAACGCCCGAAGGATTGATTTTGAACGGAATGTACGTGCTCTGTCCACCGTACATCCGCCGCCCGACCACACGTTTTGCATAATGCACGGGGATTTTGCGTTCACCAGACTGCTCGTACACCACCAGCGCGATAATAACCACAAACATGAGCAGCGCCACAATCACAAACACCATGTTGATATCACCGCGCTGTACGCTTTTAATCAGCTCATACACAGCATTAGGAAGCCGCGCTACAATACCGGCAAAAATCACCATGGAAATGCCATTGCCAATGCCGTGGTTGGTAATCTGATCACCGAGCCACACGGTAATCATAGAACCCGTGGTTACCGTAAACATCGCCAACAACTTGAAGTACAGTTTGTTTTCAAAAATAATCGCGCCAGGAACCGCCTGGTTTATGGAATCGGCATACACTGTGATAGTCAAAGACTGAATGATGCACACAAAGATGGTACCAATCCGAGTCCAGGCAGCAACTTTCTGCTGACCGCCTTCTTCCTGCGCGATACGTTTGAGTGACGGAAAAATAACCAGTGCAAGCTGAAGGATAATCTGCGTGGAAATGTATGGCATAACACCCAACATAAACACAGAAAACCGTTCAAATGCACCGCCAGCAAAAAAGTCCATGTAACTGGCGAACGCGCTTTCCGCACCGGTGGCAAGATTATCAAAATACTGCAACAGCAACGTCGCATTTATGCCGGGAATGGTCAGCACGCTTCCCAAACGAACAATAGCGAGAATGAGCAACGTAAAGAGCATGCGTTCTCGCAATTCCTTCACCTTGAACATATTTACAACAGGATTACTTGCCATCGCTCACTCCGCGCCTACTCTGCCTTTTCAGCTTTTGCAGCAGGAGCTTCAGCTTTTACCGTACCGCCCGCTTTTTCAATCTTGACCTTTGCCGAAGCAGAAATTCTTTCAACTTCAACGTTCAGCTTTTTTGTCACTTCGCCATCACCAAGGATCTTGATAGGAAGACGTTTTTTTGTAACCAAACGTTTTTTGATGAGAGTCTCTCGATTAACAATATCTCCATCAGCATATTTAGTTTCAAGGTCGGACACATTGACAATCGCATACTCTGTTTTAAAGAGCGCGTTTGAAAAACCACGGCGGGCAATGCGACGATACAGAGGCATTTGTCCACCTTCAAACCCGACATATGGAACAGCCTTGCCAGAACGTGACTGTTGACCTTTGTTGCCCTTCCCGGCGGTGGTACCCAGCCCCGATGAAGAACCGCGACCCACACGTTTGGGCTTTTTGTTGGCACCTTCCGGTGCATGCAATTCAAAATCTGCCATGATTAGTCAATCTCCTCGCATTTCACTAAATGTGAAACAGCGGCAACCATTCCACGCACGGACGGATTGTCATCATGTTCCACAACGGAGTTAATTCGTTTAAGGCCAAGACTGCGGACTGTTGCCCGCTTATCGGGTTTTTGGCCAATCACACTACGTACCAATTCAATGCGTAACTTTTTTGCCATATTCAGCCCCACATGTCCTTAAGCGTCTTGCCACGATTTTCGGCAACGGTGCGGGCATCCATAATTTTTGAGACCGCATCGAATGTTGCACGAACCACATTTACAGAAGTCCGAGACCCCTGCGACTTGGAAATCACATCAGTAATGCCAGCCGCATCCATCACCGCACGAACCGCGCCACCGGCAATCACGCCAGTACCAGGACACGCAGGTTTGAGCAACACGGAAGAACTTTTGTACGTGCCAATCACATCATGTGGCAGTGTACCATTTTTCATGGGCAACGTTACCAGACTGGCGCGAGCTTTTTCAAGGCTCTTTCTGATTGCTTCAGTGACATCGTTCGCTTTGCCAAAGCCAAACCCTATTCGGCCTTTCTGATCGCCAACCACAGTAAGCGCGGAAAAAGACATTCTGCGGCCACCTTTTACAGTTTTGGCGGTACGATTCAACTTGACCAGTTTTTCCACAAATTCATCTTGGGGCTTTCGTTCTTTATTGTTCTGGTGTTCCATAGCCTCTCCTAGAATACAATCCCGGCTTTTCGGGTAGCGTCGGCAAGGGCTTTTACAACACCGTGATAAAGATACCCATTGCGATCAAATACAATCGTGGTAATATTCTTATCTTTTAGGCGCTGTCCCATCGCTTCGCCAAGCTTTGCTGCGCCCTCAACATTGGGCTTCAAGGCGATAAATTCCTTTTCAAGGGTAGAAATCGCGGCTAGCGTATGCCCTTTGTCGTCATCAACCACCTGAGCATACAGATGGCGACCGCTTTTATACACGGTCATCCGAGGGCGTGCGGCAGTTCCATATATACGTTTGCGAATATGGAACTTTCTGCGCAGGCGTCTTCTCTGTTTATCAGTCATTTTTCGTAACATATCAATCCACCTTATTTTACGCCGGTTTTGCCGACTTTGCGTCTGATAACTTCATTTTCGTAGCGGATACCTTTGCCCTTGTACGGCTCAGGACCACGCAGACTACGAATTTCGGCACTGAACTGACCCACCTGCTGTTTGTCAATACCAGCAATTGTTACCTTTCCGTTTTGGTCAACCGTTACAGTGAGACCTTCAGGAATAATGGCTATAAAGTCGTTTGAATAGCCGAGGTTCAAAACCAGCTCTTTTCCTTTTACTTCGGCCCGATAGCCAACACCTGTAATGATGAGAGACTTTGAAAAGCCAGCAGTCACTCCCTGTACCATATTATGAATGAGGTTACGATACAGACCATGAGCCGCAGAAGCAGACTTTGATTCATTGGCCGGAGTAACAATCACTTCGGAACCTTTCACTTCAACAGTCACCAGATCGTTTACATGCTGCTTGAGCTCACCTTTAGGCCCTTTGACGGTTACCAAATTGGTAGCGGTTGTTACCGTTACACCAGCGGGAATAGCGACAGGAACTTTTCCAATTTTAGAAGCCATTGCGTCCTCCTATCACCACACCGTGCAGACCAACTCGCCGCCGACCATTTTTTCAGTGGCCTTTTTGCCAGTTGTCACACCGCTCGATGTTGAAACAATCAGAGTGCCATAACCGTTATAAACGCGCGGCAAATCCCTGTAACCAGAATACACGCGACGACCAGGCGTAGAAATGCGTTTCATGCCATGAATAATCGCCACATTTTCAGCGTCATACTTCAAGAAAATACGGATGATATTGTGACCGGCCTCGTCCTGCACCTTTTTGAAGTTTTTGATGTAACCCTCAGTCTTGAGGATTTTTACGATTTCCAATTTGATTTTAGAAGCGGGAGTGTCAACCTTTTCGTGACCAGCACGAGCCGCATTCTGCACTTTGGAAAGCATATCTGCAATGGGGTCTGAAGCTGCCATTTTACACTCCTGTCACTACCATGATGATTTTGTGACGCCCGGTAACAGGCCTTCACTTGCCAATTTGCGAAAGCAGATACGACAAATCTTGAACTTGCGCAAATATCCATGGGGACGACCACAAATCTGGCACCGATTGTACCTGCGGGTACTGTACTTCGGCGTGCGGCTCGCTTTGATAATCAGTGATTTCTTAGCCATAACCTTCTTCCTTATTTTCTGAACGGCATGCCGAATTTTGTCAGCAACGCACGAGCTTCCGCATCGGTGCGGGCACTTGTGACAATGCTGATGTTCATACCAGAAATCTTTGTGATTTTATCAAAGTCAATTTCTGGGAAGATAATCTGTTCGGTAATACCAAGAGAAAAGTTTCCGTGTCCATCGAAGCCTGTAGCTTTGATACCGCGAAAATCTTTTACACGGGGCAGCGCCACGTTAATCAGGCGATCCAGGAATTCATACATGATGGCTCCCCGAAGCGTTACCATCGCACCAATTTCGTTGCCTTCACGAAGTTTAAAATTTGCAATACTTTTCTTAGCTTTTGTTTTTACCGCTTTCTGACCGGTAATCTGAGTAAGATCCGTGACTGCAGCATCAAGAAGTTTCTTATTTGTGAGGGCTTCGCCAACGCCCATGCTTACCACAATTTTTTTAATCTGTGGAATCTGCATGACCGAAGTGTACCCCAGCTCCTTGAACAGTTCTGGGGCATATTTTTCCTTATAGACTTTCTTAAGCCGTGGTACGTAATTTTCCATTACAGTTTTTCTCCACATTTGCGGCAGACACGGATTTTTTTGTCGCCTTCAAATTTATATCCAGCTCTTACTGGGCGACCGCATTTTTTGCACACGAGCGCCACATTCGAAATGTCCAGCGGGGCTTCGATTTCAACGATGCCACCAGCATCCTGCTGGCTTCTTCGTTTCATTGCTTTTTTAACAAGATTGGCACCGCCCACAATCACGCGGACATGACCATTTTTTTCAAACACTCGCACGATTGTACCGCGCTTGCCTTTGTCCTTTCCAGCAATGATTTCTACATTATCATCCCTACGGATTTTGTGCTTCTGTTGCATAGTACCTACAGCTCCTTACAGCACCTCGGGGGCCAGTGAAATGATTTTCATGTAATCCATGTCACGAAGCTCACGGGCAACTGGTCCAAAAATACGTTTTCCCTTTGGGTTTTTATCGGCATCAACAATGACACATGCATTGTCATCAAAGCGGATATAGGTACCGTCAGGGCGGCGGTATTCTTTCGCCACACGAACAATTACAGCCTTTTGTACAGAACCAGCTTTAATTGTAGATGTGGGGATAGCTTCCTTCACAGCTACAACCACAATGTCACCAATTCCAGCATATCTGCGGTGAGATCCCCCAAGCACCTTGATGCACTGCACCAGCTTGGCTCCGGAGTTGTCAGCAACAACCAGATTTGTCTGCATCTGAACCATACGTCAAACTCCTTGCCTTATTTTGCCCGCTCGATGATTTCAGCAAGATACCAACATTTGTCCTTGCTGATCGGGGCGCATTCCACTATGCGAACGGTATCGCCAATATGGGCTTCGTTCTTTTCGTCATGGGCCTTGCATTTCTTGGTACGTGTAACATACTTCTTGTAAAGGCGATCCATTTTTTTTGTATTGATAGAAACGACAATTGTCTTCTGCATTTTGTCGCTCGTAACAACACCTACAAATGTCTTTTTTCTGCCCTTTTTATGAACGGTCTGTTCTTCCATGGTCAGCTCCTACTTACTTTACAGCGATTGCTTCAGCAGCACTTTTTCGGAAGTTTTCCAAATCCTGCTGATGAATGAGCGTGTTCAAGCGGGCAATTTCGCGGCGCATGGTACGCTTCTGCATGGGATTATCTACATGACCCACGACCATCTGAAAACGCAGATCCATGTATTTTCGTTTGAGCTCATCCCGTTTGCTCACCAATTCGGAATAAGACAGGTTTTTATCTTCATCTTTTTTGTTTGCCATGTTTTACTCCTTAGTCAACTGTAGGACGAAATGCAACACGAGTCTTAATTGGCAGTTTGCTTGCGGCAAGATGCAGAGCCTTTTCTGCAAGCGTCTTTTCGATACCACCAATCTCAAACAAAATCATGCCGGGTTTGATAGGTGCGGCCCAGAATTCCGGAGCACCTTTTCCTTTACCCATACGGGTTTCAGCCGGCTTTTTGGAAATGGGCTTATCGGGAAACACGCGCGTCCACACCTGCCCCTGGCGGCTGATACAACGGTTGATTGCAACACGTGCGGCTTCAATGTGCTTTGCAGCCAGCCACGTAGA
Source organism: Treponema sp. (assembly GCA_022510905.1). GTDB lineage: Bacteria > Spirochaetota > Spirochaetia > Treponematales > Treponemataceae > Treponema_D. The sequence continues at coordinate 32,003 of JAFLSN010000001.1, forward strand.
ATCCAGTGCAACAAGCGCTATGTCACCAAAATCAACAGTATTGTCGCGGGTGGCATTGCCCTTTATGCGACCACGCTGCACCTTGCGGTGAGCAACTCTCTTAGGACTAAGCATTGTCTACTTTTCCTCCCTCAGCTTTTGGGGTGCGGGCAGGACGCTCCTTGCGCTCTCCACTTGCGGCACGGTCACGACGGGGCTTTTTACTTACCAGCTCACCGGCATCTTCCTTCTGCTCATGACCATAGTTCATGCCATTGTAGACCCAAACTTTGACACCGATTTTTCCGTAAGTCGTAAGCGCCTCGTAAGTACCATAGTCGATATCCGCACGAAGCGTATGAAGCGGAATACGTCCTTCCTTATGCTCTTCCGAGCGTTTCATGTCAGCGCCGCCAAGACGACCAGCTAGACGAATTTTGATTCCCTGTGCACCAGATTTCATGGCATTCGCTGAAGCCTGCTTCAGAGCCTTGCGGTAAGAACCGCGACCTGCAAGCTGGCGGGCAATGTTCTGCGCAATCAAAGAAGCATTGATTTCAGCACGTTTTACTTCTTTGATTTTAATCTGCACTTTTTTGCCAAGCTTTGCCTGAATATCTGCACTGATCTTTTCAATTGTGGCACCTTTTACACCAATAATCACACCAGGGCGTGCTGTATGAATTACAATCGTCACACGCTGTGGATGACGGACAATTTCAATTTCTGCAATATCCGCGTTTTTACACTCTGGAAGCTCATTGACAATCTTGCGAATTTTCATGTCTTCGAGAAACAGGTCTGCATACTCACGTGGATCTGCATACCAGCGGCTCTGCCAGGTTTTGTTTACGCCAAGCCGTAAACCGATAGGACTAACTTTCTGACCCATGTTATTTACCCGCCTTTTCGTCAACGACAACAGTAATATGACACATACGCCGCAAGAGCTGGTCAGCACGACCACGTGCACGGAACCACACACGCTTTAGGCGCGGACCTTCGTCAATACGAATTTCCTTGATGTAAAGCATATCTTCGTCAAGCTGCTTGTTTAAATTAAGCGCATTGGCCACCGCAGACTTGAGCGTACCAGTGATAAGCCTTGCACCTTTTTGTGGCATATTTTCAAGAATTGCCATCGCCTCTGAACAGGACTTTCGTCTAATCACATCTGCAACAGGACGAACCTTTGTTGGAGATGCAATAAGAAATTTCGTAGTGGCTACATACCCTTTTTTTTCAGCCATACCATCCACCCTTATCTGCCTTTTCCAGCAGATTTGTCTGAACCGCCATGGCCTTTAAAGGTGCGCGTTGCAGCAAACTCACCAAGCTTGTGGCCAACGAGGTTTTCTGTAATATACACCGGAATCCATGACTTTCCGTTATGCACGGAAATCGTGTTACCAACCATTTCAGGAATGATTGTTGAACAGCGAGAATAAGTCTTAATCATTTTCTTATCAGAAGCTGCATTTTTGTTCATTTCTGCAACCTTTTTGTAGAGCGATTTTTCTACAAACGGTCCTTTCTTAACAGATCTTGACACTTTTAACTCCTACGCTACTTCTTGCGGCGGCTGATGATAAAACGGCTTGACGGCTTGCGCTTGTTGCGGGTTTTGTACCCACGGCATGGCTGTCCCCACGGCGTAACAGGCTGATGTCCCTTGCCAGCACCTTCACCACCACCAAGCGGGTGGTCAACAGGGTTCATGGCCATACCTCTGACTGTCGGGCGAATACCACGCCAGCGAGAACGACCAGCTTTTCCGAGCCGAGTATTCATGTGGTCTTCATTGCCGACCACACCGATTGTGGCATAGCACCGACCATGCACACGACGAAGTTCACTAGAAGGCAACTTTATTGTTACATAGTCGCCTTCCTTTGCGGCAACCAGAGCACCAGTGCCCGCAGAACGAACCAGCTGACCACCACGGCCAAGCGTGAGTTCAATGTTGTGAACGGTAAAGCCCACCGGAATAGCAGACAATGGTAATGCATTGCCAACAGTTGGAGTGGCAGTTTCACCAGACATAATTTTCTGACCTACCGCCAATCCTTTCGGAGCAATGATGTAACGCTTTTCGCCATCGGCATATGCGACAAGCGCAATATCGGCACTGCGGAACGGATCATATTCAATTGTCTTGACAGTTCCAGGTATGCCATGCTTATTGCGGCGGAAATCAATTTCACGATATTTCCGCTTATGGCCACCACCCTTGTGGCGCACAGAAATACGTCCTCCAGCGCCACGGCCTGCATGACGCTTGATGCCGTGCGTAAGGCTTTTTTCGGGTTTATCGGCTGTAATTGCATCGCGAACCAAGTCAACACGTCCGCGGGTACCCTTTGAATAAGGTTTGAATATTTTAAGAGCCATATGGTTCCCCTCGTTTCCTGCTCAAAGGCTTAAACGCCTTCAAGCACCTTGATTGTTTCGCCAGGAGCAAGCTTGACGATTGCTTTTTTGTAGCTGGCCGTTCTTCCTGATTTGCCACGCATACGCTTGATTTTGCCCATGATATTCATGGTGGTGCATGATTCAACTTTTACATTGAACAGTCTGCGGACAGCTTCCTTGATTTGAGTTTTGTTTGCAGATGGGTGCACGATGAACGTGTACTTGTTCTGTTCACGCAACTCAGTAGCCTTTTCTGAAAGCACAGGCTTAATCAGAATATCTTCATAAGCCATCATTATTGGGCCTCCTTTTCAGCATAAAAGTCGGACAGATTCTGTGCAGCGCCTTCAAGCATTACAATTTTGCGAGCATAGAACAAATCATGGGCGCGCAAACGATTGAATGACAAAAAATGTACATTGCGCAAATTCCGACCAGCTTGTTTGATGAGCTTGTCATCATCTTTAAGCAGAATAACAGTGCGCGTTTTTTTTGCAGCCTGTAAAGGTTTTTCGCCCTGCGTAAGGTTGGTAAGAATTTTTACCAAGTCCTTGGTTTTGCCGCTTTCGATTGTAAAATCTTCAACCACAGTCACACGGTCTGCCTGTGCCTGCAAACTCAAAATAGTTTTCATGGCCAGACGTTTTTCCTTTTTTGGAATCGCATAGCTGTAATCACGCGGTTTAGGGCCAAAAATGGTACCGCCACCGACCATAATCGGAGACTTCTTATCACCGCGACGGGCATTACCTGTTCCCTTCTGTTTATAGGGCTTGGCGTTTGAACCATGCACTTCCGCACGGGTTTTTGTGCAGGCCGTGCCCACACGCATATTGGCTAATTCGTTAGTGATGGCGTAGTAGATAACATCTTCGTTTATCGGGAGACCGAAAATCTTATCATCAAGATTGATTGTCCTGAGCTCTTTACCATCGATTGAATAGACTTTCTTTTCCATACTATTCCTCGACCTTATTTCTTCACAGCAGCACGAACAATGAGCATGCAGTCTCGCGCTCCAGGAACTGCACCGCGCACCAAGAGCACATTCAACTCAGGGTCCACTTTTACAACCTTCAAATTCTGGACAGTCACACGGTCACAACCCATATGACCTGCCATTTTTACACCTTTGAGTGTGTGTCCCGGTGTAGTACAAGCTCCTGTACCACCCGCTTCGCGATGGAATTTTGAACCGTGACTTGCACGTCCACCGTGGAAGCCCCAACGCTTCATAACACCCTGAAAGCCTTTGCCTTTTGAAGTAGCGGTTACATCGATAAAGCGCACTGTGTTAAACAGCTCAACACCAATCTGGTCGCCAACTTTTACCTCTCCTTCAAAATCACGGAATTCTTTTAAGTGGCGTTTTGGGGCAATGTTTTCGGGAAACTGCTTTGCGTATGGCTTGGTGATTTTGTTCTTTTTTAAGTCTTCGAGACCAAGCACCACGGCGTTGTATCCACACTTTTCCTTTGTTTTTGTGGCAATGACTGTATTAGGTTCAACGTGGATCACGGTTACTGGTGTCAGATTACCGTTTTCGTCAAAAACCTGGGTCATGCCCACTTTTTTTGCCATCAGACCTTTCATCTGAAACTCCTTGTAGAATGAACGACCGGTGCCGTTCTTCTTTCGGTCGCCATCCCCGATCCAGGGGACCGTTACCGTTTATTTGCAGAAACGCTCCGCAATATGGAACGGTTACTGTTTGATTTCTACCGCAACACCGGCAGGCAGCTCCAACTTCATCAGCGAATCCATCACTTCGGAAGTGGGCTCGTAAATATCAATAAGGCGCTTATGAGTACGCATTTCAAACTGTTCACGTGACTTTTTGTTTACAAAAGGTGAACGAAGAACGGTTATCTTGTTGATTCTGGTTGGCAGCGGAATAGGGCCCGAAACCTTCGCCCCTGCTTTCTGCACCTGCTGCACAATGTCCCGTGCACTCTGATCGATAAGCGCCACGTCAAAGGCGCGGAGGCTTACACGAATCTTGCCGTTTGCCATCATTTTCTCCTGTCGAGTGGCGTGGAAACAAAATACTCCACGCCACTCATTCAAACTACTCGATAATCTTGGTAACCTGACCAGAAGCGATGGTGCGACCACCTTCGCGGATAGCCAGCTTCAGACCTTCGTCCATGGCAATCGGGTGAATCAGCTCACCGATGATTTTTACGTTGTCACCGGGCTTTACCATTTCGGTTCCGGCATCCAGATTCACAGTACCAGTGATGTCTGTGGTGCGGAAGTAGAACTGCGGACGGTAACCGCTGAAGAACGGGCTGTGGCGGCCACCTTCTTTCTCTGAAAGCACGTAAATCTGAGCTTCAAACTTTGTATGGGGCTTGATGCTTCCAGGGGCAGCAAGAACCTGTCCACGGATAACGTCTTTCTTTTCAACACCACGGAGAAGAATACCAGCATTGTCACCGGCCATGCCTTCCTGCAGGGTCTTGTTGAACATTTCGATACCGGTAACTGTTGAAGACGCGGTGGGGCGAATACCAACGATTTCAACCGGGTCACCCATATGGACAACACCACGTTCGATACGACCTGTAACAACCGTACCACGTCCAGAAATGGTGAAGATGTCTTCAATAGGCATAAGGAACGGCTTCTGCTCATCGCGCACGGGGTCATCGAACCAGCTGTCCATGGTAGAGAGCAGCTCTTCAATACACTTGGTATTCTCAGGATTGTCAGATTCATTCAATGCCTTGAATGCAGAGCCCTGGATAATCGGAGTGTCTTCGGAGAAACCGTAGCTCTTAAGGGTGTCTTTAACTTCTTCCACAACCAGTTCCACCAAATCAGGGTCGTCAACCAAGTCAACCTTGTTAAGGAACACGATAATCTTGGGAACACCAACCTGGCGAGCCAGCAACAAGTGTTCTTTTGTCTGGGGCATAACTGAATCCGGGGCAGAAACCACGAGGATAGCGCCGTCCATTTGAGCTGCACCAGTAATCATGTTCTTAACATAGTCTGCATGGCCCGGGCAGTCGATGTGCGCATAGTGGCGCTTGTCTGACTGATACTCAAGGTGACGGCTGTTGATGGTGATACCACGAGCCTTTTCCTCGGGAGCATTGTCAATTTCATCGTATTTCAGCAACTTGTCGCCGTACTTTTTTGCGCAGTATGCGGTGATTGCAGCTGAAAGCGTGGTCTTACCATGGTCAACGTGACCGATGGTACCAACGTTCATGTGAGGTTTAGTTCTTTTGAACTCTTCCTTTGCCATGATTTTCTCCTTGCCGCTTCGGTTTTCCGGCGGCATATCATATTTCATGTGTTGCACTTTAAGCCAGAAAATGCCAGTCCTGAAAGGGTGGTGACATTTTCGCATACACACGTAACCAATAAAATGAGATGAATTGATAGATAAGGAAACGGCAAGACAAACCGAGTTTGCCTTGCACTGCTCCATCATATTCGGAACAGCTGGCCGGTACCACCTATCATCATCAACTGCACGTGACGACTGGTTTGGCATCGCGGACCCTTTTGACTTGCATTGCGCAAGCACTGCCAGAACCCGAGCAACTTATCATAAATCCATAAACCCACCAACGGCAGATTCAAGCATGCACGGGTGTGCAAACCTGAAGACCACAACTACACAGCCAACTTTACGGTTTGCACCAGACTTATTACAGTCCGTCTAACATCTCAAAGAACCCTGCTGCAATATGCAGACATCTCCCACACAGGGGATAGCAGTGCTGTAGTTATATACTTTTTAAAAGAATTAGGCAAGGGGAATTTAACAAAAAACGTCAAATTTATGCTGAATTCCTTAAAAACTGCCGACAAAACCAACGCAACCAAGATGCATAAGCAAGGCTTCAAGCCGGGAACTGGCCCCGCAGAAGCATAGTATGAACCCATTCCGCATGAATCACTTGGAACAGGGTTTAACCAGCGACAAGGCAAAGAATTACAACACAAAATAAGCTCAGGATTCTCTTATGCTTCAAGAACGATACAGGCGGCAGACATCTGCGGAGCAAACATGAGTACCGTGAACCGTTACCACAATATTCAGCACAGGGCAATCCTAGGTGAGAGCATCTGCGGGTGAGGATGGGGAGACAGGTCAAGTGCAAGCGCACTCTCGGGCAAGGTACCAGCGTCCAGCCTGCCAAAACGTGGTGATGGTGCTGGAATGCTCCATGTAAGCGCCCAGCGATTTACAGTGACAGGTGGAAGGCATATGGAAGCCCCTGCCTAAGTGACTACAGGCACTACCGCGTGGGCACGGGGAGCTCAGCCGCACCTATCACTGATACTTGTGGCACATTCACCACTGGTGAACCTGTTGCAGTCATGCTGTACTTTAAGGATTGCGGGCAAGGGTATTACCACCGCAACGATGATTTTCTGCCCCGTATCAAGAAGTTATGCAAAAAAACTAGTATTGATTAGGAAATGTTTGGCTCTTAGCCAGTCAAGAGCCTTTGTCAAAAAAAGCCCGACACAAACCCAAACATGCCATGCCAACTCCAATGAACCTGCCCTGCCGAGCAGCGGCAGACCCGAAGCTTTTGATACAGCGACATCCTGCTGTATCAAAAAACAAACCCCGCCAAACAAGACGGGGTTCAAGCAGTCAGCAACACACCTACCAACGATAATGCGCAAAGGCTTTGTTGGCTTCGGCCATTTTGTGGGTATCTTCCTTTTTTTTGTAGGCGGAACCCGTATTGTTATACGCATCAAGCAGCTCCGAGGCAAGCGTTTCTGCCATGCCATGACCCGAGCGGTTGCGTGCAGCGGCAATCATCCAGCGCATGGCCAGCGCTTCACGGCGGCTGTCGCGGATTTCAATAGGCACCTGATAAGTGGCACCACCCACGCGGCGACTTTTTACTTCCACCATGGGTTTTACATTGTCGAGCGCCTTCAAAAATACTTCGAGCGGATCCTTGTCGGTCTTGCCTTTCAGCTTGTCAAATGCTTCGTATACAATTTTGGTGCAGATTGACTTTTTGCCGTCAAGCATCATGCGGGTTACAAATTTAGAAACAACCACGCTGTTGTATTTTTGGTCCGGCATAATCGGACGGTTTACGGATTTTTTATGTCTTCCCATCTTATTGCCTCCTTAATTATGCCTTGGGTTTCTTTGCGCCATATTTTGAGCGGGCACGTTTGCGTCCGTCAACACCGAGCGTATCTTTTGTACCGCGAATAATGTGATAGCGCACACCCGGAAGATCCTTGACACGACCACCGCGCACCAGCACCACTGAGTGCTCCTGCAGGTTGTGGCCAATTCCCGGAATGTAGGCGGTCACTTCAATGCCGTTGCTCAGACGCACACGGGCAATCTTGCGCAATGCCGAATTAGGCTTTTTAGGGGTCATGGTCATTACACGGGTGCATACTCCGCGTTTCTGCGGACAGGAATTCAAAGCTGGTGCCTTGGTTCTGTTCGCAGACGAACGACGTCCTTTCCGAATCAACTGGTTTATTGTAGGCATGGGCCTATTCTCCTTTGTGTTCCGGGCAGCACTCCCGGGCAAAATGAATGAAACCACCATCGGCAGAACAAAAAACTGGTACGTTTTGCCACTGCCGTAGTATAGCAAAAACAAGTGCACCTAGTGTACTGAATTCACCGCCACTCCGTCAAGGGAATTTTTACTGAATTCAGTACTCGGCGCTTGCATCGGGTTCACCTAGTCTTCTTCTCCTTCTATTGAAGACATCATGGGCATTTCATCGGCCTGCATTTCAGAGGCACGCTCACGGCGGCGCTGTTCCAGAATTTCTTCCATTTTGGCATCAAGGTCTGCCGCAGAAGAATCAGACAGCTTTACATTGTGGTACTGGCGCATACCGGTACCCGCCGGAATCATGTGGCCAATAATCACATTTTCTTTTAGGCCGTGCAGATTGTCCACAGATCCGGCTATAGCGGCATTGGTCAACACACGGGTGGTTTCCTGGAATGAAGATGCCGAAACAAAAGAATCGGTTGCGAGCGCGGCCTTGGTGATGCCTTGGAACATGGGCCGCGCAATAGCAGGCTGGCCGCCTTCTTTTATCACGCGCGTGTTTTCCTCGTGGAACGCATACTTGTCAACCTGCTGCCCGTAGATAAAGCGGGTGTCGCCAACTGAAACAATCTCCACTTTTTTGAGCATCTGCCGGATGATTATACCGATGTGCTTGTCGTTGATTGCAACGCCCTGCCCACGGTACACATCCTGCACCTGACTCATCAAATATTCCTGCAAAGCGTTTTCACCAAGGATATTCAGAATGTCACGCGGATCTTTTACGCCGTCACTCAACTCTTCGCCGGCTTTTACAGTGTCACCGTCACGCACGATAAGGCGCTTGGTCATCGGAATCAAGTGAGTGAACTGCTTTCCGTACTCATCCTCAACAAGAATGGTACGGCGGCCTTTTACGATTTTTCCGAATTTAACGGTGCCTGTAATCTGCGCAAGAACCGCAGGAACCTTGGGTTTGCGGGCTTCAAACAGTTCGGTCACACGCGGAATACCGCCAGTAATGTCGTTTGCCTTTGCAGCTTCTTTTGGAATGCTTGCAAGGCGCACTCCGGCCTTGATGCTCTGGTTGTCGTCTACCAACAGGAATGCGCCGGTAGGCAGGTAGTAGCTGCCTCGTTCGTTGCCATCTTCATCCGTGATGATGACACGAGGCTGGCGCACGTCAAGATGCAGGTCAGAAATGCGGCGTTCAACCGCACCGGACTGCGAATTGACTTTTTCATCAAGCGTGGCACCGACTATGATATCTTCGTAGTGAATTATGCCGTCCTGCTCAGCGATTATGGGTTCATTGAATACGTCAAATTCACCCACCACCTGGTCAGTATCGGCAACACTGTTTGGCTGCACAAACGGAGCGTAAATAGTAGAACCGTTTACAATCACAATTTCCTGGTCATTGCTTGTAATATACACCACATTGTCGGAAATAATGATTCGCCCTGTTTCAGATGCCTTAACTTCGCCAGTGCCAGTAGAAATCAGAGGAGTGTCTTTGCGCACACGGGAACCATTTTGCACAAGCACCGTGTCGCCAGCAGCAAGTTCGTAGCGGTTGAACAGCTTAGTCACATTCATGGAACCTTTGCGTGTAAACAGCCAGTCACCTCTTGCCGTGACAACATGGGTTCCTTTCACACTGCGGATAAGCACTGGGTACTTCATCACAATATGATTATCCTTTGTGGTTATTTCCGCAGAAGCGTTGTGGAATGTACGAAGCGTAAGCTGCGTACCCGGCTGACCGATAGACTGTGCAGCAACAGTTCCCACGGCTTCGCCAATTTCAACAATCTTGTTGCGGGCCAGATCCTTGCCGTAACATTTTACGCAAATGCCGTGCTTGCTTTCGCAGGTAAGTACGGTGCGCAGCTTTACTTTTTCCACACCGGCGCGGTCAATCTTTTCTGCCAAATCCTCATCGATGTACTGGTTCACATCGCACAGCACTTCACCTGAAACAGGATCTATAACGCGCTCAATCGGGTAGTGTCCGGCAATGCGGCTGGCAAGCGATTCAATTACAGTTTCACCATCTTTGATTGCGGTGTAATCAATACCGTTGATAGTACCGCAGTCATCTTCGTTGATTACCACATCCTGCGACACATCCACCAGGCGGCGGGTCATGTAACCGGCATCCGCCGTTTTAAGAGCGGTATCTGAAAGTCCCTTGCGGGCACCGTCAGTTGAGATGAAAAATTCAATAACGGAAAGTCCTTCCTTGAAATTTGAGCGGATGGGCAGTTCAATCAATTTGCCGTTCGGCTTTGCAACCAAGCCCAGCATCGACGCAAGCTGCGCCGTCTGGCGCTGTGAACCACGCGCACCGGAGTCAACCATCATGTACATGGAATTGAAGCCGTCCTTATCCTTGGAGAAAGTTTCCATCATTTTTTTTGCGAGTGCTTCACTTGTATGGTTCCACAAGATGGTAATATTATTGTAGCGCTCATCCTCGGTGGCCTGGCCCGAAGTAAACTGCTTTATGATTTCTTCTTCCTGCTTGTTAGCTTCGTCAAGCATCTTGCGTTTTTCATCGGGAATAACGATGTCGTCCATGGAAAGGCTGGCACCGTAGAACGTGGCATTTTTGTAGCCGATTTCCTTAACGGCATCGAGCATTTTGATTGTGAGCCATGGACCATTTGAATGGTAAACGTCTTCGATCAGCTTTTTGAGCTTTTTGTCACCCAGCTTTTCGTTGTAGTAATCAACTTCTGGAGGAAGCGATTCATTGAATGAAATGCGCCCTGCCGTGGTAGAAACGTAGCGGCTGTCATCATCTTTCTGGTCATTGTGAGAAAGGCTGAGCGGTTTTGAAAGCGAAGCCTTGGGAAGCTTGATTAGCGCCTGCCAGTCAATGTTTTTTGATTCGGCGGCAAGGCGGACTTCATCGGGCGAGCTGAAGATTTTTCCAGTTCCTTTCGCATCAGGTTTGATTGATGTCATGTAGTAGATGCCCAGCACCATATCCTGCCTCGGATACACGATGGTGTTGCCGTTCGCAGGATCAAGCAGATTGCGGGCACTGAGCATGAGTGTCCAACATTCCATCTGGGCAGCCTGCGTGAGCGGCACGTGGATTGCCATCTGGTCGCCATCGAAGTCAGCATTGAATGCTACGCATGCGAGCGGGTGCAGCTTGATTGCCTTGCCCGGCACAAGCACAGGTTCAAAAGCTTGAATACCCAAGCGGTGCAGGGTAGGCGCACGATTCAGCATTACAGGATGCTCGCGCACTACTTCGTCAAGAATTGCATACACCGAAGCGTTTTCTTCGTCAACAAGCTGCTTGGCGCGCTTGATGTTGGTCACAACACCTTTGTCAACAAGTTTTTTCATGATGAACGGCCGGAACAATTCCAAAGCCATTTTTTCGGGCAAGCCGCACTGCCACAGCTTAAGCTCGGGGCCCACTACAATGACGGAGCGGCCAGAATAATCGACCCGCTTACCGAGCAGGTTCTGGCGGAAACGCCCCTGTTTGCCTTTTAGCATGTCGCTGATAGACTTGAGCGGGCGGGCAGAAGAACCACGCACCACACGCTTGCGTTTCGAGTTGTCAAACAGCGCATCCACAGCCTCCTGCAACATGCGCTTTTCATTGCGAATGATGATGTCAGGAGCCGAAAGCTGCTGGAGCCGCTTTAAACGATTGTTGCGGTTAATCACGCGGCGATACAAATCGTTCAAATCGCTTGTGGCAAAACGGCCACCGTCAAGCTGCACCATCGGGCGCAAGTCTGGCGGAATCACGGGAATTACATCCAAAATCATCCAGCTAGCTTTGTTGCTAGACGCGCGGAAATTTTCCACAATCTCTATGCGCTTTAAAAGCCGTTTGTCGCTTTTGAGCCCTTTTTCAATCATCTTGGCACGAAGTTCTGCGGCAAGGGCATCAAGGTCGAGATTTTCCAGCAACGTTTTAACGGCTTCAGCACCCATTCCCGCAGTAAAGGAACCACCGTAACGTTCCTGCGCCTGAAGGAATTCATCCTCCGTGAGCAACTGGTTCTTTTTTAAGTCGGTGTCGCCAGCATCAATCACGATATATTTTTCATAATACAATACACTGCGGAGCGCCGCCACCTGCAAGTCAAGAAGAAGTCCCATGCGGCTGGGCACGGAACGGTAATACCAGATGTGGCTTACAGGAGCCGCCAACTCAATGTGACCAGTGCGTTCACGGCGCACCTTAAAATGGGTAACTTCAACACCACATCTGTCACATATTACCCCTTTGTAGCGCACACTTTTGAACTTACCGCAATAGCATTCCCATTCCTTGGTAGTGCCAAAAATACGTTCGCAAAAAAGACCGTCGCGCTCGGGACGCAGGGTACGGTAGTTGATGGTTTCCGGTTTTTTTACTTCACCGTAAGACCAGGCGCGAATTGTTTCTGGCGAGGCCAGCTTTATCTGCAAACTTGCAAAATCCTGAATGTCACGCATTGTCGCCCTCCTTGTCAAAACCTGCTCCAGCTTTGTCAATCAGTTCCTGATCGCGTTCGGTAAGCGCAATCTGCTTACCTTTGTCATCATAAATGGTAAAGTCGAGTGCAAGGCCACGCAGCTCCTGAACCAGTACGTTGAAGCTTTCCGGAACACCAATCGGGGCGCTAGGATTGCCTTTCACGATTGATTCATATACCTTGCTGCGCCCGTTCATGTCATCGGATTTGATGGTCATCATTTCCTGCAAAGTATTTGCGGCTCCATATGCCTCAAGCGCCCACACTTCCATCTCGCCGAGACGCTGCCCACCAAACTGGGCTTTGCCGCCCAGAGGCTGCTGGGTCACAAGCGAATATGGCCCTGTGGAACGCGCATGCATCTTGTCGTCAACAAGATGGTGCAGCTTCATAAAGTAAATCACACCCACAAAGATAGGATTCACGAACGGTTCGCCCGTGAGCCCGTCATACACAATCTGCTTGCAGTCTGGAGAAAGTCCCGCTTCTTTAAGCTTTTCGGCAATCTGCTCCTGGCTGGGAGTTTGGAATGCAGGAGACTCATAGTATTGGTTCAGCAGTTTTCCGCAGATACCCAACTCACTTTCCATAATCTGACCGATGTTGGCGCGGCTCGGTACACCAAGCGGATTCAAACATATATCAAGCGGCGTTCCGTCTGCCAGATATGGCATATCTTCCACAGGAAGAATGCGGCTCACAACACCTTTGTTACCATGACGGCCGGCCATTTTGTCGCCCTCACAGAGCTTTCGTTTGTCGGCAATCAGAACCTTCACCACTTCATCTACACCGGGATTCAAGTCATCGCCTTCGTTGCGCCGCAGACGCTGAATATCAATCACAGTTCCCTGCACACCGTGCGGCAGCGTCAGCGATGAATCACGAACCTCTTTTGCTTTCTCACCAAAGATTGAGTTAAGCAGCTTGAATTCGGGAGTGGTTTCCGTTTCACTTTTTGGTGTAACTTTGCCTACCAGAATGTCACCGCTACGCACTTTTGCACCCACGCGGATAATGCCTTCGGAATCAAGGTTGTCGAGTTTGGATTCGGACGTGTTGGGAACTTCACGTGTAATCTTTTCGGGGCCCAGTTTTGTTTCACGGATTTCCGTAATGAATTCGTGAATGTGAATGGACGTGTACATGTCTTCTTTGACCACGCGCTGGCTGATAAGCACGGCATCTTCATAGTTGTAGCCGTTCCATGGCACAAATCCTACCAGCACATTGCGGCCCAATGAAAGCTCACCGTTGAATGTGGCGGGGCCGTCGGCAATCACATCGCCTTTTTTGACCTTCTCGCCCACCTGCACAACAGGGCGCTGGTGATTACAAGTATCGTTGTTAGTGCGCTGGTACTTCAAGAGCGGATACTCGTCCAATTCTTCACCTTTGGCGCCTTTGGGTTTGATTTTAATCATTTCGCTGGTGACCCACACCACTTCACCATCGCGGCGGGCTTTTACCAGAACCCCAGAATCATATGCGGTTTTGCGTTCCATGCCGGTACCAACATGCGGCGGCTCCGGGAACAAAAGCGGCACAGCCTGCCTCTGCATGTTGCAGCCCATCAATGCGCGGTTTGCAGCGTTGTGCTCAAGGAACGGAACCAGAGAGGCAGACACAGACACAACTTGCCGCGGCGACACGTCCATATACTGAATGTCTTCGACAGAGCGGCTAGAGTAGTCGCCCCGATGCCGGCAGGCAACATAATCGGTGGGGAAGGAACCGTCAGCCTTCATGCCTTCTGTAACTTGCCCAATATAAAAACGGTCTTCATCCATTGCCGAGAGATACGCCACTTCATTTGTGGCTTTGCCGCCTTCAACCTTGCGATAAGGTTCTTCAAGGAAACCGTATTCATTGACCCGGGCAAACATCGAAAGCGACACAATCAAACCGATGTTCGGACCTTCCGGCGTTTCAATCGGACACATGCGGCCATAATGCGTATAGTGAATGTCGCGCACCTCAAAACTTGCACGGTCGCGGTTTAAGCCGCCCGGGCCCAATGCGTTCAAACGGCGCTTGTGCGTAAGCTCTGCCAGAGGATTAACCTGATCCATGAACTGTGAAAGCTGCGAAGAACCGAAAAATTCTTTAATTGCACCCACAATCGGCTTGATTGAAATCAAATCCTGCGGTTTGAGCGTTTCTGTTTCTTTGAGGTTCATGCGCTCTTTGGCAATGCGTTCCATACGGCCGAACGCAGATTTGAGCTGCACCGAAAACAGTTCACCCACAGAACGCACACGGCGGTTGCCCAAATGGTCAATATCGTCAAGCGGCTCATCGCCAATGTACACTTCAATCAGGTGCTTCATGGTCTGGATGATGTCTTCCTGAATGAGCGTCAAATCTTCAACAGGCTCAACGTAGTTGAATTTTTTGTTCAGCTTGTAGCGCCCCACACGACCCAAATCGTAACGGCGCGAGCTGTAGAACATAGCCTTAAGTTCTTTTTCAGCCGTTTCATAAGAAATTGGTTCGCCTGGCTGGAGCACTTCATACACCTTGGAGATGGCCGCTTCCAGCGTAGGCTCGTCTATCGCGTCTTCACCTTCCTTGGCAAAAATGATTTCCTCGCGTTCAAAGCAGTTGATAATCATTTCGCTGTTCAAGGAATCGTTGATTTCTTCTTTTTTTTCAGGATGCTTTCGCGTATTAAAATTGATTGCAACGATTTCTTTGATGCCGTTTGCCACCAAATCATCAATGTCATGCGGATGCAGCTTGTCGCCGGCACGAAACAGTTTTTTTTCTTCGCCAGAATCACCATCGGTGATTACCACGGCACTTGCAAGCACCCTGCCCACAAGGTTGTCACGTTTCGAGGCACTGTCAGACACTTTGAGCGTCTCGACTTTGTAGAACGCACGGATGATTTCTTCGCGGGTACTGTAGCCCAGCGCGCGCAGGAAAATGGTTCCAAGAATTTTCTTCTTGCGGTCAATTTTCGCATAAATCAGTTCTTTTTTCTGGTCGATTTCAAATTCAAGCCAAGAACCACGGTATGGAATAATACGGCTGGAATACACGCCTTTTTCATGCTGAAAAATAACACCAGGGGAACGGTGAATCTGGCTTACCACCACACGCTCTGCACCGTTAATCACAAAAGTGCCGCGGTCGGTCATAAGCGGAATGTCGCCCATGTAGATGTCCTTCTGCAAAATGGCGCCAGTCTGCAAAAAATTCAAGTTGATTCGAGCTTTGAGCGGAACCGCATAAGTCAGCCCCTTCTTTTTACACTCAAGCTCGCTGAATTTTATGTTGGCCTCATCCAGCTCATAAAACTCGTATTCGAGCTTCATGTCGCCGTTTGGACTTTCAATAGGAAAAGTTGAAGTAAACACTTCTTGAAGACCTTGATCCAAAAGCGGTTCTTTTGAAGCAAGCCGGTCACGCTGCACAAAACTTTCATATGAAGAAAGCTGAATGTCGATAAGATTCGGCAGCTCCATAAAATTCTGGATGTCTTTACCAAAATACTGACGAGTGATTTTTTTGCTTTTTGCGAACATCAAGCACCTCTGGTGTTTGTGCGAAACACACGCCACGGAAGCTGCTACAAGGAAAACTTGCCTCAGCACAGCGTTCTTCGTGCCGCTACGGACTGTTTCTGTCCGGGCAGCCTGTACGTCATCGCAGCCTGCCAGTTTTTGTTTTTAGACGCGCAAAGCTTCAAGAAGCACACTGCGCCCAGCGTACTTCTCGAAGCTTGTTTTTTATGCACCCTGACTTTCAAAGCAAAGGCACTGTTGTTTTGAATATGTCCAGTTCCGCACCGCGAAACCAGCGCACAGCCAAGCACGCTCCAAGGAACCGCTACAGCTGTGCGCATCGTATGCAAGAGAATCCCACCAAGTGGAATTCCTCTTTGGCAATAAATAAAGGTTATTTCTTGCTCGCTTTTCCACCGGCAGCTGTAATGTCAGCAATGATTTTATCGGCATCAGCTTTGGAAATTCCTTCCTTAAGTGGCTTAGGTGCGCCTTCAACAAGCGCCTTTGCTTCACCCAGACCAAGACCTGTAATCACGCGCACGGCCTTGATAACGGCAATCTTTTTGTCAGCTTCAAAAGAATCAAGAGTAACAGTAAATTCAGTCTGTTCTTCTGCGGCTGGAGCGGCTGGACCGGCGGCAACAGCAACGGGGGCCGCTGCAGAAACGCCAAATTTTTCTTCCATAGCCTTTACCAGATCAGCGGCCTGCTGAACGGTCATGTTTGCGATTGCGTCAAGAATTTCATCATTTGAAAGTGCCATAATTGTCTTCTCCTGTCATTTGTAATGACTGTTACCGTTGCAGAAAAACGCATACCACGTTCTGTAGCCCCGCATACGGTTTTACGGAACCCCTGTGCCCCCGCAGTGCAGGAACGAGCGGTTTCCATTATCCGTGGACAGTAATCAGCACAGCGAAGCCTGACCACGGTTTTGATGGCGTTATGGCAAATGCCACACGCCTTCAGTTTTGATTAGAACCCACCAGCCTCAGTTGGCCGCAGGAGCGGCTTCGGAAGCGGGAGCTGCTTCTGGCGCAGGAGCCGATGCAGCAGGAGCACCGCCTTCTTTTTCCAGCTTTTCCACGTATGCCTGCAAAGTACCTGCCAGTTTGCGAGCAGGCCCATTGATGGCAGACATAATCATGGCAATCAACTGCTTCTTGCCAGGCAGTTTTGAGAACGCTTCGATTTTTGCCGCATCATAAAGCTCGCTTTCTACCCAAGCGCCCTTAACAGAAAGTGTTGGAGCTTCCTTGATAAAATCGAACATGATTTTGGCAACTTCGTTGGCATCCTCTTTGACCATGGCGATGGCGGTAGGGCCTGTGAGGTAATCGGCAACGGCATCAACCTTCATCTCGGTGAATGCAATCCGCGCAAAGTTGTTTTTAATAACTTTGAGCTGAGAGTTTTTTTCACCCAGAGAATGGCGCAATTTTGAAATCTGCTCCACGCTCATGCCGCGATAGTCGATAAAAATAAAATCCTTGTATTCACCTAGGACTTTTTTTGCTTCCTCGATAGCAGCCACTTTTGCAGGCTGCACATGTTTTGCTCTGAGTGCCATTATGCATCCTCCTTGTAGTCAATCCACACGCCGGGCCCCATGGTCGAACTCAACGAAACACTGCGCACGAATCCCATTTTGGCGTCAGCTGGCTTTTTACGCCGCAACTCGGCAAGGAAAGTCTGCACGTTTTCGGCAGTGTCCTTTACATCCATAGAGACTTTTCCAACAGGGATGTGTACTACTCCACCTTTGTCGGCGCGGAATTCTGTGCGGCCTTTTTTAAGTTCATTGATAGCTTTTACGATATCGGGCGTAACGGTGCCAGTCTTGGGGTTGGGCATGAGGCCTTTGCGCCCCAGAACCATACCAAGGCGGCCAACATCCTTCATCATATCAGGAGTAGCAACAGCCACATCAAATTCAGTCCATCCGCCTTTTACCTTATCGATGTATTCCGTAGAACCAGCGTAGGTCGCGCCGGCATCGAGCGCTTCTTTTACGCGGTCTTCACGGCAGAACACGAGCACCCGTTTTTCTGCTGTAAACTGATGGGGAAACACCAATGTGTCGCGCATAGTCTGATTCTTTTCGAGCTTCAAAGAAACTGAAAGTTCAACCGTTTCGTCAAAATTCACATAGTGCAGGTCTTTTACAAGCTGGCAGGCTTCGTCAACACTGTAGAATTTTGTCACATCGTACTTGGTCAACGCATTGCGGTATTTTTTTCCGTGTTTCATTACTTGCCCTCCACTTCAACACCCATACTGCGGGCAGTACCGGCAATGATTTTTTTCGCGGCCTCAATATCGTTCGCATTCAAATCAGGAAGCTTCTGCTTTGCGATGTCTTCAAGACTTTTTGCAGACAGCGTACCAACTTTGTCGCGCAGCGGATTGCCAGAACCTTTCTGGATTCCTACCGCTTTTTTGATGAGAACGGCTGCGGGCGGTGTTTTGAGGATGAAGGTATACGATTTATCCTGATAAACCGTAATGACAACCGGGATAATCAATCCCTTTTCCATGCTCTTGGTGCGGTCATTGAATTCCTGCACAAATTTCGGCGCAGAAACGCCATGAGGACCAAGGGCAGGGCCAACGGGCGGAGCCGGGGTTGCAGCGCCTGCGGGACACTGCAATTTGATAACGGCGGTAACCTTTTTTGTGGCCATGGTGAATCTCCTTATAATTGGTGTGGCTCTTGTTCTGTGTATCACGCTGTGACGCACGGAAGCAAGTCCTAGCGAAGCGCCAGTGTCCAACGGACATGCACTTCTCCCAAACTAAGTGAATGTGGCCGCTTATGCAAACCCTGCCAAGCACAGTGAACGGCTCCATGCAAAAAAACCTTTTCTGTACCAGCACCGGACGCATGCAGCAAGACAACCACTTCATAAGTTTTTCAAACATCTAAAAAATGAAAACCAAAGTGGCTTCCATCAATCATACCAAGTGCACAAACAGCAGCAATCAGCTTCATGCACAACAAGCAGATGACTTAAATTTTTTCAACTTGTAACAAATCCATTTCCACAGGGGTGGCGCGACCAAAAACCTGAACATTTACCCTGAGCTTGTTCTTTTCTGCCTGAACCTCTTCAACAGTGCCGCTGAACGTGGCAAAAGGCCCGTCAGTAATTTTAACGCGGTCACCAACATCAAACTGCTGCTTGACGCGCACTGTCTTTTCGCCCTTTATTTCGCCAGACTGCTGCAAGAGATTTTTTGCCTCATCGTTTGTAATTGGACGAGGGCGCTCCGAAGGGTTTGTGCCCACAAAGCCTGTCACTCCCTGAATGCGGCGAATTGCGGAACAGGTATTTTTCCAGCCCAGTTGGGGCAAATCCATTTCAAGCATGATATAGCCTGGCAGAAATTTATTGCTGCGCACATGCTTTTTTCCGTTGCGTACCTCAACGACCTCTTCCATAGGAATTTTCACATCTGTAACCACAGACGAATCGATGTCACCAGTTTCAATCAGCTTGCGCAGAGTACGTTCAATTTTGGCTTCATATCCATTATAGGTGTGAAGGATGTACCAGCTCTTTGCCATCAGTATACCTTAAAAAGCTAAAACACAAGACGAAGACCTTCCGTGAACAGCCAGTCCAGAAGGCCAAGAATTACAGCCACTACAAGTGTAGAAATGAGCACAACTTTTACGGAGGAAACAACTTCCGAGCGGGTGGGCCATACAACTTTACGTAGTTCAGCCGCACATTCCTTGCAAAACTGGAAAAACTTCTTCATTTTTGTCCTCACGAATAAAATAGCAGGCCAGGCAGGACTCGAACCCGCGACAACCGGTTTTGGAGACCGGGACTCTACCAACTGAGCTACTGACCTATAGAAAGACCTTCCTGCGACAAGCTGAAAGGTCTCTTTGGCGGCTTATTTTACTTTTGTTTCTTTGTGCATCGTTTCTTTACGGCAGAACGGACAATACTTGTTCTTTTCAAGCTTACCGGTGATATTCTTGCGGTTCTTGTATGTGGTATAGTTTTTCTGCTTGCACTCAGGACACTGCAATGCGATAATCTCTACGGCGGTCTTTTTTTTGCTTGCCATGACTTACTCCTCAACAAAAATACGGACTGCCCAAGCCACATAAAAAGCACAAGGCAGTCGCAGTACAAAGAGCTCCCGAGCGGAATCGGACCGCTGACCTCATCGTTACCAACGATGTGCTCTACCGACTGAGCTACAAGAGCAGATAACGCTTTGCGTGTTTTGGCAATATACAGGAATTGCACAAACATGTCAATACATGCTGGCAGAATTCCGCGGCTTTTAGTTCTTTGGAAGCTGCTGGGCAACCTCCCGACCATTGCTCTGGGTAAGCATGGTATGCGGTGGAACAGGATGCGTAATCCATGTATTGCCACCAATGGTGCACCCTTCGCCAATCACAGTCTCACCGCCCAGAATGGTTGCATTCGCATAGATAGTAACATTGTCTTCAATGGTTGGATGCCGCTTTTTGTTCATAAATTCTTTTTTGACACTGAGCGCCCCCAGAGTAACCCCCTGGTAAATCTTGACATTCTTGCCGATGATGCAGGTTTCTCCAATAACAACGCCTGTTCCATGGTCAATAAAAAAACTTTCGCCGATTTCTGCACCGGGATGAATATCAATGCCGGTGTGCCCATGGGCATATTCACTCATAATGCGCGGAATCACCGGAACTCCGCTTGTCTGCAAAAAATGCGCAAGACGGTATACGGTAATCGCCTCAAGCCCCGGGTACGACACAATCACTTCGTTGCTGCTTTTGGCCGCAGGGTCGCCATTGTACGAAGCCTGCACGTCAAGCCCGATTTTGCGCCGGATTTCAGGAATCTCCTCGATAAGAGCGCGTGCAGTCTGCTCGGCAAGCTGAAAACAATGGCTCTGCTCCACCACGGGATTGTTAATCACATACAGCAGGGCCTTGCGTATTTCTTTTGTAAGCATAGAAATGATGCGGTGCACCCGTTCGCCTGTCACAAAACGCAAAGTCTGGGAATCAACATGTTCGTTGGTGCGGTAGCTAGGAAAAATCAGATACTGCAAATCCTGCAACACACTGATAACGTTCTGCCGGTTCGGGAAATTACATGCCTCGTCAAGATTGATTCCGCCGTATTTATTGTATGATTCCAAGATTTTATCTATGGAACGATCGATCGAAGCGTCAGATTTGCCACTGTAAATATAATCCATGCCGCCCCCTTGCAATCTATGAAATTATCAAAAGCACCTTTCTTTTATAGCAGACTTTTACAATATAAACAACAGACCCCAGACAAAACGCCTGCAAACTACGCAGAAAAACAAACACAGCTTGGTGCAGAAGCAAGTCTCCAAGCCAGGGGCGGGAGATGTACCTATCCGCACGAATCAATGCATTTTTGCAAGCTTTATGCTGAACAACCTCCAAAAACATAAAACAAAAAAAAATTTAACTAGCAGACATCGCTTTAAAGAATTTGGTTTCAGATTTTAAGTTCTGTTACATTTTATGCTGAATCATGAGGAGAAACAAAAACCTAAGCCGACACCAGACCGCAAAAAAAAATAGAGGGGCCAAGCTCTAACAGAACCCGACCCCTCTACCGTCCAGTAAACTGGACATCGGAGAGAGTTTATCAGCTTATTTACAAGCTGACTGAAATATAGCATGAACAAACAAACATGTCAAGCAAATTTTAAGCTTTTTATTGAGTTATTCTGAAAATATACGAAAATTTTTGCAACAACACCTCCCGACACATAAACAAGGCTTCGCTCCGTAAAGCACGGTATGTATCCTTTCCGCACGAATGAAATTCCACCTGAACAAACATCCAGACATTTTTTAAGACCCTTGACCAGCCAAATCATTCGGAACAGAGACTAAGTAGCGGCAAAACAAAGACTTACACTGAAAAGAAGGGAACAATCCTACACCGCAATAACGACTTGACGGCAGACATATGCGGGGTGAAACAAGAACACCGCGAACCGTTACTACAACCTCATGCACTAGGCAATCCCGCGCGAAAGCAGCCGCGAGGTGGTGCAGGACTGCCCTGACAGCCAACACACCAGCTACAGAGGGCTAATTTTATAGCAATCAACGATTTACACAGGTGGAAGGAAAGCATACGGCACCCTCCTGCGCAGGCGGCTACAGGCACTACCGCGTGGGCGCGGGGAGCTTCGCTGCATTTGGCGCGGGGAGCTTCGCTGCATTTTAGCCCTAGTGAATCTGTCACACTCACCACTTGTGCTTGTGATACACTCACCACTGACGTTTGTGTCGCATTTGCCACTGGTGATTCTGTCGCATTCGTGCTGCACTTTACGGACTGTGCTGGAGGGGCAAACATCGCGATAACGTATTGCTGCCTCCTATCAAGAAGCTATACAAGAAAACATATTTTGATTCGTGCAGAAAGGGTACATATCCTACTTAACTGAGTGAAGCCGTGTTTCTGCATTTGGGTGTGTTGGTTAGGAAATGCTTGAATTTTGACTAACCAAGAGCCTTTCTGAACTTAAAAACAACGACATGCTTTTACATAAAAAGCTTTATTTCCGCGTCAGGGCCGCCACTGCCTGAAATCCAAGCAAAAGCCAAACAGAAAACGTATTTTCCGCACAAATAAAACATGCCCGGCTCAGCTTTTTTGCGCCGAAGACAAACTTTGCTCCAGCATATATTGAAGCTCGGGGCGCACAGCAATGAACGAGCCCACAATGCGCGGGTCAAACTTTTTGCCGCTCAAATCAACGATTGTCTGCACAGCCTCATCAAACGGAAGTGCGGTTTTATACGGTCGGTATGCGGTCAGAGCGTCGAACACATCGGCAACTGCAAGAATCCTTGCAGAAAGCGGAATTTCTTCACCGCGCAGGCCTTTTATATATCCTTTTCCGTTCCACCATTCATGATGGAACAGCGCCACTTCATATGCAAGACGATAATGCAAATCGTTTATGTCGTTCACCATCATGCGATTTATCCAGTTGGCACCCACCGCAACATGATCCTTTATCTGTTCGCGTTCAAGCTCGGTCAAAGTCCCGTGCTTTTGCAAAAGTTCTTTTGGCATCAAGAATTTTCCCACATCATGCAGCGGCGCAACACGACACAGCGTTTCAATAAAGTCATCGGTCAGCACGGCGCCGAACGTAGTTGTTTTTTGCAGCTGTCGCGCAATAAGCAGAGTGTAGTTGCTTGTACGGCGCATGTGGTTTCCAGTCGAAATGTCTTTGTCCAGACAAAACTGAATGGTTCCAGATATGCTTTTTTCATACATCTGAAACAGCTTCTCATCTTTGAATTGAAGTTCCCTCTGCAAGGTGAACATCTGGTCTTTTAGATGAATCTGGTCAATATGCTGCGTGGTAATGTCATTCAGGTTGATGACATAGCCGAACAGCCTGCCGTCCCGCTCCACGCGATGCAGTTCAGGAACATAGCTGTGGTTTCTGATAATCACATAGTCCGATTTTTTCTGACCGTCAAGCAGTACGGGCGGAGTGATGATATGCTGAAGTTCAAGCGGAATGGGAATACTCTGCAAGCCCGCCCCAAAACGGCTGAACGAAGGGAACAGTTCTTTTCCAGGAAGGTTCACAGCAGTCAGCCGAAACTGCGTGTCAACAATAAAAATCGGGTCATGCAGCGAATTGGTCACCAGTTCATATGCGAGGTCGTGCAGGGTACAAAAAAACTGGCGGTTTGTCAAAGAAATAACGGTTCCTTCAAATCCCATCAGCAAAAGCGGCACAAGCGGAAATCCCTGTTCTCCCAGATGGAACACAAGCGGAAGCACAATGAACATGAGCGGTGAAAACATGAGCGCAAACACATGCGCCACAAAACGTCGCTCCGTTTTTTTTACGCGGGCAAGTTGATAAAAAAACACGCCCAGCATAAAAAGCAGGTACAGCCCAAACGAAGCGAGCAGCACATGATAGCCCCAGTTTTCAATCAAAACAAGCACATGCTGCCCTGAGCGGACTATCACCACATGGTAGTCCGTGTACACCCAGCGGCATATTCCGATTTTTCCAAGACGGTCTACCAGCAGAATCATTATAATCAAAAAGGAACTCCAGACCAGCAGAAATACAGACACAATGCGGGGAATGTGCAGTTCATACACCTGCGCCAGAATACTGATTTGCACAAGATACAGCCCAACGCCAGCCACGTACTGAAGTTTTATGCCGACCAGCAGCGCGTTTTCGTTAGTTCCGGTATGGTATGAAAGATAGCCCATCAGATACAGCATTATCATGCTGACTGCCAATGTTACATATTTTTGCGAATCATTTGTTTTTGCCCGCGAAAGCACCATGAGCGTTGCCACAGAAAACACGAGCGCAAGTGCAATTATAAATGTATATATGAATTCCTGCACAGGAGACATAGCCCCAGTATAACACAGCCACCGCTATTTGTCGATAAAGATATATTATATGCAAAGAAATAGGCACGAAACAAACTTGCATGAACTTGACAATCCTGCACTTGATGAAAATTCATGCGAACCGCCATGTACAAGCTGCACGGCAATCTGCATCAGGCATTGCGAACGGCTGCGAGCTTCGCGAACCATTCTTTGCGGCAAAAATTCGGTGATTTAACATTCTTGATCCGCACGAATAAAATCCTGTGCCCATGCTTGACATATACCCCCACGGGGTATATTATGTTTTCAGCCTTACAAGGAGGTGTTACATGGCAGAAAAAAACGGCACAAAAAAGAAGCTTCGTTCTCCAGAGGAAATCAAGGCGCTTACAAACCGCCTGAACCGGCTGGAAGGGCAGGTGAACGGCATAAAAAAAATGCTTGAATCCGATGTACATTGCCCGGCCATACTGCTTCAGGTTTCAGCAGTACATGCGGCCCTAAATTCATTCAGCAAGGAACTGCTTTCCCAGCACATAAGAACCTGTGTCACACATGACTTGCGTTCAGGCAAGGAAGGCGCTGTGGAAGCATTTGTAGCCACTGTGCAAAAACTCATGCGCTAATGCATGCAACATATGACAAGCATTGTGATTGTAGTGCTTGGCGCTGTGTTCGTGGTGCTTGCCGCGAAAAATTCGCCCAGGCATTTTAAAGGCCAAAGTGCCTGTTGCGGTGGCACAACGGTGCACAAAAAGCGGCTTCCAAGACCGGTGGCAGCTAAAAACACTGTGCATTTCTGGCATGAAGTGTCCGAGGTGTGCGGCAAAAATTCAACAGGCGCTGAACGAAATTGCCGACGTCTCTGCAAAAGCCAACCACAAAAAGGCACAGCCAGTGTTCAGCCTGACCGCACGATTGATGAAAATGAGCTGCTTGCGGCTGTTGAACATGCAGGAGCATACAAAGTCGTTTCCGTTATATAAAAACAGGAGAACCAAATGAACCAATTTGCAGTTATAGGTATGACATGTGCGGCATGTAGCGCCCGAGTAGAAAAAGCTGTTTCAAAAGTTCCCGGGGTTTCTTTGTGCACGGTCAACCTTTTGACAAATTCCATGGCAGTCGAGGGCTCAGCGTCAGCCGAAACTATTATTCGAGCCGTCCAAAAAGCTGGATACGGCGCACGTGCGTTACAAACAGACGGTGGCAGTTCTTTTCAATCGGCAGATGCGCAAGAAGAGTTTTTAAAGGATCGCGCTTCTCCTGTTTTAAAACAGCGTCTTTTTGTGTCGGTGGCACTGCTTGCAGTGCTAATGTACTTCAGCATGGGGCACATGCTCTGGAACTGGCCGCTTCCTCCTTTTTTTGCAGACAACCACATTGCCATGGGACTTTTTCAGCTGTTGCTTTCGGGTGCAATCATGGTTGTAAACCAGCATTTTTTTATCAGCGGAATAAAAGCCTTGTTCAACAGAGCTCCAAACATGGACACTCTTGTGGCGCTCGGTTCAGGAGTTTCATTTGCCTACAGCCTGTATGCGCTGTTCGCCATGACAGGAGCCCAGGTTCGGGGTGACCAAGAAGCTGTGCTGGATTTTATGCACCAGTTTTATTTTGAAAGCGCAGCCACGATTGTGACACTAATCACAGTTGGAAAACTGCTTGAGGCCATTTCAAAAGGTAAAACCACAAACGCCCTTCATTCTCTCATAAAGCTTGCGCCAAAAACTGCCACAGTCTTAAAAAACGGAACTGAGCAAACTGTTGACATTTCCGCAGTGCAAAAAGACGATGTGTTTGTAGTGCGTCCCGGTGAATACATTCCGGTCGATGGCGTGGTACTTGAAGGGAGCTCGGCGGTAAACGAAAGCGCACTAACCGGCGAAAGCATTCCAGTTGACAAAGCGGAAGGCGACCTTGTATCTGCGGCAACCGTCAATCAATCTGGTTTTTTAAAATGCCGTGCCACCCGCGTGGGCCAGGACACAACGCTTTCGCAGATTATCCGCATGGTAAGCGATGCATCCGCGTCAAAGGCACCGATTGCAAAAATCGCGGACAAGGTTTCAGGCGTATTTGTGCCTGTGGTGCTCGTGCTTGCATTCATAACGGCAACAACATGGCTGGCTTTAGGGCAAAGCGTTGATTTTTCACTTTCGCGGGCAATTTCGGTGCTTGTTATCAGCTGTCCCTGCGCACTAGGACTTGCCACGCCAGTCGCAATCATGGTTGCAAGCGGTGTTGGCGCAAAAAACGGAATTCTTTTTAAAACGGCAGCAGCACTTGAACAAACCGGGCGAATTCAGATTGTGGCATTAGATAAAACAGGCACAATCACAAGCGGAACACCGTCAGTAACCGATGTGATTCCTGCGCAGGAAGGCAGCGAACAGGAACTCCTCCAGCTTGCACTGGATCTTGAAGCAAAAAGCGAACACCCATTGGCACACGCCATTTTGCGATACGCCCAAGAAACACACATGGATTTTCGCGATGTTCAGGATTTTATGGCGCTTCCCGGAAACGGACTAAAAGCGCAGCAGCAAGGACACACTTTGTATGGTGGAAGCATTGCATACATTGCCTCAATACTGGACATTCCAAAATCCATGCAGGACAGAGCGGAAAATATTGCCGCCCAAGGAAAAACACCTCTTCTATTTGCAAAAGACAGTCAGCTTGCAGGAATTATCGCAGTAGCCGATACAATAAAGCCAGACAGCCCCACGGCAGTCCGCACGCTCCAGAACATGGGCATTCATGTAGTCATGCTTACTGGCGACAATGAACGCACGGCCAAGGCAATCGGAAGCAACTGCGGTGTTGACGAAGTGATTGCAGACGTTCTCCCAGATGGAAAGCAATCTGCCATAGATTCGCTAAAAGCAAAAGGAATGGTTGCCATGGTTGGAGACGGCATTAACGATGCCCCTGCCTTGACCAGCGCAGACACAGGAATTGCAATCGGAGCAGGAACCGATGTTGCCATTGATGCCGCCGATGTTGTACTGATGAAAAGCCGCCTTTCCGATGTGGCAGCTGCAATCAGACTAAGCCGCGCCACACTCAAAAACATTCACCAAAATTTGTTCTGGGCGTTTTTTTACAATGTAATTTTGATTCCACTTGCGGCAGGTGTCTATTACCATGCGTTCGGCTGGTCAATCAACCCGGAAGTATGCGCGGCTGCCATGGGCCTTTCCAGTTTTTGTGTTGTGACAAATGCCCTGCGGCTCAACCTGTGCAACATTCACCATGCAAGGCATGACAAAAAAATTAAACAGACGCACAGCGTCAAGGAGACAATTATGGCAGAACAAACGGAACGCACAATTAAAATTGAAGGCATGATGTGCGCACATTGCGAGGCACGGGTTAAAACTGAACTTGAAAAAATCAGCGGAATTGTTTCAGCCCGCCCTGACCACACAACGGGGCAGGCAGTGATTGTCTGCGCAAAACCAATCAGCAACGCAGCGCTTTCAAAAGCCATAAAAAAAGCGGGATACAGTATAGTTGAGTAAAAACGGCACGCACGAACCAGACTGACGATTTACTCGCAACCTCTGATTTTAAAGCAACCACCGTTGGAGCTTTCCCAGTTCAGTGCGAGGAAGAGGCGTAGACCGCAGTTCCAACGCGGCAATCTGCTGATTTTTTCCCTGCACGGCATTGAAGGCTTCGATTTCTTTCCATGCCGCAACTTTGTCGAGCATTGACGAAAACACGATTGCAAAGGGCTTTCCATCACGAAGCACAACCGCTGTTTCTGCATGAAGCAGATTTGTCAATGCTTCTTCCCATTCAAGGCATGGAATTTTTTCCCCGTTGTCAAGGACGAGCAAATCTTTTTTTCGTCCTTGAAGATGCAGCCGTCCGTTTTCGTCAACAAAGCCCAAATCACCAGTTGCAAACTCCCCGTCAAAAAGCGCTTCGGGTGAAACCACATTGTCCACAAGATAACCGTCCATCATGCTGGAAGTACGCACAAAAATCTCTCCGTCTTCGCCGATGCGCACGGTGGTGTCGGGGCATAGAGCGAGCGTGGCAAAATCTTCATCCTTGCAGCTGAGCGCAATGCCACCGCCTGTTTCTGTAAGCCCGTACCCACTGCGTATATCAACTCCCCGGCTTTTTGCAAGTTCGAGCGTTTTTGTGTCACATGAGCTTGCGCCAACCACGATGGTGCGGAGACGTTCATTAATCGATTTTGTGTCCAGCATATATTTCAGCATAGACGGCACCACCGACATAACCGTTGGCATAAAAAAACGCGGGTCAATCGAAAGCGAGTTCCAGCCTCTGCCAAGCGCCACGGAAGTACCACCCATCAGGGGCCATAGCAGGTTGCCTTCAAATCCATAGATGTGGGACAAAGGAAGCGCACAAAGCAGCACATCATATTCCGTACATGGAAGCAGATGATTCCAGTGACGGGCATTATTTAACAGAGCCTGCTGCGATAGCACCACAGCCTTGAAAGGCGATTCCGTTCCCGACGTAAAAAACACAAACTTACCGCTACAATTACCAGACAGGTCGATTTTTTTTTGCAGTGAAAACCGGTCATTCAGGACCAGTGTATTAAAATCAAGTGCATCGTTTACGTAAAGGCGTTCCACATGCGCATAGTCAATCAACTTCTGAATTTTTTGCGAAGAAAGCGCCGGGTCAATGAGCACCGTGCGTTTTTCTGCCAGCACAGAAGCAAAAGCCAGCACCACCCAGTCAATGCAAGGATTCGCACAAATGCCAACCGTTAAGCATGGATCTGCAAGCAGCTGGAGAGCCATTGTACGAACACGTTCATGCAGTTCATGGAACGAAACTTCGACCTTCCAGCCATTGCGTTCTTCAATCAATGCAGAACGATATGAAAAGCGAGAATCAAGATCTGAAAGCAAGTCAGAAAATTGCGCACAGTACATACGAACACCTTTCAAATATCATAACAAAGTCTTAACAGGAACGCAAATTATTTTGGGCTTTTTTTTGCAACAATCACTATATTTTTTGGTCAAATAAGGTGTATAATGTTAGTGCCTGTGCGCATGCATGGGCCACAACACAACCTCCATGGCAGGGCAGATTTTTAAGGAGTAGAATATGAATCTGTGCGCAGATTACATTGAAGGAAAAACAGCCTACACAAACTATGAGGAGCTAAAAAAACATTTCAAAATCAAACTTCCTTCAAATTTCAATTTTGCATATGACATAGTTGACCGCTATGCAACGGAAACTCCCGAAAAACGGGCACTCGTATGGTGCAATGATGAAGGCGAAGAGCACATTTTCACTTTTAAAGAGCTTTCAGTGCTTTCGCAGCGGACTGCGCTGTTCCTGCAATCAAAAGGTGTAAAAAAAGGTGATACCATCATGCTTATTTTGCGCCGCCGTTATGAATTCTGGATTTTCATTCTTGCCCTGCACCGCATTGGGGCCATAGCCGTTCCTGCCACAAACCAATTGCTCGAAGGTGATCTGGTGTACCGCAACAAAGCGGCTGACATCAAAATGATTGTTTCTTTTGACGACCCGGACATTCAGAGTGAAATTGAAAAATCGCTCAGAGCATCCACAAGCGTAAAACATCTGGTTACTGTAGGCAAAGAACGTGAAGGTTGGATTTCATTCTACAAAGAATTCGAATCATTTAAAGGTGATTTTCCCCGCCCAACAGGAGCAGATGCAACCACAAACGATGATACAATGCTGCTCTATTTTACATCTGGCACTTCCGGCTATCCCAAAATGGTGCAGCATAATTTCCTGTATCCGCTTGGACATATCGTGACCGCAAAATACTGGCAGAATGTTGTTGACGACGGTCTGCACCTGACCATTGCAGAAACGGGCTGGGCAAAAGCTGTCTGGGGAAAAATCTATGGACAATGGATTGCAGGCTCTGCCGTTTTTGCCTATGACATGATAAGCTTTAAACCCGATTTGCTACTCACCAAAATGGCGCATTACAAAGTCACCACATTTTGCGCGCCCCCAACCGTATACCGCTACCTCATACGTCAAGACCTTTCAAAATATGATTTAACATCGCTCGTTCACTGTGCCACTGCCGGTGAAGCGCTCAATGCTGAAGTATATAACAAATTCCACGCGCAGACAGGAATCAAGATGACGGAAGGTTATGGACAAACAGAATCTACCGTCATCGTGGGCAATTTCCCCGGCATGGAGCCAAAGCCTGGTTCCATGGGCAAACCTGCCCCCGGATATGACGTTGACATAATCAGCGAAGATGGCAAAAAATGCGCTTCCGGTGAAACAGGCGAAATTGTCATTCATCTTGACAAAGGCCATCCATTAGGCTTATTTGCCGGCTACTACCGAGATGAGACACGCACAGAAGAAATTTTCGCAAACGGACTGTACCACACAAAGGACACGGCCTATTATGACACAGACGGATACATTTGGTTTGTTGGTCGCAACGATGACATCATAAAAAGTTCCGGCTACCGTATCAGCCCATTTGAAGTGGAAAGCGTATTGCAGGAACATCCTTCCGTGCTTGAATGTGCCGTGACCGGTATTGAAGACAAGCACCGCGGGCAACTTGTAAAAGCCACAATTGTGCTCACATCTGGACACAAACCTTCTGTTGAGCTGGAACATGAATTGCAGGAATTTGTAAAAGAACACACCGCGTCATACAAATGCCCGCGCCTAATTGAATTTGTGGAAGAACTGCCCAAGACCATAAGCGGAAAAATCCGCCGCGTCACTATTCGCGAGCAGGATTCCACAAAAGTCAATTCCGTGGAAAAAGCAGCTTCATATTCTGAGCGCCGCTATTTCTGAACGCTGTGAATGTTCTGCCAAAAAAACGGGGCACTTGTCAAAAACATGTGCCCCGTTTTTTATATTTCATTTTAGAACTTTACATTTTCCGCATCTTGTGGCCCAACAATTGCAAACCACCGGTTTTCAGGCGAAAGCCACCAAGTATCAAACGCGGCCTGCACCTGCTCTGCCGTCAGTGCTTTTACATCCGCAAGCTGCTGCTTGTCGTGGTCAATATCGTCATACAGCAGAATATTTTTGGCCAAAAGAGTTCCTATCGCGGCCGTAGTCTGCTGCGATTTATACGTGCTGTTAATGTACGAATTCTTGTAACCTTCGATGCGTTCCGAAAGTGGCACAAGCTGATATGAGCCATCTTCATTCACTGCATCTATCACAACACCTTGGCGCATGATGTTCCTTGCCTCGTCCAATGCGGCGGTAAAACCTGAAAGGTTAGAAACACGGTACAGGTACTCCATGCCAAGCGCAGCTTTTGAACTGGTTGTATATGAATAGGTGCTGTAGCACACACCGTTTTTTTCGCGCACAACATTGTACAAAATCGATGAATACACATCCGAAGCTATGTTTGCCGCCATAAAATCATCTGCCGTATTTGCGGGAGCGGGAAACACGCGGTACACAAATCCAGTTCCTGCCGCAGAAGGATGCGTAAGCACAACAGCTTCCCCCGAAACATGTACCGGTGGAATGTTTTGCCTCGCGGGCACTGTTCCACTGCGGAGAGGCATGGTTCCCAGCGAATCATCGAGCCGTGCGCAAAGTTCAGCTTCATCAAAATTGCCAACCGCAACAACAAACAGGCAGGCAGGATCAAGCAGTTCATTGTGCAGCTCCTGTAACGCAGGAATGGTAATTGAATCTATGGACTCGGGTGTTACCGAAGAACGGGTCTTGTATGGATGGTCAGCATAAATTGTTTTTACCAGTTCGTGCGACAGCAGCGACTCAGGGGTGTTCAGCATACGCTGCAATCCCTGGCGATAGTCGGTCATCAATGTGGTGTACACATCCTGCGCAAAAAGCGGATTTAAAAATCCATCGAGCAAAACGGCAAGCAGGTCGTCAAGATAATAATCGATACATTCCAACGAAAGCATGCTGCCCGCCTGGTTGCTCCCAGAATAGATTTCAGCTGATGTTTCAAACATCAGTTTTTGGCGTTCTTCATAAGGATACTGCCCGGAAGAACGTTCCATAAAAGAAAACAACGCGGACTCAAGCCCTGATGTTTCTGGCGTTAAACGTGCGGTGCCACCTCTGCATGCAATAGAAACAGACACAATATGATTGGTCTCGCTTTTTACACAATACACGGGAATGCCGTTTGAAAGCGTTTTTGTTTTTACCCCACGTTTTGAAACAGGTTCTTTTTGTGGCTTACGCTTTTTTTCTTTTGTGCGGTAAATTGAAGCCGATGGGCCAACTTTTGCGGAGGCAACGTGTTCAGATTCTGGAACATCATGAAAATCATTCTTCCACCAAAAAGCATCATCCGCAGTAATCAATTCAAAACCGGCCGCATCAAATTCCGCGCGGCAAGATTCGTACACATCTGGATTGACCATCACACACACTGCGGCCGCACGGGAGCACACATAGCGCTGCACAAAATCCTGTACAGATTGTTGAGTCACTTTGGACATACGCTCAGTGTAGGTGTCATAATAATCGGGAGTGCTCGTGCTTGTCCACCAATATCGCACCGTTGAAAGCAAGCTCTGCGGAGTTTCTGTGTTGTATACCATTGTGTCGGCAATGCTCGTCAACACTTTTTTTTGCTGTTCCTCGCTGAAGGACTGCGCGTCATTTGCAAGATCAATAAGCAGATGCTGTTGAATTTCTGAAAGAAGATACTGTGCCCGCACCGGAAGATTTTGCTCAGGCGAAAGCACATTTGCGCCAAAAATAAGCCGACCGTTTGCGCGAACAGTTGAGTAGCCGCTAAAAATATAGTCGGTGTCAGGAATGCCAAGCTGCGTGTCATTGAAAAGCGTCTGTTTGTAAAAACCGTTTGGCTCTTGGAGCAGCTGCATCAAAAAGTCAGCGGAATAAGTATCTTCTACCGCAAAATCGGCATCGGGTCCGCGCTGTTCAATGACAATCCGTGCAAGCTGCGGCGACATTGTATCATACGGAATCACAAAATAGCGGTTATGCAAAAGAGGTTCTTGTGACGGCTGATATTCATTTTTGGGAGTATCGTAACCGTTGTTGCTCCAGTTGCCATAAATTTTATCCACCAGTTTGTATACGGCATCGCTGTTTATGTCGCCACCAACAAACAAAGCTGCATTCTTGGGAATGTAGTAGCGATGCTGAATTTCGCGAAGCTGTTCCACGGTTGCGTCCCGCACCACCTGCGGAGAACCGCCAGCGTCAAGCTTCCATGGGCGTTCTGGAAACAGTACGGTATTCATTTTGCTCCTAAACACCCGCGGAGGGTCTGCCTCATCACCTTCAATTTCAGACAGCACCACTTTTTTTTCGTTTTCAAGCTCGCGTTCATCCATGAGCGGAGAACGGATTGCGGCATTCCAGAACGCGAGGCCTGTTTCAAGCTGGTCGGAGGGAATTGTAAAAAAATAATTGACATGCTCTATGCCAGTAGAACCGTTCCAGTCTGAAGTACCCATGTCTGAAATGGCCCGCTGCACGGAAGCGGCATCTGCATACAAGTCATTGCCTTTGAACATCATGTGCTCATAAAGATGAAAAAGTCCGGCATTTTGCGCCGTCTGGGAAATGCCACCTGCACGGACGGCGATTTCAATATACACGAGTGGCACCGCATGGTCTTCTGCCGTAAACAGCGTAAGACCATTTTTGAGTGTGTACCGAGAAAGACTTTCGACTGATGTTTTAGTTTTTGAATTGCACGAAAGCGCCAGCGACAAGCCTGCAATAAGCGCTCCTATGCAAAGCATCCGAAAAAATACATTGTGTTTCATGCCGACAGTATTACACAAAACGCGAGTTTTGTCAGCAAAGTATTGGCGCGCAAAAAAACACCTGCATATTTAAAACGCCGCAACAAAGTTTGCAGTCAGTTTTTGAGAATGTTAGTGTATGCGGATTTTTTCAATCGGCACTACTTCTATACGGTACAGCTCACAGACGGAAGAGGCATCAAAAACCGGCCAGCTTTCAAGGAATATAGGTGCATCTTTTTGCAGTGCGTCAAGCTCCAACGTAAAATCTGCGGCACCTTTTCCCCAGCGTTTCAAACCGATTTTCCAGGCGAACTCTTCCTGCGCTCCCACAAAAAATGCATCGTCCAAAAGAGTGCCGTTTTGGTACAGCCGCGCCGCATTGCCTGCGTAATGCACAACGAGTGCCAAATCTTCAAGTGCTGTTTGACTCCAATCGCACACATGCACAGCATAAGTAGCACCATGTTCCGTTTTTGCAGAAAGCGTACATGCCACCGCTGGCGCTGAAGATTTTGCGGCGGCCACAGCATCATGCGCCCTCTCATATCGTGTAAAGCCAGATTCCGTTTGGACTCCCACAAATCCAGCCGGAGTGCTGGGAAGCGCGGGAAAAGTTTTAAATTCTTCCACCGCACCAAAATCTGCAAGCCACCAAATGTCATCGGCAGAATCAGAATAGAAAGTATGGGGCGTTATCAGCAGATAGTCCGTTCCGTCAGCATGTGCAACATGGGCATGGAGAGCGTCTTGCCGTGAAAGCGTAATAACCGTGCTCGTGTCTTCCTGAGGAGAATCAAACTGGTACAATCTTGTATCGGCATTGGCCACCGTGTGAACAGATGAGCTTGTGTACATGTGGTAGTCTTTTGGGAGACCTGCCAAGTGTGCCGCCGTGTAAAAAACAGACACATCTTGCATATGCGATGTATGAAGCACACAAAGCGGCGAAACTGCGGCAGTTTTCAAACGGCTTTTTCCAACCGGCAGATTGAATGGGAGCACAAAAAAATCGCCATCATAAATATCAAGCAGCGGGAACACATGGCCGCCACATTCCGCAGGTACCGTAAAACGAACTCCATCATGGCTGGCAAGGTTTTTTCGGCGCTGAAAATTGTTTACAAACAAAAATCCGCATGTCCGTGCATTTGGACTTGTTGTATCAAAGCGCCATGCAAAACGAAGGTCGGTATAATTTTGCGGGTGCGCAGGATTCTTCTCAGGAATGACAGAAACCATCTCGCACAGGCTGCTTCCAAAATCATGCACAAACAGTGAAATCAGTTTGATTTCATCATAGGCTCCGTTCCGCCAGCCATATTCACCAAGTGGCGCACGGAAGTCATAATTTTTTACAGACATGTCATTGAGTGAACCGGTGCCTTTGCTTTCTTCAAGTGTGGAAAGTCGGCCTTCCGGATTGGTGCCACCATGATACATGTAATATCCCAGCAGGTTGCAGCCACTTCCCATTTTGGCAAGACTCATGGCTCCAATATCTCGCGGGCGCGAAACAGGGCGCCGCTTGCAAGACACCTGGAGCCCGCCTCCAAGCTCTGCCGTTAGATAGGGAACACTCTGAATATCAAACGTAACACCTTTGCCAAGACCAAAATCAGAACCAATGGCATGGTCGTTGCGTTCATAAGTGAACACGTAATTTCCGCTCGGTTCAATTTCTGTTACACGCGGATCCCATGGCGCTTCACAATAGCCGCCCATCACCGGAAGCAGTCCTGCCGTTACAGCCCCGCCCCACCCGGTTGCAGTATACAGGGGAACATCAAAACCAATATCCTTGGCCAATGCCGTCAAGCGTTTCATGTGAGCTTCACCCGCTTGACCGGTAAGACCACCGCAATGGCCATATTCATTTTCAATCTGCACACCGATTATAGGACCGTTATTTTTTAAAAGCAGATCCTGCACCTGTTCAAATGTTTTCCTGTAAAAGGCGGCAACATCTGCAAAGTAGGCTTCGTTGTTAGTGCGGCACAAATCGCCATGTTTTGCAAGAAGCCAGTCAGGAAATCCGCCGTTCCGTACTTCACCATGAATCCAAGGGCCAATGCGCAAAATCATTGTAAGCCCGCACGCCTGAACGGTCTGCACAAACTCACGCAAATTTCTCCAGCCTGAAAAATCCCATTCGCCTTCAATTTCTTCATGGTGAATCCAAATGACGTATGAACTTATCAAATCCACACCGCCAGCCTTCATCTTGAGCAGAGCTTCTTTCCAATATTGGTCGGGATACCGTGAATAGTGAATTTCACCCATAACAGGAAACCAGCGCTTGCCATCGCGCAACAAACTTTTGCTGTCATAGGAATATACTGTCATACCGTCCACCTTGCATGAATTAAATGCCATTTCTTTTGGACCTATTTTTTAGCTGAATCGGTCAACAACATGGCGCAGTCGCCATGATTGCATAAATCAATTTTGCCAAAAATATCCGGCGGCTCCACATAACGGGCTCCGTCGGACAAAAGGCACTGTTTTTATTCTTTAACGCCTGCTGCTCCCATGCTCATCATCATGGCTTTTTGTGTGAACACAAAAAATATGATAAATGGAATGGCAATAATAAGCGAACCTGCCGCAAAATTGGTAAATTCATTTTTCTTGTCGCTCACGAATGAAAACAGACCAAGCGCAAGTGTTTGCCGGTCAAGGGAACGAAGCACCATTCGAGGGAAAATAAAATCCATCCAAGGACCGGTAAAACTTGAAATTCCCAGGAACGTGATAATCGGTTTTGTGATTGGCAGAATGATAGTCGCATAAATTCGCATATGACTTGCACCATCGATGCGGGCGGCTTCATCAAGACTTTTATTCACCGTGTCCATGTAGCTTTTTACCATCCATGTGTTGTACGGAATGTTTCCAGCCACATACACAAGCACCAAGCCCCAAAGCGTGTCAAGGCCGCCTACACGCAGCAGAATCACATAGATGGCGACCATGCCTACAAACGATGGAAAAATCTGCAAAATCAAAAGGCTCATCAGCAAGCTTTTTTTGAACACAAACTTGAAACGCGAAAACACGTAGGCACTCAGCGAAGAAATAATCACGGTAAGCAGAGTCGTCCACAGCGAAATAATCAAAGTATTTTTGAACCAAAGCCAATACGGTGTTTCGTTGAACAGATACATAAAATGCTTAAGCGTTATGCCGTCGGCAAATGGAACAATGCTAAGCGATGCCATGCTGTTTCCAGGGCTAAACGCGGCACTCACAACATACACCAGCGGATAGAACACAAAAAATGAAATGAGCAGAAACAACACGATAATGATGCTTTTGTTTATTTGCCTTACGGCGTGGTAGTTATGTTTCATACTTCACCTTCCTTATAAGCTTTGGTATTCATAAACTGGTACACGGCAAAGGGCGCAAGCACCGCAAAAATCAGCACAGCTATCACTGACGCATAGTTATATTTTTGCAGCGTCATGGTCAACTTATAAATCCAAGTTACCAAAATATCCGTGCCACCCGCCATGGTGGTAGTCGAATCGGAAACAGCCGGGTCACCGCCAGTCAAAAAGTAGATGATACCGAAATTGTTGATGTTATGCGTAAAACTCATGATTATAAGAGGCATTGTCTGATAAAGCACGAGCGGCAATGTGATATGCTGCAAAATCTGGCGGTCTGAAGCGCCATCAATTTTTGCAGCTTCAAACAGGTCTGCTGGAATGGCCGTCATGGTTCCCATGGAAAGCATCATAAAATAGCCGAAACCCGCCCACAGGTTGATCACAATGCACATCACCTGCGCATAAGTTGCGTTTCCCAGCCACGGAATGGTGCCATGAAGCAATCCCAAAGCCTGAAGCGTCCGGTTCACGGTGCCAAAAGTGCCGTTAAGCAGATTCCTCCATACCAGCATGGTAATTACCGATGGAACAGCATATGGCAGAATAAAAATAAAGCGGAATATCGACGCACATTTGATGCCGCTTTCCTTTAGCTGCACGGCAACCAGAAGTCCTCCAAAATAACACGTGAAAGTTGAAAGCACCGCCCACACGAGCGTCCACACGGCAATGCGAACAAATCCTTTTGACCATGAATTTCCGCCTGTCATCAGCTCCTTGAAATTCTGGCCACCAACCCAGTCAACAGTATTATTCGGCGGAATGTGCCCAGGGGCCGAATAGTTGGTAAACGCCACGCAGATGCTGAACACAAGCGGCACCACCACAAAAATAAGCAGCATGAGCACACACGGCGCAAGCCCCGCAAGCGGAAAGGCTCCGTTCAGCACCGAATCAACCGTAGTCCGCGAAGAGGCAAGACGCTTTGTGACACAATATTCCTTGTAGGAGCGTTTGGCGCTTCTCACGGAAATAACGTACACTGCCACAAAAATGGCAACAATCGCCAAAACCAAAATGCCGTCAATCAGCATGAACATGGAATTCGGACGAAGCTTTACCGGTAAATCGGGCCTCGGTTCACCAAGCGTAACCATGTTCACGATTTTTTTTATGGCGAAAGGGGCAAAACACAGGAACAGCAGCTCAACAAGGGCAAACAGCGCCCCTTTCAGATATTCCTTTAGATACAGCAGATGTGAAAGCCCCATAAAACAGGCCGCCGTTGTTACAAGTTTTTTTTGCGAACTTCCATCACTTTCCAAGCGCATATGTCACCTCTCATACACAAACACATTTACGGCCACAATAGGCTACATGTTCACAAGTTCGGCATGCAACAGAACACGCCGATTTTTATTTTCCAAGAATGGCGTTGTTGCAGGCATCAAGCTCTTTCTGCACATCGGCGCCGTTCCAGATATTCTTTGAAGCGTTGTTCATGGCCTCCCAATATGAACCCATTTCGGGAATCGATGGCATGGGGAAGGCATAATCAAGCTGCCGCAAAAAACCTGAAAAATAAGGGCTGTCAACCTGCACGTTTATAGCCGGTATAGCTCCCGTCAACTCAAAGCGAAGCTTCTGCATTTCAGGCGAAATAAGGAACTGGGCAAATTCTGCAGCTTCCTCCGGGTAGTCAGTGTAAGCTGAAACGAACATGGCGCGGGTGCCGCTAAACGAAGACGACGGCGTTGAGTCAACATCAAACGCAGGAAGCGGCATGACACCAAAGTTTAGACCTGCATCAGTAAAGTTTTTGATGTTCCAAGGACCCGTTATGTACAGCGCGGCCTTTTGTGCAGCAAAAGCTGAATCGCAGATGGCGGTTCCCAAGTCGGCAGCTGGCACATCAAGAATGGCAGCGCGCAAACCCTGAAAAAACTTCATGCCAGAAACAGCGTCCGCATTATTTATATGGGTGTTTGTCGTGTCTGTTCCGGAAGGTCCGAACAAACGGTTTCCATTTGCGGTGGTGAATACGATTGTGTAGTAGCCGCTTCCCACATCCATAACAAAGCCGTACTTTCCCGGATTTCTTTTGTTGAACACTCTGGCCCAATCAGAAAGCTGCGTCCAAGTGGAAGGAAGCTCACTGTCGCTGATGAGATCCTTGTTGTAGAAAAGAGCATACGTTTCAGCACTGACCGGATAGCCGTACATGGTACCGTCATAAGTGAGTGCACTTGCGCATACCCCCAGCACGGAAGCCCGCACATGGTAATTGTTTACGGTAGGAAGCACATGCCCACCCATAACCAGTTCGCCCAGCTTGTCATGCGGAGCCGCAAACAAATCCGGGCCTATCATGGCAGGACCATCTAGCGCAACCTGTCCTGCCGCATCACCAATTTCAACATTGACATATTTGATTTCGATATTCGGATGCAAGGCTGAATACGCTTCACCGGCCCTGCGGATAAACACATTGGGGCCGCCGTTTGACTCCCACACAGTAAGCGTAATCTTTTTTGGGCCTGAACCTGACTTCTTTTGCTTTGCGCAACCTGCAAGCAGACAGACAGCAAGCGCAAAAAGCACGCTTACACCTACACGCATTTTCCCATTCATAACATCCTCCTATAAAACGTCAACAGAAAATCCCCATTCAGATTGACCTTTGTGCCACTTCTGCAACGAATTGAGAAGCGGCACTTGATGTGCAAGCCTGCAACACAAACTTGCCAAAGACAAAACCGCGCCATTTTCGCAGTCTTTGTCTTACTGTCTCCCTGCAAAAACAAACATATGGTCTTGCATCACGGTAAAAGCTTACAATGCAATCTTTTACAAAGCTAAAACCGCAAACTTAGCCTTCCTGATTTCAAAAAAATGAATCGGTACAAATGGTATATTCATATTGTAACACGTGTTGATAACACATGTCAAACAATTTTTGCGCTTTTTAAAATGGAATTCCATATTTGTCAGCATTAAACAAAACTTAAAATCAAAGCCCCAACGCAAAAGCAAGGCATGTACCCTTTCCGCACGAATTGCAAAATATATGGCTCTAGGTATGCGGCATATGCGCCCTGGCACTTGAAGCTGCACTTTGATTGCAATAGAATATAGAAATGTTCTCAAACCGATTGCGTAACTTGCACCCATATGTTCCAGGCGAACAGCCCAAAGACCGTGACTACATAAAACTGAATGCGAATGAAAATCCATATCCACCGCATCATTCCGTTTGTGCCGCGCTCAAAACCATGCTCGACACGCAAAGCGCCAGACTCGGCCTGTACCCCGACCCGGACACCAACGAACTTCGGGATGAAATTGCCAAGATGCTCAACTCAACGGGTGGAGTTTTATGCCGTGCAACCGTTAAGGATGATGGAACCTGCATACCATCTGCGCAAGACGCTTTGCCCCAACCCATTACCCGCGACATGATTTTTTGCGGAAACGGAAGCGATGAAGTTTTGAGCTTTGTGTTCTATACATTCTTTGATTCTGACCGCCCGCTTGTGCTGCCACAATTTACATACAGCTTTTACCCCGTGTACTGCGGATATTATTCCATTCCAATGGAGCAGATTCCGCTTATGCCTGACTGGGCGATTGACAGTGCGGCCATGATTTCCGCCGCACAGCAGACAGACAGCTGCATTGTTTTTGCAAACCCAAACGCGCCCACAGGTCTCGCGCTAACCCGTGCACAGGTTGCCCAGATTTTGGACAAGGCCCCAAAGAACCGCATTGTAGTAGTCGATGAAGCGTATTGCGATTTTGGCGGAGAAAGCTGCCTTCCGCTGCTGGCCGATTACAAAAACCTGGTGATTGTGCGCACATTCAGCAAAAGCCTTTCGTTCGCAGGAATGAGACTGGGATATGTGGTCTCAGCACCAGAATTGATTCAGGCGATTTTTACAGTCAAAAATTCATTCAACCATTTTCCTGCCGATTTTCTGGCGCAAACGGCCGGAATTGCTTCGTGCAAGGCGGCGGCCTACTATGCTGAAAATGCGCGACTTGTTGCACAGGAACGCGACAGCCTGCTGAATTTTTTGCGGCAGCGCGGTTGGTTTGCGCTCAACAGCGCCACCAATTTCGTGTTCGCAAAAAAAGAAGGACACGCCGGAAGTGCTGTGTACAAAGCAGTCAAACAGGCCGGCATTTTGATTCGCCACTTTGACACGCCTGGCATTGAAGATTTTGTGCGTATCACGATTGGCACACACGAGCAGATGGATCTGCTAAAAAATGTTTTGGAGGCATTATGAAACTGTTGATTTTAAGTGACTTGCACGCAAATACCGCCGCGCTTGAAAAAATGAGCGCACAGTTTGCGGCCGCGGACGCAGTGCTGTTCGCAGGGGATTTTGCCCGGTTCGGAGCCCCGGAAACAGCCCTGCCTTCACTAGAAGCCCTGCACAAAAAGCACGACACAATTTTTGCCGTTATTGGAAACTGCGACGAGCCGGAGCTGTTGCCTGAGCTTGAAAAACGCGACATGAGTGTACAGAATGCAGTAGTTCAGCATGAAGGGCTTGTTTTTGCAGGAAGTGGAGGTGGAAGCAAATTCACAGGAACCACACCAAACGAACGAAGTGACGAAGAACTTGCAGCAGACTTTTCATTGATTCAGCATGAAGGACAGCATTGGCACAATCTTATTGTACTCATGCACAATCCGCCAAAAGATACCGCATGTGATACAATTGCAAACGGTGCACATGTGGGAAGTGCACTTTTGCGTCAATTTATTGAAACAGCCGAACCTCTTGTTGTAGTTACTGGGCACATACACGAAAGCGCCGCAATCGATACTGTGGGCAGCACCACAATCATAAATCCAGGTGCCCTGCTCGAAGACCGATACGCATGGCTTGAGCTAAAAAAAACAGAAGCCGGCTGGAATGTAGCCAAGGCCAGCCTAGAAACATTGTAGCGCAACATGCTGAACGGCACAGGCTTTTTAGTGCACCAGACTGCGTGGTTCCAATATTCATTCAGCATATGAAGAGCAGAGACGGAATCCCATGTAGCTGTATGCTTCGTTGGGGTCAAATGCATAGCGGTCGCCAGCATAAATAAAAAGCGAATATGGCGACCAGCTTCCCCCGCGACACACCCGCTCGGCACCACTGGCAGGTCCGGTGGCTCGTATTCCATCTGGGACATCAGTGTAGTCTGCATTCCAATCCCAGCAC
The DNA here is from genome assembly GCA_022510905.1 of Treponema sp. Classification (GTDB taxonomy): domain Bacteria; phylum Spirochaetota; class Spirochaetia; order Treponematales; family Treponemataceae; genus Treponema_D. Next base: position 74,635 of record JAFLSN010000001.1, read on the forward strand.
CATTCCATAACATTGCCGCTCATGTCAAAAATATTCGCGCCATTTGGAGTGCCGCTTCCAAGCTCGGGAGCCGCACCTGGCAAAAACGGTGTACCCGCAGTGCCAACCGTATGGGTTTCATCGGCATTGTCAGAAAACCATGCCACCATATCAGCCGGAACCGAAGGGTCGCTGACCCCGGCTTTGTCAATCTGACCGCTGGCCAAATCTCCGCGCTGCAATCCCTGCACCGTAATCCTTGCGGCAAGTTCCCATTCGGCTTCGGTGGGCAGCCTAAAACCATTCGCATCCCAGCGGCATTGTGCCAAATCGCAGCTGGCAGTGTCGCTGGAATCACGTAGCACTTCGCCATTGTACCAGTAGCACGGGGTGCGTCCATACCGTTCACTGAGTGCATTGCACCAAACCACAGAGTCGTACCAGTTTATCATTGTAACAGGTTGGTAATGGTTTTCAGCCGAAGGAATCCGACCATGCCGCCCACTGGAACCTTCCTGCCCAGGATTCTGAAAATAATAGCCATGAGCTTCTGCCCATACGCGGATGTCGTACCAGAGCCGATAGGTTGTTTCGTAGCGGTTGATTGCAAACGGCGCAACAACACGGCGGGCAGTAAATGACTGACTGTTTTCGCCAATAACATATGCGCACGATTTGCCGTTGTCAGAAATCCGCACCAAATCAAAATCCGGTTCATCGGCGGTCTTGGGCGCCGCCGGTCTTGGCACTGGCTCTACCGGCGGTTTTACAAGATCAAATGAATTTTTTTGGCGCTGCGCATGCACCATGGTGACCGCAAACAACATCGCTACAGTCCACAGACATTTTTTCATCGTTGAGCCTCCGCGCGTTTCTCCTGCTTTTTTAAAAACTGGCACTGCTTGCGCTCCAACAATCGCTGTCTCGCACTTTTTTTGCGTACAGGCACAGAAACACCGCCGATGTTCCGCTTCATAAAAATAAAGTACGAAACCAGCGCCGTCATAACGCAGAGTCCCAAAACAGCAATGGCACCCACCCAGCCAGATGCGGCCCAAGGCAACGGCACGTTTATTCCAAAATAACCCGTCACAATGGTTGGCAGCATGAGCACCAGATTCCAACCGGTCATGGTCTTCATAACAATATTCAGATTGTTGGAAAGAACAGAAGCAAATGCATCGTTCATGCTGGCCATGATGTCCATGTATATATCCGCCATTTCCATAGCCTGCCGGTTATCGATTTCAACATCGTCGAGCCAATCCTGATCCTCTTGGTCAAGACTGATAATTTTTGTTTTACGCAGTTTTTCAAGCAACAACTGATTGCTTTTTAACGCTGTGGCAAAATACACCAGCGACTTCTGTATGTTCAACAACTGGATAAGTTCGTGGTTACGCACGGACTGTAGCATTTCGTTTTGGATGGTGGTCGCACGACGGTTGAGTTCCTTTAGATAACGCAAGAACATAGTGTCTGACCGAGACAAAAACCGTATGGTAACCGCCGGAAAATCCGCAAGCGAAAAGTCGCGTATGCGGTTGGCTGCAAAGTCTTTTAAAACCTCACAGTCAGTCCAGCACACGGTTATGAACAGGTTACCTTTGATAATTATTCCTAGCGGTGCGCAAAAATAGCTGATGTCATCGCCAGGAGAAAACACCGGGAGACGCATGATGATAAGCGTATATGAAAGCTCTTCATTCAGCTCGATACGCGAAAGTTCATCGGGGTCAAGAATGTCAAGCAGCTGGTCTTGGTCAATGCCGTAATCAGCCTGAAGCATTTGCAGGTCGTCGCGGGTAACAACACGGGCATCAACCCACACAGGCTCCGAAGCCGCAAGCTCTGAGCGGTCTTTTTGCATGAGTTTTCCGTTTTGCTGCTGCCAGTAGGTAATCATTCATGCGTCCTTGTGCACCGATACATTTCACGCAAAACCATGCCATTCACCTTATTTGCACTACGGAATGTTTTTGACCAGCTTGATCATGTAAAGCTGTATGTACATTCTGAGTGCGGGATGGTTCTTGATTTTCATCAGCGCAGGCGTTTTTACCAGCGTATCCGAAAGCGTTTCAATGCGCTCGGGAGTAAAACCGTTGGCAGGGAGCGTTCTGAGCACTTTGCGCATATAGTCGCGGATAAGTGAATTGACATCTTCTGTGAGGTTCGCGCTGTTAGTTTTGCCAATCAGATTGTTCCACTCTTGTTCATAACCTGCGAGCTCCCGGTCAAGGGAACTGGTTTCAGGAACCAGGCGGGCTTCAATCTGTTCCGCAGCTTTTCGCAGCTCCTTCTTTTTGGAAAGCCGCTTTGGATTGCTCTCTTCGGCATCGAGCTTGACCTGTCTTTCTTTTTCTTCCGCAACTTTTTCATCGTGCAGGGTTTTGGTGGCGGCCTGCCGTTCCGTTTTTTGGCGCTTTTCTTTTGGGGCCCGCATAATGAGCGCCGCAATCCAAGACACCACGGGAATGGTATACCAGAAAGGAAGCTTGATTCGCGCATCCGCAAGCAGCTCCTGCCTGCTTATCATCAAAATCTCACTATAAGGAATGAGCGTTTCGTTGTGGAACAGATGCAGCTTGCTTGGAGCGGAATCTTCAAGCGCAATCACGGGCAAAAACGAAGACGTGAGCAGCGCATGCAGCAGCGGCTGGCAGGAACGCACTTCTCGGCGCAGACAACGTTCAAAGGCGGCACCGTCTTTCATCTCGGGGAGCATCTCAAATCCAAGCAGATGCTTGTACCAAACCTTGGTGAGACTTTCGCGCACCACAATGCGGGCATCGTTTGCAAGGCGCACAACCAGCTGCATGACTTTTGATTTAAGCACAAAATAGCTTTCAGTGTCAGAAACCTTAACCACCAGCAGCCTTGGAAGCTCATTTTCTTCAACCTCTGAAAAGAGTTCGTTCAGGTGGTCTTTGAGATCCTGCTCCGTATACTGACCCAAAAGAGGAATGCCATGCGGGTCTTTCATGGCAATCACGTCATCCATGGTAAAATAGTACGGCGGGTTTTCAAAAAGCATGTCGAGGTTTTTAAAAGCCGTTTCTTTTTGCATTCTTTCTGAAGCGCGCGATTTGTAGTATGCGGCGGCCACCTCAACAATGTACACGGACTGCAAGCCATTGATGTCTTCGGGCGTAAAATCTTTCCGCTTGTTGTAGTCCTGCTTGATAAAGTAGCACAGCTGCGTCCAGTAGTAAAAAGAATCACCGGTTTCCTTGAGAGCATCGAACACGGCATCCGGACGGTTTGTCATCTTGGTAAAATAATTTTTTATGGCAAGCTCTTTTCCAGGATTTGAAATAGTCAGCTTTTTGAGGAAATAGTCATGCACCTCTTCTTTTTTGAGCATGTCATGGATTTTCCGGATGGCCGTATCAACCAGCACCTGAATTGAAAGCGACGAAGGAAAAATCACCGGAGGAACGCCGCTCGGGAATGTGAGCGCATACAGCGTGCTGTCGTCAAGCTGCTCATGATCCATCAGCTCGTAGATAAGCTCGTTTGCAGGGCGCTTGGTAAGGATTTCCTCTGGAGCGGCTTTGGGCAGATCGTTGCTGTTTGGAAACGGCCTTGTAATACCATTGCCCTGCATGGAAAGATATATTTCTTTGTAATGCTCAATGTACCAGGCAACAACAAAAATGAATTCTTTGTTCATGGCACCGGTAATCACCATGACCTGCCGTTCAAGCGCAAGATTGTTCAGTTCTTCTTGCAGCGGTTCACTCGCTCCCATAGCGAACCCCACCAATTCGGGATTCTCTTCCAAATGATGCTGAGCATAACGACGCACATAGCTGGCAAATTCGTCATACTCAATTATGCCAGTTTTTTGCCTGCTCGCGTAAGATTTTGCCAGCGCCAGAATATTTGCCATTGTTGCCATAACTCAATTATAAACCATTCTGAACGGCAAAACAAGTGACAAACACAAGAAAAGCACCGCAAGTGCGCCGGCGGCAAACAGAAAATAATGCTGAAACTGCCGGCGCAAGACAGGCGGAGCGTGCTTTATAAAAAAACAGCACTTTTGCGGGCTTCATTTGTATTACAGATTCGTGTAGCCCATCAGGTAGTTGTCAATCTCCTTGGCACATTCGCGCCCTTCCGCGATTGCCCATACAACCAGAGACTGCCCCCTGTGCATGTCCCCCGCGGTAAACACTTTTTCCACCGAAGTGCGGTACGAACCTCCCGTGGTCGCGACAGTGTTCCGTGGCGAAAGCGCAGTGCCAAACGCCTGTGGCGTGTAGTCTTCCGCGCCAACAAATCCGGCTGCAATCAAAACAACATCTGCCGCAAGCTCCCGTTCCGTGCCTTCGCGCTCAACAAGCTTTCGCACACCGTCAACAGTTTTGAATTCAACTTGCACAGTCTTTATGCCGCACACGGAGCCGTTGTCCGTATAAATCTCTTTGATGGTTGTCTCATAAACCCTCGGGTCATGCCCCCAGGCGGCAATGGCTTCCTGCTGACCATAATCGACCTTGAGCGTACGGGGCCACTGCGGCCACGGATTGTTCGCGGCCCTCTCAACAGGAGGACAGGGCATCATCTCAAGCTGTGTGACTGATGCAGCTCCAAGGCGAATGCAAGTGCCGGTGCAGTCGTTGCCGGTATCGCCGCCGCCAACCACAATCACATTCTTTCCAGAAACATCAAAAAAAGCTTTGTCGGCAAGATTCGATGAGCGGAGACTTTTTGTTACCGAACGCAAGAAGTCAACCGCAAACATCACTCCGCCCGCATCGCTTCCGGGAACAGAAAGCGCACGGGGCTTTTTTGCGCCGCAGCACAACGCCACTGCGTCATATTCTTCAAGGATTTTCTGCGCGTCGCTTTCAGTTGAGATGTTCGTGCCGAACAAAAAGTGCACACCTTCCGACTGCATCAAGCGAATCCGCCGCTCGATAACGCCTTTGTCAAGCTTCATGTTGGGAATGCCATACATGAGCAAACCGCCCGCGGCATCCTCGCGCTCATACACGGTAACAAGGTGCCCGCGGCGGTTCAGCAAGTCGGCAACGGCAAGACCGGCAGGGCCCGAGCCAACAACAGCGATTTTTTTTTCAGTGCGCACCTTCGGAATACGCGGCTTTACCAACCCTTCGGCAAAGGCTTTCTCAATGATGAACAGCTCGTTGTCATGCACGGTCACAGACTGGCCGAGGTCGTCCGAACCGCAGTTGCACGCCTTTTCGCACAAAGCTGGACACACGCGCCCGGTAAATTCAGGAAAACTCGACGTGGCAAGCAGCCGCCTTGCAGCCATGTCCAACTGGCCATTGCACAGCGCGTCATTCCATTCGGGAATAAAATTATGAAGCGGACAGCCCGTTACCATTCCCGCAAGCCTGATGGCAGACTGGCACAGCGGAACACCGCAGTTCATGCACCGCGCCGCCTGCATACGCCGCTCGGACTCATTGAGCGCCGTGTGAAATTCATCAAAATTGTTTATCCGAGCCAACGCCTCCACGCTGGGATTTTCCTTGCGCGCATAAAGCAGAAATCCGTCATCTCTTCCCATGGTTTGCCCCCTTACAAGCACCGTGAATTGCCACAAAACGCCGGGCCCAAAAACAACCGCACCGTTTTGCAAAAAAAAGACGCCTCGTGCGCCGGAACCACCATGCACACAGCACAGCGCCTCCGTCACACCAGACGTCTTTGTCAACGCGGCCAGTATACCGCAGAAGCCAGAATTTGTGCAAGTGGTCAAAGATACACCGCGCACTTTGCAGAAATCGGCCAAAGCGGGCAAACATACCCAAACGCTAAATCTGTTTTTCTACGCGCCCAAAAGCCTTTCCGCCATCCACCGTGCAACACCGTCATTTTCATTTGAAGCGCAAAGCTCATCTGCGGCCGCCTTGACTTGCGGTATCGCATTTTGCATGGCAACGCCTGTTCCGCAGGCACGGAGCATTCCGATGTCGGCAAAGTCATCGCCAAAAGCCGCTACCTTAGATGCGGAAAGCCCCATGTGGCGGCACAACGCCTCCACCGCCTTTTCTTTTAGCGCATCCTTCCTGCTCAGCTTGTACCAGGGAATATCAGAAAAGGGAAGAAAATCGACCCGGCCGCTTTTGAGCACAGAAGCGACCGCCGCCACCTTGTTTCTGTCCAGAGTCTCTATGCACAGCTTCATGGCAGGTTCGCAGAAATCCGAAAAGTCCGTGAATGTCCAGAAACCGTCACCCATCAATTCTTTTGAGTTTGAATAGAGGCTGTTTTCGTTATCAACCGAAAAGACCGCATCGGCTCCGAATATCTTGAAAACCGCGCCAATGAGAAGCCGCACTTCCTCCACGGAAAATTCACATGAATAGACTTTTTTGCCCCTGCATACGGCCAGAGCGCCGCCGTTCGTAATCATAACATCGGGGGATATTCCGCCAAGAAGCCTTTCCGCATTGACACGCGCCCGCGAAGTCGCGATTCCAAACAAAATCCCCTTTTTCTGGACTTCCGAAACCACCTGCTTTGTATACGCGGAGACCGTCTTGTTATCATGGAAGAGGGTGCCATCCAAATCGGCCAATACCAAAGAAATGTTTTCCATAGCGAAATATAAACCAAAACAAAAAAAAGCGCAACGCATTCCGCAGATGCCAAAAACGGGCAAACCTTCCGCAGAAGACCGCCCGCTTTAAGGCCATGCAGAACAGTGCGCCAGCGGATGGATTCTGCCAGCCCGGTTTTATGGGCCGTGAGCATGGCAGGTTTTTGGCCAGAATCAGGATAGAGCGCCTTGGAGACAAGGGCGGGAGAATATGCAGGGGGAGAGTTTTGCGGCGGGCTGTGCCGATTCCTCCCTAAAATCCAAAGCCCGCACTGTGCGTGAGGTGCCAGCCGCCGCCTTCCGGACATGGATAGACGCTCAGGCTGACACCCCGCGCTTCCTCGGAACTGCGCCGCGCTTTCTCCGCGTCCTCTTGCGTGGCATAGAGGCGCTTGCCGTTACCGAGCGAGTCGGGGCATGAGCAGGCGTCCTTGCGGAAGTCCACGCGGCTTTCCTTGGGCGCAAGGTGCCACAGCCCGCACCGCTCGCACTGGTAGGGATAAAGGCTTCTGCCTTGCCCGCGCTCGTAGTCAGCCGAGCTTTGCGCCTCACGCTCCGTCATAAAGACGGACAGCGGACTTCCCGATTTGCTGAAACAGGTGTTGCTTTTCATGTTCATTCCATAACGCTGTGTGCGCGGAGGCACACGCCCCCGCGCAGTCGGCTTACTTTGCCGTTTCTTTATAGAGAGATTCGTAGTACCAAGAACCTTCTCTGTCCTTAAGATTAGTGGCGTTTGTCTTTGGGTTTGACACATCAATGCTTGTGCCGTCTTTGTAAAGGTCGCTTGAGGTGCCATACCAGCCTTTTGTGTCCTCAAAAGTCACGCTTGTGAGAGCAGGGCAGTTGTCGAACGCATATTTGCCGATTTTCGTCACACTGTCGGGGATTGTCACGCTCGTGAGAGCAGTGCAGTCGGCGAACGCAGATCCGCCGATTTTCGTCACGCTGCCGGGGATTGTCACGCTTGTGAGAGCAGTGCAGTAGTTGAACGCCCTGTCTCCGATACTCGTCACGCTGCCGGGGATTGTCACGCTTGTGAGAGCAGAGCAGCTTTGGAACGCATAGTCGCTGATACTCGTCACGCTGTTGCCTATCTCCACACTCGTGAGAGCAGAGCAGCCGGCGAACGCAGATCCGCCGATAATCGTCACGCTGTCGGGGATTGTCAAGCTCGTGAGAGCAGTGCAGTAGTTGAACGCAGATCCGCCGATACTCGTCACGCTGCCAGGGATTGTCACGCTCTTGAGAGCAGTGCAGCGGGAGAACGCAGCTCCGCCGATACTCGTCACGCTGCCGGGGATTGTCACGCTCTTGAGAGCAGTGCAGTCGGCGAACGCAGATAGGCCGATACTCGTCACGTCGTCGGGGATTGTCACAACGCCGTTTTGCGGGATTTTGTCGTTGTTGCATTTGGTGAGCACCCCGCCCTCGATTTCAAAGAGCGAGCCGCCGTCATCGTCATCGTCCCCGTCACTGCACGAGGTGAATGTCCCCGCCGCCAGCAAGAGCGCCGCCGTTGCCGTAAAAAGCATGGCCTTTGTCCATTTTTTCAACATAGTTGATACTCCTTGCGTTTAATGTCCGCCGACAATTGTTTGCGTAGTGATGAATTGGGTCGCAGCGCATGACCGCGCCGCAATGCGGGATTTTACTTCTTCCCTCTGGAAGAGCCGCCCGACTTGCCGCCAGAGGCAGGAGGGTTGTTCCCCCTGCCGCCGCCGCTCGGATTCCCCGTGGTTGACGGCATTCTGCCGCCTTCTCCCGCATAAGGATTTCCGGGCCTTACCGTAGTCTTTGCCATATATGGCCTCCTGCATGGATTTTTTGTATGCGCATACCGCGCATTTTTAAGCAGGGCAACGCCCCGCATTTTGCCGTTACTTGAGCACCTCCTGCCTGAAATGCTCAATCTCCGTGTTGGCGTAGTCCATGAACGCGCTGTACTCCGCGTCGCCCTCCAGAAGCGCGTGGGCGTTCACGTGCGCCACGAGCGTCTTGTACGCCTCGTCGCTCGCCGCGCGAGCCGTTTTCAATGCGCCCGCCGTCTTTGCCGACCGCTCGTCCGTCCTCTGCGCCGTTAGTTCGCGCACCGTCTCGTTGGCCGCCTTTAGCTTTTCCACGAACGCGCCGAGGCTCAGCGCGTCAACCTGCGGCTTGTACTTGCCCTCCAAATCCTGGATAAAGTTCACGAGCAGACCGGTCTCCTTGTCGAGCTGCGCCTGTGTGTCAATCTTGTAGTCCTTGATGTGCTGGGCGAGCACTTTCGCGGCATCCGCCATCTCATCCACGGGGAAGTCCGTGTAGCCTGAGACCGCCTTCTTGTAGCCCGAGTAGAGCTGGTCGCGCAGGCGGTCGGCCTCGTTGATTTTGTCTGTGATGAGGCTCTTCGCGCTGATTTTGAGGCTCTCGTCCTCGGCCGTCACCGCCGCCCGCAGAGCCTTCACCTGCGCCGCGCACTTCTCGGACACTGCCGCGTCCTTTTCCGCGCGCTCCGCCATGTTCGACACGAACAGGAAGTGCGCCGCGTTGTTCATGCTGGTGAGCGGGATTGTCCTGATTTCTTTCATTCTGATTTCCTCCTTTGCTGAATGAGTGTATGTTCCTCAGCCGCAGAAGCGGCGGTGAGTCCGTAAAAGCGCCGCGGAGCCCCCGGAAAACGTTCTGTTGAATGACGAAAAGCAATCTGAGGTCTCGGAGGGTGCTTTGTCGGGTGTCGGGAAGGCTTCGGAAGCCTCGGAAAGCATTTTGTCGGGTGTCGGGAAGGCTTCGGAGGCCTCGGACGGCGTTTTGTCGGGTGTCGGGAAGGCTTCGGAAGCCTCGGACAGCGTTTTGTCGGCTGTCGGGAAGGCTTCGGAGGCCTCGGACGGCGTTTTGTTGAGCAACGGGAAGGAATTTGTTGCGGCAAATCCGTATTTGTTGAGCGGCGGGAAGGAATTTGGCGCAGCAAATTTGTATTTGTCGGTCGCCGGGAGGGGCTTTGCCGGACTTTTTGCGCGCCTGTCGCCCACGGCAAGGCTTTCTGCCGCCGTTTCAGGCGTTTTGCCGCCCGCTGACAAAAAATCCGCGCACGGTGTCGGCATGGCCAGTGTGCGCGGATATGCGGAGGCAAAGTTTTCTGTTCGTATCCTAGATGAGGGGCGCGGCGATGACGAAAGAGGTACTATACATAAATGGGGGGGGTACTGGACGATGCGTTTTTTTCAGCCGCGGAGACGCTCTTCACAGGAAAAAGTATAGAGGAACGGCGCGGGCGTGTCAATGCGGGCGGCGGATTCTAATTCCTTATGCGGTATGGCGAGCCGGTCACACCGCAAGGAGATTTTATGCAGCCGGCGGCACCCAAAAACAAGGCCGGCGGCCTTTTGGAGTCCATGTCTGCGAGCAGGACGCGCACAGGCATCCGGTTTGTCAGCTTATCGCGCGGCAGGCCGGGCGTTCTCCGGGCTGTTTCTGGAGCTGGCATTCGCCTTTACAGGTTTGTGCTTTTTGTGTATGCTGGCCACAGGCATGGAGGATTTATGAAAGATCGACAATCGCTTAACTACAAACTTGCTGTTACAGGGGCGTTTGGTGCGCTGAGTGTTATCCTTGGCATTACGGGCTTGGGATTTATTTCGCTTAGTCCTGCTGTTTCATTCACAATTCTGCAAGTGCCCGTGATTCTTGCCACCGTGCTTGCAGGACTGGTTCCGGGCATGGGCGTGGGCTTTATTTTTGGCCTTTTCAGCCTTGTAAAGTCGGCGACCAATCCGTCGGGCGCACTGGATCCGCTGTTCACAAATCCGGTCATTTCTATTGTTCCCCGCGTACTCATTGCCGTTGTAACCTGGCTTGTCTACCGGCTTTTTTCGGGCCTGCTCAAAGCGCCCAAGGCAATCGGCGGAGGCATAGGCGCGGCGTTCGGCTCGCTCGCAAATTCGTTTTTTGTTATCGGGGCGATATACATGCTGTACAATTCCCAAATCAAAGGTGTCATGGGTGGCGCAGGTTTTTGGGCAGGAATGGCGCTTGTGCTGGTTCCCGGCGGGCTGCTTGAGGCGGCGGCTTCCGTGGTGCTTACGGTGGCGGTCATGGGAGGCCTTTTTATTGTGCGCGGAAAAAAATCAAAACTTTCGCAGGAAGCAGAATAGCAAGCCCCTATGAAAATTGTCATCATAGGAGCCGGTTTTACTGGCGTTCAGCTGGCCAAACGTCTTATCAACGAAAAAAACGATGTGATGCTCATTGACAACGATGAGCTCACAGTCAAGCACGCGAGCAACCGGCTTGACTGCACGGTGCTCCAGGCCGACGGCAACAATCTTGAGACGCTGGAATCGGCCGGCATAGACAAGGCCGATGCGCTCGTGTGCGTTACCGACAATGACGAAATCAACATGATTACGTGCTCGCTTGTTGACGCGGTGTATCCAAAGCTCCTAAAAATCGCAAGGGTGCGGAACTACGCATATTATGTGAACACAACCGTGGCGGCAAAGCACCACGCAGAAACATTCGCCGGAAACCACCGTCCGCTTTACGGCATTGACTACATGATTCATCCTGACGTTGAGGCGGCGGAGGCCATTGTGCAGGCGGTCGAGCATGGTGCCATTACCGAAGTGCTCACGTTCGGGCACTCGCAGTACGAGCTGACGCGGATAAATGTTGAAAAGCACAGCAAGCTCGACGGAATCCTGGTCAAAAACATCCGCTCGCTTACCGACAAAAAATTCCTGCTGGTGTACATCGAGTCAGAGGAAGAAAGCATGATTCCCAGCGGCGACACCGTGATTCGTGCCGGAAACGCGCTCGGAGTCCTCACCACAAGAAACAATGTAACGGATCTGCTTGAATTGTGCGGAGCCAAAATCGAAAAGCTCAAAAAAGTGGCGCTCGTGGGTGCGGGCAGAATCGGCACAATAGTTGCAAACCGGATCATGAACAAGAACAAGACATCGTTGTTCAAAAAATTTTTCGGCGCCGGCATCACAAAAAAAATCGTGCAGGATTTTGTGATTGTTGACAGCGACGAGGCTCTTTGCAAGGCCGCAAGCGAACGCTATCCGGGGGCGGCCGTGTTCTGCGCCGACATCACGGACGAGGGCTTTATAGAGGAAGAAGGGCTCAACACGTTTGATTTGGTCATCTGCGCCACACACAACCATGAGCTGAACATGGTTCTGGCGGCCTACATTGAATCGCTCGGTGTCGGAAAAACAGTGGCGCTCGTGTCACATTCGGCCTTTGGAAAAATCGCCCGCAAACTCGGTGTTGACGTAACCATTCCGCTGCGCGACACGGTAGTTGATTCAATCATGAGCCATCTGCGCGGAAAAACGATTACAAGCATCCACACGGTCTCAAGCGGAGATTTTGAGATTGTTGAATGTGAGCTTCCTTCTGCAAGCAAAGTGATTGGCAAAACCTTGAAAGACATAGCAAGTCCCGGCGAATTTCTTTTGCTGCTCATCAAAAAAGCGGGAACGGATTCCTTCTTGATTCCTACCGGCGACACGGCCATGACCGTGGGCGACCATCTGGTGCTGATTACACGGACTGGCAACAAAAAAGTGCTGGAACGGTTCAGCGGCACCAATTAGAGCGGGGGCACCATGGTCTTTACGGTCGCAAAAATCATCTTTGCCATTCTAGCCATCATCGGCACTACATTTTTGATTCCGATTGGAGCTGCGGTGCTGCTGGGTGAATACAGCGAGATTCCAGCATTTGTGGTGCCCATGGTAGCAAGCTGGATTTTTGCCACAGTGTTTCTGCTGGTTGGCAGAAAGAAAAAAGCTGTGCTCAGCTCCAGGGCCGCTTTTGTGTCGGTAGCGCTCGCCTGGATTGCGGCATGTTTTTTTGGCCTCATTCCCTTTTATGCAAACGGCGGAATTCCCAACCTGACCGATGCATTTTTTGAAAGCGCCTCGGGTTTTACCACGACAGGCGCAACGATTGTTACCGAAGTTGAATCTCTTTCACGAACTGTAAATCTGTGGCGCTGCCAAACCCACTGGCTGGGCGGCATGGGTATTATCGCGCTTACGGTGGCGCTGCTGCCATTGTTAGGTGTGGGCGGCTTTCAGCTGATTAAGGCAGAAACTACCGGCCCCGAGAAAGGAAAGCTTACGCCCAAAATCACCACCACGGCAAAAATGCTGTGGTTCATGTATCTGGGCATGACTATCGTTGAAACGCTGCTGCTCAAAATCGCCGGAATGGACTGGATTGACGCACTGAGCCATTCGTTTGCAACTTTGGGCACCGGCGGTTTTTCAACGCGCAACGCGAGTGTCGGTGCCTTCAACTCTGCCGCCATTGAATGGATTTGTTTTGCTTTTATGTTTTTAGGCGGCGTGAATTTTTCGCTCTACTATTATTTGCTCACAAGAAAATTTTCCGAAATCGCGGAGAATTCAGAATTAAAACTGTACGTGACAATCAATGTGGTTGCCATTGCGCTCATCACGCTTATTGAGCTTCCTGACTACGGAAGCTTTTCTGCTTCGCTGCGGTATTCCGCCTTTCAGACTGTTTCCGTTTTGTCTACCACGGGCTTTGCCACTGCCGACTACACCGCCTGGCGGCCTGCTGCCCAGGCAGTCATATTTGCATTGTTTTTTATCGGTGGCAGCTCTGGTTCAACCGGCGGCGGAATTAAAGTGGTGCGGTGGCTTATTTTGGCAAAGCAGCTGCACAATGAAATCCAAAAGCTCCTGCACCCGCACGGCGTGTTTTCAATCAGGCTGAACAAACGGGCAGGACGCAAGGACGTGGTATTCAGCGTTGCGGCCTTTTTCTTTATGTACGTGATATTGCTGTTTGTGACAACGTTTTTTGCATGTCTTTTTGGATTGGATTTGTTTTCTTCGTTTACAGGAGCCATGAGTATGCTGGGCAACGTGGGGCCCGGTTTTGGCGCGCTGGGGCCTTCAAACAACTACAACTTTTTGGCAGCGCCCATCAAATGGTGTTATTCTTTTGCCATGGTCGCAGGCCGCCTGGAATTTTTTACCCTCATCATTTTCTTTTCGCCCGCGTACTGGAAAAAACACTGATGGTTCCAAGCCAATCGCAACGCAGATTCGAGCCGGTTCCAGCTTTGCAAAAAATGATATGTGCCATTTTACACAAAATTTTCAAGACCACGCGCTTTCCCGTGCGCTCATTCATATAACAAAATAGACAATTCTTGAACATGCCGACAAAAAAAGCGCAGCAAAATTCAAGTCAGTCCGATTCATTCTAATCAACACACCCCGATGCAGAAGCAAGGTTTAATTCTGTGAAGCGGGGTATTCACCCTTTTTTGCACAAATAAAAAATTTGCCGTTTCTCTTATTTTTCAGTATATTTTAGAAAAGAAATTCTCTTTGATTTACAGAAGGAAAGAAAAATGGCAACCTACCAGTTCCAGACGGAAGTGAACCAGCTTTTAAAGCTGATTATCCACTCCATGTATTCAAACAAGGACATTTTTTTGAGGGAAATTGTCTCCAACGCTTCTGATGCGCTGGACAAGCTCAAGTATCTAACGGTGAGCGATGACAAGTTCAAGGGGCTCACGTTCAATCCGCGCATAGACATCACTTTTAACGAGGAAAAGAACGTGCTGACCGTGCAGGACTGCGGCCTGGGCATGGACGAAAAGGATTTGAGCGACAATCTTGGAACCATCGCGCGCAGTGGCACAAAGGCGTTTATCGAGCAGCTCTCCGCGAGCGGCAACAACAACTCCGACCTTATCGGGCAGTTCGGCGTAGGATTCTATTCAGCTTTTATGGCCGCAAGCAGAATCGATGTGTACACGCGAAAGGCCGGTTCCGATGGCAAAGCCTGGCACTGGTCAAGTGACGGCACAAACGCCTATGACATCGAAGAGCTGGATATTTCCAGCGAAGCCGCAAAACTTTACGGTTTTGACAAGGCAGAAACCGTGGGCAGCGCCATCGAAATGTACCTAAACGATGAGTCAAAAGATTATGCAAGCCGCTGGAAAATTGACGAGCTTATCAAAAAGTATTCCAACCACATTGCATTCCCCATCTACCTGCACTACACCCAGAACAAATACAACAAGGACGGCAAGGTTGAAGGCAGCGAAAACAAAGTTGAGCAAGTGAACAGCGCCAGCGCACTGTGGAAAAAATCCAAAAGCGAACTAAAAAAAGAGGACTACAATGACTTCTACAAAACGATAAGCCATGACGGTACCGACCCGCTTTTGTACCTGCACACCCATGCGGAGGGCACACAGGAGTACACAACGCTATTTTATGTGCCACAATCGGCGCCGTTCGATATGTACCAGGCAGACTACAAGAGCGGCGTAAAACTGTACGTAAAGCGCGTATTTATCACCGATGACGACCGCGAACTTTTACCCAGCTATCTGCGCTTTGTGCGCGGCGTGATTGATTCAGAGGATTTACCTCTCAACGTAAGCCGTGAAATTTTGCAGCAGAACCGTATCTTGGAAACAATAAAAAGCCAGTCCGTAAAAAAGCTGCTTGCCGAATTCAAAAAAATGGGCGAAACTGCCGATGCCGCCGCAAAAAAAGAGAATCTGTCTGACGAGGACAAGGCAAAGATTGAAGATTGGAATAAGTTTGTAAAGAACTATAACCGTCCGCTAAAAGAGGGTCTTTATTCAGACTTTGCCAACCGCGATGAAATTGCAGAAATCCTGCGATTCAAAACTACCGCAGATTTAAAAGTGCCAGATACTTCCGCCGGCGATAAAAAAGATGATGCCGCAAAAACCGGCATCGCAGAAACTGCATGGACAAGCCTTGCAGACTATGTAGGCCGCATGCAGCCTGAGCAGAAGTCCATTTACTATATCACAGGCACGGATGAAAAGAACCTGCGAGACTCGCCGCTCCTTGAAGCCTACAAAAAGAAAGGCTTTGAAGTGCTCATAATGGCAGACGAAATTGATGACATAGTTGTTCCCGCATTTGGCAAATACAAGGATTTTGAACTTAAAGCCGTAAACAGGGCTGGAAGCGATGAAGAGCTTGGCGTTGACAAAGACGAGGCAAAGAAAAAGGAAAAAGCATTCAAGCCCGTTCAGGAAAAAATCAAAAAGGCTCTTGGAGACCGAGTAAAAGACGTAGTGCTCTCAAAGCGCCTGTCCGACAGTCCCGCCTGCGTGGTAATTGACGAGAACGATCCAAGCTTGCAGATGGAACGTATGATGCGTGCGATGGGACAAGGGAATGCCAGCCTGGTCAAACCCATCCTGGAAATCAACGGTGAGCACGCACTCGTCAAAAAACTGGAAGGCGATGTGAGCGATGAGTTCGTTTCACAAGTGAGCGAAGTTTTGCTTGACCAGTCGCTTTTGGTGGATGGGGCGGAGCTCAAAGATCCCGCAGCATTCGTAAAAGCGATGAACGCGCTGCTTACAAGCTAAGGGACATCGACAAAGCAGTCTGCGGTCATGGAGGTTTTCAAAATGACCGCGCTTAACAGAACAAGCTGCCACAGCATAATGAAGAATTCCGCTGGCCAAATGTAAGTTTGACCAGCGGTTATAAAATCCTATTCACTGCGTAATATTCAGCAATGCCAGAAAACCACGCACAAAAAACTGGTTCTGGCTCAAAGCCAGTAACTATAATTGGCAGCACCAAAATCAGCCAGCAGATGACAAGCCGAAAACCAATCTCAAAACCAGACACAGCCATATTAGCAAGCGGTTTACAACTTTGCCGTTGGCATTAAAACATGTGCATCGCACGATTTTGATTCATACTGAAAGGGTACATACCGTGCTTACGCAAAGCCCCCGTTCCTTGCCCTAAGCCTTGCTTTTGCAGCGGGGGTATATTGACTCTGTAAAAAGCTGGATAAAACACCTGCCGCAGCTCCGGTCAATACAAGCACAGCCCAATTCAGCTGCACAACTTTTGGTTAGTGAGATACGTAATAATAGCAGTTTACCTCTGATGTTGCCAGAAAACTGCGTTTTAAATGGAAAAACAGCCACGCATCATATACCCAACAGATACAGGTGGCTAGCAATTTTAAATACTTTTTAGTCATAAAAAAAGAGTACCGCTTTCTTAAACCAGCCAGTTACAATGCAGGTATGACAGATACAAAAATTGCCGGATTTGTTTGGGATTGCCTCACAGCGTAGCTGGTCAAAATGAATGCATCATATTGATTTTCAGTATGCAAGAAAACAGTGTCTGCAAAAGCCGCTATGATGTTGCCACATTGCAGATAAGCTCCACGCATTTTTCAATGCCCAAAGAAGATGAACACAAACACAAGTCATAAAAATCAGCGTGGCCAAATTCAGTGTTTGTATAATGCTGGCAGTAACGCCGTCGCGTTTTATCAACAGCCACTAAATAATCGCTGATTTTTGCCTCGGTGCTGTCTTGCATCTTTTCGGCTTTGAGCCGTTCAATGCGCCAGCGTTTTTTTGCACGGATAAACACATGCAGGGAATGGTCAAATTCATGCAGAATACGGTTTGCATTCCTGCCGATTATAACACAGTTTCCATGTTCACCCATTTTCCGAATAATCTCCGTTTGCGTTTTGAACAGCTTTTCATCCAGCGGCCTGTTGTAAAAATCAAACAAACTTTGTCCAAAACCTAACAGTGCAGGAACTTTTTCGTCCCACTGCACCATTCGTTCTGTATCTATGCCAGCGTTGCGTGCAGCCTGAAAAATAACAGCTTTGTCGTAAAAATCAAAATTGAGGCGCTCGGCCACCTGCCTGCCAATCTCGCCACCGCCCGCACCAAACTCGCGGCTTATCGTGATAATTTTTTTCATATGTCCTCCCGTAATAAACCCCGCGTCAGCGGTCATGCTTTCTTAGCATGAGAACACGTTCAGATTCAAAATGAAGTATATTTTTGGCCAGTCATATCTGCAAAATGGAATGCACTGTTACAATGCGCACACTCCGCTGCAAAACAACTGCGCTTTTACATTTACAGCACTTTGTTCAAAAAGCTGATGGTGCGCTCTTCTTTAGGATGCCGCAACACTTCTTCAGGGCTGCCCTGCTCAACGATATAGCCACCGTCCATGAACACAATGCGGTCTGCCACTTCACGGGCAAAGCCAATTTCATGCGTCACAACCACCATAGTCATACCACCACTCGCAAGCTCCTGCATGACCGCAAGCACTTCGCCAACCATTTCAGGGTCAAGCGCAGACGTTGGTTCATCAAACAGCATGATTGAAGGATTCATGGCAAGGGCACGAGCAATCGCCACCCGTTGTTTTTGGCCGCCAGAAAGCTGCGGAGGATAAACATCGGCTTTTGTTTCAAGTCCCACACGCTTTAAAAGCTGCATGCCTTTTTCGTGCGCCTCTTCTTTTGTCATTTTTTTGAGCTGCACAGGAGCCAGCATGATGTTTTTTAGCACCGACATGTTGGGAAACAGATTGAAATGCTGAAACACCATGCCGATGTTTTCTCGCACTTTGTTGATGTTTGTGTGCTTGTCAAGAATGTTGGTACCGTTCACAATGATGGTTCCTTCGGTGGCTTTTTCAAGCAGGTTAAGACAGCGCAGGAATGTGCTCTTACCAGAACCAGACGGCCCTATCACCACAACAACTTCACCTTCACTGATGTCAATGCCGATGTCCTTTAGAACTTCAAGCTGACCGAAATTCTTTTTGAGATGTTCAACATGTATTTTGTTAGGAGCGTTCGCTGTCAATTTTAATTCTCCTTTCTATGTACTTTGCAATTTTGCTGAGCGTGATAATCACAATCATGTACAGAATGCCAACGATGGCCCAAGTCTGAAAATTGAGGAAGGTATTCCCTGCAATGGTGCGCCCAGTATTTGTAAGTTCAGGAAAACCAATCACTGAAAGGATAGAAGTATCTTTTAGCGTGATGATAAACTGGTTTATTATCGAAGGAATCATCACGCGGAATGCCTGCGGGAGCACAACGCAGCGCATGCTGGTTGCATAAGAAAGTCCAAGACTGCGGCTTGCTTCCATCTGGCCTTTGTCTATGCTTTCGATTCCTGCGCGGAAAATTTCTGCCATGTATGCACCGCAGTTCATGGCAAGCGAAATGGTGCCCGCCTGCAACGCCGTAAGCCGGAAATTGTCGGCACCCAAAAACTTTATGCCCTGCGGCACGCCAAAGTAAATAAAAAATGCAAGCACAATCATGGGAACACCACGAATTGCGTCTACATACACAGTGCCAATAATATTGAACACACGGCTTCGGCTCACGTTCATAAGCGCAAAGAACAGGCCAATCACCATGGCAAACACAAGCGCCAGCAACGTAAGGAGCATGGTATTTCCCAACGCATTCAGCAGCATGAACAAATATGTCTTTAAAATCAGAATCATTCGCAGCAACCCCTGTGGTCTGTAATCTGGCGCAGAACGGTGCGCTGCGAAAAGAGCTCCATTCTGCGCCCAGTCAATTTATTTTAAATACTTGTTGATAATGCTGTCGTATATTCCGTTTTCACGAATGTTTTTTAAGCCTTCGTTGAACAGATCCAAGAGTTTCTGGTTGGCTGGATCCATGATGGCAAAACCATACGGAGCGCCTGCGCTTTCCATGCCAGCAGGGATTCTGAGTTGCAGCCCCGCACTTTTGATGTTGTCGGCAGCAATTGGAGTATCTTCAACACAGGCCGCCGTATTGCCGTTCACCACGTCTTGATACATGGTGGGTGAATCTTCAAACCTCACGATAGTATATCCATATTGGCTCTGGAGCGACTCGGCAAAATCTGCGCCAGCGGTGCCTGTTTTTACTGCAACGGATTTGCCGCGCAAATCTTCAAAGCTGGCAACAGTGCTGTCTTTTGCAACTACAAAAGTTTGTGTGGCGTTGTAATAGCCGTCAGAAAAAATCCAGCCGTTGTCAATGCGTTCCTGTTTGATAGTGGCTCCTGCAATGAGCGCATCGGCCTGGCCAACCTGAACAGCCTGCACACCGGCATCCCAGCCCAACGAACGAAGTTCATACGTAAAACCCTGGTCGGCGGCAATGGCGGCAAGAATTTCAACATCGATTCCCACAAAATTGCCTTTTTCGTCAGTGTACTCAAACGGCCGGAACACAGTGTCCGTGGCCACAATCCATTCAGCTTTCTGCTTTTTCTGACAACCAGTGGCGGAAAGTGCAAGCAGAGCAGCGGCAAGCACAACAAAAGATTTTTTCATAAAAGTCCTCCTATAAACAAAGAGGGAAGGCAAAGAGCGTTTATCACACGCATACTTGTCTTCCCTTCTTTTAAAGTATAGCTGTTAAGTTAGGTAGTGTCAACACGGTACAAAACAAGATTCACGGCTCGGGCAGGATACGAAAGCCAACTTAAAACACGCATCGGATAAGCCGGGTTTCCATCATTTTTCAATTTTATGATTTCTGGAATATAAATTCAGCAAAGTGCCAACAATGCAACGGAGCATACGCAAGATTATTTGCAATGCCCCATTTGCACAAATCCAAACAAAGTGTGCTAAAAACAAACAGCGTTTGCCAAGATTTCAGGTGGCAAGTAAAAACAAAACTTCCTGCAAACCTGCATTATGGCAGATTTGCAGTTGCCCCGAACGCTCAAGGATTGATGCTGTAGTATTTTTGATACGCATTCCAAGTTGAGGTGATGAGCGTGTCAACATCGGAATAATGCGGCTCCCAACCGAGTGTTTCTTTTGCCAGTTTGGAAGTGGCGGTAAGCTGCGCAGGGTCTCCTGCACGGCGCTCCACGTACTCGGCCTTGATTTCCTTGCCAGTAATCCTGCGGGTGGCTTCGAGCATTTCGGTAACAGTAATGCCGTTTCCTGTGCCAAGATTAAGCGTAAGACTTTTACCTTGAGATGCGATATATTCCAATGCAAGTACATGGGCTTCGGCCAAATCAGTCACATGGATATAATCACGAATGCATGTACCATCGCGGGTTTTATAATCATTTCCGAAAATGTTGATTTTTTCACGCTTGCCACAAGCCACTTCCATCATAACAGGAAGCAGATTTGCAGGATTCTTTTCAAGCCCATACAGCACACCGGCTGGATCGTAGCCGGCCGCGTTAAAATATCGGAGTGAAGCAAATTTAAGGCCTTTGAGCTGTTCATACCAAGCCATGAATTCTTCAATTTTAAGTTTGGTGAATCCGTAGTAATTGGTAGGTGCCTTGGGGTGGCTTTCGTCAAGCGGCAGATACTGCGGCTCACCAAACACCGCCGCGCTTGAAGAAAACACCATGTGCTTGCAGCCATGCGCGGTAGCCGAGTTCAGCAAGTTAAGCGTGCCGTTGATATTGTTGATGGAATATTTTTCGGGCACAACCATTGATTCACCGGCAGCCTTGAACGCCGCAAGGTGAATGAATGCATCGAAACCTCGGGAAAATGCAGCGTCAAGCGTTTCAGGATGCAAAATATCACCTGCAATGAATTCATTTTTTGCAAACAGATTCTGAACAAGTCCGCTTGAAAGATTGTCAAAAACGGTAACCGCATGACCTTTTGCCATGAGCTCTTTTACAACATGGCTTCCAATATATCCAGCTCCACCAACGACCAGCACTTTCATAGCTACCCCCTTGGACGCATTTTCAAATCTATTGACAGTATTATACCACAAAAATATCTCTGCACGCAATGGGTAAATGTGCCACCATCTATATGCCGCAGGCAATGCATGGATATTTGGAAGCTCGCAAAACAAAATATCGGAATCGCATAAAAAATACAACGGTTGAATGCGCATTTTACAAGGACGGTTTGCCCGTATAAGCGCTGGCGGGGCTTTTTTTTTGTGGGAAATTCAGCTAAAATAAGCGCATGGCAGATATTCGCGTTTTTCCTGATGCCCCAGAGGGAACCCCAAAAAGCAAATTCGTGCACCTGCATGTACATTCAGACTATTCGCTGTTAGACGGCGCAAGCAAAATTGACACTCTAATTGCCCGCGCAAAAGAACTGAACATGCCGGCACTTGCACTAACAGACCACGGCAACATGTTTGGCGTTTTGAATTTTGAGCACATCTGCCACAAAAACGGAATCAATCCCATCTGCGGCGAAGAATTCTACGTGGCATGGGGAAGCCATACCGAAAAAAATGATGTTCCATTCGGGCGGAACGGCAAACATCCACACTACTTTCATCTGATTCTGCTGTGCGAAAATGAAACAGGATACAAAAACATGTCGTGGCTTTCTTCTATTGCGTACACTGAAGGCCTGTATTACGGCAAGCCCCGAATTGACTTTGAGCTTTTAAAACAATACCACGAAGGTTTAATCTGTCTCAGCGCCTGCATTCAAGGTGAAATTCCTCAGCTGCTTTTGAATGGAAAAACAAAAGAAGCCTACCGCATGGCGCAGGAATACAAAGAATTGTTCGGCCCGGACCGATACTACATCGAAATCCAAGACCACGGCCTTTATGACCAAAAAGAAGTGGCTCCACTGTTGATTAAACTTGCCCGCGACCTTGACATTCCCATGGTGCTGACAAACGATGTGCATTACTGCAACCGAGAAGATGCCGAAGCGCAAGACGTTCTGCGCTGCATTGGATTCAAAAAGCTGCTCAAAGAACCCCACCCGACCATGGGCGAAGGCCGCACGGAATGGTATCTTAAAAGTGAAGCAGAAATGGCGCAGCTGTTCCCTGACTATCCAGAACTCATGGAAAACACGCTGAAAATTGCCAATATGTGCAACCTCACAATTCACCAGTATTCTCCACAAGGACTCAAAGACTGTCTTCCACGCTTTGACCTTCCAAAAGAATTTCAGACGCATGAAGATTATTCCAAAAATCAAGATGACTATGTGCGATACCTGGTTGAAGAAGGACTAAAAAAACGCTACCCAGAAATCACGCCCGAAATACGTGAGCGTTGCGAATACGAGCTTAGCATTATTTTTAAAATGGGCTTTTCCGGCTACTTCTTAATCGTGTGGGAATTCATCAACTGGTCAAAAGAACACGGCATTCCGATTGGTCCCGGACGTGGCTCCGGGGCAGGTTCGCTGGTGGCTTACGCCATGACAATCACAGACATTGACCCTTTCCGCTTTAAGCTGATTTTTGAACGTTTTTTGAATCCTGAACGAGTTTCCATGCCCGATTTTGACGTGGACATGGACTACGATTTTAGACAGGACATAATTCAGCATACGCGCGACCTGTACGGAGACCCACAGGTTGGACACATTGTAACATTCGGCACACTCAAGGCAAAAGCGGTGATCGCAGACGTGGGGCGGGTGCTGGGCATTCCGCTTTCAGAAGTGAACGTACTCAAGAAAGGTATTCCCGACAACCCAAAGGCAAAATTCATCGATGCCTTTACACCGCCCGATGAAAAGCATCCAGACAACGGCCAGCTAATCCAGTATAAAGACGACCCGCGTTATACAAAGCTGTTCGAGCTTTGCAGAAAACTCGAAAATATAAACCGAAACACAGGTCTGCACGCGAGCGGCATGGTGATTGGCCTTACACCGCTTCCAAACTGGGCTCCCGTTTTTAAAGACCCTAAAACAGGCGAAGTTGCGGTGCAGTACACGATGGACATCATCGAGCCATGCGGACTGGTCAAATTTGATTACCTTGGTTTAAAAACGCTTTCGCTCATACGTTATGCAGAAAACATAATCAACAAGCATAAAAATGCCAACGAGCAAAAATTCATTGCAGAAAAAGTGAGCGAAACAGACGAAAAAACATTTGACCTCTTCTGCCGTGGAGACACTGTGGCCGTGTTCCAGTTTGAAAGTCCCGGAATGAAAAAAATCCTGCGGCAAGCAAAACCTCGCTGCATTGAAGAAATCGTGGCATTGAACGCACTTTACCGACCAGGCCCCATGGACTATATTCAGCAGTACGTTGCAGGCAAGTGGAAGCCCGAAACAATTCACTACCCAGACCAGTGCCTGGTTGACATACTCAAAGAAACCTATGGCGTCATGGTATATCAAGAACAAGTTATGCAGGTGGCACAGCGCATCGCAGGATTCAGCCTCGGCGGGGCAGACATGCTACGCCGCGCCATGGGCAAAAAAAAGCTGGACGTGCTCATGGGCAAAAAAAAGGAGTTTGAAGACGGAGCCGTTAAACAAGGTTTTACAAAAGAACATGCCGATGAAATTTTTGACATAATGATTCCGTTTGCAAACTACGGTTTTAACAAGAGCCATGCGGCAGCCTATTCCGTGGTGGCTTACCGCACCGCCTGGCTCAAAGCAAACTGTCCTGCGGAATTTATGGCGGCAAACCTCACAAACGAAATAAATTCCGCAGACAAACTTCCTCTGTATATTGAAGAAGCACGAAAAATGGGAATTGCGGTCGATTCACCCGATGTAAACCGTTCAGATACAATTTTTGACGTGGTTGATGGCCGCATTGTGTTTGGACTCAGAGGCATCAAGGGAATTGGCGAGGCACCGTCTCAAGCCATTGTTGACGAACGCGAAGCCCATGGGCCATACAAAAACTTTATGGATTTCCTTGACAGGATTTCGCTTGTAACAGAAGACAACAAGCGCCTTATCAACAATAAAATGCTCGAAGTGCTTATTAAAACCGGAGCCTTTGACCACTTAGATAAAAATCGTGCTACACTCATAGCAAACTACGAACGAGCCCTTGCCTACACAGAAAAAAAACATCTAGGCTCCGAAAACGGTCAAGCCAGTCTATTTGAAGATGCCGGTGTAAAAGAATTTGTTGACTACATATACGATGAAAAGCCGGAACTCCCGCAAATGGAAAAACTTATAATGGAAAAAGACCTGATTGGCTGCTACCTTTCAGGCCATCCTCTGGACGAATGGAAAAGTGTAATCGAAACATGCGCCACACTCACAAGCGACACGCTGTTCAGGGCTGTAAAAGAATTTAAGGCGGAAAAGGACTCATACACCGCAAACGGCCGCAACGCATGGCAGTCACGAGGCAGCAAAAAAACATACATCGCAATCGGAATAGTCACGGGAATAAAACCATACGTAACCAAAACAGGTTCCACGATGGCATTTGCAAAACTGTCCGACTACAAAGGCGAGATTGATCTCACATTTTTTCCAGATGTTTGGGAACAGCTCAATACATCCGTGCACGAAGGAGGCGTATACGCATTGCGCGGTCACCCCGACAGTCGCGGTGAAGGCGAAAATGAAATGGCAAGCTTCCTGGTGGACTCACTTGAAGACCTTGCAACTTTAAAACAAAAAACAATCACCGCCGTGCACATACAGCTGGAAGGCGCTTTTTCGAGCTTAAAAGAAATCGGTGCTTTACGTGATTTTTTGTTTGGCGCGCAAGGTTCATGTTATGTATATTTTCATATAGAAGTGCAGGGCAAAACTTACACTGTAAAGGCAAGCACCCAAATGACCGTGCCGGCAAACAAGGAATTCCTGCAAGACCTCAAAGACCAGCCCTTTGTGCAGGACGCATGGGCTGAATAAACAACTTAGGCAGCTCCGCCGTTGGGCACAAAAACATGAACTTGTTTGGCTGCCGTTTGGCGCCAATTAGCTTTTTATTTGTGGAGGATTTTTTATGAGCCACCTGTTTGCAGTTCTTTCTACTGTGATAGGAATTTATTCGCTGCTGTGTTTTATTCGCATCATCTTGACTTGGGTGCCATCTCTTTCATATAGCGGCTTTGCCCGTTTTTTGGCGCAAATATGCGATCCATATCTAAACTTGTTCCGAGGAATACGCTGGCTTAGACTCGGAAATTTTGATTTAAGCCCTGCGTTGGCGCTCTGTGCACTTGGCGCAGTCACCACTGTGCTGGGGAACATTGCAAACAGAGGCAAACTGTCGCTGGCTGTGCTGCTGGCAATGGCAATCGGCCTTGTATGGAACATCATACATTCATTGCTGTTTTTCCTGGTGATTTTGATGGCCATTCGCCTAATACTGCTTTTCCTGAACAAGGATTTCTCAAATTCACCCATTTTTGAAGTGCTTGACAATTCCATTTCTCCGCTCGCATTCCGTATTACCAGCACCTTTACACATGGCCGTTCCGTTACATACAAAACAGCCCTTATCACAGCCTTGGTGGTACTGTTGGTGGCAATTCTTGTGGGGAACATCGTGATAGGCCAGTTTTGCATTTTGCTTGGGAACCTTCCGTTTTAGGCACATGTTTTTATATGAAGCTGAGCGATTTGAACACATCGGTAGAGTCCCTGGGAGGCATTGGGCCGGCAACCGCAAAAGTTTTTGCAAATTTGAACATCTTTACAGTAGCCCAACTGTTGCAAACCTTTCCCCGCGACTACACTGACCGCACAAAACGGGTGCCTTTATGCGACTTTGCTACCGATCCAGTACACACCATATGCCAAGTTACAGCACACAACTGGTTCGGATACGGACGCATGAAAACGCTCAAGCTCGCCATCACAGACGGCACCGCACTGGCCTGGCTGGTTGCATTCAACCGTCCTTTTTTGGAAAAAGCGCTCCCCGAAGGATGCATTGCCGCCGTTACAGGAAAATTTGAAGTAAAATACAACGAACTGCAATCCACGGCGTTCGAGGCAGAACGGCTTTCGTATGAAGGGCCGCTTTCTGACTTTGAAAATATGGATATTCCTGGAAGCGGCGTGATTCCCGTGTATCCGCTTACCCAAGGGCTTTCACAAAAGAATTTCAGAAAAACGGTGGCCCAAGCACTGCGTCAATATGGAAAAGCGATTGATGATGACCTTCCCGCAGAAATCATTGAACGGCGAATGTTAATGCACAAAGCCGAGGCGCTCAAATGCATACACAATCCGCAGAGCATGGCTGAAGCACAAGCCGCGCGGCACACATTCATTTACGAAGAACTTTATAATTTTGAACAAAAACTGGCAGAACGCTCGCTTGCCCACAGAGGTGTGCTTCCGGCAGTAACAGAAACCGCGCTTTTTGAGCATGACGACACCGCACCAAAATCGGCGGCCCCCAGCTGTGCCGTTCCGGAAGAAACGGAAGAGCAGAAAGCGGCCCGCACAGCAGCTTTTGTGGCAGAACTTTCACCACGGCAAAAGCAACTGCACGAACGCCTTACATTTTCGCTCACCAGCGGGCAAATGCAGGCCATCTTAGAAATGAACACAGACATTGACAAAAGTGCAGAAGCGGCAAACACGCTGAACATTTCACCACAGACATTAAAAACTTCGCCATTCAGCATGCAAAGACTTTTACAAGGAGATGTGGGAAGCGGAAAAACACTGGTGGCACTGTTCATTTGCCTACGCGTAATTGACTATGGCGGGCAGTGCGCGTTTATGGCACCCACGGAGCTGCTTGCACGCCAACACGCAGAAAATGCCGCGCGACTTCTACAAGGTCTTTCAGTGCGCATTGCGTTCTTAACAGGAAACGTTTCCACCTCAGGAAGGACACCCCTGCTTTCTTCGCTAAAAGCAGGGGAAATTGACATTGTTGTAGGAACCCATGCGCTTTTCAGCCGTACCACGGAATACAACAATCTTCAGCTTGCCGTGATTGACGAACAGCACCGATTTGGCGTAACCCAGCGCGAAGCCATTGTTGCAAAAGGACGAAAGACCGTGCAGAACGGAACCGCCGTAAAATCACACAGTCCAAATGTGCTGATGATGAGCGCAACGCCAATTCCACAGACGCTTGCCCTCACAGTGTTTGGAGACCTGGATGTGAGCACCATACGCACCATGCCGCAGGGCCGAAAACCCATAAAAACATTTTTGAGCGTAATGGGACACGAACGCAATGTATATGAAGCAGTGCGGAAAGAGCTAAACGCAGGCCACCAAGCCTATTTTGTATATCCGCGAATTGGAGAAGATGAAACAACCTCCGCAACATCAAACAGCACTCCTCAGGAACCTTCCGTGGCCACCGATTCTGATGAAACACTCAAATCCGCAGAAGACATGTTTGTGTTTTTGAGCGAACAAGTCTACCCCCGGTACCGAGTCGCCTTGATTCACAGCAAGATTGAAGAAGAAACGCAGAATCACATTCTGGCTGAATTCCGGAGCGGCGCAATCCAAGTTTTAGTGGCAACCACCGTAGTTGAAGTTGGCGTGGATGTTCCCAACGCAACCGCCATGGTGATTGAAAACGCAGACCGATTTGGACTTGCGGCGTTACACCAGCTGCGAGGTCGGGTAGGGCGCGGCAGCTCACAATCATACTGCTTTTTGATTTACGGAAAAAACATCACAGACATAGGGCGAGAACGAATGAAAGCCCTGTACAGCAGCACAGATGGTTTCGTAATTGCAGAACAGGACTTGCAGCTGAGAGGTCCCGGAGAAGTCAGCGGAACAGCACAATCCGGCTATCTTGCGCTAGGCATTGCCGACTTTGAACGCGACCGTGACACACTGGTGCAGGCCCGATACGATGCATTCACGGTTGCGGCACAAGAATATGGCGCAAAAAACAAAACGGCACCTGCTCCACGACAGCCCTAATTTATCAAGCCGCGCAAGGCAGATGCTACATTCCTTGTACACGGTTTATGCAACGTATGCAGAAAGCCGCGAAAGCCGCGCAGGATGTTGCATACGTGTCAAGGCACGTTTTTCAATCTGGCGGATTCGCTCCTTGGTAAGATTGCAGCGGTCACCCACTTCTTTGAGCGAAAGCGGCTTTTCACCGTCAAGCCCATAGCGCAAACGGAGAACCTTTGCTTCATTTGGTCTTAATGTGTCAAGCACACTGTCAATATCTTCACGCATAGCCGTGTGTATGGCTTTTTCTTCAGGAGCTTCATAGCGGCCATCTTCAATAAAATCACTAATTGCATTCCTAAGCCCGTCTTCTGCCGATGACTGCGCGTCAAGGCTTACCATCTCGCGGGAAAGATTGAGCATCTCGCGCACATGAGATCGCTCCATGTTCAACATGGCACCAATTTCAGCAACTTCCTGCTCCTCCGTTTTGTTCCCGGTCACCATCTTGCGGGCCTTTTCTATCTGCACAAGTTCGTTCGCACGGTTTGACGGAAGGCGTATGGCGCGGCTTTTTTCGCAAATTGCCTTCAAGATGCTCTGACGAATCCACCACACCGCGTAGCTGATAAAATGATAGCCTTTTGAAACATCAAAGCGGTCGATTGCTGTCAACAGCCCGACATTTCCTTCACTTATGAGGTCAACAAGGTCTATACCGTAATTCTGGTATGCCTTAGCTACGTTTACCACAAATCGGAGATTTGCGTTCACGATGCGGTTTCTTGCAACTTTGTCACCGGCAGCGGCTTGCACAGCTAGCAGATTTTCTTCCTCATGGCTCAGCAACGGTATGCGGTTGATTTCTTTGAGGTACAAGGTCAGTATTGCTTCATCGTTCATTTTCATGGCAGTTCTCCTACACGATTTACAGCAGAAAGTGTGCCATCTTTTTGCACACCGCAAAAATGGCAACCGTATAACAAATTTAGTAAAAACAGCGGTTAAACTGTCAATTTCCAAGGGCTTTGCAATGCAAAAAAGTATATAAAAAATAATAACTTGCGGTACAATGACCTGGCAAAATGAATGCGGATTTTCTACGACATATTTTTGCGCACAACAGAAACAGATTGATGCGTCATTTTGTCGCATATTAAAAAAAACAGAGAATTTCTGCGCCATTTTGACTCATTCATGCAGAAAAAAACACGCACAATGGGCACAACTGTGCAAATTACAATATGGCAAAAGGCACATAAACGCCGGCAAGTTTGAACTCTGCCACTCTATTCATGTGCATATTGAACAAAAAAATAAAACATTCGCGGACTTGACTCGACATGCAGAACTAAAAGACTTGTACGGTACAATTTCAAGCTGTGTGCAGATTAAATTATCACACAGGCAGAGCTTTTGGCACAAAACGGCAACAAAGCCAACATGCACACGGAACAGGTAAACATAAGCCGTGTGCATTGGGCACGTTCAGCATATAGTTAAATCACTGAACATGCCCCAAAAATTATTCAACAACGGCAATGATGTCCGAGTTTTTTAGAATCAAGTGGTCTTCGCCATCGATTTTGATGGTAGTGCCGGCGTACTTGTCATAAAGCACTTTGTCGCCCACTTCAACGGTGATTTTTTCTTTTTCAGTGCCAGGACCAACAGCAACAACAGTAGCCTGCTGGGTTTTTTCCTGCGCGGTTTCAGGAATAATGATTCCTCCTGCTGATTTTGATTCGGCAGCAGCCTGCTTTACAAGCACACGGTCTGCCAAAGGCCTTACTTTCATATAATCCTCCAAAATATAGTAAGCAGCTATGCGTGAATGGCACCAAAGGTACCAGCACACTCCTTAAATGTACTAAAAAATCAGGCAATTCGTCAAATTAAATCTGAATTTCCGCGAATTTTTTTGAGCAAAAGACGAGCCTTGTGGTGGTCGGCATTCAGTTTCAGCGCATACTGCAACGAACGTATTGCACTGCGCGTATCATTTTGGGCATAGCTGATTTTAGCCATACGGTACAGAATTTCAGCTTTGCGCACAGGATCCGCCGTTCGAGCCTCGGCTTGATTCAGACCGGCAAGCGCTACAATGTCATCACCCCAAGAAGTGTCGATTACGGCCCGATTCACCAACGCATTGATAACGGCCGTGCTGTGCAATTTTTTAGTATCCGCGGAATGCGATACAAAATCGTAAAGTCGGTAACCTTCTTCATAACGTCCTGCAAGCACGGCAAAATAAGCGGCATATTCGCATTCCCACAACTGGCTTTTGTCCGGCTCTTCGGAAATGGCAAACGGAGTTTCTGCGGAACTGTAACGGGCATTCAGGTATCGTGCGAACAGCTCCGAAGCTTCCTGCGCGCTTCCGTAGGCAATCAACCTCTCAAGCGCATAGGCCATGATGTCAGGCGGGTACATGTTGGAACCAATCTCGTTTTCTTCAAGCAACTTCCAAACACGTCCTCGTTTTTCTTTGTCGAGCGCGGTGTCAACGGCATCGGTAAGCGATTCCCGCAGCACTATAAGCTGAGGATTTTTGTCAGTACGGAGCGCCCAGTCAATTCGTTCCCGGGCATCATGCACGGCTACATATGGCAAAGCGTCAAGTCGCTCCATTTCGGCGGTTTTAAGGCCAGCGCTTCGGAGGGCTGCAAACAGCGGATCTTCGGGAGGGCGGTTCATGGTTTTGAGCGCAAAGTTCTTGTATGCTGCCAAGCCTGGAATATAATGCGGAAACAGCTCAACAAGCTCAAAAAGCAGATTGTATTCCTGCCGGTCATCTTGGACACGGCGTGCATATCGGGCGCTGTTTATATACACCAGCGGAAGAACTTCAAGCACAACAGAATCTACATCCGCATAGGCATACTGATTGAACGCATATTCCCGAATCGTGTCCTTGAACTGTTCCGCAATCTGCATCATCTTGAGCCGGATGTCATGCGCCTGATCATCTTCGCCCAGCAGCACACAGCAGTCGGCAATGATAGCCTGAATGCGGAGCGCAACAATCGGTTCCAGCGCGGAAAAATCCAGTTCATGCAAAAGCGTAAGTTCCTCTGCATAATGTCCACCGTCAAACATCACCAGCGCCCAAAACAGAGCATCGTTTGCATTTTCAACGGAAGGAGGTGCAAGAGAAGCTGCTTCTTCATAACGACCAGAGCGCAGCAGAATGAGCGCGGCATTTTTGAGCCACAGAGGATTGTGCGAACCGTTCCACGCATCTTTGTACACTGGAATAAACCGTTCGTCATAAAACAACTCTTCAATGGAAGAAGCAGGAACAGCGGCACGCTTATTCTTTGGAGCAAGGCGGATTTTTTTTGCACTGAACGCGGCGTCAAGTGCATCGGGAGATTCGAGCACACACCGAAGCAGAGCCTCCGCATACAAAGAACCATAGCTGCCACCAGCCAACGGCCGCGAAATTGAAAGCGCCTGCGGAATGCGGTCATGCCTCAGTAAAAAATGCACATACAACGCGGTGATTTCAGCATTGGCAGGATATTTTTTTTTTGCCTTGCGCAGCACCTGCTCGGCTTTGGCACTTTCACCAAGCAGCACATAACGTTTGTACACGCCGATACGGGTATACGGATTTACCGCCTGGCCAGCCACCTTGTCCAGCAATGCAAGCGCATCGTGGATGTTGCCACTGGCAATAAAAGCATCGATTTCGTCAAGCCGTGAAATAAGCGAAGCCCCTTCAGCATGGGAACATGAAGCCAGAAGCGACGCAAAACCTACGGAAAGCGCAACAAGCAGCGCCAGCCAAACCGTGCGGAGCCACCGCGCACGGCCCTGCAAACACATGGACTTCCGTGCAGAAAAACAAGCCCACAGCCTTTGCAGTGGCGCAATCACATACATGCGGAAAAACATAGGTTTATGTGGCCATACAACAGATTCCGGCATCTAGGTGGCAAGCTCCTTTCGTATGCTGTCTAGCAGTGCATTTACAAATTTGAATGATTCATCAGCGCCATATTCCTTTGCGATAGACACAGCCTCGTCAATAACAATGGAAGGATGAGTTTCCGGTTGATAACGAAGCGAAAAGACGCTCATTCGTAGAATTGCCAAAGAAACCCGATTGAGCCGCGAAAAATCCCATTTTGCGGAAAGATGCCGCTTTATGAGCACATCGATGTCAGAAAGATGGTTCAGTGTACCAGCGATGAGGATTCGCGCAAAATCATATGTTTCAGTACCTGCCTCGGACTGCCCAGAAGTGGCACGGCCAACCCACTCAAGCTTTAAAAGCTCATCAAGGCCAAGTCCACCCACATCATATGAATACAATGCCTGAAACGCAATCACACGGCCCTTTCTGCGAGACACAGTACCATCCTACCAGGAGCTCAAAATTTCGAGCAGGGCATTTCCCGTTTTTTTACGGTCAACATTTTCGGGGGTGTCCAGTGTACGGATAATCTCCTGAAGGGCTTCGGCCTTGAACTGGGCCTCCATTTGCGCCGTGAGATATTCCCGCACGTTTTCATAAACAGTTATGTTAGAATCTGGCTGTGCACTATCAAACAAGTCCAACTGCTTCGCTGAATATTTTTTTAAAATGGCATAAAAATAAAAACCCTGTTCCTTTCCATCCACAGAGCTTACACTCAAATCGCTTACAAAGCCTATGTCTTTATTGAACATGGCAAGCAGTTCTTTGCTTGACATACCAAGCTGCCTTGCATGTTGCGCTGATTTTTCTACTAGCAGATCAACCGCCTGATATGATTTTCCATTTTCTTCAGACTTTTTAAAAGTCTCGCCCATTTTAGGATCTTTTTTGTACTTGTTATACATATCCGTGGCGGTTGCCCGGGCCGCAACTTTATCCTTGCCATTTGGCACCGTCACCAGATAAAGTTTGAGCATGTCAGTCCAGACAAAGTCTTTCTTGTTCATTTCATAAAACGCACGAATTTCTTCACCAGAGGGAGACAAGGCGTTGATTTCATTCTTTTTTTTTGCAAGCACGTACCCTTCGATAATCATCTGGTTTTTAATGTTTGCTTTGAAATCTGCTACATTCATGCCTACCTGTGAAATCATGTATTCATCCACCCCTTTGCCGGTATTCTTTTTTATGATGTCGGCAAATTCGGCCTCTGTTACAGGCTTCCCAACATACTGGCTCAGAATCTTCAAAAACCTTGCGTTAACCTGGCTGTCGGTAATTGTGAGCCCTTCTTTTTGGGCAGCCTGAACCACAAGTTTTTCATCAATAAGAGCTTCAAGAATTTCCTTGCGCTGCTCGGGTGTAATTGAAGTTAGGCCGGCCTGTTTTTGGAAAGCATCAGCACGGGTACGCAGCTGTTTCAGTGTGATAGTTTCTGATTTATTCAGCTTTACCACCGCAAGTGGTTGCAAATCATTTTGGGCAAACAACGCTGTCCCTGCAACCAGAGAGAGGATAATGCCAATAACTATTCGTTTCATATATCGTCCTTATTTAGTATATGTCAAGCAGGGTGAAAGACGAACCTTCCAGCACCTGTCCTGTTTCCAGCAAACAACGGCATTCAAAACGCCGTCAGCCTGCGCGGGTACAAAATAAACTGCACCAGCCAATATTCTTTATGTAGATAACAGTTTGTTACCTGTTTGGTTACAAGCATGTTTTTATACCGCACGCCTTGCCACAACCACCAGACATGTCGCAAAAACCGTGCCGTCACTGATCCAAAGGCAATCCGCCTGAAATCACAGCACGAATCCTGCGCACACCCGCCGATGACGACTGTTCCTTTACAATCTTGAATTCGCCAATCTGCGCTGTATGCTGCACATGCGGCCCACCGCACACTTCCTTGCTGAACCATGCATCAGGGGCACCAATTGTGTACACTTTTACCTGGCTCTCGTATTTTTCGCCAAACAGGGCCCGCGCCCCGCTATTTTTGGCTTCTTCAAGAGGAAGAACTTCCATTGTTACCGGCAAATCCTTTTTAATCTGCTCGTTTACAATCGATTCAACCTGCTGGATTTCTTCTTTTGTCATGGCACGGTGAAAGCTAAAGTCAAAGCGCATGCGTTCTGGCGTGATATTGCTGCCTTTCTGCGCAACTTCGCTGCCAAGCACCTGCGTGAGAGCCGCCTGCAGCAAGTGAGTGGCTGTGTGGTATTTTGTAGTCACTTCGCTGTGGTCGCCAAGACCGCCCTTGAACGCCCCGGCAGAAAGGGTGCGACTTTCTTCCTGGTGCTTTTTTTCTTCGGACTTGAACCCTTCGATGTCAACGGTCATGCCGTTTTCCGCAGCCATTTCTTCCGTGATTTCGATGGGAAAACCGAATGTGTCGTACAGCCTGAAAGCCACCCGCCCTGGTATGATTTTTTTTGGATTTTTTTGCAGATTTGGAAGCAGCTTCTGGAATTCAGCTTCTCCCGCCTTGAGCGTTTTACCGAACCGTTCTTCTTCGAGTGCCAGCTGCTCCTGCACAAACGCGGCATGTTCGGAAAGCTCGGGATAGGCGTTTTTGTATTCCTTGATTATGATTTCAGCAGGTTTTGCAAGAAATGCACCATCAATGCCAAGTTTGCGGCCATAACGCACGGCACGGCGGATGATGCGACGCAGAATGTATCCGGCACCTGTCCGCGCGGGAGTAACGGCCTGCGGGTCTCCCAAAATGAATGTGGCGGTGCGGGCATGGTCGGCTATTATCCTGATTGCCGCATCATCGGCATCATTTTCGCCATAGCTTTTACCGGCCAGCTGCTCAATGCAGGCTATAATCGGCTGGAATGCGTCAATTTCGTACACGCTTTTCATGCCGTTCAGCACAGAAACAGTGCGTTCCACACCCATGCCGGTGTCCACGCATTTACGGGCAAGCGGCTCATAAGAACCAGAAGCCGTTTTATTGTACTGCATGAACACATTGTTCCAAATTTCAAGATACTTTCCGCAGTGGCAGCCAGGACGACAATCCGGCCCGCACTTGGGCTGGCCGTTATCATAAAAAATTTCCGTATCAGGCCCGCAGGGACCAGTCTGACCGGCAGGACCCCACCAGTTGTCTTTACGAGGCAAAAAGAATATGCGGTCACGGGGAATGCCCATCTCTTCCCAGCGTGAGGCAGCTTCGGTATCACGAGGAATTTCAGTGCCATCAGCATTTTTTTCACCGTCGAACACAGTTACATTCAGCTTTTCCGCAGGAATCCCCAGATATTGCGGATCGGTCAAAAATTCAAAGCTCCACTGAATCGATTCATGCTTGAAATATGAACCCAGCGACCAGTTTCCCAGCATTTCAAAAAAAGTCAGATGGCTGGCGTCTCCCACAGAATCAATATCGCCAGTACGCACACACTTTTGGTAATCTGTCAGACGGTCGCCAGAGGGATGCCTTTCACCAAGCAGATATGGAACCAGCGGCTGCATACCCGCCGTAGTAAACAGCACAGTTGGATCGTTGTTCGGAATAAGCGATTTTCCGCTGATTTCAACATGTCCTTTTGACTTAAAAAAGGCTATATATTTAGAACGCAGTTCATGGACGGTCATAGCTTTTTATAGTAGAATATAACAGCAAATTAGTCAATGTGTGCCAACGCTAATGCAGCAGATAAATGCAAACCTAACCAACGCATCCGGCAAGCCCTAAAGATTTCTTAATATCACTGCTCAGTTATCAAATTCCAGAAAAGCCATACAAACCTTATGCATCGGGGTGTGTTGATTTTGAGCCGCCTGCCCGGAGTGTCATGTCTGGCGGCAAAGGTGCCGTCAGGCGCGGTGCAGCTTTTCCGCAGGCAGCTCCACTGTCTTCCGTTGTTTTTTTTTGCGCAAACAGTGCTATCATTTTTATATTAAAAGACGGAAGCTGGCAGAGCGGCCGTCAGCCATGCGGACATTCCACGGCATGGTTTTCTGCGCAACACAGCCGCACACATGCGCGGATGATTCCAAATCACATGTACATGTGAAAGTCCGTCACAGCGGACTATGCGTGGACGTTATAGCAGGCTGTTGCCAGATGTAACTACCACACATATATTTCCAGCGATGAAAAAAAACTTGGAGTTAAAATCGGCGACGGTATTTCAACGCTGATTTTAAACGTTCCTTGAAAAAAAACATTTGGCAGAATAGAAACGTGGGTGTATAATTGAAAAGATTGTGCAGCCACCGTGCTGGATGTACATGCACGGTATTGACATTTTGACACATTTTGTCATAATACACAGACGAGGTACGATGATGGCAAAAAAATATGCGTTTTTATTTCCCGGACAGGGAGCACAGGCCCCTGGAATGCTACAGGACGTGGCAGAAGCGTTTCCGACCGCAAAAAAAGTGATTGACGACATCTCTGGCATTGCAGGCATGGATGTGGCTTCTATCCTGTGGAATATTGATGCCGCAGAGCTGAGCCGCAGCGACAACAGCCAGATGGCAATTACCGCCGCGTCGCTTGCAATCATCGCAGTGCTTAAAGAAAAGGGCATAGAACCTTCTGCCGTTATGGGATTCAGCCTTGGAGAATTTCCTGCATTGTACGCTGCCGGAGTGCTTTCGTTTGAAGACGTGGTAAAAGTTGTAAAAGACCGTGGTGCCATAATGCAGGCAGTATGCGAAGAAATCGCAGCCGCCAACGAAGGCCATGCCCCTGGAATGAGTGCAATCATAGGACTGACTCCCGAAAAAGTAAAAGAAATTGCCGCTGGCATACCAGATGCCTACGCTGCCAACATGAACTCGACACGGCAGACCGTTATCAGCGGAACGTTCGATGCGCTTGACAAAGCAGAAAAGCAGGCCACCGAAGCGGGCGCAAAACGCGCACTTCGTCTGAAGGTTGCAGGTCCGTTTCATAGTCCGCTCATGCAAAAAGCTGCCGACAATTTTGAAAAGGCCATCGCAGATGTTACATTCAACAACCCGACGATTCCGCTGTTCAGCAACGTGACTGGAAAACAGGTTGCAACAGGTGAAGAAGCAAAAAAATCAGCCGTGCTGCACTTGACACACCCGGTGCTGTGGACAGACGAAGAGGACGTGTTGGGAGGAATCATCGCCGCCGACACCACGCACGAATGGAAAGTGCTTGAACCCGGCCCTGGCAAAGTGCTTTCAAACCTGTGGAGGGACAGCCCCTTTGGTGCCGAACATCCCGCGGAAAGCATAAACACAGCCGAAGCAATCTCAGCGTTGTAATTCTGGAGGAACAACCATGCTGCTTGCAAACAAAAAAGCGTTGGTCACAGGTTCATCCCGTGGCATTGGTCGAAAAATAGCTGAAACATTTTTACGGGAAGGGGCCGAAGTGTGGGGCATGTGCACACACGAATCCGCAGGCAAAGCTGAGCTTGAATCGCTTGCCACCGAACACAACAGCGCATTCCATGAGTTTTATGCCGATGCCGCAAACGCCGAAGCCCTTTCCGCAGCTGTAAAAGAAGCGCTGGCCCAATCAGGTGGATTCGATGTGCTGGTAAACAACGCCGGCATTACGCGCGATACTCTCAGCTTCCGGATGAAAAAAGAAGACTGGGATTCCGTGCTTGCTGTCAACCTTACATCTGTGTTTTTAACATGCCAGATTGTGAGCAACGACATGATTCGCAAACGGAGCGGTTCTATCATCAACATGACATCCATCGTAGGTATCCACGGTGGGGCCGGACAGGTAAACTATGCCGCAAGCAAAGGCGGACTCATCGCATTTTCAAAATCGCTTGCAAAAGAAACTGGCGGACGCGGTGTTCGGGTAAACTGCATTGCGCCTGGCTTTATAGACACCGACATGACACGCGCCGTAAAAGAAGACGTGCGGGCCGCCTGGGTGGAACAGATTCCGCTTAAAAGGGTGGGCACTCCTGACGACGTAGCAAACACAGCCCTGTTCCTCGCAAGCGATCTCAGCACCTACATAACCGGCCAAATCATCGGGGTAGACGGTGGCATGGGATGCTGATGTACAAAATCAATACATCCCGGCGCAGAAGCAAGGTATACACCCTTTCCGCTCGAATCAAATTGGCCTTACAGATTTTGCCGGAGCAAAACCTTGTCGCAAAAATATAAGCGAGCGGATATGCAGAACTGTGAAATAAAAAGGCTGTGCAAATGGCTTTTCCACCGAGTTTGCGTTGCAAACTTGCATATTAACTGCCACTTCAATTAGAAGCGGCTTAAAAATTCAAATCGGAAGTTAAAACTTTCTTCTTGACTTTTATAGGAGACAGGAATGCGTAGAGTTGTTGTAACAGGTTTGGGGTGTGTTTCCCCGCTGGGAAATTCTGTTGATGAAACATGGGCCGCAGTCCGCGCAGGAAAAAGTGGCATTGCCACAATCGCCCATATTGACCCTGCGCCGTTCAAGGTAAAATATGATGCTGAGGTAAAGAATTTCAATCCAAACGACTACATGGACGAAGCTGCGGCACGCAAGATGGCTCGCTTTTCGCAATATGCCGTGGCAGCGGCAAAGCAGGCGCTTGAAGATTCCTCGCTCATTGACCAAAAAGACGTGCTTGATACGGCCGGCATATATCTTGGGGTTGGCATTGGCGGTTTTGAAGTTATGGAAAACAGCATGAAAAGTTACTTTGATTCAAACTTTCAGCGAATTCCTCCGATGTCAGTGCCAGAGCTGATTCCCAACGAAGCAGCTGCAAACATCAGCATTTCTTTTGGCCTGCATGGAGCCACCCACACAATTGTTACGGCTTGTGCCTCTGGAACAGATGCCATCGGTGACGCACTCGACAACATTCGGGTCGGTCGCCACGATGTGCTGCTTGCGGGCGGGGCCGAAAGCACAGAAAACGGATTCGGTTTTATCGGATTTACTGTGCTCCATGCGCTCAGCACAAAATGGGCAGATGCACCCGAAAAATCAAGCCGCCCGTTTGACAAGCAGCGAGACGGATTTGTAATGGGTGAAGGCAGCACAATTCTGGTTCTTGAAGAATATGAGCATGCCAAAAAACGTGGCGCAAAAATTTATGCTGAAGTGATTGGCTATGGTGCTTCGAGCGATGGCTACCACCTGACAGCCCCCAACCCTGACGGTGTTATCGGAGCCCGCGCCATGACGCTGGCACTAAAAGACGCAGGGCTCAAACCCGAAGAAGTTGACTATTACAACGCGCACGGCACCAGCACAAAACTGAATGATGCCGGTGAAACAAAGATGCTTCACATGGCTTTTGGTGAAGCCGCAAAAAAACTGCACATTTCTTCCACCAAGAGCATGACCGGACACTGCCTGGGCAACGCCGGTTCATTGGAAGCAATGCTGAGCATAAAGGCCATCCAGGACAATTTTATCCCCCCCACCATCAACCTCGACGAACCCGATGTTGAAGGCGGCTGCGATTTGGATTACACGCCCAACAAAGGCATTGAAACCAACGTGAATGTTGCCATGAGCGGAAACTTTGGTTTTGGCGGCCACAACGGCATTGTGGTATTCCGCAAAGCCAACTGAGGTAGCCCATGAGCGTAACAACCGACATTCAGAGCCTTTTGCCGCACCGCAAGCCGTTTTTGTTTGTTGATTCCATCGAAAGCATCGATGAAAATGGCTGCGTGTGCACAAGGACTTTTACCGAAGATGATTTTTTCTTTAAGGGACATTTTCCTGAATACCCCGTGGTGCCAGGTGTCATCTTGATTGAGACGATGGCGCAGGGGGGTGGAGCCGCATTGAGCTACAAAAAAATCTTTGCGGAAGGAAGCCTTTTTTTTCTTGCCTCGGTAGACAAAGTGAAGTTCCGGCACCAAGTGAGGCCTGGCGACACGGTGCGCATGGAAGTAACAAACCTCCGTGTAAGCCCACGCATGGTCAAACAGTCTGGCAAAGCTTATGTTGGCCAGGAATTGTGCGCCGAAGCCGAATGGATGTGCCTTGTTGGTAACGCCGATGCGGTAAAATAACACTTTCAAAGCAAAACAGAGCCACTCCATACGAATTCCGCAGGCTGAATGGAACTAGCCCATTCAGCCTTTTTTATATTCAATTATATATTTCACAAAGTTCAAAATATGCGTGGCAGAATTGTATTTGTTCGCTCGGTTAGCCACTCGGCTTGCGCGGGTACACTTCTTTTGCTTGACCTTATTCATTTTAAACGTGATAATTCACTTTATGGAAAATCAAAACCGTAGGGAACCGCGTTACGACAACACTGGCCGGGTTGAATCTGCCGAACTGTGTGCACTGCCTGGTGTACTAGATGATATAAGCATTTCTGGGTGCCGAGTGCATTTTCCGATTCCGTTTTCCATCGACATGGAAAATGACTATGAATTGATGGTGAAACTTTCATACAAGGGCACCATACACACGTTTGAGCTGCTGGTGCATCCCCGCTGGCTCAAAACTGACGATGAAAAAACCACGATAGGTTTCAGCATTTTACGTTCGCCAGACTCGCCAAAGCTTGCCACATTCATTACGCTACTCACCGAAGATGCAGAAGACAAAAACAACGTGTCGAACCTTATAATCGATTCAACCGTGCATTTTATAAACTGAACGCCATGCCATTTTCTTACGAAGCGATTGATGCAACAGCATTTCTAGCGTTTCCAGAGCAGAGTTCCATGCTGCAAACCGAGCTTGCTGAGCGTCTCCAGATTGACGCTTCTGCGCAGACTGCATACGGAGATTTACTGGTTGTGCCATTTGTGCCAGCGGAATGTCCGCTTCCGTTTTGGTGCCGAACCGCAATGCTTGAGCCGAACATAATTCATTTTGATTCTATCGGAGACGCAGCTTCCGCGCTCCGTGCCATGCAGCGGTCATGGGCACCATACCAGTATGCGCATTTTCGCCGGGCTGCGCTCATTCAACAAAAACTTCCGCATGTGCAGCTAAAGCCCCGCACATTTCCATGCGAACTGCCTGCAAGTCCAATCGGCCTTTACACATTGATTGACGAACACACCATGATTGCGTCTGCAAAAACATCCAGCGTACTTCCGGCAGGAACACTCAGCTGGATAGAAGATCATAAAAACCCGCCAAGCCGTGCCTACCTAAAACTGCAAGAAAGCCTTGTACTGGCACGTCATTTTTTTGGCGTTGACTTGCCACATTCAAAAAGCCGCTGCCTGGAAGCAGGGGCCTGCCCCGGTGGATGGACGCACGTGCTTGTGCAGCTGGGAGCAAAAGTCCATGCCGTTGACCGCACAGAACTGGTTCCCTCGCTCATGCAGAATCCACTCGTTACATTTCAGACTCACGATGCATTTACGCTGTCGCCCGAAGAGCTGGGCATGTTTGACTGGGTGTTCAGTGATGTGATTTGCTATCCCGGGCGGCTGCTTGAATGGATTCAGCGCTGGCTTTCAAGCGGCAACACAAAAAACATGATATGCACAATAAAGCTGCAAGGCACCACCGACTGGCAAATGATTGAAAAATTCGCTCAAATTCCGCAGAGCCGAGTGGTACACCTGAACTACAACAAACACGAGCTTACATTCATTCACTGCGGGGAGTAATATCCTTTAGCCGATACGGTGTAGCTTGATACACATAATAGTTGAGCCAGTTTGAATAAAAAAGATGCGCCGTACTCCGCCAGCTTGAGTAAACAGGTTTTTTGGGGTCATTGTCTGTAAAATAATTTTCGGGCATGGCGGTATCAAGCCCTTTTTTTATATCACGGAAATACTCTTTGGCAAGCGTATCGGGATCATATTCAAGATGGCCTGTCATAAAAATAGAACGACTGTCATTTGACTTTACAAGCGTCACTCCGCTCACCGAAGAATTGGCAAGCAGCGTTACGTTTTTGTTAGCCTTTACCTCGGCAGGTTTTATCATCGTGTAGCGTGAAGTTGGAACTGGAAAATAATCGTCAAAGCCGCGCAAAAGCGGTTCCGTAGGCATAATCAATTTTGAATAATACACGCCAAAAAATTTTGTGCGCACCAGATGTTTGTTAATGCCGTACAAGTGGTACAGTCCTGCCATGGCACCCCAGCAGATGTACAAAGTGCAGAACACGTTGATTTTTGCGTAGTCCATGATTTTACACAGCTCGGCCCAATAGTCAACCTGCTCAAACGGAAGCTGTTCAACAGGAGCGCCCGTGATAATCATGCCGTCAAATTTTCTTTTGAACACTTCTTTTGAAGAAATATAGAATTTTTCCAAGTGCTCTTTTCCGATGTGGGTCGAAACATGGCCTTCCATGCGCACTAGCGATACTTCAACTTGAAGCGGCGTGTTTGCCAGCAGACGGAGCAACTGCGTTTCCGTGTCCAGCTTTGTGGGCATCAAATTTACAATGGCAATACGCAGCGGCCGAATATCCTGCGAGGAGGCCCGGTCGGATGTCATCACAAAGATGTTCTCGCTTTCGAGCGTTGAACGAGCCGGCAAATCAGCGTCAATCTTTATGGGCATCTTTACACCTCCTTTTTGTTTTGAAAACCATACAAGAAAATTCTGCACAAAAATCAAAAATTGGATTAACCGAACTATCCAGTTTTCAGGTGGCTTGCATTGCAACTGAAAATCTCTCAACGACAAACGTGGCGCATAAAAATGGCGTAGCGCTCAGTCACCATTCATATTCATAATATCGTTGCAAACCGAATTATATAGGATTCCAATTGTATTGTAGCAAAAAAAAACGCGATGTGCTATACTTGTAAAAATATGAGCATGAAAGTTGACCGTAAGGCCGCCATCAAAAAACTAAAAACGCTTGTTCTCTTTCCCAAATCAGAAGTGGAACCATTCCGCGAAAAACTGGAGTCAACATTTTCTACTATATTCTTGCCTAACCATGTTGAAAAGCGTGAATGCAGCTACGGCGGTGTAAAATGTGACCTGCTCATGCCCGAAGTGTGCTCTTCGCGCCGTGTGATGCTGTACGTGCACGGTGGCTCGTTTGTTGGTGGCTCAAGGAACAGCTGGCGGAACTTTTGCGCATCGGTGGCACATGCCTCTTCGTGCCGTGTGGTTGTGCCGGAATTCAGGCTGGCTCCATCGCACCCTTTTCCGGCTTCCATCGAAGACCTTGAAACCGTGTTCCATGCGGTGCATGAAGAAGAAATGCAAGAAGCCAAGTCTTCATACACAACACCTCGACTTTCTGCTTCTTATGCACAGCACAATGATTCTGTTCAGATTATAATTGCCGCAGACGGAAGTGGAGCTTCGCTGGCTATGGCCCTCCTGTTCAAACTGAATGAAACAGAACGCGCAACAGTTACAAACCTTGTTCTTTTTTCGCCATGGCTTGATTTAAGCTCTGACACACCGCTCATTGCAAAGCGCCATGTTGCAGATGAAGTGCTTTCAGGCGATGCCATGCACCGCGCCGTTGACCTGTACACGTATGCGTCAAACATAGACAACCCTTTGGTATCGCCGCTCAAAGCTCCTTCACAGGATTTTAAAGGCTTTCCGGAAGTGTACGTGCAAATGGGCGAAAAAGAAATTCTTCGCGCACAGGTGCTGGAACTGGTTTCAAAGCTGCGCGAAGCAAATGTGCCGTACATTCTCGATATTTGGCCTGGCATGGTTTATCTTTTTCAGATGGCAGATGAATTTCTTGCTGAATCACACATGGCCGTTGAACGGATGGGAACCTACATCAAGCAGCGCCGTAATGACGCTGAAAACAAATCGGAGCACGCCGAACGCGCCAAAATTCTAAAACGCAACAACATTTCAACGGAACTGCCGCAGGCTAATCCAAAGCTCAAGGATATGTGATGGAACTGCTCGCACCCGCAGGCAATGTAGAAAAACTCCGTTTCTGTTATGCATACGGAGCCGATGCCGCTTATATCGGGCTTAAAAATTTTTCTCTCCGTGTCAAAGCCGACAATTTTTACGAAGATGAATACAAGCAGGTGGCGGCATTAAAAAAAGCCTTTCCCCAAAAAAAGCTGTACTGTGCGCTAAACATTTTGTTTCACAACAGCGAGCTTGACAGGCTGGTGCAGGAGCTGCCGTATTTTAAGTGCTACCCTATCGATGCATTCATCGTGCAAGATTTGGGAATCGTGCCACTTCTGCAAAAAGAATTTCCCAACGCGGCTCTTCATCTTTCTACTCAGGCAAGCTGCATAAACAGAGAGGCCGTAAAAATGTACCGTTCATTGGGATTCAGCCGTGTGGTGCTGGGACGCGAAGCAAGTCTTGCAGAAATTGCTGAAATAAAAAATGCCGTCCCCGACATGGAACTTGAATGTTTTGTGCACGGAGCCATGTGCATTGCTTACAGCGGCCGCTGCCTTATGAGCGCCTATGTAAACGGACGCAGCGGACAAAGCGGTTTCTGCTCGCACACCTGCCGCTGGGACTATGATGTGCTGATTGACCCCGCAGAACTGCCCGGCAAATTCCGCATACCTGATGGAAGCGCACAAAAAGAATCCTGTACCACGCAAAACGAAGCCACCTCATCACAAAGCCAAAACACTATCGGACTGCATGATGCCAATTATGCCCGCACACTTTCACAAAGCGGCGCAATGCTGCTGCGAGAACGCCAGCGTCCTGATGAATATTTTCCTGTATACGAAGGTGAACAGTTTAC
The DNA here is from genome assembly GCA_022510905.1 of Treponema sp. GTDB lineage: Bacteria > Spirochaetota > Spirochaetia > Treponematales > Treponemataceae > Treponema_D. The sequence goes on from JAFLSN010000001.1 coordinate 119,182, forward strand.
GGCCGTGCTTTCCTCAAAAGACCTGTGCATGGTAGAGCATCTTGCAGACTTAAAAAAAGCCGGTGTCGATTCACTTAAAATTGAAGGACGCATGAAAAGCGTTTACTATGTGGCCATAGTCACCCAAGCCTACCGCAAGGCCCTTGATGAACTAAACGGAACGCTTTTACCAGGAGAAGCCCGACCATTTGTGCAGGAACTGTACAACGTAAGCCATCGTCCGTTTTCCACCGGCTTTTTCTACAACCGCACCGAAGCTGACGTTACCACACACGGAGAAAGCCACAGCCCTTGGCAGCTCGCCGCGCTCTGCGGTTCGCGGCTCTCAGACCAGGCAATGCAGGACATTTTGCGCAAGGGAACAGAACTGCAAGAACGCCGCCATGCTGAATATTCCGCGTTAATACCCAAAGCTCAACAAGCTTGGAATGAACGCGCGCAAACACAACCCGACCGCTATCTCCCCGCTGTACAGGAAAAAAGCGGCTGGAACATGTATCAACTTGAAGCTCTCAACATGATTGAAGCAACCACAGAGCTCCAGCTGGTCTTGCCCGGCGTGGCATCTGTTCCATTTTTACACGAACATTTTTTGCTGGTGAACCCCGGCACTGGCGAAGTATACCGTTGGGTATGCGCCGGACATCCTTGCGTTATTTACACCGACCATGTGCTTTCCGACAGTGCCATCCTGCGTTCCCATGTGGAACAACAGCTTTGACAAAATCACAAATAATGTCATATTGACTAGTGGTGCCATTCCTGCTACACTGTGCATACGGTCGTCCATAGCAGATGGCCAACGATTACGATTCAGAAGGAAGTACAATCATGGCAAAGTACACGTACAATCTTGAAAAACAGCATGAAAAGGGCAAATTCCACGCAATTGAACGCATAAATGCCCTGTGCGACAAAGATTCATTCTATGAAATCTACTCGTCGGCCCGTCACAACTGCACAAGTTTTGGCATGGACAAAAAAGAAATTCCCTACGATGGCGTGATTGTGGGCTTTGGAAAAATCAACGGAAAAAAAGTTGCCATCTACGCACAGGACTTCACCACGCAGGGCGGAAGCCTCGGAAAACTTCACGGCCAAAAAATCGCTGAACTCATGGAAAAAGCCATTGAAGCCCGCTGTCCCATCATCGGCATCAACGAATCTGGCGGGGCTCGCATTCAAGAAGGTGTCGATGCCCTTTGCGGATACGGCGATTTGTTCTACCAAAACGTGAGGGCCTCTGGTTCCGTGCCGCAAATCAGCATTATCGCAGGACAGTGCGCCGGAGGTGCCGTGTATTCCCCGGGAATCACTGATTTTATTTTTGCGGTTGACAAAATCAGCCAGATGTTCATCACAGGCCCGAGAGTGGTAAAAAGTGTGCTCAGCATGGATATTACTGCGGAAGATTTAGGTGGAGCTGCCATTCACGCGCAAAAAAGCGGTGTGGCTCATTTCCGATGTCCTACCGAAGTTGAATGCTATGAAAAAGTACGAAAACTTCTGGACTACATTCCGCATTACTATGGCGAAGAATTGGCTGCTGCAAAATTCAAATTTGACGAGCACAAAAAGGCAAAAAAAATCGCCACTGCCCTGCCCGAAGAAAGCAAAAAAGGCTACGACATTCGCGATGTAATTGACTGCGTGATTGACGATGAAAGTTTTTTTGAAGTAATGGAAGAATTTGCGCCCATGGCCGTTGTAGGCTTTGCAAAAATTGAAGGAAAAAGCGTGGGAATTGTGGCAAACAATCCCGCAGTGTGGGGCGGTCTCCTGAACAGCGATGCATCTGACAAAATCGCGCGCTTTGTGCGCTACTGCGACAGCTTTAACGTGCCGCTAGTTACCTTTGTTGACGTGCCCGGCTTTTTGCCTGGCCCAGACGAAGAGCAGAAAGGCATTATCCGCCACGGCGCGAAAGTGATTTATGCCTACAGCGAAGCCACTGTGCCCAAAATCACGGTGATTACACGCAAGGCGTATGGTGGCGCATATATTGCCATGTGTTCCAAGCACCTTGGAGCGGATTTTGTATACGCTTGGCCCAAATCCGAGATTGCTGTAATGGGCGCAGAGGGTGCGGTAGGCATTCTCTACAACAAAGAAATGAAAGACCCTGCCCAGGCTGCATTTGTTGCGCAGAAATTGCAGGAATACAAAGACACGATCATGACACCCACAATCGCCGCCCAGCGTGATTACATCAGCGAAATCATCGAGCCCGAAGAAACCCGAGAGCGTGTGGTGGCAAGTCTTGATTTTCTTGCAAACAAGCAGCAGTCTGTTATTCCTGCCAAAAAACACGGAAACATTCCGCTGTAAAAACAAGCGGCACAGGTTCTGGCCTCCCGTGCAAGCGGAATCTGCCAGACCTGCCTTAAAACATGCCTCGATGAAATAAAAGCATCAAGGCATGCCGTGCACAATCAACACACCCAAACGCAGAATCAAGGTTTCACCCCGTTAAGCATGGATATGATTTTTCTGAAACTTGATAACTAAGCAGGAACAAAGAAACCTTTAGATTTTGCCGGGTGCCTTGTTCTTGTAAGGTATTGCAGCAAAGCTTCAAACCAGGGGCTGGCTTCACAGAAGCACGGTATGTACCTTTTCCGCACGAATCACAAACGGACGGTCTGCGCAATCCGTATATATTTTTTCTATAACAACATTTTCTTAAAATAACTGTAACACTTTGCGCAAGAAATTCATTATACTTGTAAACGAGGTGAATTCAAAAAATGCATTTTTCATTCACCTTACAAAACAGCACAACATCCTGTATACAAGGAGGATTTATTATCAGTATGAAAACATGGACAAAAAAATTGATAGGCACCGTTGCGGTGGCAGCCTTTTCATTTGGTATCCTGGCGCTTTCTTGCAAAGCCCACAATGGTTCAGCAAACGTGGCATTTGCCCAAACTGCAAAAAATGCGGCAGGCACAGCTGTATCGATTCCACAAAACGCACTTTCGGTTGCAGAGTCATTGCAGACCACATTCCGCGCAATCAGCACAGGCGTACTTCCGGCTGTAGTTGAAGTTGATGTCACATCAACACAGAAAGTGCAGACTTATAATCCGTTTGATGATTTTCCGTTCTTTTTTGGCCGCCCGCGGAGAAACGAAAAAAACAAGGATGATGATGACCGCAACACCCGCGAGTACACACAGCAGGGACTTGGCTCAGGCGTGATTGTCCGGCGCAACGGCAAAACCGTGTATGTGCTTACAAACAACCATGTGGCCGGAGATGCCACCACTATAAAAATCAAGCTCAATGATGAGCGTGAATTTGATGCCAAACTTGTCGGGGCAGATGAACGCATGGACATTGCACTTGTGTCATTTGAAACGGACGACAATTCAATTACAATCGCAAAGCTGGGTGACAGCAGTGCCGTGCAGCAGGGTGACATATGTCTTGCACTGGGCAGCCCGCTAGGTTATTTTGCCTCGGTCACACAGGGCATTGTAAGCGCCACAGGCAGAAGTGGCGGCAAAATCGGCTCTATCAGCGACTTTATCCAGACGGACGCGGCAATCAACCAGGGCAATTCTGGTGGTCCGCTTGTAAACATCTACGGCGAAGTGATTGGAATCAATACATGGATTGCATCGCAGTCTGGCGGCAGCCAGGGGCTTGGCTTTGCCATTCCCATCAACAACATCAAAACTGCCATTGACCAGTTTATCGAAAAAGGCCGTATCGCATATGGCTGGCTCGGTGTTCAGCTGGTTGAAATAAAAGATGAATACAAGACAGAGCTGGGCGTTGGCGCTTCAACACAGGGCGCATTTGCAAGCGAAATCTTTATCGACAGTCCTGCAGTAAAAGGTGGTATACAGGCGGGCGACTTTATCATCGCAATAAATGGCCGGGCTGTAAAAGATGTTGACCAGCTTGTGCGCGAAGTAGGAAATCTTCCTGCCGGCGAAAAAACAGTCTTTACTGTGCTGCGCGGAAAAAACAAGCTTGACATTACTGTAACTATTGAAGAACGCACCAAGGACGTGGCTTCAAATAACAGCAAACTGTGGCCAGGCTTCATCGCTTCTCCTTTGAGTGATGATGCACGAAAACAGCTAAAACTTGACAATAATGTCAAAGGTGTTATTGTAACCAATGTGCAGGAAAAGTCTCCAGCAGCCGCTCTTAGACTGCAAAATGGAGATGTTATCACAGCCGTAAACAACAAAAAGGTCGAAAATGTTGAAGAATTTTATGCTGCGCTTGACATCACGCGCAACAATGAAATCTGGTTCGATGTATACAACGATGGCCACACCATCAGCACCAGCCATTACAAATTGCAAAAATAGTTTGTAACTATTGACACACAGCATGGTTTAGTTTTTAGATAGCGGATGAATAACAGCGCTGTCTGCTCATAGAACTCCTTTTTGTGGAACAGGCCTCGGATAATACCGGGGTCTGTTTTTTTTGCGATATGTGTTAGCAAAAATCAACACACCCAACGCATAAGCACGGTATGTACCTACCCTTTCCGCACGAATAAACTGTAACAGTCCCAGCAGGAATTAGAAAGTGCAAATTACCTTGACGCAACATTTTATGCACCGCTATATTTTTTTTATGGGAATCATAGAACTGTTAATTATTGCAGTGGGCCTTTCCATGGATGCATTTGCGGTTTCAGTTTGCAAGGGGCTAGCGACCAGTCGTGTTTCATGGCGACATATGCTATGCGTAGGCTGCTGGTTTGGAGGTTTTCAGGCACTAATGCCATGTATTGGCTGGCTGCTAGGTTCACGGTTTCGCAACTTTATTGAGAGTGTTGACCACTGGATTGCGTTTTTGCTTTTGGCATTTATCGGCATAAACATGATCCGCGAAGCACTTTCCGAAGCAGATGACAATTCGCAGGCAAATGATTCGTTCTCACCCAAAACCATGCTGCCGCTTGCCGTTGCAACCAGCATAGACGCGCTCGCCGTTGGAATCACATTCGGACTTTTGCTTTCAACTGTGCGGGGTATAGTTACCGCCAGCTTGTTCATTTGTTCAGTTACATTTACGTGTTCGGCCATCGGCATAAAAATCGGTGCCGCATTCGGAAGTCATTCTCAAAAAAAAGCAGAAATAACAGGAGGCATCATCCTTATAGCAATCGGCATAAAAATCCTTCTGGAACATCTGGAACTGATCAAATGGTAAAGCCCGTCTAAAACACACTAATGAATTTTATAATCAACATTGTCGTTTTTTAAAAACACGGTTACCGTGCAAGGCTCTTCACAAGTGTTGTCACAAAACCTTGCAATATCTTGCGCTGCCGGTGAAAGTACATCATCGGGATTGTACGCTGTTTCAAGCACGGTTTCCGTTCCACCGTCAGCCACGCGCGAAAAAGCTCCGTGCAGGGTCACAATGTCATGCACAGCGGCAAACAAATGGCCTTTGTTTTTTTCTTCATATTTTTCTTTTAAAAATAAAAGCTGCATTTTTTCAATGTCATGGTGATCAGCGTTTTGTGGAACAAAACCCGTTTCATATGAGCAGTTGTTACAGTGTTGCCATTCTTCAAAATCTGCAAAAAAAGATGAAGGTGAAATTTTAAGCGGACGCAAAACGGCATTGAACCAAGGCACTGCCCGTCCGCAGGAATAAAATGTGACACATGCAAATGCCATACCCCTGGAAAAATCAATGTCTTTTGAAGAATACACACCGGTTGAACGCGGTACAATGTCCCGTTCTATCTGTTCAAAATCAATATGGTTGGGATACAGTGTGGTGGCAAAATCAAGCCGTTCACGAAATGCCCTAAACGTGTCGCCAGGCAGGAGCGCCCAGTCCATGTCAAAACCGAACACAATACCAGCCCGGTTCAAGAGCGCTGCCTTTGATGCATAACGTTTTTTGTCAAACAGAAGCGTACCGTTTCGTTCCAAGGCAGTGAGCGGAATTTCTATGGAGCACCAAACTTGCGCAGCTTTTTCTACCACTTGCGGGTCAATACATGAAACATCTACAGCAATCGACACAAACAAATCAGGTGCAGTGCACGCGATACGCTCCAACAACGCACACACGGCTTTTTTATCTGCGGCGAGAGTCTTGTCATGTACGGTCAATTCCGTTACGCCACGTGCATAAAATTGTGGCAACTCTGCAAACAATGATTCCAGTGAGAATTCTGTTACCAAGTTTTTCACAGAAGTTTGATTCCAGCATTTTGGCAGACAAGGCGCATTTCTTCAGGCCATGTGCTTACTTGAATTTCTCCGATGTGAGCTTTGCGCAAAAAGTACATGCACAAGCGAGACTGCCCTATGCCACCGCCCAATGTTTGTCGCAAGCCGCCGGAAAGCAGCCGTTTGTGGAATGCAAGTTCCGCACGTTCCTCACAGCCACGTTCGGCAAGTTGCACGGCAAGCGAATTCTCGTTCACGCGGATTCCCATGGAAGAAAGTTCCATGCTGTTCTGTAGCACAGAATTCCACACCAAAAGGTCACCGTTTAAGCCTTTGTGTCCGTCACCAGTTTCGGAACTCCAGTCGTCGTAGTCCGGGGCCCGTCCATCATGAATGGAGCCATCGGACAATGCGCCGCCAATGCCTATAATGAACACGGCTCCATAAGTCCTGCACACTTCGTATTCTCGCTCCTTTGGCGTTTTGTTTGGAAACTGCCGCTGCAAATCATCAGCATACAAAAAAGTAATCGATTCTGGCAACGCCGGTGGTATGGATGGATAACGGTCATAGATAAAAAATTCAGTCTGCTTGAGACAGCGGTAGATTTTTTTTACCACGGATTTTAAATACATGATTGTGCGGTCTTGCGGCGTAATGCTCAACTCCCAGTCCCATTGGTCAACGTACAACGAATGCAGGTTGTCAAGCTCCTCATCGGCACGAATTGCATTCATGTCAGTGTAAATGCCAAAGCCTGGGTCAAGGCCCAACTCTGTTACTTTGAGTCTTTTCCACTTTGCAAGTGAATGCACAATCTCAAGCTGAGTTTCGTTCATGTCTTTTACAGGAAACCGCACTGGCCGTTCTATGCCGTTCAAGTCGTCATTTAAACCGAGGCCAGATTTTACAAATAACGGTGCAGTCACGCGCGTTAGATTCAGCTGCGTAGAAAGCGAAAGTTGAAAAAAATCCTTGATAAGCACAATGGCATGCTCGGTCTGTTTTTCGTTCAACAGCGGCACATAGCCATCAGGAAGTTGTACGTGTCCCATAGTCACCTCTTAAAACGCGCTTTGCCGTACAAGAACCAGCCACACGGACGGTTTTGCTGTTATGAAAGCGCCTCGATAAATTTAATAAAATCAGATTTTCCCTTGGCGGTACGCTTGAACACACCGGCGTGTTCGAGCACCTTTGCAAACACGAGCGCCACTTCGTTGCGAAGCACCTGTTCAATGTTGGAGCTGTCAAGGCGGTCATATTTTGTGCGGAATTCCTGCACCCAATCGGCATGTTTTGAAAGCCCTTCGTTGGCACGAATATCGGCTCCATTTACAATGGCAGTACCTAAATCCGAAAGCTCAGTTTTTAACCGCGCGGGGAGCACCGCAAGTCCCATCACTTCAATCAAACCGATGTTTTCTTTTTTAATGTGATGGAGTTCCGCATGAGGATGGAACACACCGAGCGGGTTTTCTGGCGTGGTGATGTTATTTCGCAGTACAAGGTCAAGCTCAAAATTATCACCTCGCATACGGGCAATCGGCGTGATAGTGTTATGCGGTTCCCCATCGGTTTCGGCAAAAATGAATGCGTCTTTATCCGTGTATGTCCGCCATTTCTCCAAGATGTGGGAGGCAAGCTCAACCACACGATCAGGATTTTTTGCGTCAAGGCGAATCACGCTCATTGGCCATTTAACAATTCCGCAGGAAACATCATCAAACTTGTTTACGGAAAATGACTGCTCTACACTGGCACGGGCCATGGCAAATTCATAGTTGCCACCCTGAAAATGATTATGGCTCAAAATCGAGCCGCCCACGATAGGCAAATCGGCATTGCTTCCCACGGTGTAATGCGGAAACTGTTTTACAAAATCGAACAGCGCCACAAATGTTTCTCGGTTTATTTTCATGGGTGTGTGCGCCTGGCTGAACACAATGCAATGCTCGTTATAATACACATACGGCGAATATTGAAATCCCCACTGGGCTCCCGCAAGCTTTACAGGAATTACGCGGTGGGTCTGGCGTGCAGCATGGTTCACCCGTCCGGCATAGCCCACATTTTCCTTGCACAGCAGACAGGCAGGATAACCAGTTTGCGCAGCGTTCCTGGCGGCGGCAATAGCTTTTGGGTCTTTTTCGGGTTTTGAAAGATTTATGGTAATATCGATGTCGCCATATTCAGTATGTGACTGCCACTTTACGTCCTTGCACACACGGTATCGGCGTATATAGTCAGTGTTTTGGCTAAACGTGTAGAACCAATCGGTAGCCTCTTTGGGGCTGTTTTTGTAATGCGCAAAAAATGTTTTTTCAATTTCAGAAGGACGAGCCACAAGGCAGCCCATGATTTTTGTGTCAAACAAGTCGCGGTACACAACGCCATCATCGACAAACAACCCATTAGAACCAGCATAATCCAACATGTCGCTAAGGATTGACTCAAGAGCCGATACAGGAGTTGCAGGAAGCCGTTCAGCCTGTGATTCACTTTCAAAGCCATCAAGCTTGAACAGTTCGAGCAAACGGTTCTTTGCATAAATAACATCTTCGGCTTCAATAAGCTCTGCGGTTCTGGCATAGCCAACCAAATCATTAATGCGTTCAAAAATATTCATGCTCCAATAATAGAAGCATTTATGCGTTCTGTCAATTTACCGCATTGCATTCAGAGAAGCCAGCACAAAAAAAGCTGGCTGCAAGTTGCCGGCAACACGGCAAAGCATATTTTTTAACTCTGCCTGCAAAGCCAGCTCCCGGCTTGAAGCCTTGCTTATGCATCGGAATGTGTTGATTCAGAATTGTAGTTGACCAGCGTAGTGATGGTAAGCGGCGCAAGTTTTTTTTCATACTGCAGGAAGGGAAGCCCGATTACACCGAACACATCTGTAACGGTTGCGTTTCCCTGTTCCATCAGATTTTTTGCGGCAACCAATGTGCCACCTGTCGCAATCAGGTCGTCAACCAGAAGTACACGCTGGCCTGCAATTACATCGGTTACGTGCACTTCAATTTCTGCCTCGGCGTATTCGAGACTGTATGCGCATGAATAAGTCTTTCCAGGCAGTTTTCCTTTTTTACGGATCAAGATGAGCGGAATTCCCATGCGCTCGGCAAATGGAGCTGCAAAAATAAAACCGCGGCTTTCTATGGCAGCAACAGCGTCTACAGGTTTTTCACGGTAAATTTCAACCATGCGGTCAATAGCGTACTTGAACGCTTCCGGGTGACGCAGAATACCAGTGATGTCATAAAACAGCACACCTGGTTTTGGAAAATCAGGAATCCTGCCAATCACTTTGTCAAGCACATCAAAATCCTTGTTCATGTCCGCACCTCCTTATACCATGCAAAACCATACGAATTGTAATAGGCGCCATCTGTTCTGTCAATGCCATGTTTATGCACAACAAAGAAATCAACACACCCCGATGCAGAAGAAGGGTTCAAGCATGTGCGCTGTTTCTACACAGTACGTGCATTGTTTCTCCATAGTGTACGAGCACTGTAACGCCGCACGATCGATGTTCCGTCAATCGCATTGTTGACGTTTTGTCACTCGTGCCGGTTCGGGAGCGCGCACGCGCTTGTGACGTTATGTAGCAGATTATTTCTCGTTCGAGCCGCCTGGCGCAGAGGCGGACAGCACCACGCCAAGCCCCACCGCAAAAGCAAGTCCCCGTGACTGTTGTTGCAGCACCGCTTGAAACTTCGTTGCGAGTGCGCGTTCCTTAAAGTGCAGCACACCTGCGACAAGTTCACCACTGATGAATGGGTCACAATCACCAGTGGTGAATGGGATGCAAACACCACTGGTGAATGGGATGCAAACACCACTGGTGAATGAGATACAAACATCAGTGATGAATGGAATGCAAACATCACTGGTGAATGAGACAGATTCACCAACAATGTGTATACCAACCTTGCCAGTACCAGATGCAATGGACTTCCCCGTGCTTAATAAACCTGAACGTCAGTGTCTTGTCTGCGGCTTCGTGCACCCGCCTTGCGGATGCTCTAGCTGAAGATTGACCTGTGCGGGAGGCCGCAGCAGAAGCTGGCGGTGTTGCCACTCACGCCGCAGATGTCCGACGCCTGCGGCGCTGTCGGGTCGTTCCTGGAGCATAAAAAATCTTGTTCCTTGTTTGTGTCGTAAGTCTTTGCCTTTTCACTAGTTAAATCCTGTTATGGATAATTCAACTAGTCAAAGCTATCGGAATATAAATTTCTGTTGCCACACATAATTTTGAAAAGTTTAGCGTGTGGGTTTTGCCCAGCCCATGCTGCAACGAACTGCGCGTTTCCACTGGGCATAGCGTTCATTTCTTTCTTCGTTGGACATGGCGGGAGTAAAAATACGTTCCGTTTTTGTGCAGCGAAGCAGTTCGCCCTTGTCTTTCCACAGCCCTACCGCAAGACCCGCGCAAAATGCAGCACCTAGCGCCGTAGTTTCAACGTTCTTGGGGCGAAAAATAGGTTTGTTCAGAATGTCAGCCTGAAACTGCATCATCAAATTGCTAACACATGCTCCACCGTCAACTTTAAGATGTTCGCTGGAAAGGCGGGCATCGCGGTTCATGCACGAAAGCACATCTTTTACCTGGAAACAAATTGATTCGAGTGTGGCGCGGCAGATGTGGGCTTTAGTTACGCCACGGGTGAGTCCCACCAATGTGCCTCTGGCATATGAATCCCAATACGGTGAGCCAAGCCCGGTGAACGCCGGCACAAGCACCGCACCATTTGCATCTGGAACAGATTCGGCAAGTGTATCACACTCCCGTGCAGAACGGATAAGGCCCAGTCCATCGCGAAGCCATTTAATGGTGGCACCGCCCATGAATACGCTACCTTCAAGCGCATAGTCAACCTTGCCGTTCATGCCAAGCGCAATTGTTGTAAGCAGTTTATGCTTTGAAGAAATTGCCGTGCTGCCAGTGTTCATAAGCATAAAACAACCTGTGCCGTAGGTAGTTTTGACAGAGCCTCGTTCAAAGCAGCCTTGCCCAAACAAAGCTGACTGCTGGTCGCCAATGCAGGCGGCGATAGGCACCGAAAAACCGCAAACAGTTTTGTCCGTATTGCCGTAAACGCATGAAGAATCGCGCACCTCCGGCAACATGCAGCGAGGAATGTTAAGCATACGCAAAAGTTCAGAATCCCACTGCAATGTATGAATGTTGAACAGCATTGTGCGGCTTGCATTGGTGTAGTCAGTCACATGCACGGTGCCGCCGGAAAGTTTCCACACAAGCCAAGTGTCGATGGTACCAGCCAGAATCTCTCCGTTTTTTGCACGCTCACGAAGATTCGGAATGGTGTCGAGCAGCCATTTGATTTTTGTTCCGCTAAAATAAGCATCGGGAACAAGTCCTGTTTTTTGCTGAATCATGGCACCTTTTCCACGTTCAATGAGCGAAGCTGCCATGTCTGCCGTTCTTCGGCATTGCCACACGATTGCGCGATACACCGGCTTTCCAGTTTTGCGTTCCCACAGCACCACGGTTTCCCGCTGATTGGTAATTCCTACGCCCGCAATCTGCTCAGGCTGAATATCTGCCTTTTTTACCACTTCCTGCATTACAGAAAGTTGACACAGAAAAAGTTCTTCGGCATCATGCTCGACCCAACCCGGTTTTGGAAAAAATTGCGTAAACTCTTTTTGCTCGGCCGCAATCTTTTTTGCCCGTTCATTGAACAGAATGGCCCGCGAAGATGTGGTGCCTTGGTCAAGGGCGAGGATATAAGTGCCATTTTTCATTTGATTTCTCCAGAAGCGACTTTAAACAGTGCCACCAAATCATGAACAGCTTTGGCCCCGCCACGGCACAGCGCGCTTGCAAAAGGCCGGCCAAGCAACACGGTTGAAGCGCCAAAAAACGCGGCGGTCTGCATGTCATTCGCGGTTCTGATTCCGCCGTCAACCCACAGGCTTCCTGCCGATTTTAAAAGTGTGGTATGATAGGCTTCTAAAAAACACGCGGTGCTGCCTGTGCGTGTTTCAACACGGCCACCATGGTTTGAAATATATGCTATGTCCGGCTTTACCATGCGCACCGTCTCAACATCATCTTCCGTGAAAATTCCCTTTATGGCAAACGGAATGCCACGTGCATTCAGAAGCCGCTTTATCGAGCTGAGCTGCTCAGGAGTTTTGCGTTCCAGATGTACCAGATTTCTCATGGTCACAATGTTGTAGCTGTCAATATCTATTCCGCCGATTTCCATTATGGAGGCGGCCCAATCAATGCGTTCACGGATTTTTGTATCGGCATAAGGCTTTATAAACACCGCCGATTTTATATGTGGATTTAAATGCCGGGCATCTTTTACCGCCTCAATACCAAACTGAAGTTTTTCGTCTGGGCACCCATCACCAATGCTGAGCGCAACTCCGGCAGAAACGCAGGCAGCCACCAAATCTTGGTAAAATTGACGTTCATCTGAATAACCGATGTTTTCAACGCCACCGGTCATGGGCGCAAGACGGAGCTGCACTTCCCGAACAATGCCATCTGATTTTAAAGCAAGAGACTTCCAGTCCTGACAGTTTTTGATAAAATTGCGGTTCTGGTTGGGACCGCCCATGCCGGGCATTTGCCCTGTACAAGTTTTTCCTTCGCAGACCGCACAAAAATGGCAACGGAACCCGACACTAGACATATTGACTTTCATCAGTCGCCAAACGAAGTACCCAGTTCGCGTGCAGCATGAAGCATTGGATGTGTCATGGGAATGTTTTTGACACGCCCAGCAATCTCTTCAAGCGGAACTCCCACAATGACTCCGTTCTGTAGCGCCACCAGTTTGCCAAAATTGCCATTAGCCAGAAAGTGCGCGGCTGCTGTTCCAAACTGCGTTGCCAGAATACGGTCGTAAGGGGAAGGAGTGCCACCACGCTGCAAATAACCCAGCACCGTTACACGAGATTCAAGCGATGTGGCTTCTTCAAGTTCGTGGGCAACTCTGTAGGCAATGGAATACGGCATGGCTGCCCGTTTTTTCTTGAATGATTTTTTATCGAGCAGCGATTCTTCCCGGGTCAGCGCACCTTCAGCAACCACGATGATTGAAAAGTTTTTTCCCGCATCACGGCGTTCCATGATTTTTTTTGCCACGCAGTTAATGTCATACGGAATTTCTGGAAGCAGAATAACATCGCCGCCGCCTGCAATGCCTGCATAGAGCCCAAGCCAGCCAGCTTTGTGCCCCATCACTTCTATCACCATGATTCGGCTGTGGCTGTGCGCTGTTGTGTGAATACGGTCGATGGCATCCGTGGCAACATCAAGTGCCGTATGAAAACCAAAAGTCATATCGGTTTTTACGATGTCGTTATCGATTGTTTTGGGCAATCCAACAATGTTCAACCCTTCCGCAGCAAGCAGACTGGCCGTTGTGTTAGTGCCATTCCCTCCCACACAGACAAGCGCATCGAGATTCCATTTTTTGTAGTTTTTTTTGATTGCCTCAATGGGAAGCAATCCGGTTTCTTCACTTGGTACTGGATTCTTGAACGGTTTGTCACGTGAAGTTCCCAAAATGGTGCCCCCTTCCGTGAGCAAGCCCACCAGTGACTGCATGGTAAGAGGTTCCATGTCGCCCGCCACAAGCCCTCGATACCCATTGTGAATACCTATGGCTTTCATGCCATACTGAATAATACCCGTGCGGCAGACCGCCCGAATCGCCGCGTTCAACCCCGGGGCATCGCCACCGCTCGTCAAAATGCCGAATGTCTTTACCTGAGAACGTTCCATTCTTCCAGTATACCAGACAAATCAGCCATTGGCAAATACTCTTGTAAACACAATCAACAAATCCCGATGCAGAATCAAGGATCCTGGCCAAGAGCCGGCTTCGCAGAAACACGGTATGCACCCTTTTCCGCACGAATCAAAATGAGATGAGCAGACAGTCAGGAGATTGCAAAGCTTAGGTTAGATTTGCGAAAACCCGGATAAACTTATTCAGCTTTTGCAATATGCATGGCTCTGGAAATTCTACGACGATCCAAGAGCCACAGCACCAGCATCAAGACAAGGCAACCTGCTATCATCAAAAAGCACAAAATCTGCCCGGTGCTAATATTCAGCAGCGAAGTGTTTATGTACAGCGCAGTGCTGCCATCGTAATTTATGCGATAGCCTAAATCTGAATCAGGCTCCCGGAAATATTCAACCACAAAACGAACAAGGCCGTAACCAATGGCATAGCAACAGCCCAGAAATCCATCGAAAGGCTTGCGTTTTCGCAGAAGCCACAGCACAGCAAACAGCAACACACCTTCGAACAATGCTTCATACAGCTGGCTTGGGTGGCGTGGCAAATTCACTAACCGCTCCCCTTCTGCCAATGTCATGCCGCATCTGGCCGCAAAATCCTGCACCCAATCAATACTCGCAGAAAATTTTTCGGCACGGGGAAACACAACGCCCCATGGCACAGTAGTGATTCTGCCATACAGTTCACCGTTCAAAAAATTCCCCAACCTACCGAATGTATAGCCGGCTGGAATTGCCACGCACATGGCGTCTATCCATTTCCACAGAGCGCGTTTGTGCCACCGGCACCATACAATCATGCCGATAAGTCCGCCGATAAAACCGCCATGATAGCTCATTCCTAACAGCCCGGTAAAGCGTTTTGTCACGGTATCGAACGGCCAAAAAATGAGCCATGGTTTTTTCCAATAATCACCGCTCGTGTCGTATACCAATGTAGAAAATACTCTGGCCCCAATCAGCAAAAACAGAATTCCACAGGCAATAAAACTAAAGATATCGTCTTCGGTGGTTGTTTTGCCGTTTTCATTCAGCATACCTTCACTTAATTCTTTTTTTAAAATTATGAATGCGGTAACAAACGCAAAAATGTACATGAGTCCATACCAGCGGATAAGCCCCAACACCGGCACGCCAGGAAATATCTGAGGATGAATCCACGATGGATACATAACGAACAACGGTAACGCTTTAAGCATGAATAAGTCCTTTAAACCTTGAAGCCTTGTTTTGAAGCTTCAACCAATTTTTTTTTGAGCAGCAAGTTTTCGGCTCTGAGCGCGTTGATTTCGTATTGCTGGGTTTTTATGGTTTCTGCAAGCTCCCCGGGAGTAAGCGCCCCGGTTCCCATAAGGTCTTCCACATAGTTGAGTTTTGCCTGATAATCATCTGCCGCTTCTTCCGAGGCAAGCATAAATGAATTTTCGGCGGCTTGCGTAATATCATACTCATCGTCAAATCGCAGCGTTTCCGATTGAAGAATTTTTTCAGCCACGCGGTAAATTGCCTGTGCAATGATTGACTGCGGCTTGTACACAATCACCGGCAGCCGAGAAGCAAGCGCCCTGTCCTGCATGACATCGCGGTAAACAACGCCCAGATGTTCCAGCTCCAGCCCAAGGTATTGCGTGCACGAACGGCGGATTTTTTGCGCACGGTCGGCATCTTTGGGGTCGTCAATCATGTTCAACACCAGCCGCGGCCGGAATTCAGCCATGCGTGTTTTAAAAAGCTGGGTGCTTTTTGGGTCAATATCGCTGAGGCTTTCTACCAGCTTGGGAATGTACAGCCTCTGCAAGGTGTTAGAATCCGTTTTGAGTTTTTCAAGATAGTTGTAAGCCTCGGAACCGCGTTTGAATGTGTTGTACATCATGCGGAACACGATATTTTTTAAAAACAGGTAGCCATTGAGTGTAGCTGTTACTGTTGGCGCAGTAACTACAATTCCCTGCGGTGAAAGCAGGAACATATCAAGAATGGTCAAGTGGGTACCCGCACCCAAATCAAGAATCAAATAATCCACATCAGCTTTGATAAAATGCTTGATGAGACTGTTTTTTTGACTCACTTTGAGCGATGTCAATCCCGGAACTTCTGAATCACCGGCAATGAACGAAACATTTTTGTATTCAGTGGGAGTAATCAAGTCTTCAAACTGTGTCTGTCCGGTAAGGAACGTGCCGATTCCCGCCTTTGGAGACATCTGACCAATAACCAAATGGAGGTTCGAGGCACCCAAATCAAGATCTACGAGAAGCACTCTTTTTCCGGCCTGTCCGAGGGCGATGGCAAGGTTTGCGCTCAAAAGACTTTTTCCAACGCCACCTTTGCCGCTTGCAACTGGAATAATCTGCATGGAACTATTATAGCATAGAAGTCCAACGCTTGCATAGAGATAAAAAAGTGCGTAAAATAGAAGGCATGAGTAAAACCACCCAATCGATGTATTCTGGCAGACGACCGGTCGCCACGTTTTGTTTTTTATTTTTGCTGACCATTGCCACATCGCAGTGTTTCGCAAAGTCTTCCGCAAAAACCGCAGATGATGAAACACTGCGTGAACGGCAGTATCTTGATCTCATCAAGTATGTGTTTCAATATATTCAATATAATTATGTTGAAGAAATTGACCCTGAAGTGCTGTACAAAGGTGCCATGAAAGGTATGCTCGACAGCCTCGGAGACCAGCATACCGCATACCTCGATACCGATGCATGGCGCGACATTACTGACACCACGCAAGGCAACTTTGGAGGCGTAGGACTTACCATCTCCAAACCTGTAGCATCCACGGCAAAAAAACCTGCATACGTGGAAGTTGCCCAGCCGATTGAAGGCTCCCCGGGCGACAAAGCCGGCATCAGGGCTGGAGACAAAATCATCGAGATAAACGGAACGGATACTGCCACACTTACAATGGAGCAGGTGCTGGGAATGCTGCGCGGCACAGTCGGCGAAAGTGTTACGGTCAAAATTCTGCGTGGCGAAACCACTGAGTTTGAATGCACGCTCGTGCGCGACATAATCGAAAATCCAACTGTCAAGTTTGGCATGATTGACAAAACGGGCTACGTAAAAATCACAGGCTTTTCTACTACAACGGCGGCGCATGTGCAGGAGGCTCTTGATTTTTTCAAAAAGAATGACTACACATCGCTTATCATAGACCTGCGCTACAATGGCGGCGGACTTATAACTGCTGCGGTTGATGTCGCCGACAAATTTATCGACAAGGGGCCGATTGTTTCTACCAAAAGCCGCCTGTTCTACAATAATTCCGTGTACACGGCGAACAGCCTCAAAACAAAAGTCAAAAAAGGCATTCCCATAATTGTGCTGATTAACGAAGGAACGGCAAGCGCGAGCGAAATCGTGAGCGGTGCGCTCAAAGACAATCATCTTGCATATCTGGTAGGAACAAAAACCTACGGAAAAGGCAGCGTGCAGACCCCTTCTCCGCTTACCAAGGACGATGGATTCAAACTGACTATCGCACGGTATTATTCACCGAGTGACACAAACATTGACAAGATTGGCATTCCACCTGACCGCGAAGTAACATTCCCCGCGCTTACAGAAGACGAGCAAAAAGCATATGCAGATTTAATAGAAAGCGGCGAAGTGGAACAATACGTTGAAGCCCATCCTTCCATGACAGAAGACGACATTGCCGAATATGCTGCCACGCTCCAAAAAAACTATGCGATTGAAAGCAGCCTCCTCCGTAAAATCATACGCAATGAAGTTGACCGCACCCGCCCCGCACGGCTGTACGATCTGGACTATGACGTGCAACTTCGCGAAGCACTGCGCATCATCAAAGAAGAAAATTTTGACAATCTCATAAAGAGCACAAAAACGCTAAAAGAGTTGCAGGATGAAGTGAAGACCTCACAAGAAAGTTCAGTCGCAGAAACAGGAAACTGACCATGCGACAGCTTGTTGCCTGCCAAAACCTGGATGAACGAGGCTGTCTGGTGGTACAAGAAAAGCAGTACCACCATCTTGTGCATGTGCTCCGCGTTCACGCAGGCGACATGATATACGTGCGGCTTCCTTCCGGGAAGTTGCAGACAATGACGGTGGCTCGTGTAGCTGCCGAAAAACGGGAGGTGCTTTTACAGGTCGCAGGTGACTGTCCAAGCGCCAACTTAGAACATTCGGCACTGCATACCGCACACCAGCCGAGCATAGAGCTGTGGCTGTTTCAATTTGTGCCCAAACCGGCAAAGTTTGAGCAGATTGTGCGGCAGGCAGTTGAATGTGGAGTTTCAGTGGTGGTACCAGTTGCCGGACAATTCTGCCAGCACAGCTCGCTGACTTCCGCGCACAAAAAAGCAGGAAAAACCGAAGGCCGTTTTGATCGCATAATATCGGAAGCCCGAAGTCAAAGCGGTTCACCAGTTGCCACGCGGGTGCATGACTGCATAAATCTTTCCGAAGCGTTGGCCCTGTGGAATGCCACCAATACCGCCGAACCTGCAAACGCACACGCAGAATGTGCGCGAGCCATAGTGCTGTACGAGCAGAGCCAAAACACAGTGCCCCTTCACCATGCGCTGAACAAGGCTCAGTCCGTAAAAAAAGCAGCACTGTTTGTAGGTGCCGAAGGCGGTATTTCACCCCAAGAGCTGGAAGAGCTAAAACGCCACGGAGTTGTACCCGTGCATTTTGCTACAAATATTTTGCGTTGTGAAACAGCCGCCTTGTACGGACTTGCGGCTGTGCAGACGGCGCTCATGGAGAATGGACTATGGCAATACAAAGAATAGACGTGCTAGGAGTTCCCGTTGACATTTTGCCTCCTCAGGATTTGGAGGCTGAAATTCTGGAATTGATTTCTCGTCCAGGAACCAAGCAGATTGTATTCCTTTCAGTATGGGATTTGCTCAAAGCGCGTGGTAAAAACGACTACAGCGCCTGCATCAAAAACGCCGATATGGTTCTGCCTATTTCCAAGAGCATCCTGCATGGCGCTCGATTTCTTGGAAAACATGTTCCATACCGATACAATCCATTCAATGCTGTTATCAATATTCTTTCGGTGCTGGAATCACATTACAAATCATTCTATATTCTTGGCGGCAGAAAAAAAACGGTGATGGCCGCAGAACGCAACGTGCGTACCACATTCAAAGACTTGCAGATTGTAGGCCGTTATGTGGGCTATTATCCCAAAACAGTTGAAAACGATGTTGTTGAAGCCATCTACAAAGCCTCCCCTTCGCTTGTGCTGGTAAGCGAGGGCATAAAGGAAAAAGACTGCTGGGCATATGCGCGGCGCAAAAAGTTTTCTTCAAGCATTTTTTTGTATTATCATGATGCCGTAGGAATTTTCAGTGAACGAATCAGACGTGTCGGCGAACGCACATTTGAAAAAGGCCTTGAAATCTGGAGTGAAATTCTGCACAATCCACTGAAAATTTTTTTGTTATTTCCGTATTTTTGGTATATACTGTTACTTGTCTGGCATCGCAATTTAAAAAAGAGTTCGTAAAACGAAGCGAGTGTATCGCGCTACATGAACAAAAAGCAAGTTTTTCTCATAAGTACAAACGTCATTTTGATTGACTGGTGTACCATGCATAAAAACGAACAAATTGAATTTCAGGTACTCCCGTGCCTCCCTCATTCCGATATATGTCTAAATCATTTTGCCAGTTCCACCGTGATTATTGACGCATCGTCGTACACTCCGCTTGACATGCTTGGAATGTACCGCATACTGGAAAAGATTGGCACATGCAACATCGCTGTGCTTGTACATGAACGTAGCAAAACCGCCAATGCCAAATTCATTGCCCGTTACCGCCAGCTGTTTCCACAGGCCAATTTCTTTACAGTGTTTTCTCCAGACTTTCCACGCAATGTGCTATGTGCCACACCAGACAGGCCGAATGTCAATCGTCATGTTTCAAGCAGCAGCCATATGCACACGCTGCAAAACGTGCTTTTTGCCAGCGATGAACTTCCGCTGTTTTCTTCATTCGACTTGTTTTCTGGCACATCACCTGCAATTATCAAACTCAAAAACCAGGTGCACATGGCGGCCGCAAGCGATGAACCTGTGCTCGTGCTGGGCGAAAGCGGCAGCGGAAAAAGTTTTACCGCAAATTATATCCACGAGCATTCTCCCAGAAAGAACGGGCCGTTTTGCAGCATCAACATGGCCAATTTTGAAAAAGGAATGGTAGAAAGCATGCTCTTTGGCACTGAACGCGGAGCCTACACAGGTGCCGTTCAGTCATTTGGCTATCTGCATAAATCGCAGAACGGTACAATGTTCATGGACGAAATAGATGAACTGCCACGTGATATACAAGCCAAATTCCTGCATGTGCTGGAACATAATTCTTACCGCCGTTTAGGTGGAACAAAAGACATTCAATTTGACGTGCGTTTTGTGTACGCGACAAATTCAAATCTTCGGCTTTTAGTGCAACAACATCTGTTCCGCGAAGATTTGTTTTACCGTATAGCAGTGCTTATCCTCGCGATTCCACCGCTCCGTGAACACATAGAAGACGTTGTGCACTTTGCCCGCCAATTTGCCTCAAGCCGGAACAAACGGCTTTCAACCAACGCAATCGAACGGTTGTGCGATTATCCGTGGCCGGGAAATATCAGGCAGCTGAGCAATACTGTGCTACGGGCATGTGCGTTCTGCACTTCCGATGTGATTGACAGTGATGATATTGTATTTGATTCCGTTTTGTAATGCGTTTTATCGGTGCGTGGCAAGTCCCGCCGCTTTGTCAAAAATCATTTCCAGGTACTGAGCCTCACCTTCACTCAATGCCGCCCGAGAAAGAATGGTTCTCCAAAACTGCATCATCTGGTCTTTCCCCGTGCGCGAAAAAAAACCAATCCGTTGCAAGTTGTCCACAATCACCGTAACAGTGCCGTCAAGCCGCCCAAGAGGAATCGGCGTGTATCCCAAAAACTGCTTTTGTGTCGCACGAAACAGATGATAGCCGATAATCTGTACTGCATGGCTTAAATTGAGCGAAGCAAATTCGGCGCTCGAAGGAATGGTCACTCCCATGGTACATTCAAGCAGTTCAGGGTCAGTAAGGCCAGTGCGTTCATTTCCAAACACAACAGCAACTCTTCCACCGGGAGTATCAAATGCGGCTTCTGTTTGCGAGGCATCTACTCTGCCATTATCGGATTTGGCCATGGAATTTTGCACCGGGCAAATTCCGTTGGCAGCTGTACCACCTGTGATGGTACTGGCAAAATCCGCAAACTCTTCAGGCAGAAGCAGTTTGCCCTTGCGTTTTTTTCCGCGGCGGCGTGTAGTTCCTGCAACACAAACGCAATCTTCGGTGGCCTCGGTGATGGATTCAAAAAACTCGCAGGAATCCCAGATTACGTCCGCATGGATTGCAAGAACACGAACCCGCATGTCGTCACAGGAATCACGCGCTCCCACAATGCGCAAAGTGCGCAGACCGCTGTTTGCCATTGCACGGCATACTGCACCGATGTTGCGGCTTTCTTCCGGGTGTGAAAGCACAATCACAATGTTACGAAGATTCATGCAAGCACTATACACTGTTTGTGCAATTTGCGCTACAATGGGGCATGCACCAACCTCTTTTGCACCGGACTGCGCTTGTAGTCGGAGGAACCGCAGGCATTGGCAAAAAACTTGCAGCTCTTCTTGCTTCGTGCGGAGCCTCGGTTACAGTAACAGGACGAACCAAACCCGGCACCTCCACAGACGGCACCAGTTTTTTTCCGCTTGAGATTGACGATTCACTGCAATGCTTAAAGAACAGCAAGTTCATTCAACTGCTTTTAAAAACAGATGTGCTTTGCGTATGCTACGGACCGTTTGTACAAAAACCGTTGCATACCACCACCAGTGCCGAATGGCTCACGCTCTCCGTGCACGACTATGCGCTTCCCGGCTCGTTGGTAAGCGCAGTGCTCCCAGAAATGACAAAACGCGGCTGGGGCAGAATCGTGCTGTTTGGAGGAACCCGCACCGAGTCTATTCGCGCGTGTAAAACCACCGCCGCCTACAGTGGAGCAAAAACCGGTGTTGCCGTGATTGCAAAATCTGTGGCGGCCTGCTATGCACCGCACGGAATCACCTGCAATGTTGTGCTGCCGGGCTTTACACGAAACCCGGCAGAAGGAGCGCAGGTTGTTTCAGAACAAATCGTTGCCCAAGAAGCCCTGCATCTGCTGCTGAATCCGCACATCAACGGAACGCTGCTCACTGTTGACAGCGGCTGGAATCCTTCGTGATGTCAGCTTTTCCGCTTGGCGTTTCGTTCTTTTAGCGATATACTGAACGCATGAAGCCATACATCCACAAAGTCAATTATTACGAAACAGACAAAATGCAAGTGACCCACCATTCAAACTACATCCGATTCATGGAAGAGGCCCGTGTGGATTTTTTGGAGCAGCTAGGCTGGGGCTACGACAAAATGGAAGCCGAAGGAGTTGTTTCCCCGGTTATCAGCGTTACCTGCGACTACAAGCGCCCCACCACATTTCCCGATGTCATAAGCATTGCGGTAACAGTTGCGTCTTGCACCTCCGTAAAACTCACGCTATCTTACATAATGAAGGTGAAGGATACGGTGGTTTGCAAGGGAACCAGCTCCCACTGCTTTTTGGGCAAAGACGGAAAGCCGCTTTTTATCAAAGACGCATATCCAGAATTGTACCGCATATTGATTGAATCAACACACCCCGACGCATAAGCACAGGTATGTACCCTTTGCGCACGAATCAGCCTGATTGTGCAAGGCATTTTTTGGTGCATCAAAAACAATTTGACAAATCGCACAAACAGGCTGATAATATTTATATGGCCGATTTAAAAGATTTGCAGACTCCTGAATATGAACAATTCTCAAAAAATGCCACATACATTTGGAACTGTATTGTCAAATCAAACAAAGCCCAGCCTGTAAATCAAGACACTTTCATGGATGCGCTCGAAAAATGCATTGGATTTTTAAACGGCCTCAAATTGGAAGAAATAAAATGCATCTGTGTACAAGACGACATGGCAGAAAAAATTTCCATGATTATCGACCTAAAAGATTACGTTTTTGATTCCCTGCATGACGAATGGCAAAAAACATTGCTTGGTGAATAAACAAGTCGGAACGATACTTGCTTGCAGCAAGTAAAAAAACAAACTATAATTTTTATATGACAACTTTCAACCAATGGCATGAAGCCGACTCCATCACCTTTCACAGCGAAACAAATGTATATTTTAGCGATTGCGCCAGCAACAAGCTGCTCAGCTTAAACGCGCTGCTAAAACTCACGTCAGACTTTGCCGTGCAGGATTATGCACAGCAGGGCATTACCCGAGACGTGTTGAGCGCAAACAGCTTTGCAATTCTTGTGTCACGCCTTTCGTTCCGCTTTCATACGCTGCCATCAGAAAACCAGCGAATCACTATCATCACATGGGAAGAAAAACCCGAGCCACTCCAGTTCAGACGCGCCTACGAGCTTGTGGCACAAGATGGCACCGCATTGATAAGCGGAATCAGCTCATGGCTGCTGGTTGACCCAAAAGCACGCCGCATCTTGCCACTAAATAGATTCACGCTCAGAAAACCGAATGATATTCAAAAACCGCACAACTGCATGGAAGCGCAAAAAATCATTTTGCCCGAATCCATGGAAGCCATTGACCAGCGCACAATACGCTATTCAGACATCGATGCAAACGGACATGTAAACAACGCAAGATATGGGGCATTCATAATGGACAGCCTTCCTGCGCAATACCGCGAAAAAACATTTACAGACTTTCGCATCAATTTTTCAAAAGAAGCCCTGCTTGGCCAAATGCTGAATATTTTTGCGCACTTCGATGATGATGCAAAAAAAATCACACTCGCAGGAAAAACAGAAGATGGCAATTCATTTGAAAGCGAACTGTATTACAAATAAAATTGCCGATATGGTTTTTGCTATTGAAAACATCACATAAAAAAATTAGGCTCCTGACACTGATAAAGCAAAGAGCTTCTGAAACTTGAGCCTTGATTAGTGATAAAAAACTTTAGGGTTTTGCCGGGTGTGCGGCACGGCGCGGGTTCCTTTGGTCGGGGAAGGCACGGTCTGTACAAAGCCACAAACAACCTGAACACCACCGTTGTTTCTTTGCGCAAACCGTGCTACCATATTTTTATAAAAAGGACAGAAGCCAACAGAACGTCCGCCATGCAGACATAACACAGCATGGTTTTCCGCGCAACACGTTCCGCACACATGCGCAGACGAATCCGAATCATATGGACATGTTACAGTCCTTCACACCGGGCTGCTAGTGGGCTATGCGCGGGCGTTATAGCAGTTTGTTGCTGGATGTAACGTTCACATATTTCCAATAGTGAAAAACTCGGAGTTAAAATCGGCAACGGTATTTAGATGCTGATTCATGCAAAAAGGTTACATACTGGTTTGTAAAGCCTGCATCTGGGGTGTGCCGATTTTGAAAAAAAAGCCGGATAAAACTTTTAAAAACCAGACATAAAGCATGGACAGCGCGGATAGGACACACTTCTTTCGATATAATTCCTGCTGTACGGAAAGTCAAGTGCATGGCTCCGCTTTGCTGGACATGCTGAAATGTCGGCAGAAGCTCGATTCCGTTTCAGGTTTTAGACCTGCATGGATTTCATTTTGAAAGCATGGCGGCTTGCATTGCGGACGTGCCTTTTCAGGCTTGTGCTGCCATGCGGGTCATGTGGCGTTCAGTTTTGCGGGGATTGTATTCAGCTTTGTGCGGTATGTCCAGACCATAAAAAAAATGGAAAGAGAAACCGAAGCAATTTCTGCAATCGGAAAACAAAGCCACACATTGTTCAGGTTTCCTGTTTTTGCCATGAAGTACGCAACAGGCAGCAGCACCAGCAGCTGGCGCGAAAACGAAACTATCATGCTGTACACGGCGGAACTGAATGCCTGAAACACCGAAGAAAGCGTGATGGCGATTGCGGCGCCAACAAAACTCGATGCGATGATGCGGAGCGCCGGAATGCCGATGGAAAGCATGTCATCGCTCGCGGAAAAAATAGAAAGCAACGACCCCGGAATCAGCTCGAACAGCACAGTGCCAAACAACATGATGGAACAGCTGTACAACAGCCCCAGCTTGATGGTCTTTACAATGCGCTCCCGGCTCTGGGCACCGTAGTTAAAGGCGATAATCGGAACCAGCCCGTTATTCAGACCAAAAAGCGGCATAAAGATAAAACTGTTCAACTTGAAGTACACGCCATACAAGGCGATGGCAGTCATGCTGAACATTCCAAGAATCAAATTCACCAGATAGGTCGTTACAGACGAAATAGCGTTAATCAAGATAGTCGGAATGCCGACAGCATACACCTGCTTGATAATCTGTACGTCCGGTTTAAAATCCTTGAAATTGAACTGCACGTATTTATTTTTTTTGACATTGTACGCAAATGAGACTCCCATGCTTAAAAACTGCCCCATCACCGTGGCCACAGCGGCCCCTGTTATGCCCATGCGCGGAAACGGGCCCAACCCAAAAATCAGCAGCGGGTCAAAAATGATGTTGCATACGGCACCGCAGAGCTGCGAAATCATGGTGTAAAATGTGAGACCAGTCCCTTGCAGGATTTTGTCGAGCATGACCACTTCAAACAGACCTAAAGAAAGCAGCATTATCACATTCAGATACTGTGTTCCGTATGTGATTATGTCGTTGTCTTTTGTTTGGCTTGCAAGATAAGGATGAATGATCACAAGCCCGAGCAGTATAAAAGCCACCGCCGTGCACAATGCAAGAAACAAACCATTTATGGCGGCTTTGTTTACGGCTTCTTGATTTTTTTGTCCGAGCCGTGTAGCCAGCAGCGCATTCACGCCGACAGCGGTACCAATGCTGAATGAAATCATCAGATTCTGAATCGGAAATGCCAAAGAAACAGCTGTAAGCGCCTGTTCATTGATTTTTGCCACAAACATTGAATCAACAATGTTGTACAATGCCTGTATGAACATGGAAAACATCATTGGAAGCGAAACGTTTAGAATCAATTTTGAAACAGGCATGACACCCAGTTTATTTTCACTCTGTGAAGGTGCGGTAGATTCTGTCATGTGTGTATGATATTGGTATGCAATATAAATGTCAAACGATGTGACTGCACAGACGATTCTGTTTGCGCACAGCCTTGCGCTTGAAGTAGAATAAATTGGTATTCACGAAATGCTTATATTTATGGTATAGTGAACGCAGCTTTTATTTGTGTAAGGGTGAGCTATGAACAAAATTTTAGAAAAAAAGCAGCTTTCAGAAAATGTATACTACATGAAGTTTGCCGCTCCCGACATCGCGCGGAATCGCAAGGCAGGACAATTTCTGATTGTGCAAGTTGACCAGGATTTAAGCGAGCGCATTCCGCTTACCATTGCGGATGCCAATGCGGAAGAAGGCTGGGTCGCTATTGCGTTCCAGCCGGTCGGAGCTTCCACCTACAAGCTTTCAAAACTGAATGCGGGCGACTTTTTGGGTGGTGTGCTTGGCCCGCTCGGTATGCCCAGCGAAATCCGCAAGTACGATGCCCCTGTGGTTTGTGTTGGCGGTGGATTCGGCACGGCACCGCTTTACCCCATTGTGCAGGCGCTGAAAGAAGCGGGCAACAAAGTCATCCTGATTGAGGGCGCGCGCAACAAGGAGCTGCTAATCTTTGTGGAAGAAATGCGCGCCGTGTGCGACGAGGTTATTCTGATGACCGATGACGGAAGCGCCGGCGAGAAAGGCCTTGTCACGGTTGCGTTGGAGCGGCTGTGCCAGGCAAAAGTTCCCCCTGCCGAAGTGATTGCAATAGGCCCGCCCATAATGATGAAATTCGCCTGCCAGTGTGCGGCCAAGTACAACGTTCCCTGCACCGTCAGCCTCAACACAATTATGATAGACGGAACGGGCATGTGTGGCGGTTGCCGCGTATCTGTTGGTGGCGAGACAAAGTTCGTGTGCGTAGACGGCCCCGACTTTGATGGCCACGCGGTTGACTGGGACAACATGATGCTTCGCATGAAAAGCTTTAAACCTCAGGAGGCAGAAGCCTTTCACAAATGCAAACTGTCAGATGCAGATGCGTAGATTGAACCTGCGGATGCCGAGCTTGTCCATGCACAAAACCGCTTTTCTGTATACATGTGGTCATTTTGGCAGGCCCAATAACCATTTATTTTGAGGATGAATATTTTATGGAACACATCAGTTTAGAACAGCTGGCGCAGAATGCCGCTGATGAATATAAAAAGCTGGAACAGAAAATTGCCTGCGGCCAACTTACAAATAAAGACCGCATGGAAATTCCTTTGCAGTTTATGCCGACTGGCGAGCCAAAAGCGCGTGCACGGCAGATGAACGAAGTTGCGCTCGGCTACACCCGCGAGCAGGCGATTGTTGAAGCAAACCGCTGTCTTCAATGTAAAAACAGGCCTTGCGTAAACGGTTGTCCAGTGAATGTGCAGATTCCTGAATTCATAGCGCAGGTTGCAAAAGGAGAATTCAAGGCGGCCGTTGATATTGTCAAAGAAACGAACCTTTTGCCTGCAATCTGCGGTCGCGTTTGTCCACAGGAAAAGCAGTGCCAGGCACAATGCACTTTGGGCAAGGTAAACAAAGACATAGAGAAAAGCGTTTGTATCGGGCGACTTGAACGCTTTGTGGCCGACTACGAGCGCAACAACAGCCTCACCACCACTCCAAAAGCTGCCGCCTCTACAGGCAAAAAAGTTGCGGTCGTTGGCTCAGGCCCGGCAGGTCTTACCGTTGCCGCAGATTGCCGCCGCGCGGGGCATGATGTCACCGTGTTCGAGGCATTCCACAAAGCCGGCGGCGTTATGGTCTACGGCATCCCGGAATTCCGCCTTCCAAAAGAAATAGTAGCAAAAGAAGTCGAGGGTCTAAAAGCGATGGGCGTAAAGTTCGAGATGAACACGCTTGTAGGCCGCACCACAACAGTCCAGCAGATTCTCACGGAAAAAGGTTTTGACGCTGTATTCGTTGGAACAGGCGCGGGGCTGCCCAAGTTCTTTAATATTCCAGGCGAAAATTACATCGGCGTGTTCAGCGCAAACGAGTATCTTACTCGCGCAAACCTGATGAAAGCGTATGACAAAGACAAAGCCGATACACCGTTCTACGAAGCAAAAACAGTGGTGGTCTGCGGTGGTGGAAACGTTGCGATGGACGCAGCTCGAATGGCCTTGCGCCTGGGAGCCGAAAAAGTGTACGTAGTCTACCGCCGCACACGCACGGAGATGCCCGCCCGCAAAGAAGAAGTTGACCACGCCGAGGAGGAGGGAGTGGAATTCAGGTTCCTGGAGAATCCTGTGGAGATTTTAGGCAACGCTGAAGACGGCAAGGTAACAGGAATCCGTGCGCTCACCTACGAGCTGGGAGAGCCTGATGCATCGGGCCGGCGCCGTCCGGTTGAGGTAAAAGGCAGCGAGCATGACATTCCCTGTGACGCAGTTATCGTCGCGTTGGGCAACAACTCAAATCCGTTGATTCCGCGTACTACTCCGGACATAAACACAGACAGTCATGGCCACATCAATGTGGACGATGCGCAGGCTACCAGCATGACCCGCGTGTGGGCTGGCGGCGATATTGTTTTGGGTGCGGCAACAGTCATTCTTGCGATGGGTGAAGGGCGAAAAGCTGCTGCAAGCATCAACGCATATCTGGCTGGATAAGAATTCTTTTTTAGTTCCTTCAATCCCCCCATTACGGATTGCAACGTTGCGGGGGATTTTTTTTGCAGGCAAAGTTTTGCCATTTACTTTTTGTTCCGTGCGCCGTATAATTGAATTGTGATAGAACTCGCGGTTAAAGTGAAACTTCCGTTCTTGTGGGGCAAGGCGGTTTTTAAAAAGGACTCATGGACAAACATAAACCTGATTGTTGGGCCGAACGGTTCGGGAAAAACCCTGCTTGCCGAATCGATTGCAAAGCAGTTTGGCGAATTCGGTTATTCCGTGAAGTTCCTGCGTGCCGAACGCGATGGCGGCACATTTGCGGCAGAAGCTGTTTCCATTCTGCGTACAAACGAGGCTGTGCGCACAAAAGTGCAGGCCGTGCTTTCAAGTATGTTCGGAAAATCCATTGTGTTCAGGGATGGTGGTGCCGACTTGGTGCCCGTAGTTGTAAACCGAGCTTGGAACGTAGAGTATAACCTGCAAGAAGTGGAATGCCACGGGCTCAAAGAAATTATAACATTGCTGGTGGCTTTGTATGCAAACACTGGCAACACCTGCATAGTGTTTGATGAACCTGAGCTGCACCTGCACCCGCAGTTTCAGCAGTTTTTTGCTGATGAATTGCGCCGTGTTTCAAAGCGCCACGCCAAACGTATGTATTTTTTGATTACGCATTCACCATTTTTTATAGACCTGCGTTTTCCAGAAGACTTGCTGGGCGTTGTTGTTTGCCACACAAACCGCGAGCCCACCCACATAGATTCACTCGAAAAATATGACGAGGATCTGTTCCGACGTTTTTTGCCAAGATTCAACACATACCACAAGCAGTTCTTTTTTTCAGACAACCAGATTTTTGTGGAAGGCTACACTGACCAGCAGCTGTTTACCAATTTGCTTCCATACGTGAACACAAACCGTGGCATTGCCGGCACAGGCATAATTGATGTTGGTGGAAAAGATGAGCTTGGCGTGTTCTGCAAAGTCTGCTCACTCCTTGGCACGAACAGCAGAATCATCACCGATTTGGATTCGCTTTTCAGCGGAAAATTGCGCGATGTATTCTGCGCAGACTCCCGTGTTTCGCTGTGGCTTGAAAAACAATATGAAAAGCAGCTGCCGTTTTTTAAAACCGTATTCACTTCTCGCGAACTTGAAAAACCGATTACTCTCGAAAAACTGATTGTGCGCCTTGAACGCTATCTTGCCGCGATAGGCCGCGAATTATGCCGCGAAGATTATGTGCCGCCGTATTCGCTTTCTGTTCTGGTTGAAAAACTGATTGCCCTTAACCAAAAGCACGGCAATGCCGAAAATGTTGATACTTTCAAAACCGTGGTGTTGCAGGGGGTAATGGAACACGGCGAAAAGTTTGGTGAAGTGCTTGCGCCCCAGCTGGCCGCCACAATTCCGCGCATTCAAAACTTGTTTCAGATGGTGCTTGCTGCCGCAGCTTCTGCGAGCGTTTATGTGCTTCCGCGTGGCTGCATCGAACACTATTACACACAAAGCGTTGTGCAGTACATGCCTGTTTCCGCAAAAGACAAGCTCTTCCACTTGGAGCTGGAGCATCTGCTTTCTTCTACCGCAGAAGAAATTCAGCATGATTATGGAGAGCTCATTTCAATTTTGGAAAGCTCATGCGCCCTTTGACCGTGGAACGCACCGTTGTTCTTTTAGAATTGTTTGCGGCATGTTTTTCTGCGTCATTTTATATAACATGAATCATGCATCTGTGGATTTTAATTCAACCGGCATGGAACTTGTATGTCTGATATTTAAGAATGTAATTTTTGCCTAAACGTGCAGTAAGAGTTTATGTTTACATCGGTGAAAGGTTTGCAGCACAGGTGGCACGGCGCGGGTTCCTTTGGTCGAGGAAGGCGCGGTCTGTACAAAGCCACAAACAACCCGAACACCTCCGTTGTTTTTTTTGCGCAAACCGTGCTACCATATTTTTATAAAAAGGACAGAAGCCAACATAACGTCCGCCATGCAGACATACCACAGCATGGTTTTCCGTGCAACACATCCCGCACACATGCGCAGATGACTCCGAATCACATGGACATGTTACAGTCCTTCACACCGGGCTGCTAGTGGGCTATGCGCGGGCGTTATAGCAGGTTGTTGCTGGATGTAACGTTTGACTGCTGCGCCACTTGTTTTTCATTATGTTTTATTTGTTACTGTGATGCATAAAGCCTTTTCATATTCTGAACAAAGCTCGGCTGGCTTTGTCTCAATGGCGCGTTCTATTCAGCATGTTGAATGAAAACCGATTCTGCACTACAATGCAAAACACGAGGGGTTTGTATGAAATTTGACTTTCAACGCTTTGCCGGCCCGCAGTTCTGGAAAAGATTCTGGCTCATGCTTTTCGGCATTTTTTTTATGGGATTTTTTCTTTCGTTTTTGCGCAAGGTGTCTTGGGGGCTTGACCCGTACACGTTCCAAAATGAAAATATCCGGCAACGTTTGGGCTGGACGCTCGGCAACTGGCAGCTGCTTTTAAATGCAATCCTGTTTGTGGTTGTGGTGGTTTTTGACCGGCGGCTTATCGGGCTCGGTACTATCTTTAACTGGGTGCTGATTGGTTATACCGCAGATTTTTTTACATGGCTGTGGACTAAACTTATTCCGCAGGATGTGTTCACTGCGCCTTCATTTTTGTGGCTCAAAGTGTTGATTTTTGTGTTCGCAATACTTTTGTTTATAACAAGTGCATCTGTATACATGAACGCAGATTCAGGGCTTTCACCATATGACGCAGTGGCGTATATCATAAGCCAAAAATTAAATCGTATTCCGTTTTTTATCTGCCGCATTTGTTATGATTTGTTTGCCATTGCCGTTGGAATTGTATCCACAATCGGCACATCCATTTCATTTAAAACATCGTTCGTCGGCTCGTTTGTAATGGCACTGTTGCTGGGGCCTGCCATTCAGCTTGTAGGAAGATTTATAAACAAGTATATTTTAAAAACAAACGAAGTTGCCTAGTCAACACCCCGGATGCAGAAGCACGGTATATAACCTTTCCGCACGAATAAATGGAATCGGGTGAACGCAATCGAGGTTACAGATAAAATTGCGTTCACCCGACAAAAGATTATTTTTAAATGCTACATTCTGTATGTACCGACTGATTATTCATCCTGCAAGGCATCGTAGCCACTTTCGCCAGTGCGCACTTTTACCACGTTGTCAACAGGGTAAACAAAAATCTTTCCATCGCCAATGTGCCCGGTATACAGAGCCTTTTTTGCAGTCTCGATAACCGTATCCACAGGGATTTTTGACACAACGATTTCAACTTTTATTTTGGGCAACAGTGTAATGTCAACAGGAACGCCGCGGTAGTATTCGCTCTTGCCTTTCTGAATGCCACAGCCCATCACATTGCACACCGTCATGCCGCTCACACCGATTGAATTCATTGCGGTTTTGAGTGCATCGAATTTGTTCTGCCGCGTGATAATCACCACTTTGTGCGCACTTGCATTCGATGATGCAGGCCGTGTAACAGGAACTTTTTCAACAACAGAAATGTCCACACCGAATTCTTTTGCCTCGGCAATTTCTTCGCTGCTGTAGTTGATAGAGAATCCTGCGTAGGAAGAATCAAGGCCGTGCTCAAGCTTGTCAAGGCCGATAATTTCTTCTTCTTTGGTGACACGCAGACCGAGCGTTTTCTTGATGACAACGAACACTATGGTAATTGTCACAACCGTCCAGACAATCGTGATTCCCATGCCACAAAATTGCTTTGCAAGCTGCGAAAATCCTCCACCATAAAAAAGTCCCTCGCTGATTTCTGCGACAGCAAAGCCCGGCGCGTTTGACGTTGCAAAAAGACCGACTGAAATTGTGCCCCAGATTCCGTTCAGCATGTGCACGGCCACCGCACCAACCGGGTCGTCAATGTGGAGCTTGTAATCCAAAAGCCATACGCCTAACACAACCAGAAGGCCTGAAACAATTCCTATTACAGCCGCTCCCGCGCAGTCGGTGACATCGCATGGTGCGGTAATTGCCACAAGGCCTGCTAGCGAAGCGTTCAAGCACATTGAAACGTCAGGCTTGCCGTACTTGACCCAGGTGAAAATCATCGTAGTTACGGTCGCAACGGCTGGAGCCACTGTTGTAGTCAGGAACACGGAGCCAAGTGTGGGAACATCGGTGGCGGCGGCTCCGTTAAAACCATACCAGCCAAGCCACAAAATGA
This sequence comes from Treponema sp., assembly GCA_022510905.1. Classification (GTDB taxonomy): domain Bacteria; phylum Spirochaetota; class Spirochaetia; order Treponematales; family Treponemataceae; genus Treponema_D. The sequence goes on from JAFLSN010000001.1 coordinate 152,114, forward strand.
ACACGCCCAGCGCACCTATCGTTATATTGTGGCCAGGAAAGGCATTCACCTTTGTAACTTTTCCGTTACCGTCGCGCACAAACTTTCCAAGTCTTGGACCTTCTATCCAGGCACCGATCAAGGCACAGATGCCACCCACCATGTGGATACAGTTTGAACCTGCGTAATCATGGAAGCCCCATTGAGCCAAAAATCCACCACCCCACACCCAGTGAGCTTCGATCGGGTAGATGATTGCACTTATGATGGCACTATAAAGACAATACGAGCTGAACTTGGTTCGTTCTGCCATAGCGCCAGAAACTATGGTAGCTGTTGTAGCACAGAACACCAGATTGAATACAAAGTTGGAATAGTCAAACGTGGCGTATTGGCTGAATACAGAAAAACCCGGTTTTCCCACAACGCTCCAGATGCCTTTGCTCACTTCGCCGGTCACAGGGTCTGTGTAGCTCAGCATAAAGCTTGCGCCGATTAAAAACCACATGACCGTACCTATGCAAAAATCCATCAGGTTTTTCATAATGATGTTACCCGTATTCTTTGCGCGGGTAAAACCTGCTTCCACCATTGCAAAGCCCGCCTGCATCCAGAAGACCAGCGCGGCTCCCGCAAGGAACCAAACGCTCCAGATGCTGCCTTCCACATCAGCTACCTGTTGCGCCACCTGTGTAATATCCATGCACATCTCCTTGTAGCATTGCCATTTACAGCAACTGCTTTTTGAAAAACAAAACGGCGCACATATCTACAAAAGGAATTTCTTCTGCAGATACGTGCGCCGTTGCACAAGTCATGTTTCCATGACAAAAAAAGCGATGTGGACAGCATTTGCCGTTCACATCGCCGTTGATGTTATGTGGATAGTATCGCAGATAAAAAAAAAGGTCAAGCAAAAAAGAAAAGATTTTATAAAGCAAAGTCAAAATGCAAAAAGAAAGAAAATCGGCACACCTCAATATGCAGGCATCAGGGTATGATTTTTCTGAAATTTGATAACTGGGTGGTGATAAAAAATCTTTAGACTTTGTTGGGTTTGTGGTTCTTACAAGGCATCGTGGCCAAGGGTACATACAATTCATTTTGCCCCAAGGGGCGGGATATGTACCCTTTCCGCATGAATCAAACACGCGCTGCTGAGTCTTTGACACTTCGACCTTGATCATGCTTTCCAGTCCTTTTTGCCAAAAATGGCTTTGCCCTACGTAGTTGAACAAGTCCCTAGAAACCAGCCTTGTGGCTAGAACCGACAAACGGTTTTGAAAGTATGCTAATTCAAACAACTTGAACTGAAAGAGCAGGTTTAGATTTGCTCTTTCCAAGTTGGTTAAAGATTAACAGTGATTAACAACATCTGCCGACAAAGGCTTTACACAGCTCATGTTCTATACTATTATACACATGAGTATACTACGCCCATGGAAAGTTTTGACCTTACAGAAAACTCCGAATTGCAGGAATTGACCCATTCTTTTTCGATGGACGAGCTTGATGTATGGACAACAACCACCGGACTTGTACAATCTATCATTTCGGTTACAGAAAAATCCTTGCCAAACACGGCAGCCTATCTTTTTTATCACGAAATAGGACTGCATGAATACCGTGAAATAAACCGAGAAGGAATCGCGACCATTCCTGATGATTCGCTGTTTATCGGCTGCCTTTCCATGATTTCAGAGCCAATGCCGCTTGCCGATTTTTTTTCTGAATACCATGTTGAAGAACCTATTCTGAAAGAACTGTTCAACGCAATTTACCATGCGCACACTATTGTGCCTATTGTGCACCGCTTTGACCTTTTGGCCTTTATGCTCATTTGCACAAAAGACGATAAACTTGTTTTTGGCGAACCGATGCCACAGCTCGCACCCGAAGCCACAGCATTTTTAAAAGACCTTTCGGAGCGTGTGCGCACAAATCTGTTTGCGGCCTCCGTTGCAGACCTTCGCCAGCGCGAACTGTTAAACATGACGCGCTATCCACTTGCCTTACAAAAGCACAAAACCATTTCCGATGTATACTCCAATTTGCTAAAAGACATTGGGGCTGAAATCACATTTGACAGGGGTGTTTGCTACGCCTATGAACAAGAACGTGAATCGCTTGTTCCATTCTCGTTTTTTGGCATAGAACAGAAGCCCCCAAAACTTGCATTGGGCAAAGGAATCTCTGGTCAAGTATTTGAATCGCAACAGGCACTGTTTGTACCGGAACGAATTTCGCATCCATCATATGCCATAATGGAAGAAGAACCGTTCATTGACGGCTCGTTCATTTCAGTGCCGCTTTCAACAGACAAAACACAATTTGGCGTTATCACTTTGGTGCGGTCGATTCAAAACCAAAAACCATTTGGCGTTGAACATCGGTACATGCTTGAAATTGCCGCTGCATTTGCCGCCAGCGAAATCACCAGCCGCCAGCTTTATGCCCGATTGGATGAAAGCAACTTCAACGTGGTCAAATCGCTCACACGTGCACTCGAAGCAAAAGACGTGTACACGGAAGGCCATTCCGCGCGAGTCACAACATATTCGGAAGCAATCGGGCGGGAACTGGGTTATGATGAGCAGCGGATCCACCAGCTGCGCTACGGAGCCATGCTGCACGACATCGGCAAAATCGGCATTTCAAATACAATCATAAACAAGCAGTCCAGGCTCACTGAAGAAGAATATGCTGAAATAAAACAGCACACGGAAATCGGTTACAAAATTGTAAAGGACAATCCGTTCTTTAAAAAAATTCGGGACTTTATTCGTTACCACCATGAAACACTTTTAGGCACAGGCTATTACGGAAAAGAAAATGACGAGATTCCAGAAGAAGCTATGATAATTTCTGCCGCTGATATTTTTGACGCGCTCACTTCCGACCGTCCATACCGTGTCGCATTGCCCATGAAAGAAGCCATCACTGAATTGCAGAAGCAGACAAACATTCATTTTACAAAAAAAATTCTGGATGCATTTTTGGTTTATCTGGAACGCGAAAAACCTGTTCCCTAAAACAAAAAGTAGAATGCGTTGATTTACAGCGGCCCAACATTTACGGAGGTTCACATGAAGGCTCGTCCACTGCTTTTAGTCATGCTGAGTTTTGTTCCGTTTGTTTCCTGCACAAAAAAAAGCGCGGAAGGCAGCGGGCGGTTCACCTACACAACCACCACAACAGCGCCCCAAACATGGAATCCAACCGATTGGGGAATCTCAAACGAAGGAACTATTCTTTCATTTACATCATCCGGGCTGTACACTTTTGTGCTGAATGAAACACGCGATGGCTCCGTTATTTCCTGCGAACTCGCGGCCGATTTTCCGCAGGATGTTACTGCCGAATACGCAGGCAACCCGCTGTACGGAATTCCTTCCGACGCGACTGCTGGCTATGCATGGCGCGTTCCGCTCAGGCACGATGCACTTTGGGAAGACGGCACGGCAATCACAGCAGACACATGGGATTATTCTTTGCGCCAGTTTTTAAATCCGCAGATGAAAAACTACCGCGCTTCCAATTTTTATCAAGGCAGCACTGCGCTCGCAAATGCGGAAGCATACTACAACGGCACAGGAACTTGGGATGACGTAGGCTTTGTAAAAAACGATGATTACACTGTCACATTCATTTTTACAAAAGCGCTCTCTGAATTCTTTTTTGAATATGGAATGTCCGGCCCCACACTGGTGCACCCAGACCTGTACGAGGCAAACAAAAAACAGACGGGTGACATTATAAAAAGTGCTTATGGTACCAAAAAAGAATTTTATGCTTCACATGGGCCATATAAAATTACAACTTACCAGCCAGAAAAAGAAATGCTGCTTGAACGCAACGAAAACTGGTTCGGCTGGCACGACCCGGCGTACAAAGACCAATACCAGACGACACACATTTCATTGCAGTTTATTGAATCACATTCCACCGCGCTTTCTCTTTTTTTACAAGGCAAGATTGACGATGTTTCATTAAGCGGTGCCGATTACGAAAAATACCGCAACAGCGATTTTATTTTGTACACGCCCACTTCGTACACGGTAAAACTCACGCTAAACAGCGATTGGGCCGCGCTCAAAAAAGAAGAAACAAAAGGAATAAACCACACGCTGCTTTCATACATTGATTTCAGGCATGCGCTTTCACTTTCAATCGACCGCCAAAAATACATTGATTCCATGGGGGCATCTTCCGACCCTGGCTATGCGCTGTTAAATTATCTTTACGTTGCCGACCCGGAAAACGGCACTTTGTTCCGTGATACACCGCAAGCTGAGCAGGCGCAGTGCGAACTGTACGGCACATCGTCTGTCGATGACATTACCGGTTATGACAGACATTTGGCCGCGCAGTATTTTCAGATGGCATATGACAAAGCGCTTGCCGCTGGTGACATTAAGCCGGGCGACAAAGTGCAGATTGATTTTCACACGTACAATGATGAAGAAGGATTTCAGCGTGCCGTGAATTTTTTTCGGGATTCAATAAACGAAGCAAGCAAGGGAACCAGCCTTGAAGGACGAATTACAATCAAGCAGATTGCAGACGAAGACTTTCTGCGCAACATGGTAAAAGGCGCGGTTGACTGCGGCATTACCGGTTGGGGCGGCGGCTCGTATGACCCTTACGGTGTGCTCTGGTGCTATTGCGATCCCATTGTATGCCACGAATACGGACTTCGCCCGGAAACAAAAACCCTCACCATTGAAATAGACGGCACCCCAATCACAAAAACCTACTACGAATGGTACATCGAGTTAAATGAAGGCACATATGCGCAGGCAGACCGTGATACGCGAAACCTCATTCTTGCACGATGTGAGCAGGGCCTGCTCGGAACTTATACGATGATTCCGCTAACATATTCAATCAGCACGTCATTGTATTCACAGAGAACGGTGGAAGGCAGTGAGGATTTTGTGAACACACTGGTAGATGGTTATGGTGGTCTGCGCTTTATGACATACACAATGGACGATGCAGAATGGGCAGACTACTGCGCTCAAAACAATAATCAGCTTACATATTAACGGAGACATCCATGGCGAAATATGTTTTAAAACGAATTGCGCTCATGCTGCTGAGCCTGTTCATCATTATGACCATGCTCTTTGTGCTTATCCGTCTTTTGCCTAACCAAGTTGAAGCCGTGCAAGGTGGCTATGACAAAGCCGTAAAAGACATGCGCGAGGCCTGGGGTTACAACAAACCAGTGATTGTGCAATATGGCATTTTTTTGCGAAACGTGTTCACCAAGTGGGACTGGGGATTTTGTACCACCATCGGCACGTACTTGCAGCCTGTTACCACATACATCATAAGCAAATTGCCCGCAACAGTGTACATCAATGTGCTTTCACTTTTTATTTCACTTCCGCTGGGAATTATTTTTGGCATGGTTGCAGCTGTATACAAAAACAGATGGCAGGATCATGCCATTCAAGTATTCATCATGTTTTTTATTTCAGTGCCATCGTTTGTGTATGCATTTCTTTTGCAATACATCGTGGGATACAAACTGAATCTGTGCCCGCTCGTGCTCAAAAGCGGAACAGACTGGTTTTCTGGTGCCATGCTGCACAGCGCCATTCTTCCAGTGCTTTCGCTTTCGTTTGGACCAATTGCGGGACAAATGCGACTTATACGTGCGGAGCTTACTGAAACTCTCACCAGCGACTACATGCTGTTGGCCCGCACCAAAGGACTTACCAAACGGCAGGCAACCATGCGGCATGCATTCCGAAATTCACTGGTGCCGCTCATGCCTTCATTTTTGGCAGACTTCATTTCAATTATTTCAGGCTCCATGATTATCGAACAGATTTTTGCCATCCCCGGCATCGGCAAAACCTATCTGCTTTCTATCCAAAATAAAGATTACAGTGTGTTTATGGCATGTTCAATGTTTTACATAACCATCGGACTTGCAGCTGGCATTGTGTTTGATTTGAGCTATGGATTTATCGACCCCAGAATCAGAATGGGAGGAAACAAAACAAATGAGCTTTAAAACAATTCAGGGTACCGCCGAGATTCCGGCCATTCCAAAAGAAAAATTCACGTTTGTGCAGCAGGATGTCCTGATTTCAGACAAGGCGCTCTCTACAAAGCCTGTTGGATATTTAAAAGATGCATTGCTTCGTTTTGTTACAAACCGAGGCTCTCTTATATGCTTTTTTATCATAGTGCTGCTTATCCTTTATGCCATCATCACGCCGTTCGTTTCGGTACACGCAATATCAGACAAAGACGGCTTTTATGCATATGCCACGCCCCGGCATACATTGTTCGCGCGGTTCGGTTTTTGGGACGGCACCCAGCGGCTTGAAGTGAACCACCAGAACTTTGACTATTACAGCAATATTCCAGGCGCAATCAAAAAATTTTACGGTGAAAAAAAACGTCTGGTAGCAGGAAGAGCCCAAACATGGTATGACATCAAACTGGACACATATGCAAAAACTGGTTGGGTCAAAACACTTTTGACGCAAGATGAATATAAGGCTGCCCGAGAATACGAAGCAAACAGCGGCATTCAGCTTTTTTATCCGGTGATTGACCAGACCAAAGTAAAGAACCGCGGATACCGTGGAGACATGAATGCCTGGTTTTTGACAAACCAAAAAGGCATTATGCAAAAAAATTCGCTTACTGGAAAACCCCGAAGCATTTTCTTGTCCGACCCTTCCAGCCCAGACGGACATGCCTACACCATTGCGCGCATGAACGGAAATCAGCTTGAAACCCGTGTGCTGTACAGCGAATGGTACCGATACAAGCACGGCCGATACGCTTCGTTTTTGTTTGGCGCAGACTCAAACGGCTATGACATTTGTGTGAGACTTGCACATGGCGCACGGCTTTCACTTTTATTGAGCATCTGTGTCGCTTCAATCAATCTGTTTTTGGGAATTGTAATTGGTGCCATAGAAGGTTATTACGGCGGCACTGTTGATCTGGTGCTTGAACGGATTAAAGATATTCTATGTGAAGTTCCCTTTGTGGTGCTTATGACATTGTTCCAGATGTATTTTGCACACAGAGTAGGACCTATCGTCTCAATGTTTGTGGCGTTCATTTTTTTTGGCTGGATTGGAACATCTTCAACAGTACGTGCGCAATTTTACCGCTTCAAAGGGCAAGAATATGTAATGGCAAGTCGAACGTTAGGCGCACGGGACTCACGACTCATATTTCGGCACATTCTGCCAAACGCAATCGGCTTTATCATCACCACATCGGTGCTGACTATTCCAGCAGTGATTTTTTCGGAAGCAAATCTCACATATTTAGGCATTGTGAATCTGCAATCCGACACAATGACATCAGTCGGCACAATGCTGAACACGGCGCAAGCAACACTGGCAAGCCATCCGCACTGCGTGTTTTTTCCTGCGGTGTTTATTTCGATTCTGCTGGTCTGCTTTAATGAATTTGGTAATGGCCTGCGAGATGCCTTTAATCCTTCGCTACGGGGGGCCGAACAATGAGCACCACAGAGCTTGAAGTAAAAAACTTGAGCGTTTCATTCCGTACCAGCAAAGGAGTAGTCCACGCTGTCCGCGACATTTCATTTACCTTGAATAAAGGAGAAACGCTTGCAATTGTGGGTGAAAGCGGCTCCGGTAAAAGTGTGACCACAAAAGCCATCCTTGGCATTGAAGCACCTAATGCCGTTATTGAAAGCGGCGAGATTTGGTATCAGCAGCAAGACCTTTTAAAATACACCGAAGCGCAATTCACCAAAATCCGTGGAAATAAAATTACCATGGTTTTTCAGGATCCGCTTTCTTCACTTGACCCAATCGTAAAAATCGGCCCGCAACTGACCGAAGCCAGTATATTAAACGGCAAAACAAACCAAAGGCTCGCAAAAAAAGAATTCAACAAAAACATACGTTTGCTTGGAAAATTGCTTGATAAAAAACATGTCGCAACATACAAAAAAATTCTGAACACATATGGTGCAATGCTGGTGCAGGATAGTGATGCGCGTGAATATGCCGACAGCATATGCTTTGATATTTCACACCTAAAACAAACAACAGTAACGCAGGAATCGCTTGCATTGCTTTTAAAAAAATGTCAACGCTTGCACGCACCTCATTTTATCGCTAAAGGCGACACTACATTGGAATCGTTGATTGCCCCAATCAAAAAGTCCTCGCAAAAAAAAGATACTAAACAGTCTGACATAAAAATTCAGCTGCAACAGCTTTCAGATTTTTTAACCGAACGAACCTCAAAGCCAGCGCCAGACTTTTTGACACTCGCCGCAAATAGCATAGACACATCATTTATAAAAACTTTTGTCGCCAACGCTTCGCATGTACATGCCGAAAACGTTCTGCGTAATCTCGAAAAAGCCGCCACGGAGAAAGTGCAGCATGTTTCACGCCAAATGGCTTATGACAAAGCCATAAGAATTATGGAAGAAGTAGGAATCCGTGACGCACGAAAACGCTTTGAACAGTATCCATTCGAGTTTTCTGGAGGCATGCGCCAACGAATTGTGATTGCCATTGCCATTGCCGCAAACCCAGACATACTTATCTGCGATGAACCTACTACAGCACTTGACGTAACCATTCAGGCGCAGATTATAGAACTGATAAACCGCCTAAAAACAAAACGTCACATGAGCGTGATTTTTATAACACACGACCTTGGCGTTGTTGCGAACGTGGCTGACCGCATTGCCGTAATGTACGCGGGAAAAATTGTTGAGACAGGAACCGCCGATGATATTTTTTATCGTCCCGCGCATCCGTACACATGGGCCTTGCTTGCTTCCGTGCCAGATTTGGATACCACAGAAACACTTACTTCCATTCCCGGAACACCACCCAACATGATGTTCCCCCCAAAGGGAGATGCGTTCGCGGAACGAAATGCATACGCCATGCAGATTGATTTTGAACAGCAACCGCCTCTTTTTAAAATCAGTGAAACGCATTACGCAGCCACATGGTTGCTGCATCCAGATGCGCCCGCCGTAGAAATGCCACAAGCGCTAAAAGACCGCATCGCCAGAATGAAGGCGCGAAAGGAGGCCTGCAATGAAAAGTGAAAGGCAAGAACCGCTTTTAAAAGTAGAACACTTGCGGCAGTATTTTAACAAAGGCACATTCCATGCAGTAGACGATGTAAGCTTTGACATTGCCAAAGGCGAAGTGCTCGGCTTGGTTGGCGAAAGCGGCTGCGGCAAAACCACAACAGGCCGTTCTATTATCAAACTGTATCCAATTACCGGTGGAAATATTTATTTTAAAGGAAAAAGAATAAACGCAGGATTGTATGAATACAAAAAAGCCATTGACACTGCAAAAGCCGAAGCCCGCGCACAACTTGCCCAGGCAGCACACAACAGCGCCAACGCAAGGCTCATTCGGAGAAAGTGCGCACTGGCGATTTCCGAACAAAAAAAGCTGATGGCACAGGCCAGGCAGATTCAGCGAGACCATCACTTTGAAACAAAAATTCAGATGATTTTTCAAGACCCGGTTTCTTCACTTGACCCGCGCATGACAGTACGCGAAATCATTGCAGAAGGCCTCCGCATTCATGGCGAACGCAACGAACAACGCATTACTCAAAAAGTATTCCACGTGCTAAAAACAGTAGGACTTGTTCCAGAATACGCTGACCGCTACCCGCACGAATTTTCTGGCGGGCAACGGCAACGTATCGGCATAGCCCGCGCAATCATTATGGAGCCAGAATTGATTATTGCAGACGAACCGGTCAGTGCGCTCGATGTTTCAGTAAAGGCGCAGGTTATCAATCTGCTAAACGACCTCCGCAAAACAATGGGTCTGACCATTCTGTTCATAGCGCATGACCTTTCCGTGGTAAAATATTTTTCAGATCGAATTGCCGTGATGTACTATGGAAAACTGGTTGAGTTGGCATCTTCCTCGGAACTGTTTTTGCATCCGTGCCACCCATACACAAAATCCCTGCTAAGTGCCATTCCACTGCCCGACCCAGGTTACGAAAAACAACGGGTCAGGATTCCATACATTCATGCTGAACACAACGAAAGCCAAGGCGAACTGCGCGAAGTGGTTCCGGGGCATTTTGTGCGCTGCACCAATGATGAATGTGCCGTCTACCGCAAACAGCTTGCACAAGCATGAAGCAAATTGCACGCTTTTTGATTCAGCTGCTTGCCGGACTTGGCATGGCATTCGGTGTTGCCTGCTATGAACATTCGCGAGGTTCATTCACAGTGTTTCGATTGGCAAGCGACGGTTGCTTTGTTGCGGCGGTTTTGTTTTTTGCGGTGGGTGGACTTCGATTTATTGCACGGCAGAACGAATTTACATCGCTTTCATTTGCATGTAAAAAACTGGCAGAACGCATTCTGCATCCACGGGAAGACTCATATTCCGCAGAAACATATGCAGATTATGTGCGGGACCGTTCACAAGAAACGGCTCACAGCGGAAAAACTACAATACTGGTGGCAGCGGTGCTTGTAGCCGTGGCAATCGGCACAGCGCTTCTTGCATAAAAGCCCGGCGAATTCCTAACACATAATTATTTGTTTTATATCTTCAATCTCAATGTTCATTCAATAAAATAGCACGATTATAAAAGTGCAAGCGGACACAAAGCCGCACTTTAAGCGGTTTTGGAAATATCGCTTAAAGTGATAGTTCCGCAGAAATTTATTTTTGGAGGTATTATATGAAAAACACAAAAATGTTTGGAACCATTTTTTTGGGGCTTGCGCTGATTTTGCTCGCGCCGGTTTCGGTGAATGCAAGGGAACACAATGGCAGAAAAAACACGTTCCATGGCAAGCACGAAACAAGTATCAAAAAAAACGCACGGAAAAGGCAGCCGCCAAAACAGCTTGAACTGGTGGGAACCGTTGTAAAATACACGGAAAACGAAAAAAGTTTTATGGGACTGGTAACAGCTGATGGCAAAGAATACGCACTGATGGCATTTCCGCAGTCTGGAAGAAATAGGCTTGGCCCCAAAACTGAAAAAGCGCCGCTACAACAAAAAAACAGCGGCAAAAAACCAAATGCATACAGGCAGATACCGAACCGCCCCAAAGATGCTGTAACCAAAGACACGCTCAAATCCGCAGAAGGAAAAACAGTAAAAGTAACGGGATTTTTGCTACCTATACGCAAACAAAACGAGCATATAGCTAAAAGAGGCCAGACAGTCAAAAAAGACGCATCAAAAGAAAAAAAGCCATACAAACATACCAAACGGCCTTTGCATAAAGGTAACCAAAAACGGTTGCCGCCGCAGGCCAAACCAAGAGGCATGAGGCCTGGCATAAATAATGCCCCGAAGCTTGCCAACGGAACGCTCGTTGTCTGTACCCTTTCTTTTGTTGAGTAAACCTGTTTCGATCTGTACCCACAAAAAAGCCTGGAGTTTAATTATTCTGGGCTTTTAATTTTTTTTGTACCTTACAAAGAGCTTTTTAGCGCATAAAACCATCGGTTCATCGTATTTTCCACAAATTATGCACAACTTATCTTCATTGACTAAAAACACTATCCATAGTAACTTAAATCATCTAAAACACCATATCTAGTGCATAAACAATATCAAAGTCGGTGCTAAAGTATCATTTTTTTGATGCCAGACGCACCAAAAAGATACAAAAGGGGTTCGGGAGATGAAAATCATTAAGCGAAGCGGAGCGGAAGTTCCGTTCGACCGCCAAAAAATCGTGCATGCCATTGAACAAGCCAATCGGCGCGTAGAAATCGATGACAGCGAGCGACTTTCCCAGAGTGACATAACCTCGATTGTAGACGATATTGAAATTGAGTGCCATAAAGAAGGTCACGCGCTCAGCGTGGAAAATATTCAAGACTTAGTTGAAACTGGCATAATGCAGCATGGCGCGTACAAAGTGGCCAAGCTATACATAACATACCGCTATCTGCACAATCTAAAACGCAACACCACCGATGAGCAAATCCTCAGCCTGCTCGAAGAAAACAACGAAGAGGTCAAGCAGGAAAACTCCAACAAAAACCCAAGTGTTGTTTCAGTGCAGAGAGACTACATGGCAGGTGAAGTATCCAAAGACATCACGCGCCGCTTTCTCCTTGACGAAGACATTGCCGCAGCCCACGACCAAGGGCTAATCCACTTTCACGATGCAGACTACTTTGCGCAGCACATGCACAACTGCGACCTGGTAAACCTCGAAGACATGCTCCAAAACGGCACAGTCATAAGCGGAACAAAAATTGACCGCCCGCACTCGTTCAGCACGGCATGCAACATTGCCACGCAGATTATTGCGCAGGTAGCAAGCTGTCAGTATGGGGGCCAGAGCATTTCGCTTTCACACCTTGCGCCATTTGTTGATGTCAGCCGCAAAAAAATCGAAAAAGAAATCCGCAAAACAGCGGCGGCCACAAATCTTGTGCTAGATGACCACCAGTTCACATATATGGTGAATGAACGGCTCCAGAATGAAATCACTCGGGGCGTTCAGACAATCCAATATCAAGTGATTACCCTTATGACCACCAACGGCCAAGCTCCGTTCGTTACGGTGTTCATGTACCTGAACGAAGCCAAAAACGAGCAGGAAAAAGCCGACCTCGCACTCATAATTGAAGAAGTGCTCAAACAGCGCTATCAAGGCGTAAAAAACGAAAAAGGCGCGTGGATTACTCCCGCATTCCCCAAGCTGATTTATGTGCTTGAAGAAGACAACATAACCGAAGGCTCAAAATATTACCACCTAACCGAGCTTGCCGCAAAATGCACCGCACGCCGAATGGTACCAGACTACATCAGCGAAAAGAAAATGCTGGAGCTCAAAGTCGATAAAAACGGAAACGGAAACTGCTATCCATGCATGGGCTGCCGTTCATTTCTAACTGCCTATATCGACCCTGAAACGGGAAAACCCAAATACTACGGAAGATTCAATCAAGGTGTTGTCACACTCAACCTTGTGGACGTGGCCTGCTCTTCCGGTGGCGACATGGAAAAGTTCTGGCAGATTCTTGATGAACGCCTTCACCTATGCCACCGCGCATTGCAAATACGGCACAAACGGCTCCTCGGCACCAAAAGCGATGCGGCTCCGATTCTGTGGCAAAACGGCGCACTGGCTCGGCTCAAAAAAGGTGAAGTGATTGACAAACTCCTGTTCAACGGCTATTCCACAATCAGCCTTGGCTATGCCGGCCTGTGCGAATGCACCCGTTACATGACCGGTCTCCCGCACACAGATCCGGAAGCCACGCCCTTTGCACTCAGCGTAATGCACCACCTGAACGATGCCTGTTTACGGTGGAAGGCAGATGAGCACATCGACTATTCCATATATGGTACCCCACTTGAAAGCACCACGTATAAATTCGCCAAATGCCTAAAAAAAAGGTTCGGTATTATCGAAGGTGTCACCGACAAAAACTATATCACAAACAGTTACCATGTGCATGTCACCGAACAAATAGACGCTTTTTCAAAACTCACGTTTGAAGCTCAGTTTCAAGAGCTTTCTCCCGGTGGCGCGGTTAGCTACGTTGAAGTGCCTAACATGGAACATAACATTCCAGCTGTTATAACGCTCCTCCAGCACATTTACGAGCATATAATGTATGCTGAGCTCAACACCAAAAGCGACTATTGCCAGCAGTGCGGGTTTACAGGTGAAATCGGCATAGCTTCCGATGCTGACGGAAAGCTCGTGTGGGAATGCCCAAATTGCAACAACCGCGACCAATCCATGATGAATGTAGCACGACGCACCTGTGGCTATATTGGTACGCAGTTCTGGAACCAAGGTCGTACCCAAGAAATCAAAGAGCGCGTGTTGCACATATAAAATCGACTTCACTTGCAGCTGCAAGGCCTAAAGCAAATTCAACATGCGCATGGATTTTTGCACGGAGGAAATTCTTGCACCATGAACTATGGTGAAATAAAAAAGCTTGATATTGCCAATGGTGACGGGGTGCGGGTCTCGCTGTTTGTATCAGGATGCCGCATTCACTGCGCCGGTTGCTTTAATGCACAAACATGGGATTTTTGCTACGGGAAACCGTTCACAAAAAAAACTGTTTCAGAGCTTTTAACGCTGCTTTCACCAAAACACATCAGTGGGCTCACCGTGCTTGGCGGTGAACCGTTCGAGCCAGAAAACCAAAAAGCGCTGCTTCCATTTTTGCGCACTGTCAGGCAAACCTATCCGCAAAAAACGATATGGTGCTTTACCGGCTATGTATACGAAAAAGACCTGCTCCCCGCAGACGGAAAGCGCCACACCGAACACACAGACGAACTGCTTTCACTTATCGATGTGCTTGTAGACGGCCCGTTCATACAGGAGCAAAAAGACGTATCGCTGCAATTCAGAGGCTCACGCAACCAGCGCATTATCCGCCTGTCAGAAAAATGCGCCATAACTTAACTTCTGTTTTCGCCACGTTCCAAAAACTAAAACTTCACAACTATTTACCATGAATCTTACAGCTTGCGCATATTCACACCTACTTGCAAAAAATCATGCAAAGCTCTAAAATAATTTTTATATGAAAGGTGATTTGATTGAAGAATTTGTAGATAAAAAATCGCTACAAGCATTGACAGTATTTACTGATACCGCAGATGAAGCTGAAATAACCACGCAGGCATTGCAGGTGGCAACCATTTTCAACGCGCTCCCAACCTTCAAAGAAATCACCGCAGACAATGTGGCAACAGAAACAAAACTCGTTTCAAGTTTCCATAAAAACCTGGTGCTCCTTATTCAAAAAACTTGGGTAGAAAAATCCGATGAAGAACTCAAAGCCCAAGTGCTGTACCATCTTGATGAATTCTGTGCGCTGTTAAATTCTCACAAATACACCCAAGCCTACGAATCATTTTTTTCTATTGTTGATGATGTAATCTATCTGATGTTCGGCATTCAGACAAAAGCAAAAGAATTTTCAGAATATGCGCTTCGAATCGATCCTGAATTTGGCATTTTCTGGTGGTATGTAAAAAGTCTTCCACGCGATGCCACCTGGCCGACACAAAAAAGTCGCATCGCCATTCTGCTGGGAATGTACTTTCTTGCAAATTTCTAAGTGCTATTTTACAAAAACGCATCATATTTTGCGTGGCAGGCGCCACTTTACATAACCAAAAATTCAAAGCAAATGATTCGCAGTTGGAGGATGCCATGAATATCTCGGAGCTTTGTGACACACTCAAAATCGGTGCAGAGCGGCTTTCAACGCACACTGCCGAACAGAAAAATCATGCGCTCCACTGCGTTCAACAGGCACTGCAAAAAAAACAAGCAGAAATTTTAGCTGCCAATGCCACCGATGTTGCGGCTGCCCGAGCTCGTGGCATGAGCGAAGCTTTACTTGAGCGTCTTGCACTTGATGAAAAAAAATGCCAATCCATGCAGGAAAGTCTTTCGGTCATCATAAACCAAGCAGACCCTGTCGGTCAGCAGCTTGCCGGATGGACAACGCCAAACGGCCTTCAAATAAGGCAAGTTCGTGTGCCTCTCGGAGTGGTGGCAATCATTTATGAATCCCGTCCCAACGTTACGATTGACGCATTTTCACTTGCATACAAAAGCGGCAACGCTATTTTGCTCAGGGGCTCGTCTTCTGCGCTTGCCTCAAACAATGCGCTCGTTGCAGCCATTAAAGAAGGTCTCACTCTTGCTGCGGACGATGGCGTTTGCGAATCGCTTGCATTGTGCGAAAGTATTGACCACAGCGATGTTTCTGATATTTTAAACGCTGTAGGAAAAATCGATGTTGTGCTTCCCCGGGGTTCTGCAAAGCTTATCAACAACGTTGTGCAAAACGCAAGAATTCCTGTGATTCAGACTGGAGCCGGAATTTGCCATCTGTACGTAGACGATGCAGCCGAGCCCGCCATGGCAGCCCGTATCGCCCGAAACGCAAAAACACAACGACCCGGAGCATGCAACGCAATTGAAACCCTGCTGGTACACGATGCCATTGCGCCACAGTTTTTGCCCCTGCTTGCACAGGAATTAGGCAGTACCGTACTGCTCAAGGCCGATGAAGCAAGCTATGCCTTGCTCCAGTCCGCAGTACAAGATAAAAGTCGCTTGGTACACGCCAGTCAAGATGATTTTGGCTTTGAGTTTCTTGATTTTACGCTTGCCATAAAAACAGTCGCGTCTATACAAGAAGCCGTTTTATTTATCAATGAACACAATACAAAACACAGCGAAGCGATTGTCACAAACAATCTGGCACATGCGCGTTTTTTCCAGGAACGAATAGATGCCGCCTGCGTATACGTTAACGCAAGCACTCGCTTTACCGATGGCGGAGAATTTGGTTTTGGCGCGGAACTTGGAATCAGCACACAAAAACTGCATGCCCGCGGCCCCATGGGAATCAGTGCGCTCACCACCACAAAATTCTTGATAGACGGAGAAGGGCACATCCGATGAACATTCAGCAGACCATTGCGGGTTCAAAAAAAATCGTCATCAAATTTGGGAGCAACTCTCTGGCAAAAGACGATGGCACCATCAATCTTACATTTTTAAATACCATCGCCCAAGAATGCGCCATGCTCATTGCACAAGGAAAACAAATCATCGTGGTTTCTTCTGGTGCGCAAATTGCCGGACTTTCGAGCATAAACGGCTGGGCACACAAAAAAGACATGCTGTATCGGCAGGCGCTCGCTTCTATCGGGCAGGTTGAATTGATGAGCCGATGGCGCGAAGCTTTTAAGGCACAAAATCTGCATGTGGCCCAGCTGCTGTTCGTAAAAGAAGATTTTGAAGATTACCACCACACTCTCAACATGCGGAACACGCTGTTCACCTTGGTTGATGAAGGCGTAGTTCCTATCATAAATGAAAACGACTCTGTTTCTTTTGAAGAAAACAGCATCGGCGACAATGACAACCTTTCGGCGCTTACCGCCATGCTGTGGAATGCAGACTTGCTCATATTGTTCAGCGATATTGATGGCGTGTACACGGACAATCCCAAAACAAATCCACAGGCAAAACTGATTGAATCCGTGCAGGACATTGATGCACTACTCAAAGACATCACGATTGGAAACACAAACCGATTTGGCACTGGCGGCATACGAACCAAAATTGAAGCAGCTCAAAAAGTGACCAAAGCAGGCATTCCCCTGTTATTGGCAAATAGTCGCCATGAGCACCCGCTTACCAGTCTTGCAAACGGAAGAGAACGCGGCACATTGTTTGAAGCCAATGAAAATTCAGCATTCAGCATGGTCACGCAAAACTGACCGCACAGACGGCAAAGAATTTCTTTTGGAGGACATATGAACCATTCAATTAAAATTGGCTGCATTGGGTGCGGTACCATGGGTGGCGCAATTGTTAAAGCACTCGCAAAACATTTTGAGCCAGCAAACATTTCTGTAAGCGCACACCAAGCGGAAAACGCGCAGGCATTTTCACAAACGCTGAACTGCGTTGCCTGTGCACAAAACCGCACTGTTGTAGAAAACAGCGACATTGTTTTTTTTGCCGTAAAACCCGCGCAGATTGCTTCGGTACTGCAAGAAATACTTCCTGCGTGCAATGCACACAAATTATTCGTGTCAATGGCGGCAGGAATTAAGCTCGAAACACTTTCAGCATACACAAAAGATGCCCCGCACATGCCGCACTGGTTCAGAATCATGCCGAATCTTCCAGCCGTTTACGGACAAGCCATGACCGCTCTTTCCGCAAATCTTGACGCAACAGAAGATGAAACAAAGTTGATAAAAAAACTGCTGGAAACCGCTGGAAAAGTGGAAGCCGTTCCCGAAAAGCTGATGGACGGCGTTACAGCAATAAGTGGAAGCGGTCCAGCCTATGCGTTTTTATTTATTGAAGCGCTCGCAGACGCAGCAGTTCAGTTTGGAATTCCGCGCTCACAGGCATATGTATATGCGGCCCAAACACTCAAAGGTGCCGCAACCATGGCGCTAGAAGACAGCCGCTCCATAAGCCAGTTAAAAGATGCGGTTTGTTCTCCCGCAGGAACCACCATAGACGCTGTAGCTTCGCTGGAACGAAACGGTTTCCGGGGCACCGTTATAGAAGCGGCAAACGCGGCATTCCGCAAAGCGCAGGAACTGAGCAGACGTTGAGCCATAAAAAGCATAGCTCCAAAACACGCACATGAATCGACATACCCCAATGCAAAAGCAAGGTATATGCCTTTTCCGCACGAATCAAACTATTCAGATTCATTTGTAATACACAATGCGGTAATGTCCAACAGGAACAAAGCCTGCGCGTGTATATGCATGAAGTGCAGCGGTATTTTTTTCTTTTGCAAAAAGAACCGGTATTTTTTGCCTTGCCTCAATCACGCGCGCAAGATGATTGACAAGTGCCGAGGCATAGCCATGTCTGCGCCATTGCTGCTGTGTGTACACACCGCCAATCTGTATGTATTGTTCGGTGGCTGCATTGGTTTGTGCCTTTGCAACAAATTCCGATTTTTGTTTGATGGCAAAAACCATCTGAGCTTTTACCGAGCGCGAAAACGAAAGCCGTTCCGCGGCAGCATTCACTGCAAGATTTTGTGGCATTACTTCTTCACGTATGTAACCAAGGTGAAGGGGAAACAGCTCCGCTTCATGCATGGCCGAGCACTGCCACACAGGGCACGGCGGCACAATAACGGTATTTCCATCATATTCCATAAACACATAGTCATGCTGCTCATTTACGGCGTATTGCAATCTTGAAAGAACATATTCCACCGTTTTAACGGATGTCCGTTCACCAGTCACACAGAACACAAATCGAGTTTTAAAAAAATCATACAGCAACGACTCCAGCTCTGTGGGTGGCATAGGCAGGCACGGAAAAAGCACGGAACCAGAAAACAAAAACAGCGCATGCACCGAAGCTTCCTGTGCCACACCAGAATCGGCAATCACAAACAAACCTGGCGAATGTGCAAGGATTTTTTGCATGAGGGTACAACTTTCACGCTGACGGCTCTGCATGAAATGCTCGGCTTTTTTATACCACAGAGAATCTTCCTGTGCGTCTACAATCAGCAGAAAGTGGGCCATACACGGATTACACAAACAATGTGAAACATTGCGAACCGTTTAATTCCTGAATGAATGAATGGGCGCAGGAATTCTGCCGCCACGGTTAATAAAATCTGCACACGAAAACCGATTTACATCAATCACGGGACAACCTCCGAGCAGCCCTCCGAATTCAACCCAGTCGCCAGGCTTTTTTCCTGGAGCAGGAATAAGGCGCACGGCGGTGGTTTTGTTGTTCACCATTCCGATTGCCATTTCGTCCGCCATAATGCCACTGATTGTAGTTGCAGGTGTGTCACCGGGAATGGCAATCATATCCAAGCCAACAGAGCACACGCACGTCATTGCCTCAAGTTTTTCAAGTGTGATAGACTTTTGTGTAACGGCGTTTATCATTCCTTCATCTTCACTTACAGGAATAAACGCACCGCTCAGACCGCCAACATTGGTGCTTGCCATAACGCCGCCTTTTTTTACCATGTCGGTAAGCATGGCAAGCGCCGCCGTTGTGCCAGGGGCACCAGCTCCTTCAAGTCCGATTTCTTCAAGGATTCTGGCAACACTATCGCCCACTGCGGGAGTTGGAGCCAACGACAAATCCAGAATACCAAACTGCACTCCCAGCCGTTTTGCAGCTTCTGTTCCCACAAGCTGGCCCATGCGCGTAATCTTGAAAGACATTTTTTTGATGCCGTCTGCAAGCTCGTTGATGGGGCGACCTTTAAACTCTCGCGCGGCTGCAAGAATAACGCCAGGACCGGAAACCCCTACGTTGATCACTGCATCGCCCTCGCCCGGCCCGTGGAACGCGCCTGCCATAAACGGATTGTCTTCAGGGGCATTGGTAAAAACTACAAGTTTTGAACAGCCGTTCACTTCGCAGTTTTTGGAAGCTTCCGCCGTCTGCTTTATGATTTCGCCCATGAGTTTTACGGCATCCATGTTAATGCCGCTTTTTGTGGTGCCCACGTTCACAGAGGCACATACGCAATCCGTTACGGAAAGCGCTTCGGGAATAGACGTTATAAGCACACGGTCAGCGGGGGTAATACCTTTTTGCACCAGCGCGGAGAAACCACCGATAAAATTAACGCCAAGCTCTTTGGCGCATGTATCCAGCGTGCGGCAATAACTCACATAAGAATGTTCCCCACTTGCACCAGCAACCATCGCAATGGGTGTCACTGAAATACGTTTGTTTATGATTGGCACACCAAATTCTTTTTCGATGTCCTGCCCCACGCTGACCAAACGCCCCGCACAGCGCATGATTTTGTCGTATATTTTTTGATTTGCTTTTTTTGCATCCTCACATGCGCAGTCAAGCAACGAAATGCCCATGGTAATGCAACGAATGTCCAGCTTCTGGCGCATGAACATGTTTACGGTTTCTTGAATTTCAATCGGTGAAAAAAGCATATTAACCTCAAACCGTATTATATCCAACAGCAGCAAACTGTGCAATGAACACCCATGCCGAACCAAAGGATTAAGCAAAAACGAACCCTTGCAGATTCAACATGTCATTTATTAGAGCAATTCAGGCAGCGCACAGGTACATTCAGCATGAGATTCAAAGAAGGCCATAATATGGTGTGGCAAGCCACAAAATCGTATATTTTTAAACTTTTTTCGTAAAATTTTCCCACACGACTTCTGCCACCTTTCATTCACCAAAGAAATTTTTCTTATGATTCCAAAAAATATAAACAAATTTTCGTAAATTCTCGTATAGACGGATTGCAACTCGTACCGTATACTGGTATCATTACAATTCTAGTAGGAGGAATTATAATGAAAAAGATTGCTGCCGTTGCAATGGGTGCCATAATGCTGAGCGCTCTTGCACTCACAGGTTGTACAAAAAAACAAGCAAGCCAAACAAAAAAACTCATCACGGTGGGTTATGCACAGGTTGGTGCAGAATCAGACTGGCGCCTTGCCAACACTGAATCCTTCAAGAGCACCTTTACCGAAGAAAATGGCTATCGGCTTATTTTTGACGATGCCCAGCAGAAGCAGGAAAACCAAATCAAGGCTATCCGCAACTTCATCCAGCAGGACGTTGACTACATCGTGGTTGCTCCCGTTGTTGAAACCGGCTGGGAAACAGTTCTTGGCGAAGCAAAAGCCGCAGGCATTCCCGTTATTCTGTCTGACCGCGAGATGAAAGTGTCTGACGACAGACTCTACCTGTGCTGGGTAGGCGGAAACTTCCTTAAAGAAGGCCGCGATGCCATGACTTGGCTTAACAGCTACCTCAAAAAAATTGGCCGCGATGACGAAGACATCAACATCATCGATATTCAGGGCACTATCGGCGCTTCCGCACAGGTTGGCCGCACACAGGGTATCATGGAAGGCATCAACGCCAATCCCAAGTTCCATCTGCTTGCCGCACAGACCGGCGAGTTCACCCAGGCCAAGGGCCAGGAAGTTATGGAATCGCTGCTCAAACAGTATTCCGACATTGATGTGGTGATTTGCGAAAATGACAACATGGCATTCGGTGCCATCGACTCAATCAAGGCCGCTGGCAAAGTGCCTGGAAAAGACATCATCATCATTTCATTTGATGCTGTGCGCGAAGCCTTTAACCGCATGATTGCAGGTGAAATCAACTGCGATGTTGAATGTAACCCGCTCCACGGTCCTCGTGTTGATGCCATTATCAAAACGCTGGAAGCTGGCGGTAATGTGGACAAAAAAGCCTACGTTGACGAAGGTCTGTTTGACCAGACAAACGCAGCAGAAATCCTGCCCACCCGCAAATACTAAGCAATACAATGCAGGGATTGCATGATGTGTTTTCCCTGCAATCGGATAAAGACCGGGGAGAAAGCGGCAATATGCTTTATCTCCGGTCTTTTTTTTCTACAAGTGTCAAGTTTTTAGATCAAACGAGGTACGCAATGTCAGACGATATTTTGCTTCAGATGAAAAATATTACCATGACGTTCCCCGGCGTTAAGGCGCTCCAAGGCGTTGACTTTTCGCTCTGCAAGGGCGAAATTCATGCGCTAATGGGCGAAAACGGCGCTGGAAAAAGCACACTCATCAAGGTGCTAACCGGTGTGCACACGCGCGATTCTGGCGACATTTTTCTTGAAGGAAAAACCATCAACCCCCGCTCTCCCGAAGAGGCTCAGCAGAACGGAATTAGTCCGGTGTTCCAGGAAGTGAACCTGTGCACGAACATTTCCGTAGCAGAAAACATTTTTGCCGGCCATGAACCGCGCAACAGATTTTTTGCCGTTGACTGGAAACAGATGAACGAAAAGGCCAAAGAAATCCTTGCTTGGGTCGGTCTTGAAAACATCGATGTTACACGCAGTCTTGGTGAATATTCCGTTGCCATTCAGCAGATGGTGGCGATAGCCCGCGCCGTCAACTTCAACTGCAAGGTGCTCATTCTTGACGAACCCACCAGCTCGCTCGATGACCACGAAGTTGAGAACCTGTTCAATGTGATGAAGCAGCTCAAAGCGGACGGCACAAGCATAATCTTTGTTACGCACTTTTTGGAACAGGTTTATGCCGTGTGCGATAAAATCACCGTACTCCGAAACGGTACACTGCAAGGCCAATTCACTACAACCGAACTGCCGCGACTCAAGCTGGTTCAGACCATGCTGGGCCACGAAGTTGCAGACCTCGAAAGCATCCACAGCAACCGCACGGTGGAAAACACCGATGAACTGCCCGAAGTAATCCGTGCGGTGGGCCTCACCCACACAGGAACTATCAAACCGTTCGATGTTACCATCCGCAAGGGTGAAGTAATTGGCCTCACCGGACTGCTGGGTTCAGGCCGTTCAGAAATGGCACGTGCCATTTACGGCGCAGACCGTCCAGACGGAGGAGAGCTCTATTTCAAAGGAAAAGCGCTCAAAGCACGTGCTCCGATTGATTCAATCAAAGAGGGCATGGCCTATCTTCCCGAAGATCGCAAGGCCGAAAGCATTATCGCAGACCTTTCCATCCGCGAAAATATGATTATCGCTTTGCAGGCAAAAACGGGCGTATTCAAACTGCTGCCAATGGCAAAGCAGATTGAATTCACAAACAAATATATCAAGGCACTCAGCATCAAAACGCCATCGCCGGAAGCGCTCATCAAGCAGCTTTCAGGCGGCAACCAACAGAAGGTGCTTATCGGACGCTGGCTTTTGACAAATCCGGATTTTATCATTCTTGACGAACCAACGCGCGGCATCGATGTTGGTACCAAAACAGAAATCCAAAAGCTGGTTGTCAAGCTTGCCAGCGAAGGCATGACCGTGATGTTCATAAGTTCAGAAATCGAAGAAATGCTCCGAACAGTAAATCGCCTGTGCGTGTTGCGCGACGGCAAAAAAGTTGGCGAACTGCGCAACGATGATTTGACACAGCAGGATGTTATGGCCGCAATCGCAGGAGGTGAAAACTAATGGCTTCCACAAAAAAATCAATCACCTGGCAGTCAATCAAAGGCAATCAGCTGCTATTGCCAATCACGGCGCTTATCGTGATGCTGCTGATTAACGTGATTATCACGCCAACGTTTTTTAAAATCTCCATACAAAATGGTGTGCTTTCAGGGTTTATCATCGATATTCTGAACCGCTCGTGTGAACTGATTATACTTGCTGTCGGCATGACACTCGTAGTGGCTTCTTCGCGGGGCACGGATATTTCCGTGGGTGCGATAATGGCGGTTTCGGCTGCAATAATCGTGCGGCTCCTTGGAGAAAGTTATGACCATTACGCCATGCTTCCGGTATTTGCAATCATAATCGGCATTATTGGCGGCATGGTCTGTGGCGCGTTCAACGGACTTTTGGTTGCAAAACTGAACATTCAGCCTATGGTGGCAACACTCATCCTGTTTACAGCAGGGCGTGGCATTGCACAGCTGATTAGTTCCCGCGCAACAGCGACCGGTGTAATTCTGTATGTGCGCATGAACTCGTTTAAATACATAGGCGGTTTTATTCCAGGCTGCCCGATTCCCACGCCAATCTTTATCGTGATTGTGTTTGTGGCGATTACAATGATGTTTTTAAAACGCACGGCATTTTCCACCTACATCCAGACAGTCGGAATCAACCCCAAGGCAGGACGGCTCGTGGGCATCAACTCCACACTGATTATGTTCATCTGCTACCTGTTCTGCGGATTCAGTTCTGGTGTGGCGGGACTCATAGCTTCAAGCCGCATCTACTCCAGCGATGCAAACAACATCGGCCTGAACCTGGAGCTCGATGCGATACTTGCAGTGGCGTTGGGTGGAAACAGTCTTGGTGGTGGAAAATTCAACATTGCAGGTTCCATCATCGGTGCCATAACCATTCAGGCACTTACCACCAGTTTGTATGCGATAGGAGTTTCTGCCGACCAACTGCCGGTATACAAGGCGGTGGTAGTTATTCTGATTGTGCTGTTCCAGTCTCCTGCGTTCAAAAAATGGTGGTCTGAATTAAAACTGCGCCGTGAAACAAAAGCAGCGCGAGGAGTTGCAAAATGAACAACGCTCTTACTTCTTTAAAAGGAATGCTTACCAAAAAGAAGCGCATAGACAGCAGCAATTTTCTGCTCATGGTAACCATATGTCTGTTCTTGGTGATGTATGTGCTGGGAATCGTTGTGTACCACGCCAAAGGGTTCGGTAAAATGCAGACATTCCTGAATATGCTCATCGACAATGCGGGTCTGCTCATTGCCGCTTCGGGCATGACGCTTGTAATGATTACCGGTGGCATTGACATTTCTGTTGGCTCCGTGGTCGGCCTTGTTTGCATGATGCTTTCATACATGATGGAAAAGCAGGGCATTCCATCGGGCGTGGCCATTATGATTGTGCTCATTTTTGGTGTAGTGTTCGGTGCATTTCAAGGCTGGCTTATTTCGTATATGGAGCTGCAACCGTTTATCATCACCCTGGCAGGACTGTTTTTTTGCCGTGGCCTTATCGCCATTATCAGCGTAGAACAGATTGCCATCAAAGCAAACAAAGCATTTTTATGGCTTGCCAATGTGAACATCTACCTGCCGATTGGCGCAACTGTAAACAGGCATGGAGTAAAAATGTATCCGTTCATCCATCCTTCAGTAGTGATTTCTCTTATTGTAGTGTTGGCGATATGGTATCTGCTGCGCTACACACGTTTTGGTCGCAACATGTTTGCAATAGGCGGCAATGAAAATTCTGCATTGCTCATGGGCATCAATGTAAAGCGCACAAAATTTTTTACCTACATGCTGGAAGGATTTTTGGCAGCGCTTGCCGGGTTAGTGTTCTGCCTGAACACAACGGCAGGTTTTGTTGAACAGGCACGTGGTTTTGAAATGGATGCAATCGCTTCGGCAGTTATCGGAGGCACCATGCTCACGGGCGGTGTTGGTACCGTTATCGGCACATTTTTTGGTGTGCTTATCAAGGCCACAATCGAAACTCTTATCCGTTGCCAAGGAACTCTTTCCTCCTGGTGGAGCAAGATTGTGCTTTCAATAATTTTGTGCTTCTTTATTGTGCTGCAAAGCGTGTTTGTGATTCTGAAAAACCGCCGGACAAAATAACCGCTACACGGGCTCCAACCACGGAGCCCGTTTTTTTAAGCCTTATTCTGTTGGCCGTTTCTGTATTCACGAGGTGAAAGGCCTGTGTTTTTTTTGAAAATAAAACTAAAATAGTGGGGGTCACTGAATCCGCAGTCATAGGCAATATCCGCACTTTTTAAGTCACCTTCATGGAGAAGTTTTTTTGCATGACCGATTCGCACGTCCGTTAGATACTCAATGAATGTAAGTCCGCATTCCTGTGAAAATATAGTGCTAAAATGGTTTGGACTCAAATGCACTGCTTCTGCCACTGAAGTAAGGCAGATGTTCGGGTCAGCATAATTTTTTTCGATAAACTGTTTAGCCTTTAAAATCACATCACCGTAGCGGCCCTGAATGCGTGAATCGCGAAAATCCAAGGCCGCCGCAAGCATAGTTCCCACTTTTGCAATGAACACATCTTCATTCTGAACGGCGCTTTCCACAAAACTATGGTTCACCACATCTGGCAATATGTTTTTTATGTCACCGCCCAAATCTTCAATCAATTTTGAAATGCCCATAATCACATCAACCAGCAAATACGAGGCAATAATTGAAAAATGAGTTGAATTGTCTTTTAAAACAGCGAGGTACTGCGAAATTATTGCGTCAATTTCGTTTTTGTTTGCATACCGCAAACGGTCAACTATAGGGTCATGTTCCTGCAATGAAAGCAGTCCATCGCTCGTTTTGTTGATGTCTTCCGCACTTACAATTCGGTTTTTGTTTCCAAACCGCGCATTGTCAATCACTTTGCCAGCTTCCGCATACGAATTGCACAGCTCCGAAAGATGTCCAACCTGGCAGCCAATCGCTGTAACCACCGCAAAGTTGCCATGCTGCACAGTGTCGTGTTCAATTGCTCGCGCAAGATTGTAGCATTCGGTTTCTAAATCTGATTCATCGTTGCTTTTGACAATGCACACAAACCTTAGCGG
Organism: Treponema sp.; assembly: GCA_022510905.1. GTDB lineage: Bacteria > Spirochaetota > Spirochaetia > Treponematales > Treponemataceae > Treponema_D. The sequence goes on from JAFLSN010000001.1 coordinate 178,669, forward strand.
CGAAATAAAAAAACCGAGACAGTCTTCCCGCTCTTTTGTATACCGCAACACCCGTGAACGTAAATCTGGCGCCACAGTTTGCTCATATACCTTGGAATGGAATTCGCTCACACTTACCCGATAGCACCGCGCAAACATGTCAAGCTGCAAGGTTTCTGCCTGCTGTAATACCAACGAGGATTCCGTACTGCCAAGCACAAGTTCTGTTAAAAACTTGTTCCGCACCAGCACAGAATTTGATTCCAATTCTTCGCGTAGATGCGAAATGTCTGAAACCTGCTTGCGTTCTTTGTCAAGTTCGGCGGCAACACGGCGCAGACTTGCAAGCAAACCATCAGACGTGACTGGTTTTAAAATATAATCTTCCACACCGATTGAAATAGCTTTTTTGGCAAAATCAAATTCATCATGGCCCGAAAGAATGATAATGCGAATCCACGGTTGATTCTTTTTTAAAAGCCGTGAAAGTTCAAGTCCGTCCATAAACGGCATTTTTATGTCTGTAATCAGAATGTCGGGTTTTACGTCTTGCACCATAGAAAAAGCAAGTTCGCCGTCCGAGGCTTCTCCTGCAAATGTAAATCCGGAAGATTCCCATTCAATTTTATTTCTGATGCCGTCAAGCACAATCTGTTCATCGTCAACAATAAAAACGCTATACATTGCTTTCTCCATCGGCTATTCTGCATGGCACCGTAAACCAGACCGTTGTGCCTTTGCCTGCTTCGCTTTGAATGTGCAGGCCATCGCTCTCAGCATTATAATACAAAATCAGCCGCTTGTTCACATTGTAAAGACCATACACATCTGTCAGGTGTTCCGCATCGGCTTCCTGATGAAGTGTTGCATAAACCTGCTCCAGCTTTTCTTTTGTAAAACCGATTCCGTTATCTTCAATGGCAAAACGCATATGCGGAGTTTCACCAGCATTGGTTGCGGGAACAAGCTGCGCGTGAACCTGCAAGTGTCCGCGTCCGCGCTTATTTTTTATGCCGTGATAGATTGCGTTTTCAACCAATGGCTGCAAAGAAAGTTTGAGCATCTGAAAATTGTCAAGACGTTCATCAACCGTAATGGTATAATTCAGAATTGACTCGTAGCGTATTTTCTGAATTGTGAGATAATGGCGCACATGCGAAATCTCCTGCTGCACGGTAATCCATTCGTGGCCTCGGCTAAGTGAAATACGAAGAAATTCAGAAAATGCTGTCGTTACTTTTATTACATCGTCAATCTGCTCGGCTTCGGCAAGCCAAATAATTGTGTCGAATGTGTTATACAAAAAGTGCGGTGTTATCTGCGCCTGCAACGCTTTTAATTCAGCTTTTTGCAGATTTTTCTGCTCTGCGATATTCTGTTCAATCAAGCCGTGAATTCTGGCCGCCATCGTGTTCAGGTTTTCCGCAAGATGTTGCAGTTCACGGATATGCGGTGGCTCAACCCGCGCGGTAAGGTCGCCTTCGGCAATGCGCGAAGAAAGCCGTTCCATGTCTGCAACAGGTTGGCGCACTGACTCCATAAGCTGTCTAAGCCTTGTGAGGGCCAGAGCTATTACCAGAACCAATATGACCAACTGCAACACGGTGAATATCAATGCCATGTGCTTGATGTGCTCGTTGGTTACCGCAGCACCTTCAATTTCAGATACAACAAAATCTTGCAGAATTTCCGAAAGCAGCGCGGTAATGCTCCTAATTTCATCCAGTGCACGTTCGTTATGGCTCACCGAAGAGCCCTGCGCCATCTGCACGCCAAGTTCGTTCACATTTTTGTACAGAGTTTCCACCGTGCGCGAAGCAAGTTCCAGCTGCTGCACATTCGTTTTGTCGGTGGAGCCTTTAAGCATTTCATTAACACCGTTTTTGATTTCAGCGAGCACTTCATACTGGTTCCCATCGTTGAATTTTTTCCAGCCAGAAACAATATCCCACAGCTCATGCGTTATCTTAGTTTTTACGATTTGGTTCACTTCGTTTGCGCGGCTTACATTTGTGATAATGCTGTCGTATTGGCGCGTGTAAATTCTGAACAATATAATTGAATACACAGCAGGAATAATCAAAATGCACACGATGATAAAATTGGAAGTTTGCAGTGTATGCTGAAGGCTAAAGTTTTTTTGCGGGCTTTTATGTTTCATCAGTATTTGCGGATTCCTATAGCAGAAAGATCGTCGGTTTCGGTGAAAGCCTGTTCTTTAATGTACGTGAACTTAGGAATTGTGTTCCGATTTGCAATGGTTTTCACAAGGCGCATCAATTCGGGGCCCAGCTCGGGGTTGCATTCGATTTCACAATTTATTCTTCCATCTTTCAAAGCATTTATGGCTTTTTGCTCGGCATCTATGCTGACTATGGTTACATCGGTACCTGCGTTTATATTGTGATGGTTGAGCGCGTCCAAAAGCCCAAGCGTCATGGCATCATTGTGTGAAAAAATAATGTGAACGGGCTTGCTTCCTATTTTGAGTGCTCCGTTAAACTGTATAATCTGTTCGGTAACTTCTTGGCCACGAGAGCGCAAAAAATCAGCAGACTCGCTATACACAATCGAAAATTTGGGATAGCCATTCAGCACTTCCCTAAAGCCTGCGCTTCGTTCCCGTGCCACCGAAGAATGCACGGTACCTGTTATTTCCATGATATTCAGTGGGCCGCGTACATCTTCATATTTCTGCAACAAAAAACGTGCGGCTTTTCGTCCTTCTTCAATGCTATCTTCGCCGATGTAACCGGCATACAGGCTTTCGTCAGAAGTTTTAATTTTCCTGTCAACAATCAGCACTGGAATGTGCGCTTCTTTTGCTTCGCGGAGCACATTATCCCATCCGTCTTCCACAATTGGCACAAACGCAATCACATCAACGCGGTACACGATAAACGAACGAATCGCCTTTAGCTGGTTTGCCTGTTTTTGTTCGGCATCATCAAAAATAAGCTGAATGCCGTTCTGTTCCGCCGCCTCAAGAACAGATTGTGTGTTCCGTTTGCGCCATGCACTTTCAGCGCCAATCTGGGAAAAACCCATCAAAATCTGGGCACCAGAGCTGGAAGATTCACCGTCTTTGTTTTTGCATGCACACGGACAGAGTGCCATCAGAAGCATACACAATGCAATGCCGTTCAGGATATTTTTTACGTTCATGCTGTTCCACATGTTTCAAAACAAATATGCAATGCGTAAAAGCGGAATGACGGCTGCGCTATAGTTCAAGTCCGAATAAGCATACAAAACCCCATACACCCGAACACTTGCTATTCAGATTCAGCATAGCCGCTAATTTTGGCACAGCCTGCACCACCGAATCATTGCACAAAACTGCTGAAACGATACGCTCACCTTTGTCCACAAGTTTCAGCCTTCATTAAAAGTATATAGCACCTTTTTTAATAATGCAAATGCTTTTGCTTTCTGCGCCATTCTTGCCATAAAAACCGAACATTCAGCATGAATGAAATGACAAAGTAAACACGCAGCAAAATGCAACCAATGAGCTGTTTTTATCTAATGCTGAATAATTGAATCGACACACCCGATGCGGGAGATGGGTATTATTTTCTGAAACTTGGTAGCTGAGTGATAAAAATCTTTAGACTTTGTTGGGTGTATTGTTATTATAAAACATTGCAGGCAAGAGTACATCCCCTTTCCGCACGAATAAAATCTTGTTTACGGTGCCATCAATATTGGCAAAACAACAATGCCGTGCTTTTGCGCACATGTTGCTTTAATTTGCCATTCATTGTATTGTTTGTTTTAACAAAAGGATTATGTTTTTATGGAAGCAAAAATAACCAAGTCAGATTTTTCGGACTGTGCCGATTCCATTCAAAAATGCCGCGCGGAAGCGGCCAAACGCTTGGTGGGACTTTCCTCCATTGTTGACGGAATTATCACTGCGTTTATTTCTGGTGGCCACGTGCTGCTTGAAGGCGTACCGGGACTTGCCAAAACACTTGCGGTCAAAACTTTTGCAGACCTTTCCGGGCTGGAATACAAACGCATTCAGTTTACACCCGATTTGCTTCCCGCAGATGTAACCGGCACATTGGTGTACGAACAGGCCACCGGAAATTTTTCAGTACGAAAAGGGCCCGTATTTGCAAACATCGTGCTTGCAGATGAAATAAACCGAGCACCCGCAAAAGTGCAGTCTGCGCTACTTGAAGCCATGGCCGAAAAACAAGTTACCATCGGAGATGCCACCCATAAACTGCCACATCCGTTTTTTGTGCTTGCCACTCAAAATCCTATTGAACAGGAAGGCACATATGGATTGCCTGAAGCGGAATTAGATCGCTTTCTTTTAAAACTGCTTGTACCCTACCCTACTCCAGAAGAAGAACTGGAGATTGTAAAAACCAACGGAAATGCCATCGACATCCCAGTAAAAAAAGTATTTCCTGAATCTGTCCTTGCAAAATGCCACGCAGCTGTTGAAGCCATAACCGTTGACGATGCCATACTGCGTTATATTGTTTCGCTAATAAATGTAACCCGTCCTGCACAAGACACGGAAGCTTCGCGCCACGCAGCATTTACCACCACGCAGCACCACAGCGACATCCTGCATTATATTTCATTCGGAGCTTCTCCACGGGCAGGCATCGCTCTGCTTAGGTGCGCAAAAGTACAGGCCCTGTTCGCAAACCGAAGTTTTGTGTTACCTGAAGATGTGCAGGCTGTTGCAAAACCTGTTCTGCGCCATCGTCTGGTGCTTGGCTACGAAGCCGCCGCAGATGGTGTAAGCGCCGATGATTTGATTGGAAAAATTGTGGACGTGGTTCCAATTCCATAAGCCATGAACAAAACATCGCTTGCAAAACGTGCCTATCTTTTAAATCTCCATGCGCTGTCGTTGGCAGAAGGTATGCGTAGCGGAACATTCAAATCAGTATATCGCGGGCAAGGAGTTGAATTCAGCGGTGTACGAGAATACCTTCATGGCGATGATGTGCGCACTATCGACTGGAATGTTACTGCACGCATGGGAAGACCTTTCATAAAACAGTTTGAAGAAGAACGCGAGCTTTCGGTATTCCTTGTTGTTGACGCTTCATTTTCGATGGATGGCGGTTCTGGAAAGCAATCACGTTTTGAAACTGCATTCGAATGTGCATCGCTACTTGCAATGGCCGCCACACAAAACAACAGCCCATTAGGAGCCGTTGTTTTTGACGGACGCATTTCATTCTTCTGCCCACAAAAAACAGGCAAAGATCATGCTCTCATGATTCTATCTCGATTTGACCATGCAGCGCAAAACCGCATTTCTGGTTCGGTGCTGCAAACTGCATTGGAAGGCGTATGGAAAGTTCTAAAAAAACGCACACTCGTTGTAGTTATTTCAGACTTTCGCACAAATGGTTGGGTGCAGCCATTGGCACGGCTGGCTTTGCATCACGATGTGCTTGCCGTGCGCATAACGGACGCGCTAGATAAACAGCTTCCCCGTATCGGCACCGTTCCATTTGCAGACCCGGAAACGCATTTTTTGGGTCTGTTACCAACTTCATCTGCAAGCTTTGCCCAGGAATGGCGTGAATATAATCACATGCATGTACAGCGCTGGCAAAAAGATTGTCTTCGCCATGGAGCAGTGCCGCTAATCATCGGAACCGAACATGATGTGGCCGCAGAACTTGGTGCATTTTTTGCCTCCAAGGAGTTTGCATGAAAAGTGCTACTTTTTTGCGGCTTGTGGTCTGGGCGCTGTTCTTTCTGAACTGTATATCAATCAATGCCCAGCAGATTGAAAACACCCGGCAAGTGCTTGTTCCTAAAGAAGTATTTGTTGGTGATTCCGCACATATCATATATTCATTCCGCTCACCAGCTGATTTTTTTGACTGTGTTCCTTCTTCTCGCATCAAAAATGATTCGCTTATTCTTTCACCTGCATTACCAGCGTTTACTTCTGTGGCAAACCGTTGTACAATTTCCGAAGCCACAATCTCCCGCAACGGGCTGAACTATGTGCTCGACATCACCATAATTCCTTGGGAACCCGGTACCATACAGATTCCACCATTTGACTTGTACGCGGCCTGCCGTTTTTTACCCACTGAATCTGATTCACCAGAAACTTCACAACAACAGCCGCTTCCAACTTGCACCATTTTGCTCGAACCCATAAACATCGCCTCGCTTGCTGAACGGCTGGGAGCCTCGCAGCTTCGTCCACCAGCCGCACCACTCATGTTGCCTGGCACAAAGTACATTGTATGGTCGCTGATTGTCATTGTAATTGCGATGCTATTGGGACTGGGATTCTTAGTTGTACACTTTTCGCTATTCATAAAAAAAATAAGGACGTTAAGAAACACGCTGAGCCGTCAATGGAATGTGAGACTTACAAAACACCGTTTGCGTTTGCTTTTAACCAAACAAACCACCGACAAAGAATTTGCGGCGCGGTGGCAGCAAACAATGCGCACTTATCTTACCAACCGATTCTGCGCTTCTTATCAATCGGTTGCGGTAAAGCATCTCGTCACGTTTACCAATGAGCTTACCGGAAACATGCTAAGCTCGTTCCAAGAAAACGCTGCGATACAAGTGTATTCACTTTTTGTCAGAACGGACTATATCCGATATGCACAAGGCTCTCTTGATTCCCGACAGATTCCACAAAGCAAACACGAAGCCTGTTTTGCAGAAGACGAACGGCAGCAAGTTGTAGACCAGACAATTCAGTGTGTTGCTGACTTTGAACGTAGCGATGAGCCAAAGGAGACAATGCATGATTGAATTTGAAAATCCTGCGGCGTTCTTTTTACTGCTGCTCATTCCTGCGCTGTATTTTTTGCGGGCAGCACATATTTTTACGCGCATGACATTTCCGCTGGTACTTGCAGACTGGAACGGTTCCCAGTTTGAATGGAAAAACGGTCTACGTTCTTTTTTTTCAGGATTTGTTCAAGTGCTGATGATATGCAGCTTTGTATGCACGATTATCGCCTGTGCAGAACCGGTAGTGCACCACCAAGAAAAAGTATATTCATCCCGAGGCGCAGACATCCTGTTTGTGATTGATACAAGTCCTTCCATGGCGGCCCGCGACATTGCAGGCACCAGCAGGATTGAAGCCGCAAAGCAAGCCATTGCCGTGCTTGCGCAGCAAAACAGCGGTGCAACCGTAGGACTGGTTCAGATGGCAAAAGATGCGGCGCTTGTGGTTCCACCAACAATGGAACGTTCCGCATTTTTTACAAGGCTTGAATCGCTGATAGCAGGTGAACTGGGCGATGGCACAGCGATTGGCACCGGAATAAGCTATGCAGTCTATCATCTTGAATCATCGCAATCTCCCAAAAAAAGCATTGTGCTTATCACTGATGGTGAAAATAACGCAGGAGCCATTCATCCACTTACGGCCGCACATCTTGCAAAAGAAAAAAATATTTCGTTGTATGTGCTTGGCATTGGAACCCGAGGACGTGTTTCAATTGAATATGTTGATCCAAAAACAGGCCGAGTTTATTCCGGGGATTTTGATTCAAACTATGATATTCATAAATTAGCCCAGATAGCGACAGAAGCCAACGGAAAATTTTTCACCATAGAAAACATGTCTGACCTTTCGCAGGCGCTTGAATCTGTGAGCAAAAACGAAAGCGTTGCACAAAGCTACCACCTCAAAAATCATGACGCGCAATATTACAGGCAATTCTTGTATTTGGCGGGACTTCTTGCCATACTCGCATGGATCATACGAAGTTTGGTTCTTCGGGAGGTGCTATGAATTTTTCTTGTGAACGCCCCGCAGTTTTTTATGCCTTGTTCCTGCTCATTCCTGCGCTGCTGTATGCGTTGCTTTCATACCGCCGTTTTGTTTTCAGCCTTGTGGAATACAACAGCATACAAAAAAAATCATATGCATTGCACAAGCTTCACTTGAGATTCACAATGCGCACCATATTGCGTAGCCTTTCATTTGCGTTGCTTGTGGTGGCAGCCTCCGGTATTTCTTGGGGAACAAATTTAGTACCCGTGCAAAAAAACGGACAGTCGATTTCCTTGGTGTTTGACATTTCGTACAGCATGGAGGCAAAAGACGCGCCCGGCGGTATGTCACGGCTTGAATCTGTTGCAAGCTATGCCAACGAACTGCTTGACCATTTGCAAGGTACAAGTATTTCGGTAGTGCTTGCAAAAGGCAACGGCATTATTGCGATTCCTCTCACCGAAGACCTGGAAGCCATTCGTTCTCTTTTGCCATCGCTTTCTCCGCTGCTTATGACTGCGGAAGGCTCCAGCCTTGGAAGCGGCATTTCCATGGCAATCAATTCATTTCCAACACAATCCGCAAACAGCTCGTGCATATGGCTGTTTACCGATGGTGAAGAAACAGACGGCACCCTTTTAGCTTCGTTACAAAATGCTGTCAAGTATGGCATTTCAGTAGTGATTGTCGGCTTTGGTTCAGAACGCGAAAGTGAAATCTTAGCTGGCGATGGAAAGACCGTGATAAAAACAGCGCTCCGTTCCAATGCACTGGAAAAATTGGTCGCCACTATTTCAAAAGAAACAGAAAAAAGCAAGCACGGCAGAGAAAGCGCCCAGGTTTCTTACATCGATGCCTCGGAGCCAAGTTCGGCATGGAAACTGCTGCACATGCTGCAAGAACCAAGCAAAAACGGACAACCTGCCATCGCATATGAAATAAAACAAGTGAGCCACCACACGCTTTTTATTGCGCTTGCAATCGTGTTTTTTGCAGCATCGTTTTTGTTCAGTGAACTTGACTTTGGAAAAAGAACAAAGCGGACTGCAATACTTTTTGTACTGTGCCTTGCGTTTACATCCTGCACACCCCGGCTAAAAGATGGTGAAAAAATACTCAAAGGCCGCCTTGAATGGAACCGAAAACATTACCAGCAGGCAGTGGTTTATTTTTTGCAGGCCGCCGACAATTCCGAACGGCGTGGCGATTGGTTATGTGCCAACTATGCCCTGTACGGACTTGCAGTCACTTATCTTATGCAGGAAGAAGACGAAGCCGCCCAACAACGTTTTGAACAGATTGCAGCCAACGCCCCTCCTTCCGTGCAATTTGCCATTCTGTACAATTCTGGAATTATCGCACACAAAAAAGGTGACTACGCGCTGGCAGCTTCGTGTTTCCGAAACGCTCTCAAAATCGATAGCTCAAGCAACAATGCAAAAATCAACCTGGAGCTTTCCTTGCGTGAAGATTCGCTGCAAAGTCGAGCGCAGGAACAGGAACTTCAGCCAATTTCAGAAAATTCAGAAGAGCACACTCTTGAACAGGTGCTGTTTTCAATCATCCGTGAAAACGAGGAAAATCAATGGAAAAACCAGCTTCAGCATTCCGAGCATTCAGCCCGCGATTATTAACCTGCACAGTGCTGGCAATTTTGTGCGGCACAAGTTTGAATGCACGACCTTCCGCAGAACAAATTCGTTCGCTTTTATTCAGAGCGGTGCAAAACCCTTTTTTTGTTGGTGCTGAAAACGAAGTCATGCTGGAAATCCCGGAACTTGCTCCAGATAAAGTGCAGATTGTCTCCGATTCACTTTCCGAAAATGTGGCGCTGCTTTCATCCCGAAAAGAAAAATCGCTTCTTGCAAATGGCACAGCCGGCACAACAATACATGTGTGGCTCAGGTTTTTAAAACCGGGTTCGTATGAACTTTCCCCGTTCAAGGTTCGCATTTACGGGAAGACCTACGACATTCCTGTTCAGCCTATAACGGTTTTTGAAAATCCGCAGTTGATTCAGCCAGAGCTTTTTGCAGTAGTGGAGCAACCGCATGCACACAATGCAAAACAGCGTTTTGAAGTTTCCGCAGCCACGCATATTATTTTTACGGTGTACATTCGCTATGCTGTTCAGATTGTAAGCTTTTCCTGGAACATTCCGCAGAATTCATTGTTTTCAGAAATTTGCCGCTACGAAATTACCGAAGGAATTCCCCGTGGCACAGAATTTTCGCAAAAGGCAGAGCCGGTCGCACGTTTTGACTGGCAGCCTCTTGTGCAGGGGGAATATGAAATTCCTTCGCTGTCTGTAACCGCAACAGCATACAATGGAAGCCGCATAGAACTAACACTTCCTCCGCAATCATTTTTTGTGGGGCCTATGAAAGAGCCTGATGAAAAACCACAAAAAACTGAACAGGTATTTGCCTATGCATTCAGCGAGCCACAGCCAGATGAAACACTAAAGTCTGTGAAGCCTGTTCAATTTGAAAATCTTGCAGAACTGCTTTCGTTACGCCAAAGTGAACGCCATTCTTTTCCTTTTAGCAAGCATTCCAAAAAACGCAGTGAATGGGAAACTGCCGCAGGACTCGCGCCGGGCCCTGCGGAACCAAGCGTTCCACTGTTTGCACTGTTCGAAGTGTTTTCTGCGGCAAGTCTTATTGCCACAGTGCTTTTATTTGTATTCAAAAAAAAACAGGCAGCCTTGTGGTGCCTGATATGCTGCCTGCCTTGCACCTGCGGCTCAATTTTGCTTGGAATGCAGGTGTGCACAAAAACCGCGCTATTTGCTGGCGGTGAAATAAACGCAATTCCAGAATTGCATCGGACATCCGATGTAACGGTGCAGGCAGGAAGCAGAGTGCTGGTAAAACAACAAGCAGGCAGCTGGGCCTACATAAAGTACAACGACATTCTGGGCTGGGTTCCACAAAATACACTGTATATCATCCAGTAAAATAATTTTGAATGTGGCAGAACATAAGCAAATGTTTAACCCAAACGCTTTTATAAAAGCAGCCCGAATTATGGAACGCATAATGAATCACGAGCCACAGCGCACAACTGCGGCACAAAATATTTGAGGCGGCATTATGTATGCCGTTAGAAGATCCTACATGTTGGAGGAACGGAAATATGGACTTTGGAGATATTTTGAACCAGTGGGATGCTGCACAAAAGAAAGTGCCGCAAAAAAAATCATACCCGCAGAAATCGCACAAAAAAGCAAATGCACCAACAAAAGAGGAAAAAGAAGCGCTACGCCAAGGCTACACCTTTGAACAGCAGATGCAGAAAGATAACCAGCAGCGCATAAATCCTATAGAATTATGGCTCAACCGATACGGCACAGTTGACAAAGACAAAATCGCCGATGAAGCAGCAGAACGGGCCCTCCTGCACAACCTCGAATATCTGCGTTCTTTAAAACCGCAAGCCATCCTGGACTTGCATGGCCTCACCCGCGACGAAGCCTGGGCAAGGGTCAACTTGTTTGTAGGAGACTGCAAACGGCGCGGACTCCGCAAAATCATGATTATTCACGGAAAAGGCAACCACAGCCACGGCTCAGATCCTGTGCTGGGACCAATGGTCAAACAGTTCATTGAACAGGATGCGCGACTTGGCACCAGCGGCCACCCCGACCGAAACAACGGTGGGTCTGGTGCAACATGGGTGCTTTTAAAATAATTTGCTGTTTTTCTTGCATAAGCCTTGTAATTACCATGATTTTTGAGTATTTTTTTACTGATGGAAGATTTATACCAAACACTCGGGGTTTCAAAAACAGCCACCGCAGAAGAAATCAAAAAAGCATACCGCAACCTCGCATTCAAATACCACCCCGACCGAAACTCAGGCGATAAAGCAGCTGAAGAAAAATTCAAGCAAGTCAATTCCGCATATTCTGTCCTGGGAGATGAAACAAAACGACGCCAATATGACCTTTACGGCTCCACGCAATCCTATCAGCAATATCAGCGGAATGGAAGTGATTTCCAACAAACAGAAAAAGAGTCAGGATTCTACGGAACAGGCACTTATGGTTCATGGAATAGCGGCGGAGATCCATTCTGGGAATTCTTCAACAATCAAGAAAACAGCCAACATCAATCCCGATACAACCAGCAGTATTCCTACACATGGACTTCGCGCAATACAGAAAAACCAACACGCAAACAGGCTTGGAACATGCTGGGAAGAAGCGTTTTACAAAGCCTGTTTTCAATTATGGCGCTAAGGCTTTTTTTGCTGTTCTTTCCAATCAACATAATCTGCCTGTATTCAACATTCCGTGGCATTGCAAATGTGTTTCGTTCATTTAAATACATAGTCGCCAGTGAAAAATAACTTCGGTGGCACCTGGAATTGTTAAGGATGATTTTACAAGTGAATTTTAACGCTCACGGAAAATAATACGCCCACGGTTCAAATCATATGGTGAAAGCTCAACTTTCACACTGTCACCGGGAACAATCTTGATATAGTGTTTCCGCATTTTGCCGCTCAAGTGTGCCAGGATAATATGCTGATTTTTTAATTCCACACGAAACATTGTGTTGGGTAATGCTTCCTTTACAATGCCCTCCACTTCTATAGCGTCATCTTTGTTAGCCACGATTCCTCCAAAAATTTATTTGCCTTTTTAATAAATTATTCGTATACTAGTATGTACAAAACAGATAAAATTGTCAACAAGGGGCTTGATATGAAAAAGGACTTTGTAGAAAAACAGAAAAAAAAGCTCATAACACAGCGTAATCAGATTTTGGAAACTTTGGCCGACCACAGCGAACAATCCCGCAAACTTGACGAAACAAAAGATTCAGGCGATATTGTTGACATTGCCTCCGGCACCATAGATCGTGCTCTGCTGGATTCATTGGGCTACCAAGACCAGCAGCGGCTCACCATGATTAACGGTGCGCTTGACCGTATCCAGCAGGGAAATTATGGTCTGTGCCTACGCTGCGGAAAATCAATACCTGAAGGACGGCTTGAAGCCATTCCTTATGCGGCGCTTTGTGTTACTTGTCAGCAGCAGCTTGAACACGAAAACAAATGATTGTAAAGCACATCAATATTTTGTGAATGGAGCTGGCCGGCACTAAAGAACAGCAGTTCTTTGTAGCCGGCTTTTTTTGCAAACAGGAGCGCTTCGCAAAAAGCATAGTCCAAGGTTTCCGGGCGATGTGCGTCAGCGTTTAGCGTTATTGGAACATTTCTTTCATGCAGAAGCTCCAGCAAATCCAAAGAAGGATATGGGCTTTGCATGATGCCACGGGCCATACCTCCCATGTTCAGCTCAACGCAAACGTCTGCATGTGCAATACTGTTTGCCAGATCCACAAGCTCCTGCCGATACCAGCTGTCATTTTCATTGAACAGGGGCTCTATTCTAATATTCGGGCCGTTCTGTCTGCGAATTAAATCAGCATGTCCTAAAAATGTAAAGGAGCATTTTCTGAGCATATCGCGTTCTGCGGAAAAATAGGCTTGCACTGCCTGTTTTGTGTTTCCGTTAAAATACTGTTTGATTGCCGTGCGCACCTGAGGCGGGTCGCCGTCAGCTGTAAAAAATCCCTTTGAGCCAGGAACGTAATGCACGGAACCAATCAGAAAATCAGGCTTAAACCGACCATAGCTTTCAAGATCAGGGGCACAAACGCCGTCTACAAAATCAGATTCAAATCCCAGAACAATTTCTATTGAATCGCGGTACTGTTCCGCCACATGCTGAATCGCGGCACAATATGCTTCGTGTTCGCGTGGCGCAATATGCCAGTCACTTGCAAAAGGATACATGGAATGGCCGCTGAAACCCAAAATATCAAACCGCTTTTGTATCGCGACACGTACTATGGTTTCTGGATCCGCTTTACCATCGCAGAACGTGGTATGGGTATGATAGTTCGTTTTTTTTGCAGAATCGTTCATCATAAAGCCACTACTGTTCATGCGAAATAATATCCAGCACTTTCCGTATGATTGTACCAGGTTTTTGCGGTTTGATTAAAAAACTGCTTGCGCCCAATGTCATAGACGTAACGATGGTTTCTTTTTCAACTGCCTGCGAATATATAAGAATCGGCGTTGAAAAATTGACCCGTTGTAAATTCTTAAGCACATCGGTGCCTGTCATACCAACCAAATCCAAGTTAAGAATAACGGCATCAAATTTCTGTCCGTTAGAAACAGCGTCCATAAAATCAGTGCCGTTTGAAAATGCCAGCACTTTTCCACCGATTGCGGCAAATGCTTCTTGCAATGTTTTTCTAGTTATACCATCACCATCAATCACGGCAATTTCCATGAGCAGGCCGCGGTCTGAATCTGAAATTCTTCGGGAACCCAAATCTTTTACAAAGCGCATTCCCACTTCACCTGTTTCAACCTGACCATTTGCATCGAGTATTCTGTTTGCAACAAGTTCCGCGAGGTTTGTGTTAGTGCTGCTATCTACCAGCGTTTCAAGCACATCGCTAAGCCGAGTTGCAACAGTAATACCCACATAGGATGGATGGCCCTCAATCAACTCTTTTGTAAATGTATCAAATGAAAGCACTTTTACATTTTTGTTTTGCACCCGGTTGTCCGCAATCACGTTGTCCAACAACTGCTCAAGATTTGCGCCGTCCATAAACGAAAGCTGCAAGGCAGTCATCATTATAATGATTTTCGGATGGTTGATGTTGTTGCTGTTCATCACCTGGGGGAGCTTGTATTTGAGCAGCGAGATTTTTTCTTTATTCAGCCCTTGGGCAATTTCTATAAAAATGATATTTTCATTTATATGCATCTGCAAAATGCAAGGTGTGGTGTCCATAGAAAATGGCTTTTTTAAAATCTTTGAAACAGAGGCAAAATAAATATCAAATTTTATGGGCTTGGTGAAATATTTCATAACACCATAATGCGCAAGAAGTGCCACTTTTTTGCGTTCAATCACAGGGCCGCTTATAATAATGGGAATACCATGGGCATTCGGGTCACTCCGTTTTTTTTCCAGAAAATCATCAAGCTCATCTAGGTCTTTGGCAATATTGATAATCACCAAATCGGGCAAAATATTGATAAGACGTGTATAGGCATCACGTTTACCCGATGCAGTTTCAACATGTACGTGTTCAGCTTCAAGTTTCTCCTTTAAAAAATCGGTGAACATCGGAGAGGCATCTATCAAGAGCACAGATTTCATGCATACATTTTACAATTTTAGTTGTATAATTTCAACAGGAATGGTTCCTTGGCAAGAGCCTATTCAGCACATTGTTTGGCAGATAAAATACTGAAGCCGGGCGCTACGGTTCGTTTTGCGGAATGCTGAAGACCAAGTTTTTATCAGTCAAATCTGAAACAACTTGCCAAACTGCCGTCAACGTGTCCGTTCACACGGACAAGCGCGACATCTTTGGAAGTCAAGACTTTATGTGGTGCCGCGTTTTTAGGAACGTTTAAAATCAGTGTCGAAATACCGCCGCTGATTTTAACTCCGACTTTTTCAAAACTCGGTTATCTACTGCCGTTTTTCACTCCGTTACTAAATGGCGTTTCCTGCACTGAAAAAACTTGATATTTTTTTTAGTGCAGGAAGCATATGAACCAAAAATTTTACCGTAGACAGTGTGAATGCGATAAATACACATGCCACACGGCATTTTTTAGGAGGATAAACATGAAAAAGCACTCGTATCTTTGGCAGAAGGATTTGAAGAAATAGAAACGGTAACGCCCATCGACTACTTGCGATGCGCCGGTGCCGAAGTAACGTTTGCAGCCACAGGCAGTGTGAATCGTACCGTTATGGGAGCACATGGAATACCGGTCACGGCAGACACAACACTTGATGCATATCTTGCCAGACGCGGTAATTGTTCCCGGAGGACTGCCAGGAACCGCAAACATTGCAAAATGCCAGCCGGCACTTTCTTTTCATATATGAAATGATGGCACAGAATAAAGTGGTTGCGGCAATCTGTGCGGCCTCTTCAAGTGCCCGCAAACACACAGGCACCACAACACGCATCAACACATGTAAGCGGTGTGCCGTTTATCCATGACGACACCGTTATTACTGGACGCAGCTCTGGTGCCGCCGAAGAATTTTCCATGGAACTGGTGCGTACCCTGTTTGACCAAAAAACAGCGGAAAATATCAAACAGGCCTCTTGCCAACGATAGCGCCGTTATCGTTTGTCAATCATCACCTTTACAATTTCTCCAATATACATGGTGTGAAAATCATCGTTGCGGTAATTCTGCTTGCACAGCCTTTCTTCAACAAAGCTGTACGGGCTGAATTCCTGCGCATACAGTTTTTGGCAAAACAGCACCAACCGGGCTTGCGCAATCCACGGCGTTCCGTTCATGTATTCAACGTCCAGCTTTGCTTCTTTTAGCTTGTTCACGGTGCGCCCGCTGTGACTTCCGCAGTAATCAAGAGCTGTCTTGAATTTCTGCGGCAACACGCTCAAAGAAAATCTATCGGTGCTGTCAATAATTTCTTTTGTATACCTGGATGGACGAAGATAAATTGTTGCAACCGGCTTGTTCCACAATACACCTAACCCACCCCAACTTGCAGTCATTGTATTCACTCTGCCCGTGCGGATTTCTCCGTTTGAATCGGTTTCTCTTGTACATGCAGTAACAAGCAGCCAGTCCTTTCCGATAAGTTTAAAAGGATTGTCTGTGAGAGCTTCCGGGGAAATTGTTTTAAACATGAACATACCTCGCGTAGTGATAGATGCAGTATAACTCAAACCGCCTGCAAGGTAAATGCCGATTCTTGGTTCATGCGGAAAAGAGCTAACAATGCCGTTTGAAAATAGTCCAGAAGCGTTTTTTATGCTTAAGCATTCTTAACCTGCGCAGTGCCGCTTGAATGCGTTGCAAGTAGTTTTCATGCTTAATTCTATCGCTCCTGGATATTTCAGCTTCAAAATTCCAGAAATTATATTTCTGGTTGTGTTGGAATTTTCAGATTGCCAGAAGAAACAACATTCCGTGGATCGGTTAAATCCGTGCCGTTTTGTTCTTCCGCAGATTGTATTTTTGACACATGAAATGCATTCCAGTCAACCTTTCGCGTAAAAAACATAACAGCCGCCAAAATAATAAACGCAAACAGCGAGCCAATCAAAAATGCATAATCTTCGGATTTGAGCGAAAAATACAGATAGGCATACAGCAACACAAACACGCCGCTCATTATTATTCCACTGCGTATGCGTTTTGTGACAGATGCAAGATAGCTGCTGACCAAAAGCGATGCAGCGCTGGCAGCCAAAAGATATGAAGCAAAAAATGAAATGTGTTCTGAAAAAGAAAGCAAAAGCAAAAAGAAAATAATGCACGCCGCGCCACTAAGCAAATAGTGCATGGGATGCAAATGAATGTGTGCAAACAGTTCTGACAAAAATAAAACCAAAAATGGAACAAGGATGAACAAAAAACCATATGTGCATGCTCGGTTCAACTGTTTATACAAATCAACCGGCCGAACATATCTGAATCCAATTTTAGAAGATGTATTTGCAAAAGGAATGTTCCAGCTTGCAGTAAATCCGTTGGCGGTAATTGCGTGTGTATCGGGCAGATAATCAAAACCGGCAAAACCCGGTGAAGGCCAATCGGCAGTTACAGTGACCGATGTTTCTTTTGCAGCAGGAACGACTATAAATTTATCGGCTCCGCGAAAATTCACACTTGTGCTAAATGTGTTTTTTCCTTTTTTGATGACACATGGAACACCAATGCAGTCCCCTATTGATCCATACTCGTGGGATTCTTTTAAATCAGCACTCTGCGAGAAACCATTCACATCAAACACTGGATGTTTTGTAAGATTTTTTTTGTCAGCATTGATATACAACATGGCTTTATCAAGTTGATATTCATAACCGTCTGCATTTTCAAAATCAATATCAAATGTTGCGTCAAGATTCAATGTGCCTGTGTATATGGGTGCAGAATATATGCCGACACTGCGCATCTGCGACTCCAGTTCGCCTTGCATCAAAAGTGACGATGCTCTAACAGTTTCATAAACAAGCTCAACATTTTTATCGCGGACAGTTTTATTGTCCACGGTTCGCTCAACATACCAAGTGTGTACTACCGGTATCTCAAGATATGGGCCGTCCATGCGCATTGCACCACCCGCCGAGTGCTCAATGGTGTATTTTGCATCTTCATATGTATGCTCGCGGCTTTTACGCTGTCCCTGTATGCAAAACAAGCCAACAAGCAATATGCAAAAAATTACGCCAATAAAAAATAATTTTGAACCAATTCCATTCCATTTTTTCTGTTTCATAAAAATGCCTCCATTTATTTGTAAGCAGACCATACAAAACAACTGTGGCAAAATTATGGCATAAATGTGTTTTTTAAGAATCTTTAGTTCTAAGCTTCACAGAACAAAACCGTTATGCCATATACGGCAAGTGGACTACAAACTGCGCGCCGCCAAGTTTTGCGCTTTGCCCAACAGCAATGGTGCCTTCCGAAGCGTCAACTATAGCTTTCACAATCGAAAGACCAAGGCCTGTATGTGCATGTATGGTGCCGGCATTCGGTTCACGGCGGTTAGAATAAAAACGGTCGAAGATTTTTTTTGACTCTTCGTATGTTATACCAGGACCGTTATCTTCAACGGTCAGCACAAGCAGATGGCGCTTTACCTGCACGGTGCGCTCAAGAGTTATGCACACCTGATCTGCAAGGCTTGCGGCATTTTCCACCAGATTGGTAAGAAGCCTGTCAAAATGATCAGGATTACACAGCGCAACAATCTGCGAATCAGGAACAGCCACGGTAATATTTGTTTCTGGATATGCGCGGCGAATGCGTAACGCAACATTCTGAACAAATTCTGCAAGAGGAATACTCTCCATGTTTTCGGCTTCCAAAGCACTGTCAATTTTTGAAATTCCCCGCACACCCGAAAGCACCGTTTGCAAGTGCGTTACTTCATCAGTGATTGTGCGCACAAGCATTTGCCGTTCTTGTGTTGAACTCGGTTTCGTCTCAAGCAGTTCTGCGGAAGAGCGGATTGCGGCCAACGGATTTTTGAATTCATGCGAAATGTCCGCAGAGAATGCCTGGGTATATCGAATGCGCTGGTTCAATTTTTTTATGAGCAAAGTAAATGAACGGGAAAGATCGCCGATTTCATCATGCCGATTTTGGCCGATAAATTCCGTTGAAACAATGCCACCTTTTTTATCAGCACATTCACCGGTTTGCCATGAAAGTTTTTTGAGCGGCCGACTTATTCTGAATGCCAGAAACAGCGCAACAAAAACCACAACAAGCAACGACCATAAAAATATTCTGCCCAAATCCACGCGAAGTTCGTACAGATTCTGCAAAATACGGTATGTTGAACGCGACACAAGCACCACGCCGATAACCTGCTCACCATTTATAACAGGCACCGCAGAATAAAGTGTAACAGAAACCTGGCCCCCAGAAGAAATACGGGTCACAGCACCATACCGGCCACGCAGTGCAGCCTGAATTTCTGCACCATCATATATCGCCTTGCCTGTGTAATAATCCGCACTTGTATAACTTGCCAACGGAGGACGCAGCTTTCGATAAAGCCGAACAGGAATTGAAAACAGTTTGTAAACAAACGTTTCACTTGCTTTGACTGAAGTTCCGTTCTGCTGGCCACGAGCATACACACTCAGCGTTTCAGCATCTTCTTCCGCAACATGCATCCTACTTGAATCTGCAAGCAGTGCGCCACTGCCATCAAGTATGCGAATACGTGAATCAAACTGCCCCCTCATATTCTGCAAAATACCAAGCGCATCCTGTTTTAAAACCTGTTCTTTATTTGTATACGAAAGGCCTGCCGCAAGCAACCGCGCCTGTTGCACGTTTGAATGTTCCGTAAGTGAAAGCAGTTGATTTTCATATGTTTTTAACATTAGCACTGCCGCAATAGGAATGAATGCAACAATCACCAAAAAAATTGAAATTTGTACGCTGATAGGAAACCGAAACTGCATACCGTCATTATACCATGACATGGCGCACTGCACCACAACCCGCATCTGCAAAACGCCGTGCCCCACTTCCGCATGTACAAAAAACTGTGATATAATTTTGCATGACCAATGTAAACCGCCCTGCATATGGTGCATGGGCCAAATAAAACTGCCATGACGATTGCCGTTGTTGATGACGAAAAGAACATCCGCCTTACTTTAAAAACCGCATTGGAACGGGAAGGCTTTACCGTGCACGTTTTTCCAAACGGTGCAGAAGCTGAAAAAGAAATCGTTCATGCCAAAACACATTTTGATCTTTGCATTTTCGATATCATCATGCCATCCATGGATGGACTCACACTGCTGCGAAGACTGCGTGAACATGCAATCTTGACACCAGTGATGTTCCTTACTTCAAAAGACGAAGAATTTGACAGAGTGCTCGGTTTGGAACTTGGAGCAGACGATTACCTGTGCAAGCCGTTTTCGTTGCGAGAACTGATTGCCCGCATCCGTGTTATTTTACGCCGATACGCCGCCAATAATCATGCAGAGCAGGAACAAACCCCGTCAGCTTTGAATATTTTAAAAAGCAACAATGGAATTGTTCTCAATAAAATCGCATACAATGTAAATTTAAACGGAACGGCGCTTTCGTTGACTGTTACCGAATTCCGTCTGCTCGAAGCGTTTTTAAGTAATAAAAACCAAGTGCTGTCTAGGGAGCAACTGATTGCCGCCGCATATCCATACGATACATATCTAAACGACCGTGCCATCGACTGCCACATAAAACGACTTCGCAAAAAAGTAGGAAGCACCTGCATTGAAACAGTGTATGGCTTAGGATACAAATTTGTTGAATGATGAATTCACATATGCAACATCAGCCGCCGCATGTGTATAAACAGTGCATGGCATATAACAAGCAATACATCCACGCGCCATGCACTGTTTAAAAAAGGAGAACCGTTTATGGACGCACAATCACCTTGGCAAGGTTTGGCCGCTTCTCCAAATCAGTTTTAAGACCTTCTTCCCGTGCCTTGTTTACATAATCGGAGCTTTGGAAACTGTAAGTAAAATTGGTGTGCACATCGTAGGTGCCTTTCATAAGCGCGTAGGCATCCTCCGTCATCACAAGTTCCTCGTCAGTAGGAATCACGAAAATCTTTGTGGCAGAATCATCCGCACTGATACAGGTTTCAGCGTTTGTGGTAAAACTCCATTCATTTTTTTGTGCATCGATTTTAATGCCAAAATTTTCAAGGCCAGAACATGCCTTGCTTCTGATAACGGGGCCACGTTCACCAACACCAGCCGTCCATACGATTGCATCAACACGACCCAACTCTGCTGCAAACGCACCAATGTATTTTTTAATGCGAAGTGATTCCATCTCAATGCACAATTGCGAAAGCTTGTCACCATCCTTTGCGGCGATTTCAATATCGCGGCGGTCGGAATATTTTTCTGTGATACCGAGACAACCGCATTTCTTGTTGAGCGCACTGTCCATCTCATCGGCAGTCATACCCGTTTTGCGCATTATGTAAAACGGAAGCGCAGGGTCAAGATCCCCGCTCCGAGTGCCCATCACCAGGCCTTCAAGCGGAGTGATTCCCATGGTGGTATCATAGCATACACCGTTTTTTACAGCGCACATGCTGGCACCGTTTCCGATGTGGCAGATAATCACATTGGTGTCCTCGGGCTTTTTGTGTAACAGCACCGACGCACGCTTAGCCGTGTAAAGAAACGAAGTGCCGTGGAAACCATAGCGACGGGCCGCATATTTAGTATACCATTCGCGCGGAATGGCATATTGAAAAGTTTCTTCTGGCATAGTTTGATGCCAGGCGGTATCCATTATCGCGGAATGCGGAACATTAGGCATAACTTTCTGCGCCGCTTCAATACCCATAATGTTCGCAGGCATATGGAGCGGGCCAAGGTCAATTACCTCGCGGAAACCATCAAGCACTTCTGGCGTAATGAGCACACTCTTAGTGAATTTCTCTCCACCGTGCAGCACACGATGCCCCACCGCGCTGATTTCATCCATCGATTTAATCACGCCCACCTCGGGATCTGTGATTTCACTGATAATCAGCTCAATCGCTTCTTTGTGTGTTGGGCACGGACTTTCCAACTCGACCTTTTTTCCTTTTGCTTTGTGCGTAATGCAGCTTCCTTCAATTCCTATTCGCTCGACAACGCCATTTGCCATAACCTCTTTGTTGTCCCAGTCATACACCTGATACTTTGCAGACGACGAGCCGCAATTCAATGTAAGGATTACCATTGCCATAAAATGCCTCTGAAAAAATGGATGAAAGTCAGGAAAAACTGATGGCACTCCACACTGCATGGTGGCGCGTCATACGGTGGTTCCAAAATTATAAAACCAGTATACAAGAAAACCTCTTTTTTTGGAAGTAGGAGGTTAATTCCAATGCGAGCAGAATCAACACACCCCAACGCAGAATTCGGGTATGTTTTTTTTGGAACTTGGCAGTTGAACGGTAAAAAACATTGAAATATGTGCCCTTTCAGCACAAACCAATTTACAAGCTCCGTGTGCTTGACGAGTTCCATTCACTTTACTATAGTTTAAAAAGATTTTTATAATCAATGAGGACATAATTATGAGAAAATTTGTATCTGTTTTTGCCGCAGTATCGCTGGCCGTATTGTGTGCCAGCTGTTCTGACAACAAAAAAATCAAGATTGGCATTGTGCAGCTTGTTGAGCACCCTGCGCTTGACGCTTCGTACCAAGGTTTTGTTGACGGCCTTGCTGAAGCCGGCTATATTGACAAAAAAAATATCAAGCTTGATTATCAAAACGCCCAAGGCGAACCTTCAAACTGTGTGACCATAGCACAAAAACTTGTAGCAGACCGTGATGATCTTATCCTTGCAATTGCGACTCCCGCTGCGCAGGCCGTAGCAAACTTGACCACCACCATTCCAATTGTTATCACCGCCGTGACAGATCCGGAAACATCGCAGTTGGTAAAAAGCAACGCCAATCCACAAACAAACGTGACCGGAACTTCTGACCTTACCCCGGTTTCGGCCCAGATTGATTTGCTCAAACAGATTTTTCCAGATGCACAAAAGGTGGGGCTTTTGTATTGTTCAAGTGAAGAAAATTCCCGCTTCCAGATTAACATGGCAAAAGAAGCATGTGACCGCGTGGGACTTCAATATGTTGATGCCACAGTTTCCAATACAAACGAAGTCCAGCAGGTAGTGCAAAGTCTCGTGGGAAAAATTGACGTCCTTTATTCACCTACAGACAATATGATTGCAAGCTGCATGGCCACCGTAAGCATGGTCGCAAACGAAAATAAAATTCCCATGATTTGCGGCGAAGACGGCATGGTGCAGGGAGGAGGGCTGGCCACATATGGCATAAACTATTATGCGCTCGGCAAACAGACTGCAAAAATGGCTGTTGAAATTTTGCGCGACGGAAAGAATCCCGCAGACATGCCCATCCAGTATGTTGAAGAATGTGTCTTTTCTTACAATAAAGACACCGCGGAGCAGCTTGGAATAACCATTCCACAGGAACTGCTTGATTCAATATAATTATTCTGATTCGTGCGGAAAGAGTACATAACGTACTTCTGCGAAGCCAGCCCCCGGCTTGAAGCCTTGCTGCTACAAGTATGGGGGAGGGGCAAAATGAAGGGTATGTACCCTTGGCTGCGATACCTTATAAGACCAACACATCCGGCAAAGGCTAAAGGGTTCTTTATCACGACTCAGTTATCAAATTTCAGAAAAATCATATCCGCCTTTTGCGTTAGGGTGTGTTGATTCTGTTGCGTACAAGCCGCCATGCAATTTTATGGCGGCTTTATTCATTTTACCTTATTCAGCCCACCACTTAACTTTTGAACCAACGCATGGTATGATGTGGCCATGAACGCAATGCCAGCTTTTTTTGTGCAGAAAAAAAATCAGCTGATATTTGTATATGCGCTGCTTTATACCGGACTTACCGCCCAGGAAGCGGAACATGTTGCCGACCAAACAGTTGGCGATTTAGGTAGCGATTTACGTTTGGCACTGGCAGATGTGCTCTCTGATTTTTCGTTTAAGATAAACGGCGTTCTAAAGTTATTTAAGGCAATTCGTATTGTATTTATTGTGCTCGGCTGCATTGCGACAGTCGCCATACTTTTTATGCTGGTACAGATGTTGCTGAAAATTCGGACACGACGTCTCCAGGCATCGCAATTCAAAAAAAATGATTGAGCGTGCAAGAGTCGTTTGCGCTACAGTCAATAATAAAAAAATCTGAAGTCGTGCTTCAAAATACAGAATCGTTTCAGTAATTGTGAAAGCCGGCCATAGTTTGCAAAAAATTGACAACAAACTGATATGCGATCAAAGCCAAAAACAATTCCAGATAAATTGGCAAAGCGATATTCAGAATTGCAAATGAACTCTACCCAGCATGAACCTGCCAGCGGTTTACATCAAAGTTTTGTGGCTTTGCAGTTCTGCCTACATTAGCTGGAAACAATCTGTTTGACTTTTCATGCAAGCGGCATTTTTAAAAGAAATGCTGCACGCCCGCGCTGTTCCTGGCCAGCATTCGGCTTTCAAAAATTTTATCCAGCTTCTTTCTCAAAATCAACACATCCCAACGCAAAATCAAGACTTTATTTCATGAAACGGAGTATGTACTTTTCCGCACAAACCAAACATTAGATTTGCTTTTTCAAGTTGATTTTGGACTGGCGCCCGTCTGCTGTACTATCGGTTCATACCCCTTTGCATTCTGTGCGTTTTGTTTTATAATCGTAACAGGTGTTTTGCGGCAGGAGAGGAAACCGCGCAAGCACTCTGGGCAAGTGCGGCAGTTCCGTGCTACTCAAATTCAAAACCAGACAGGTGCAATACGCAGAGGGTGCTGTGTACACACGACCAATAACGGAACTTCCCAAAGCGCTTGTCAAAGACGGCAAACCCGTGTTTGGCACTTTTGCGGGACATCCGATGCGGCTGGATATTCGGGGGGTAAAAAATCCCCTTGGGCCCATGCCGCTTCCAACATTTATCACAAACCTACGCATAAAAAGCAGGCTGAGTTTTTTTTTCAGTCTTGATGAGTACATCGGGTGCATAGATTTTTTTGATGCGAAAATTTTTGGTTTTGCGGAAGTGAATTTTTGGCACACAGGAACCAAGCAAAGATTTACCTACCGTTCCGTGATGGGACCCAGAAAACGCTTTGTGCCCCATAAGCTGAATGCAGCCGCCACTTCCAGTTTAAAAAAAAGCCGCTACATCAGAATCAGCTGGGATCGTGACCACGACCGTCTTTCTGTAATTTTTAATCTTGCCGGCAATAGGGTGCGCCCTTCTGCCAATGCAGCCATGATTGCACATTTTTCAGACAATTCCTGTGCAGAACTAACCTCCGTTATTCCTTCGCCAACTTCACGGAGGTGCAGCGCATGCACTGTTGTTGCCCTGCCAGTGCACGGTGCGATCACATTGGTGCCACACCACGAACATCCCAAAACAATGAAAGACACTGAAGGCTTTGCCTTTTTAGACATAAACCGCACCTACATGCGTTTCCGTACCCACGGAGAATTTGTAACTGCATTTGGCATGGTAGGGCAAAAACAGGTGTGGTTCCGTATAGCGGCCAGTTCCCAAGATGCCGTTGACACAGAATCATACAACAGCAACGTGCTGTTTTTTGAAGGCACCACTACACCACTGCCACCGGTAGTCATAACCCATCCGTACGGCATTATGAACAAGTGGATTATTCAAGACACGGAAAACATGATTGACCTTACCTTTACGCCACTTTCAGAAAGTCTGCACAAGCTGAGCATTTTTGTATTGCGTACCCAATACCACACTATCTACGGAACTTTTGAAGGAACACTGCTAACCGCTGACGGTGAAAAAATCAGTTTTAAAGCGCTGCCAGGACTTACCAAAAAATATCTCATCAGATTGTAGGGGGAATATTATAATGGACGAAAAAACTGAAAAACCAAAGACTGCACGCTCATTGGCACCGGGAACCATAGACAATACACGAAAAAACATCGGTCCCATCGACCCGCAAGAAGCAATGGTGCTTTCAAAAAAACTGGGCGGCGAAGTGCTTCCCGAACGTTCGGTGCCGCCAAACCCGTCCACACTGCCTAAACGCCACTCCCGCCCGGAAGTCATACGCGCATCAGGACGTTCCGCATCGGACATTGCAGCACAGAGCGCCTCTTTGTCTGCTATTTCAAGCCACCAGAAATCTAGTCCCTCCGTAAATCAAATGATGAGCGGTGATGCAAAAAAACAAAAAACCAGCGGAGATTTGCCCGCCATCAGCGCAAAAGAAATCAAACTGATGAACAAAGCCATGATGTCTTCGGAATATGCTATCAAACCGGATTTTGGTCTGTTTAACTTTATTTACCATTTGAACGTAAAAAACCGAGAACGGGTCTCAAAAGCATTTACCGAATATTCTGTAAAAAAACACGTGGAGCACATGCAGGCATTTATCACCACAATAAAGTCTTTCATTCAGCTTTCTCCTGATGTTTACAAGAGCAAAATAGCAACCGAAGTTGATTTGAAATTCCGCTTTTTGCGCACAGTCGGAAAATGGACAATGCACGACATAAAAAAATGTGCAAACGATATTGAAAACACAAAATCGGATATAACAGTTTCAATGCTCATTCCATTTGTGCGCTCCATCTACAAAGAGTTGATTACCGTGTATTACATCGGTGAACAGCAGGTACCGGCTCTCATCAAAGAAATTTATGCAGACATAATTGAACTGCCAGATACCGAAAAAAAAATTATGCAGAAGCTTGCAAAACAAGGCATTACTGAATGGCTCTACGTATACAATCAGATTTTCAAAGGCATGTATCCGTTGCTTATGCGCATGTGCTCTTCCGTTTATGTTGAATTCCCGCAGTTTTTTACATCACAGATTGCAGAAATCTTGCAGTTTCTGAATCTGACCAGATTTGATTTGCTGCTTCCTGAAAAAAAGAAAAAAGTCACCGCAGAGGCAAATACAAAAAAAGAAGTCGAAAAGAAAAAAGAAAAATCCGTTCCCGAGCTCGGCATTTATGACGAAGTGGTTGAAACCGGACTGAAAATTCTGGAACAGCTTTTTCCGCAAGCAGGATTTTTGCAGCTTGAAAAACACCCCGACATGTTTCCATATTTTCAGCCGCTATACCATTTCAAAGACGGCTTTAACATACTGAATCCTGAGAACGGCTTGCAAGTAACTATTGTGCTCATAAAAATCCTGGAAGATTTGTTCCACGGCTGCCACAACATAGAATTCACGATTGAATCTGACGAAAAACTCTCTGCCCTGCCAGACTCGCTGAGCGCAGTGATGAACGACTGGGTATCATATCGGGAAGTGCTGTTTGACAAATATTACGGCGACTATCTACGGAATTTTGTAAACCAGCTGTATTCCCAAAGTGATTATGCCAACAGCCAGTTTGGAAAAGACGCAATCACAAATATTCTGTGGCGCACCAAATATTATTTTCTGCCGAATTTTGAATTCACCCAGCTGCTGCTAAAAAAACCTGCCAACGACAATTCGTTCAAACCATTGTATATGCGCACTGATTACATGCGAACGGTATTTACCGAACTTGTTCACCGCATTGACGAAAACATTGAACAGAAGACACCCGTGCTTGGCTTGAGCGACCCGTGGAAGCGTTATACGTTCGACCTTCCCAACACGGTTTCAAAACGGCTTGACGTATTGCTCGGTGCCAAACGAGACGAAAAAACAACAAACGCCACCAACGCAAGCCTCATCAAATATACCCTGTGCATTATATCAGTGCTTGACTGGTGGATTAACAATAAAAAAAGTCCCGCATACACTTCCGACCCAATGCACATTTACCGCATATCTGAAAAAGACGGCGGCCCGGCATTCTCCGCACCAGAACGGAACGACCAGAACCAGCTGTTTGCGGATTCAGTCAAACGCGCGGTTGCATCACAAAAATGAAGTTGATGCTGGTGAGCGGTTAAGCATAGACAAAATCGGCTGCATACAAAAAACGGCTTCCGTGTGTACAAGCGGAAGCCGTTTTTTTGTACCATGCAAGTTGTTCAAACAGCGACTACACTCCGCTACAGCTGAACACCCGTTGCAATTTTTTCTTCAAACCGTTTGCGCTTTTTTTCTGTAAGCGGATTTTCTTTTCCGGCAAGAACGGCGCGGAGCGCTTCCATTTCTTCACCAGTGAACGTAACACCTCGATTCATATTATTTTCAAATGAAGATGTTGCCATGGGACACACAGTGCGAACCAATTCCAAAATAACTTTGGCATATTCACGAATTTCATATTGGGCATGGCTATCAAGCCTGAGTTTTAAAAAATGAAACAAATTGTGCAAATCCATCTGCCAGTAAAATTCAGTATACAACGAAAGCGGCAAATTGATTCTTGCAATTTCCCGGGCAAGTCCCGAATTCACCATGTCTGAATAAGCCTGATAACTTTTCTGCTGGCCTTCCGCAAACTGCACTTGCACGGAGGCGGCCTCAGATTCTGGGAGAGGCTCTGAATCACGTCCCTGTTTGTTATCTTTTGACTGACGCGCAATGCAGCCAGCTTTTGGCACATAAAATTCATCTTTCATAATGCTGTAGCGGCCGCTCACTTCATTCATTCTGCCCATACGATGACGCACCCACTGACGCGCTACAAAAATCGGCATTTTCAAATGAAACGTGAACACCACCTGCTCAAACGGCGATGTGTGTTGGTGCCTAAGCAGATAATCAATCAATGCTTCGTCTTGGCTGACTGATTTTGTTCCTTTGCCGTAACTGACCCGCGCAGACTGCACAATGCGCTGGTCAGAACCATAATAGTCAACCATGCGCACAAAGCCTTTGTCCAGCACTTTAAAATCTTTGTCCAATATTTTTTCTGCTTCGGAAACAATACAGTGCACAACAGTCCTCTTTGTTGTTATTCACAAGCTATAATCAAATTGTAACAAATTATGCTTTATAAAAAATATCGTTGTTTTGCAGAATCGTAGACAGTTCACGAATCCGTGTCATCGCGCACGTCTGAATCCGAAATGACAATACTTTGGTTTTTCCATGCGTACAGCGCATAGCAGACGCCCATCAGCAAAAGAGCCAAACCCAAAAAACGGATAATCAGCAAACCAAAATTGGCTGGCAACAAAAACAGCACCAACGCCACCAGCAATGAACTGGCCGCTTCGGTTGCAAACATCCTGGTGGGAATCTGTTCGCGATTCAGAATAGTGATAAAAAACAGCTCCGCCACCGCTGATAAAATCAAATACACGGCGAGCACATACAGCATAACACGCACAACAGCTGTGGCGGCAGAAAAAAACGCAAAAGGCAAAAACACCGCCAGCACTCCAACAATGATGCTGACAATGCTGCGCGTCAGAACAGTGCTTCTATACACGCTGTCCTGACTTAGCAAACGCACACGGAACAGATTATAAAATCCATTTGCCACGGCACCAGCTCCCAACAAAATGACCACCACTTTGACACTGGCTTCCGGAGCAACAAACACAATCAACCCTATTATGGCAACTAATGCGCCAAAAGTGATACCTGTCTTATCCATGGGACTCACTATATCATATTTTGCAAAACAGTAAAAGGGCATACATATCTGCTGATTAAAAAATCTGAAGGTATCGGGCCTGGTTGCTTGACAGACTACAGCTCTTTGCGATACAATCATAACTACATTATATGGAGCGATGGCAGAGTGGTCGAACGCGGCGGTCTTGAAAACCGTTATACTCTTACGGGTATCGGGGGTTCAAATCCCTCTCGCTCCGTCCTAGAGCGGTTGGTTGCTTAGGAAGTCTGGAGGCGTTGTAGAGCGGTTAATACAACGGTTTGCTAAACCGTCGGTTCCGAAAGGGCCGGGCAGGTTCGACTCCTGTCGCCTCCGCTGTAAAATTTTGAGACTGTAGCTCAGCTGGATTAGAGCACCACCCTGCGGAGGTGGGGGTCGCACGTTCGAATCGTGTCAGTCTCGCATATCGTTACAGGTTTTTGAATTATTTTGGTTTTTGGAAAGATGCGAGAGCGGTCGATTCGGGCGGTCTCGAAAACCGTTATACCATTCACTTGGTATCGGGGGTTCGAATCCCCCTCTTTCCGTTTGAGATGGGGCTTCCCATTTTATCTGAAAGAACAACAATCAGATCCTATGGAACTGGGTGTTGTTGTCTTTTCAAAACAAGGCGCCGAAAAATCAGCATTGAGCAAAACGGTTTTACAGAACGCTGATTGCCAACGGTACAGTTCAAACCAGCCTGTATTTTTTGGAAAGATGTCCGAGTGGTTTAAGGTCCACGCTTGGAAGGCGTGCACAGGGGAAACTCTGTCGGGGGTTCGAATCCCCCTCTTTCCGCTTGTCCAGATGCTCTGCACATTGCAGCCAGAAAACCCCGCTAGAGCCGGAAGGCAGCAACGGTATTTGGCCTGTAGTGGTGCCGGAGTCAATCTGGACTTTTCATTTTAAACTTATTCATCCTAACAAATTACCTGTTCTGCGAAAATTCATGAATAATGAAACTCTGCCGCGATATTGCGGATGCTTTTTATAACAAGCAATGTTTACCCCCAATGTATAAGACGGGTATGATTTTTCCTGCTTGCGGCATGACTTCAAGCCAGCGGCTGGCTTTGCAGATGCACGGTATGTACCCTTTCCGCATGAATCATTCAACATTATTTTGTGGAATTGCGATTCCAAAACGAGGTGCGTTTATTCAAACAGATTCAAATGTTCATGTTTTTTTATATTGGAGTCTGTTTAGAATTTGCATGGGGCTTTGTTGCAGACAGTGCCCTGAGTCGTTCCAGCAAAGGCGGATGACTGTACAATAACAGACTGTACACCGTTGGCACAGACACTGGGCTCAAATTCTTATTGTTCAGAACAATCAGCGCATGAGAAAGTTCTTGGCCAGAACCACACAGCTCCGCACTAAAATGGTCGGCTTCAAATTCATCATGCCGGCTTGCCATGTTTGAAACAAAAGAGACAAACGGCAAAAATCCAGAAAACACTTGGATCAACAAAAAAAGTCCAAGAAACTGTACCGCACCACCAACCACGGAAGAGGGTTCCAACGGATAACCGAAGCTTATATACAAATCAGGTATGCGCACTAACATGTTGAGCACGGCAAGCAATCCAAATATGAGAGGCACCATGATGCACAGTTTTTTTGCGATATGGTGCTTTTTGTAATGGCCCAGCTCATGCGCCAGCACTGCCTTGATTTCCGAAACGGAAAGCTGCTTTATAAGCGTGTCGTAAAGCACAATGCGCTTGCCTTTTCCAAAGCCGGTAAAATAAGCATTGCTGTGTCCGCTTCGTTTTGATGCGTCCATCACAAGCAGACTTTTTGCTTTAAATCCTGTTTTGGTAAGCAGGGATTCCAGCGCGGTTTTTAATTCACCATCTTCCAGCGGAGTAAACTTGTTGAATAACGGAGCAATCAGCATGGGATACACAAATGAAACCAGAAAACTGAATGCAACGTACACGCTACCCAGCAGCAACCACCACCGATTTGTGTGAACAAACAAAGTAACCGCCCCACAAACAAGCGGAAGTCCTACGAACACAGAAACAAGCAGCCCCTTGAGTGAATCAAGCAGCCACAGCCGCAAAGTCATGTTGCTGAATCCAAATGTTTTTTCAATTTTGAATTCGCGGTAAATATCAAATGGAATCGAAATCACTTCCAGTGGAATACTTGAAATCAGCGAAAACAGCAGGACACTTGCATACGCGTTGTGGGTACCATTCCACAGGGCAAAAAAGAGGCGCACATAAAATCCACTCAACATCAAAAACAGGCTAACCGCCACAAAACAAAACGAGCGCACCACAAAAAGGCGGTAGCGTGCATTTTTGTATGCGATGCTCTGTTTCAATGTAGCAGGCTCTACATAACCGACAAGTTCCGGAGGCACAAACGCACCTACCGTGCACCGATGGCGCCAGGCAATCAATTCAAGTGTTTGATAAAGCAAAAAATTAAAAATGGTTCCCGCCAAAAACAGACGCACCCAGAGCGATTGCATATCAACATTCATACTATAAATATCCTTGTTTTATGGAGCTTCAAACACAAGCCGGCCCTTGTAAAATGTGGCCAAAATCTTTCCATGCAGCTTTTTTCCCTCAAAGGGCGTATAAGTTCCTTTGCTGGCAAAATTGCTTCCATGCACTATCCAGCTTTTTTTGGTGTCAACCAGCACAAGGTCTGCTTCAAATCCGTTGGCAAGCAGCCCTCGGTTTTTAAGCCCGAGCAGTTTTGCAGGATTCGCAGAAAAAAGCTCTGAAAGCCGCGAAAGGCTCATGCCGTTTTGCAAGCACAGTGTAGTGTAGCATGCGGCAAAAGCGGTTTCAAGTCCAGAAAAACCAGGAGCTCCGGCGGCTTTGTCTGCACTGGTGTGTGGCGCGTGGTCTGTTGCAATGGCAGAAGCGGTTCCGTCTTGCAATGCAGCTATCAGCGCCATACGGTCTGCCTCACTTCGGAGCGGAGGGTTTACAAGGTGAATGCGATTGTACGCATGGTTTGTGGCAAGGCTCAAATGGTGTGGCGTAATCTCACACGTAACCGACACGCCACGTTTTTGAGCTCGGCGCACAAGGTCAATGCACCGCGCGGTACTGACATGGCATAAATGAATATGGCAGCCCGCTTCCTCCGCAAGCCGCACATTGCGTTCTGTAGCAACATCTTCGGCAAGGGCCAACAAATCATCAGCCTGCCTGAGCAGCGCAAGTGCCGCTTGCTTTTGTTCCGCAGAGGGAACGCCGTTGTTCTTCTGAAGCAAGTTCAATGCTTCTGTTCGGAGCGGGCGAGCGGCGGCGGCCAACATCGGGTCTTCGCAGTGGCACGATACAATCAGCTTTTTTTTTGCAGCCAATTTCATGGCCTGCAACATCATGGCGCTGTCAGCAACTTCATGGCCATCTTCCGTAATAAGAGGTACGGTTTTTGCGGAAAGAGACTCAAGGTGCGAAAGTGTTTTGCCGTCAAAATTTTTGGTGATGCTCACACTCTGCAATATCTGACACAAGCCCGCCTGTTCTGCGCGGCAGTTGTTTTTTTTTGCCATTTCCGCAGAAGAAACAACAGGAGCTGTGTTCGGCATGAGCACACATGTGCCAAAACCGCCCGCAACGGCAGCATTCATTCCGCTCGAAATATCTTCTTTTTGGGTCTGTCCTGGATCACGGAAATGGGCATGCATGTCAATGAATGACGGCATAAGCGTGCATCCTTGTGCATCAACAGCCTGAACGTTTTTGTCTTTGAGTACATGCTGAATGGCCTCTGACGCAGGAAAGGTCTTGATACGTGTTCCGGCTATCAACACCGCGCCGTCATGAATATCATGGTCTTTGTCAACCAGATTGGCATTGTAAATTAGCAGCTGTTTCATGGTTATCGCGTACCGGGAACGGTGTCGCCAGCCGTATACAGGGCATCGCAAAACACACAGCGATACTGAGCGCGTTCACGGTCAACCAGCCGAAATTCCTGCGCCTCGTATGTTTCTGTTAGTGTAATGCAGCGGGGATTTTTGCAGCGAATCACGCCTTCAATTTTTTCAGGCAGAGCCATTTTTATTTTGCGCACAATTTTTGAATCCTGAATCACATTCACCGTGATGTTTGGATCCATGAACCCGAGCACACTAAAATCAATATTGATGATGTTGTCAATTTTTATAATGTCTTTTGAGCCAGTCTTGTTTGAGGCCACATTCACAATGAGCGCACAACCATATTTGCCTTTATCCAACCCCAACCACTGGAACACCTTCCAGCCGAAACCAGCATGTATGTGGTCAATAACCAATCCGTCTTTTATTTCTTCTACATTCAGCATGTTGTTCCTCCGTTACAGAACGCCTGTAAGTTTTGAGATAAGCGCCATGCGAGCATACATTCCATATTTAACTTGCTTGAAATACGCCGCCCGTGGATCATCGTCAACTTCGGGAGCAATTTCATTTACACGC
Organism: Treponema sp.; assembly: GCA_022510905.1. GTDB lineage: Bacteria > Spirochaetota > Spirochaetia > Treponematales > Treponemataceae > Treponema_D. The sequence goes on from JAFLSN010000001.1 coordinate 212,521, forward strand.
GGAAGCGGATGCAGCACGATCATATCGTTTTTTGCAAACCGCATTTTTTCTTTGTCAAGAATGTAACTGTCTTTTAAGCGGATATAATCCTGCTCGTTAAAGAAACGCTCTTTCTGCACACGGGTCATATACAAAATGTCAAGGTCACCTATCACCGACTCAAGCCGTTCAGCACTTGTGTATGAAACTCCGAGCGGATCAAGAATATTTTTGGTAATGTATTCAGGCACGGCAAGTTCCTGCGGACTGATGAACACAAAACGATTGTTCGGATAACGGCTCATGGCTTTTGCAAGTGAATGCACAGTGCGTCCAAATTTCAAGTCGCCGCAAAAACCTATGGTGTGGTTTTCAAAACCGCCACGAAGCGCACGAATCGTAAGCAAATCGGTAAGCGTCTGCGTGGGATGATAATGTCCACCGTCACCCGCATTAATAATCGGACAGTCGCTGTACCGCGAAGCGAGCAAGGCAGAACCTTCTTTTGGACTCCGCATGGCAATAACATCAACATATGAACTGACTACGCGAATAGTGTCGGCAAGGGTCTCTCCTTTTGTTGACGATGTGTAACTTGCATCGGCAAATCCTTCCACAGCACCGCCGAGATGCAACATGGCAGCTTCAAATGAAAGGCGCGTTCTGGTGCTAGGCTCAAAAAAAAGTGTCGCAAGAATTTTCCCGCGACACACATCTTGAAAAGAAACTGGATCAACAATAATCTGCTCGGCCAATGAACAAATCTCATCAATTTCGGTGACTGACAAATCACCTGGTTCATTTACATGCCTACCCTGCAACATGGCCTCCCCCTAAAGCAATTTTAGCTATTTTACAGCAACTTGACTTGTTCTGCAATAGCAGGTACCGGACTGAATCCGATTATGGCGACCACCGGACGTACAAGTTGTGACGAGCCTCGAAAAATGTTTTAAAATGTCCAAAACACGCCAAGCAAGCCGTGAAAATACTTTTGAAAGCCCAAAACGCACTCGGGCAAGCAACGAAAATACTTTTGAAGGCCGAAAACGCACCGGGCAAGCAATGAAAATGCTTTTGAAGGCCAAAAACGCACTCGGGCAAACAACGAAAATACTTTTGAACGCTGAAAATGCACCGGGCAAGCAACGAAAATGCTTTTGAAAGCCCAAAACGCACTCGGGCAAGCAATGAAAATACTTTTGAAGACCGAAAACACACCAGGCAAGCAACGAAAATGCTTTTGAAGGCTGAAAATGCGTTAGGCAAACAAATCGTGCGCACACTTTTGCCAAAAACATGCCGTAAAACCAAACCCGCCGTGAGCGCGGTGCCCTTTCTGAATCACCGGCACAACTTGTCGATGCCCGCATCCGGCACACTGAAATCCTTGACCGCCGCACCTTGCACACACCATACATCCGCATTATAATGCATTACAAACGATTTTGGAGGTGCGGTTATGGCAGGTGCGCTTGTACAGGTGCGAGTTGACGAGGCTTTGAAGCAGAAAGTTACGAAGGTGTACGAAGGGCTGGGCTTGGATCTCTCCTCCGCCGTGCGGATGTTCTTCACTCGCTCGGTGCAGGTGGGCGGAATCCCGTTCTCCGTGAGCGCGGAGAGCACCTACAGCTACGAGGACGCGATGGAGAACATCATGAAGATTCGCAGCGACTCGGTGAAGAACGGCACTGCCGACATGACGCTTGACGAGATTAACGCAATCATCGCCGACTGCCGCAAAAAACGAAGGGCGGCTAAATGAAGTGCTATGTCGTGATTGACACGAACGTGGTTCTATCCGCGCTGATGTACGCCCAGAAGTTCAAGGGGCTGGACTCATCCGTTCCGCTCAAAGTCCTCTCGCTCGCGCTTGAGGGCAAGAACAAAATCATCCCGATTTTCAATGAGGAAATACTTGACGAATACAAGGACGTGCTTTCCAGAAAAGAATTCAGCATAGAGCGTGAGAGAATCGGCCGCTTCATAAACGACTTCCGCGCCGCCGGCCTTTACATGAATGCCGCCGAAATTGACGAGGAGCTGCCGGACTCGGACGACGTTGTGTTCTACCAGGTGGTCATGGAGGGCAGAAAGACGGAGAACTCGTTTCTGGTCACTGGGAACAAGCGGCATTTTCCCGCAAAGGATTTCATCGTCTCGCCCGCAGAATTCTTGGAGCGCGTTGCGGAGTTTGAGTAGCGCGGATTGGGCGGCGGTGGCATATCACGCCGGGAAAGCGAAATGCGCCCGCGCCGCCCGCAGGAGCGCCCATGCCCGGCATGATGCCAGCCCCCATTCCCGTGCTCGCGCCCGCGAAACTGTTCCCGAGCATGTTCGCCATGCCCAGGCCGACCGCCTGTCCCATCGCCATGTTCGCCATCATCGCGCCGGGGTTCATGCCGCCGGCCGCGCCCTGCTTGCCCATGGCTTCCGCCGCCGCAACGCCCACCTGCGTCTGGTGCTTGATGGCGAACGCGCCGAGGTTCTGCTGCTCCGCGCCGAGTTTGGCGGCGTATGCGCCCGCCTCGGTCGCCTGCCGCTGCGCGAACTGCGCCTCCTCGCGGTTTATGCGCAGTGCCTCCTCCATGTTCTTCATCTGCATCCGCTGCGTCTCGGCTAGCTGCTCCATCTGGAGTTTGTGCGCCTCCGCAATGGAACTGACGTTGATTTCCTGCTGCGTTCCCATCATCTTCTCCGTGTAGTCCGCCGTGAGCGACTTGACCTTCCTGAAGCCCTCGCAGGTCTTGTCGATGTCCAAATCCGACACGTTGAAGTCCTTGACCGCCACGCCGTACACGTCCTGCAACTTGGGCTTCACGTACTGCTCGATGATGTCGTTCACCTGCAAGATGCGCCGCTCAAGCTGGACGATGGGGATGTTCGCCACCACGCCCTTCACGTGCCGCACGAGCGTGTCCTGCACCTGCGCCTTGAACTCCTCCATGTCGAAGTTCGCGAGGCGGTGCAATTTGATGAACCCCTTGTAGTCCGTGATTCCCATCATGAACGAGCCGCGCACTGCCATGCTCACGGGGTGTTCGGGCAGGCGTGGGTCGAAGATGTCGAAGTACGGCACGACGAACGGCACGCGGATAAGCCCCGCCAGGTTGATGTAGTACACCTCCGCCTGGAACGGCGTGCCGCCCCCGAACGCAAGCCCCACGATGCCCGCGAGCACCGGGAAGTTGCCCGTCTTTATCGTGTCGTTGTACGGCCCTTCGATGAAGTCCATCTGCGTGCCATCCTTCTGGTGGTACAGGAACACCGCCACCTCGCCGTCCTTCACGCTCAGCGACGAGCCGTAGCGGATGGCGTTCTCCTTTTTGGTGGTGTTCGCCTCCATTCCCGCCGGTCGCCAATTCCAAATCAGATACTCCGCCTCGTCGCAGCGGATTGAGTCCATCAGGCCGCCCTCGTTGGGCTTTCACTCTTTTTTGCCGAACAATCCCATTATTATTTCTTGTCTTCTTTATTTTTCTTCCCTATACTGCTGCATCATATCCATAATAAAATTCTGCAAATAAAGCCTGTCAGCTTCTTCCGCTTCCTCAAGCTGTTTTTGCAGCATCGTCTGCTTTGCTGCCCATGTGTCAACTTGCGCCTGGGTCTTAGCCTTATTATTAAAATAACTGTGCGTCCATTTAAATTCCTCAAGCTTCACCTCCGCACTGATATAGTCGTGCGCCGCTATGTCGGATTGAATCTCGGTCTGCAATTTCTCCAGCCGCTCCGTCTCTATCTTGGAGCGGGTGACGTCATAAACAGAATAGCCAGCCACAGATCCAATAAAAAGAAGAATCGGTATGCCTATCCACATCATGCGATTTCTCCTATTCTTCCATTTTTGCTTGGCTGACAGTTTGTTAACTAGCTCCACATCTTTCAAGGAATCCTCTATGAGCGTCCCGAAGTTCTCCGCCCGAGGGTCGTCCTTTGAAAAAGAAAGACCTGCCCTGATACGGGCCTCCTTAAGTTTTGCGCTCCATGCAGCACAGATGTCTATGTCGGTACCATTAATTATGGTTTTCCCCAAGACAGTCTTTATCTGTTGGGACGCGAAAAACGTGAATTCAATGATGTCCTCGAAGGTGTTCGAAAGCGGAAACGTCCTGACCGTATCGGCATGGTTTTTTTTACTCTCATTCTTGTATTTGCTAAAAAACTCTTTCAGGGCGGCGGAACCTCCCCCCTCTTCCCCGATGCCCGCGAACTCCACTTTTCTTTCTTCTGCCATGATATGCTCCTTTGCGTTTTGCGTCCGCCGACGTATTTTTATGAAAGGCTCGCGCCCCAGAACAGACACGCCATCGGCCTGTTCGCTGATTTTCCGAACGTCCATTCGGCCTCGCAGGACGGGCATTTCATTTTCGTGTTCGCCGTGCCCGTCTGACCGGTGCCGTCTGCCGCTCGGCTGCGCTTCATCAACCCCAAAGAATTCTTGGAAGAGGTTGGAATAATCCCCTTGAGACTTGTTTTCCGTGCCACACGACAACCTCATCTGCACACGCTGCTCTTTGCCTGTTCCCAAATCCTTTGCGGAAACGTGCAAGAGACTGTTCGCGTTGATGTCGAACGTCACCTCAGTCTGCGGAACGCCGCACGGTGCCGGGGGAATGTCCACCAGGCAAAAATTGCCCAAGTCACGGCTCTCCGCCGCTTTCTCGCCCTCTCCTTGAAGCACGTGGACAGTCACCGCGCCCTGGTTGTCCGCAGCCGTGTGTTCACGCAGTCACCGCATACGGCAACTCCGGATGACCGCGCGGCGCACTAGTCCTTTACCGCCACGAGGGTCTTGCCGAACGCCCGCAGAGAACAGGGCAAAACCGCCACGAGAAAAAACGATGTCCGTTTCATGTGTTCTCCTTGATTTGCAGTCCCAAGCCCATGCTTTCGGTCACTGCGCCTGTATATGGTGAAGCATCCACCGCGGCATTACGTATCCGCACACCGCAGGATTATGCTCCCGCACCACTGCGGTATTCTGGTACCGCGCCTTGCACCCCTGTAAGGGTGTGCCGCTTCACCCCTGTAATGGTGGACTGTACCACCCCTATAGGGGTGGTGTGCCAATCCCTGCATGGGTGGCTGCCTCATCCCTATAGGGGTGGCGTTCCTAGTCTTTTATGGCGGCGAGCGTCTTGTTGAAGAGGCTGCGCTTCAGCGTTTTGAGGTGCTTTCCGCTTGAGCCAAGAATCCGCGTGCGCACCTCCACCGTGAACTCGCCCGCCTCAACCGTGGCGGGCAGCATGACCAGAAGCCGCGCGGGCTTGTTCTCGATGACGGTCTCGCACCTCACCTCCCCCGCCGCCGTGAGCGCGAACACGCCCTGCTCCGCGTCCGCCGCGTCGAACTTGAGCCGGCTTCCCGTCAGCTCCATGACCGACC
>JAFLSN010000010.1 GCA_022510905.1 Treponema sp.
TGCGCAGGACATCATCGGCAAATACAATGCGGCGTTCCCCACTTTCTGCGGATTTTCCTGCTACGGCGAGCAGAACGGGCGCGCGCACTGCAATCAGACGCTGGTGTCGGTTGTAATCGGAGAATAAAATGGAATCACTTGACCTTGTAAAAAGCGGCATTGAAATATCGCAGATTCTTATCACCTATTTGGCAAAAGACGCAATGGGCGCAGAGTTTCTGAAAAATTATCTGACAAGCCAAAGCTCGCAGGCGGAGGCGGTACACGGCCAGCAGGCTGCGCTGCAAAAGCTCATTGAAAGCAGCGCGGTCATTGACGAGGAGACAAAGAGCATCGCGACAAAGGCACTGCAGAACAATGAGCGGCTTTCCATCATTTTTTCTGCGGTTGAGTCGTTGCGGGAATCAGTGGACCGCATTGAAAAGGAATACAAAGAGTACAACGAACAGTTCAAGACGCTCATTTCGCAGACAAATGAAATCAACGCGCTGGTAGATTCAATCAAGGACATTTCTGCGCAGACAAATCTGCTCTCATTCAATGCTTCGATAGAGGCCGCCCGCGCCGGGGTTGCAGGCAAAGGCTTCCGCATCATTGCCAACGAAGTAAAGAAATTGTCCGACGACACAAACAAAACCTCAGAAACAATCAAGCACAAAGTGACTGATTTGGTGAAATCGATTGGGAATCTGGAGAGGGCTACAAAGGACAATTCGGCAGCCCTGTCGCGCCTGAACGACGAGACGGGAACCACACTGGAAAACTTTGACAAGGTGCGCGCCATCAACTCCGAGAACAACAGCAACGTCGGACAGGTGAGCAATTATGTTAAAGAAAACATTAACGACATCAAAAACATGATTCAGGTTGTTGAGTCCGTTGACAAGGCAAACCAGACGATGCTGGCGCAGTTCGCGAAAAGCGCATCCGAGAACGAGATGCTTTTCAATGATTTGTACTCGTTCGCATACGAAATCAAGGCTTTGTTTGAGGATTTGCAAAAATAAAAAATATCAGAACCAAAGGATTTTTACGCAGAACCGATTTTGCAAAACTGATTTCAATCAGACAACAAGCGGCATTTGTTGCGGAAAAGACATTTCGGTGAGATTCAACGTACAGCTGCTGCATGGAAGACATGCTGGCAGCATGCGTAAAATTGGCCAATCAACAAAAGCGTAAGCTGAATAATTTCAAGCTGTGAAAAAATCCGAATCGGTTTTTACCAAGTTTTGGCAATGAAATTTTTCAGCTTTGTATTATGATTCGTGCGAAAAGGGTACATACCGTGCCTCTGCGAAGCCGATCCTTGGCTCGAAGCCTTGCTGCAAATAAAGGCGAAATGAACGTGTAAAATCAGCGTCGAAATATCGCCACTGATTTTAACTTCGAGTTTTTTCAAAACTCGGTTATTAGCGGCCGTTTCCAGCAATGAAAAAAAATTGACACTTTTTTCATTGCTGGAAATATAAGAAATGTATGCACCCTTGACCGCGCAACTTCATAAGAACAACACACTCAGCAAAGTCTAAAGGTTTCTTTATCACTACCCGGTCATCAAATTCAAGAAAATCATACCACCCTTCACAGAGTAGAGCTTTGATTTTGCGTTGAAATGTGTTTACTTACCGTAATGCAAAAAATGCATTGCTTGTGGTATTTGCATTTGTGAATGTTTTATAAAAACTCCAGAGGAAGTGGAGCCTGCACAGTGAGCGACCTACCTGTCCGTGGATGCAAAAACGAGAGCTTCCATGCGTGAAGCATGACTCTGCCGTTTGCGCTTGCAAGCCCGGGCGGGCCGCCGTACTGCGTGTCGCCAACAATCGGAAGGCCCGCAAGCGAAAGGTGCACACGTATCTGGTGGGTCCGCCCCGTGTATGGCATGGCCTCAACAAGTACGAACTTGCTCTGGCGCTCCACGATAACCATATCGGTGCGTGCCTCCTGTCCACCGCGATCCACTGGCAATGCTCCCATCTTGCACGGGGCGCTTTTAGGACTGATTCTGCCAATCGGCTGGTTTACACTGAATCGGCATAAAATCTGGCTCTTTGTTGGTTTGCACAGAGCACGGTATGTTTTTTGAATCGTGTGACTGGCAAACTGTTCATGCATGACGGCGTTCACTTCCCGGGTTTTTGTAAAAAGCAGCACACCGCTTGTTTCTCGGTCAAGCCGATGCATTACGCCGGCATATGGAACATGGAGTCTTGCAGGTTCCTTTTTCCACAGGTAATCTTTTACGGCCTGATGCATAGACGCACGCGAAGATACCACCGTAGGCTCTGTCGGAAAGAACGCAGGCTTGTCAACTATGATAATATCTGAATCTTCATACAGCACATTAGAGTCGGTTAGTATAAAACTGATGTCGTTCGGTTTCTTCTCAAAAAAGAATTTCTCATCATCGATGAACGCCTGGACAGAATCTCCTGCGTTAAGCTGCCATGTCGGGATTCTGCACACAGAACCGTTTATCCGCACACAACCCGCAATTATGAGCCGCCGAATTTTGCTGTTTGAAACGACTTTTCCCGGCAGTTCTTTCGGAATCACAGTACGCAAAAAACAGTCAAGCTGGCATGCCGAATCCATATGCCACAAACAGTTGAGCATGCCCCATCATAGCCGCTTGCGAACATTCTTGCAAGCAGCAAGTGTTTTGCACTGCATGTAATCTCGTCTTTCATTCCAAAAACCAGAATCGAATGGCTTGCTTTTGGAACGGCTTCTGCAAAACGTGTCTTAAGGCCGCAACCGTTCTTTCACTGCCATGAACGTTTTTGATAGCTGTTATCCGCAAAGATGTTGCTGTTTTTTTCAGCATGAAAACCAGACTTTCTGTGTATGTGCATACTGCATTTTGTCGAGTCTGAGGATTCGGGCCCAAACTGCGCTGCCATTTGTGGCAAAATGAATGGCGCACGGCATCAAATTGCATGCCATGCACATTTACAGAAATACAAACATATTCTTTTTTTACATTTTTTGTAACCTTTGCATGGATTGGTGTTTTAACAAGTGATTGCCTTGAGCGAAAGCAATATAGGATAATTGCCCATTTTTGCAGTTCTGAGCGCCTGTCTTCACACATCTGGCAGAACGCATTCTGCATCCTCCTCTCCTTTGGCCTTCCCAGTTCGTCGAACTGGGAAGGTTTTTTATCTAAATGAAAGAGAAGTATTTCACAAAAAACTCGGGCATGAATCCTTCGTGCTAAAAACACAGGCAACAATGCCCGTAGCGTTTGCTATTCAATTTGGTTTATGGCGCTTACTACGGCGGCGATACCAGCGCGGCCGATGTTTGTCGATTTTCCGGCACCCCAGAACTGGTTTCCATGCTCATCGGTAATCTGCACATAAGCGATGGCCGATGTGTTGTTGCCCGTGCCAACGCTGTGTTCATGGAATGCCGTAATGCTGAATCGTGGAGCAGGTGTCTGCGAAAGAGCGGCAGAAAAAGCATCTATTGGACCGTTTCCTTTTTCGCCTATGGCATAGCGCTGTCCTCTCCAAAGCACTACCGCACGGCATGCTGCCTGTTCAGTTGATTCCCCATCGCCACGCCCTTCAAGATGAGTTTCGGCCAAATCAACAATCTGAAGATTTCCAGAAGTCGTAAGCCATGTTTTTACAAACAGGTCGTAGATTTCCGATGGCTTCAGTTCTCGCTGAGCTTTGTCGGCGGCAGTTTTGACCACAGCCCCCAGCGCTGGGTGCATGGCCTTGGGAAGTACAATGCCGTAGTCCTGTTCCAGAACGAATGCCGCTCCACCTTTTCCGCTTTGGCTGTTTATCCTGATGATACCCTCGTACTGACGGCCAATGTCGTGCGGGTCAATCAGCAGATATGGAACATCCCAGACCGCGTTGCGATCCATGCAGGCCCGGGCCGCCATTCCTTTTCGTATTGCATCTTGATGGCTTCCACTGAATGCGGTAAAAACCAGTTCTCCCACATATGGTGTGCGCGGCGGAATTTCCATGCCTGTAAACAGTTTGTATTGTTCGCCGATATGCATTATGTTGTGCAAATCAAGCTGCGGGTCAATTCCCTGGCTGAACATGTTGAGCGCCACATTCACCACATCGAGATTTCCGGTGCGTTCTCCGTTTCCGAACAGGCAGCCTTCAACACGGTCTGCGCCCGCCAAAAGCCCAAGTTCGCAGGAAGCAACTCCTTCGCCACGGTCGTTGTGGCAGTGTGTGCTCACAATCACAGAATCACGATTTGAAATATGGGTGCAGAAATATTCGATTTGGTCGGCATACACATTGGGCGTGGCACATTCAACTGTGGTAGGCAGATTCAGAATGATTTTGTCCCGAGGGGAACAGCCCCATTCATTTTTAACGGCCTCGCAGATTTCAACTGCATAGTCTATTTCCGTCATGGAAAAACTTTCCGGCGAATATTCAAGACGAATGTGCTTTCGGTCTTCGGCTGAAAGGCAGCTTTTTATGCACCGAACGCCGTCAAGCGCAATCTGTGTGATTTCTTCTTTTGACTTGTTGAACGTGTATTTGCGCTGGGCAGGGGAAGTTGAATTGTAGATGTGGAAAATCACATTCTGCGCGCCTTTGATGCAGTCCATCGTTTTTCGCACCAATGCTTCGCGGGCCTGGCACAATACCTGAATGCTCACATCATCTGGAATGCGCTGTTCGTCGATGAGCCGCCTGATGAATTCATACTCCGTGTCGCTTGCTGCCGGAAAACCGATTTCGATTTCCTTGAAGCCGATTTTTACAAGAAGGTCAAAAAAAGCAAGTTTAGTGTCTATGCCCATTGGATTTACGAGGGCCTGGTTTCCGTCTCTCAAATCCACCGAGCACCAGATTGGTGCTTTTGTGATCCGTTGGGACGGCCACTTGCGGTTTGCAATCGGAATGTCGGCGATCGGCTGATATTTTCCGTGGGGATTCATGCTTGTCATGGTCAACTCCTTTTGCTCCGTTGCAGGGGCAGGTTTTTACCGGCGGCGGGAATTTGCGCGGGCTGCCAATAAAAAAAGCCTGCTGCGTTCTGCAACAGGCCTGTCAGTGTTCTTGTACAATTCCTCATACCCTACTACAGCACCGTTCATTCAGCAGCAAATCGAGAAGATAAAAGTAGTAGAAGTTCAAGAAATTTCATGTCAACAACATAGTGAATAAAACCAGAATTGTCAAGCGCCATGCGCACAGGTTTCTGCGACAAACATCAAACTTCTTTACTGCAACGGACTTGTAATTTTACGGCATCGGTTTATGTGGAATTGGGTCAAGCATTTTTGTAAAGTTTTTTTAGTGCTGAAATCGTCAATTTGCCAGCAGAGCGCTCACAGAGATTACAGTTGAACGATTCTGCATTCGTGCAGAAAACCAAGGTGAATGTTTGCTTGCTGTTCAGAGTCAAACATCGCTGTGTAAAATAACATGTTTTGCTTTGCAAGGAAAGAACGCATCCCCGCCACCTGGCTGAACCTGCACCACGAGATGGACAAAGCAAATGGAACGATGGTGTTTCATTCACCCGAAAGCGCGGAAACAGGATCGAGTTTTGCGGCGCGAAAAGCTGGACTCAATCCAAAAAAAATCCCCACAAAAACCGAAAATAAAAACGCAATCGCGCAAGATGAAGCGCTGACTACAGGCGTAAGCGAGCGAACATATTCAACCGCAAGACTGATTCCGACTCCGAGCGCAATGCCTGCAAGCCCTCCCATCACGGTGATGGAGGCCGATTCAACCAAAAACTGCTGGCCAATCACTGCCGGACTTGCCCCGAGCGCCTTTCTGATTCCGATTTCCTGCTTGCGTTCAGTAACGGTTACAATCATGATGTTCATTATGCCGATACCGCCCACAAAAAGCGAAATAGCCGCGATTGCCGAAAGCATAAAACTCAGCGTACCCATCGCCTGCCTCATCTGGTTTATCATGCTCTGCATCGACGTGACGTTTACCGACCCTTCCGTTCCCGAAAGCGAAAGGCAGTATTGTGAAATCACGTTGACCAGTGCGCTTGCTTTTGATGCTGACACAGCCTGTACCATCACCGTTGATGCCGCCGGGTTGGGTGAAATTTTCTTTGCGTAGAATCCACGCGGCACGAACATGCTGCTTGTGCTTGACTCCATGCCAGAGGATTGCTCTTTTAAAACGCCAATAACTTCAAAACGGAACGGTACCTTGCTGGTCAACAGGAGCACGTGCTTTCCAAGCGCCTGTCCGTCGGGAAAGAGCGATGAAGCCACTTCGCTTCCAAGGATGATTTTTTGAGTGCCCTGCACATCGTCAGTTACTGAAAAGAACGAACCAGTGTCGAGCGCCATGCCGTACATTTCAAGATAACCGGTTTCCACTGCCGTGCACGAAGCGTTTACGCTTGTTTCTCCATACGAAACTGTTGCAGAAAGAGAGTTTTTGTACCATACCCGCTGAATGTCTGGCACCGCGCCAAAAAGTCCTTCGCGAAAAGATTCGTCAAACGTGATTGTCACTGCATCGCGGTTGCGGCGCATAAAACCGGTGTTTATGCTCACCACGTCAAGGCCGGCGGTGCCGAACGTTTCCTGAATTTTCTGGGTGGAACTTTTTCCCATGCTCATGATTACAATCACGGATGCCACGCCGATGATAATTCCCAAAAGAGAAAGCAGCGTGCGCAGTTTGTTCCTCTTGAAATTTTGCATTGCGTTGATAAAATCCTCAAGCATCGTTTGCCTCCGATGTTTTGGCGGCAGAAAATGTTTCATCAAGGGAACACGGCTCCTGCATTTGGTCAGACTGAATCAGCCCGTCCAAGATTCTGATGCACCGGCGGGAGCTTCTGCCAATCTTGGGGTCGTGTGTTACGATTACCACTGTGGTACCGCCCGCATTTATTTCGCCAAACAGACGCATCACGGATTTGCCTGTTTCGCTGTCAAGAGCACCAGTAGGTTCGTCTGCAAGAATGATTTTGGGTTGTGTTACCGTTGCACGAGCGATAGCCGCCCGCTGTTTTTGACCGCCAGAAAGTTCCCATGGATGGTGGTTCATACGTTCCTCAAGGCCCACTGAGACGAGCGCTTTTGCAGCCCGAACTGCGCGTTCTTTTTTTTCTACGCCTGCGTACCGGAGGGGCAGCATCACGTTTTCAAGCACTGTCATTGACGGAAGTAAAAAATACTGCTGGAACACAAAGCCCACCGTTTGGTTTCTGAGCACGGCGAGTTCTTTTTCGTGCATGTCGGCGGTTGCTTTTCCGTTGATTTTGACAACACCTGCGCTGGGGCGGTCAAGGCAACCAATCATGTTCATGCATGTCGATTTTCCAGAGCCTGACGGCCCCATGATAGTGACGAATTCGCCTTCTTCGATTGAAAACGAAATGTCACGCAATGCATACACTGATGTTTCTCCCATCTTGAATACACGTTGCACATGCTCCATGGTAATCACCGATGCCATCAGAAACCTCCCGGGGGCGGCCCACCTCGGCTTCTTCCATTGCCACCAGAAAATCCACCCGGGCCGCTTTGTCGGCGTTGTGTGCGCTGTGTACCTGAACGGGCAACACTCTGCGCTTTGAGCACTTCTCCGCCTGAAAGCCCGGAAAGTACCTGCACATATTCGTTTCCATATGGAGCGACATGCACTTCTATTTTTTCTCCGGTACGGGCAGACACCACAAATGCTTTGCCGTCCTCGCGTCCTATGGCATAGCGCGAAACAATCACGAATGTTTCATCTGGACTGATTTTTATTTTGCCTGAAAACGAGAAGTTTGGCAGAATGCTTTTTGGGTAATCGTCAATGCGGAGGTGCGCCTTGACAACGGTGGCTCCTCGTGCTGTTACTTCGCCTATCGCGGGCCAACCTACCACATGCCCTGTCACAGTACCAGAATACGATGGAAATGTACATTCAACCTGCTGGCCCACTTCAAGCTTTGATACATCGGTTTCGGCAACTTCAACATCAGCTACAAGGTAGGAAATGTCAACCAAAGTTCCCACGGAATCTTTTGCTTCAAGGGAATCACCAACAGAAACATCTATGTCTGCAATAATTCCGTTGAAAGTGGCAGTTACTTTTCGGTCTGCAATTTTTTGCACAAGCGCAAGCCGCTGTGTCTTCATCAGCTCCAGCTGGCGTGCCGAACCTGTAATGCGCGTTGTGGCCATGTCGTAGTCATGTTTTGCAAGATTGTATTGCTGCTCTGTGTCGTCAAGCTGAATGATTATGTCGCCTTTTTTTACGCTGTCGCCCTGCTCCACGTACACGGCGATTACAGTGCCATCGGAAAGCGCCTGCAATGTCTGTTCATGCGCGGCAGAAACCACCCCTGCTATGTCAATCACATTTTGGTACACTTCGCTGCGGGCCGTGTACGTTATATTCGTGGTGTTTGCCGCTGAAAGAACTCGTCGGGCCAGCACCAATGCCGCTGCCAGCACCGCACACAAAGATACCACAATGATAGATATTTTAAAAAACTTCTTTGGGCTTTTCATTCAGCTCCTCGTCACGGCAGAACAAGAGCCGTGTTTCATTATTGTACATAATCAACTCGATTTCGTTAATGATACATTGAATGCGAAATTTCTCTTTGTTTACGAGAGCCGATTTCCATTCACTTTCCGTTACGATTCCCTGTTTGTACCACTCTGCGGTATCTTTTTCAAGCTCTGCGTACAGCTCGTATGATTCTTTGTTTTTCGACTTGTTCCACAAAATATCAGAAAGCGCAGTTTCCTGCGTGATTACAGCGGTTTCATAGTCAAGCTCTGCGGTGGCTATGTCGATTGATTCCTGCCTGTCAGAAATACTGTTCAGCTTGTCTGTGATTTTTGCCTGCCTAAATGCATTTGGATCAAGTGAAACAGAAAACGTGTATGCCGGCCAAAAATGTTCTGCGGCAACAGGAAGCGAAACCCCACCCGAAACCGCAAGGGCCGTATCGTGCCATTTGAGCGATGAGCCAATGTCAACAGAATCTGAATTTGTGGTTGTGTTATTAAACGTGTAGCCCGCATTTCCTGTGACTACAAGCGCTTTCTCCGCATCGCGTTTTTGGCTGTTTATGGAATGAATCCATGAAGCGTTTTCTGTTTTTGCAAACATGGCACGGTCAAATGAATGCACATCAACCGGCTCAATCTGAGGCATGAGTGACGGAAGAAATTGTAACGCATCTGAACCAGTGTACAAAACGCCGCATTTTTGCGCAAAGATTTTTGTTTGCCGTTCAAGCTCGTGCCTGTGAGTTTCAGCCGTGTGCTCGTCAGAAACAACCTTCATTTGGGCCGAGCGGTATTTTGAAGACGAAGGCATGTAGCCTTGCGCCTTTATTTCTTCAAAGCTGATGGCATCGTCATACAAATCTTGCTGGGCGCTCACAAGTGAAACCGCAGTGACGTACAGCGACCTGAGCTGGCTGTAGAATTCTTTTTCAGCATTTTCAAAACCGTCTTGCAGAGTGCGTTGGGCTTCAAGAATGGCGCGCCGGGACTCAAGCAGGGCCACGGCACGGGTCTGCCTGCTTCCAGATATGATGTCAGCGCTGAATGAAAGAGCCGTGTTTTCCACCGTTTTCTTGTCTGCGGAAAGTGTTATTTGCGATGAAAGATTTACACCAAGATTGTCGGCCTGCGGCACCAGCAGTGTCGCGTTGGGCTTGAACGATGTCTGGATGGTTTCGCCTGTTTTTATGGTGATTTCACCGGTCTGCATTTTAAATGTCAGTCCGTTTTTTATTGCGGTGGAATCTGCGGAAAGATATGCCTTTTCAACCGATGACGCAAGCTTTTTAAGATTCAAGTTGTTTTTGAGATAGCCCGAAAGCAATGCTGCGACTGAAAGCTGCTCCACAGCAGTTTCATTTTCAGATGTTTCAGCGGATTGGGCATGAATGGGCGCACATAAAAATCCCGGGCACAGGGCGAGCAGCGTATAAACAAAAACAAAGAGTCTGCCGTTCATACATTCAGTCTATAGCTAATTCCTTAAAATAAATTAAAATAAAGATGAAGATACTGTTATATAAAAGCGGTATAACATAAAATTACAGAAATTGCTATGCTGAATAAAATTTTAGGCAGAACTTACCGACCTTTTGCAGTGCATGGACAGTTTTGTTTATGCAAACGCCCTTCCCAAACCAGCTGGCCTCAGAAAGGGCGTTTATACAGTTTTCGGGCAACCGGAATTCGAATCCGGGACCTCATGCCCCCCAGACATGCACGCTAACCAACTGCGCTATTGCCCGAAACAAACGTGTGCTTACTATATCAATTTCCCCAAAAAATTGCAAGAGGAAAGCGACAGTGGCACGGAAACAAGCTTTAAAAGCCTTCGGAAATATGGGGCTGCCACCCATCGCGCATTTTGCGTGGAATATTGAAAGTGCTGCTTTTATGCGGATTTTTATTCGTGCGGAAAAGATACACACCGTGCTCCTGCAAAGTCAGCCCCCGGCAAGAAGCCTTGCTACAAATAGCGGAATGCTTACCAGACAAGAATTCTGTGTTCAGGAGCGAGGTACATGCCGTCTCCAGGACATACATCGTAGCAGTTTAAAAATTCATCGAACTGCTGGAGGCATACATTCACACGCAGAAATGGAAGCGGATGGCCGTCTGATTCCAGCCACTCTTCTTCTACTGAAAGTTCGTTTATATAACATCCGTTGAATGCGTAATGTGTAAAAAATGCATCGTAGTCAAAATCTGGCACTTTTGCGGCTTCCTGCAATACGCACCGCATGGCACCCATATCTGCAATCGCTTCTGCCTGTACCAACGCACCGTTGCACTGTTTTCCATTGAACACACGAATTGAATCGTAATAATCCGAAACCCGCTTGGTTCGTTCTGTAAAAACGGCAAAGTCTTTTTTTGACCACCAGTTTTTGAACGCTCCTGTTCCGTCAAACAATGCGCCGTTGGAATCAAACGCATGTGAAATTTCATGCGCGATGGTCTCACCTAATCCTGCGTACATGGCTTCTACAGGCATTCCTCTGTAGTATATGGTGCCGCCCAAAAATCCCGCAAGAATATAGATTGAATTTGTGATGTTGCTGTAAAAGGCGTTGCTTTCAAGTGTTGAAAAAGTCCAGTAGTCGCTGTCAAAATACCCGTTCACTTTTCTGACCGAATGTTCGTGCATGATGGCCTTCAGCCTGTTTACTAAATCAAACAGTGTGTCATCGGCTCCAAACGAAAAGTCAGAATAATCTTCCCACTTGTTGGGATACACAGCCATTATCTTGAGCTGTTTCAGCTTTTCAACGGCATTGCGTTTTGTTTCTTCTGAAAGCCACGGCTCATTCAGCAGCATTTCTTCGTAATGGGACACAAACCGTGCGCACAATTCCAGCACTTCCTGTTTTACAGGGGCGAGGTTATAGGCGCGCACATAAAGCGGTTCAACAACATCTTTCATAAACGCGGAAAATGTTTCGCACAAAAACTTTTCATCGGTGTCCGAATCATAGGTTTCTAATGCGGAGCTGCCCAGCCCATTTGCAAGCACATAGCTTGTGCGGTCAAGAAATGCAAGTGACTTGATGCTGTAGTGCACCAGAAGGTAGGCTTTGAACAGTTCAAGGTTGTCTTCAACATAAAATTCGTTGATAAAAGAAAGCCATGCTGGATCAGTCAAAATGAATTCTGTTGCCGCACCAAATCCAAGTGCGTCAAGTATCGGCACAAGCGGAAATGCAGGAGATTCGTTTTCAAGCTCTGTGCGGTTTCGTATGTTGTTTACGGCTGTGTAAAATGTGCGAGGCGTAGTTCCAGTTTCAAATGTGGTACAATGGGAATCAACAGCTTGTTCAAGTTTGAATGCGGCTTTGAACAAAAGTCTCGATTCATGTTTTGTAAAGCCGAGCCGTTCAAGTGTAAGGCAGCTATTTTTATATGAAAGGCTGTTTTTTGCCCGGCTTCGGTTTTTATGTATTTTCGCCGAGGTATCAAGAAGTTTTGTGTCTGTGGGAAAAATCCACACGGCATATGCTGGCGCGTTTGAAAGTGATACTTCCACATTGGCGTTAAAAAGATAGTCAAGCGAAAGCAGATTTGTTCGATCACATAAAAAAGCGGTAAGGTCGGCAAGCGAGGAAATTTCAATGATTGCATTTATTTGAGGAATGAGCGGAGAAAGACCCACACGGTTCCTGCGCTCCCAGTCAAAAAATTCTGTATACATGCGGCTGGCCAATTCGCTGTTATGGTCTGTATGAGGGGTTTTTATCATGGCGATGATATTTTTGTTCATGGATTCACTTATCGTATCTATGCTAGAAACAGTGCCACTTTCATTTTTCACGGAAGTATTCAAAATAAAACTGCGGTTTGCGTAATGATAAAAATCATCTTTTGCAGATGGTGTATCGCTGCTGCTCGTGTTTTCTTTTAGGTCGTGGTCAATCCATGGGCTTCCATCTGCAAGACTGAGTGAAACACAGGCGGCAAGCAGAAATAAAATCGCCATTCCACCGATTACTTTATGCCACTGTGGCTTCATACTATAAACCCCGCTATGCGAATACCATGGCCGCAGTGCTTGGCCATTTTGCGCCGGCTGATTGTGCAATGAATTTCAGAAAGCTGCAACGTTTCCAAAAAAACCGCTTGCGGAAAGCGGCTCTCCACCTTCGGCCAAATGCCTTGCATCGCCCAGCATCTGCACCCGAAAAACAACTTCGCCCGGAATCCTCTCTTCTGCCCCCAGCACTGTAACCGATGTGGGCGCCACAAAAAATCCCTGCCAAAGCTGCACAGGACTTATTCCCGTAAGGTATCCAATCACGGCAAACATAATACCAAGGTGGCACACAAACACAATATTCCGTTCGTCAAGATTTTTCTGCGTTGCGAGCAGGTGCGTGTCTTGCGCGGCTTCCTCATCATTTAAATGCGGAAGACAGTTGTAAATTGGAACAGAAGATGAAATCCGTGTGTAGTCGTATTGGGCAAGCACATCGTCAATGCCCGCGCACACTGACTTGTAGTGTTGTTCAATGGAACCTGATTTCATGGCCTTGGTTTTAAACCACCGTCTGGCATTAAAGAAATTTCGTTCTGCAAAAAAATCACGCGGAAGCCAGTCCCAGCAGATTCGTTTGTGGCCGTCCCGGGGGTCTTTGATGCGGTAGTCAAATTCCTGGAGCCAAGGGAGCGTGGTTGCCGTGCATGGAATCTGTTCCAGAAACGGCTTGGCTGTATCTTGTGCGCGTCCATAGGGCGAAAGATACACATCTGTTATTGGTTTCCACGAGGCCACGCGCTTTGCCAGCAGCAGGGCTTCGTTCCAGCCTTTTTTTGTGAGCGTGTTGTTTTTGTAGTCTGGGTCGCCGTGTCGAATAAAAATCAGCTTCATGGAATCAAACTCCTTTCAGTCCTGCACCAAAACCGCGGTTTTTCCCTTGGTCAGATTTTGAATGCATTCTTTGAACACCGAACATTCAGATTTCCAGATGCTTCCGCGTACACAAACATCGGTGCCGTAGGTTTCAGCAAGATTTTCAAGATGAAAGTTTAAAAACAAATGCTTTATGGCATCATACAGTCCATATTCTGCATAAAATGAAAAGTGGACTTTTTCAACCAACGGTTCTACCGTACACTGTTCGAGGAGTGTTTTGACTGAATCCGCATAGGCGCGAACCAGACCGCCAGTTCCGAGCAGGGTGCCTCCAAAATATCGTGTAACGGTTACCAGAATATTGGTGATGTCGCTTCCTTTTAGAACATCGAGCATAGGTCTGCCTGCGGTGCCACTCGGCTCTCCGTCATCACCCATGCCGGAAGTTTCTCCATGGCTGCCTGCTATGAATGCGTGGCACACGTGCGTGGCATCTGCATATTTCACTTTTTGTGCATGAAGTCGTTCGCGCGCCTCTACTGATGAATTGACTACAAATGCCTCCGCGATAAAGCGGGATTTTTTTATCACAAGCTCCGAAACCTGTTGTGCTGTCAGTATGTTCATGCATCAGCTCCCGGTGTGCAGGAGTTAGCGGAACCATTCGTGTCGGCAGATGATTCATTTTTGAGTGTGGGAGCGTTGGTGCCATGTGAGGCTTTTTCGCTGCCAGGAGCGCTGGTTTTCGTGTTGGCATTTTCGATGGAAATGTTTGCAGAGCATTTGTCCTGTCCGCTGCTGATGAACATTTCCTGCGTACCATCAGTTTTGCGAGGTGCAGAAACGAGGCTGCAAAAATACACAGGCACCGAAAGATAAAGTCTGGCCAAGACCATGTATTGCAGAATGATGAGCAGTACATTCAGTATAAAAAATAAAACTGAATGCTGCTCAGCAAAGCTTTCAGAAGCAAACCCCATTAACGGCAGAATGCCGATGGTGCAGACAAGTGGAATTCCACCAGAATACAAGATAAATCCGATGCAGTGAAAAAATCGGCCTTTGAGCAGACGTGCGCTCACAAAAAAAGCCGTAAATTCAGAAACAGAATCGTTTGTATGGAGCACCAGCCATAAAAAAATAAATGGCGCCATGGCCAAAAACGTTATTGCAAAAAATGCGAGCGCCGTGCAGCGCACCAATCCGATAGGCCCAAACCGTTCAACAATCGAAGTGAGCGGAGAATTTGTCGCGAACATGCACAGGTAAAATGCAAGTGTAAGGACAAGCCCTAGCAGCACAAAAAGACCTAACAGTACCAGCGCAGCTTTGAACACTCGCCCTGTGGTGTCGCGGAAACCTTCAAACATATATCCAGTTGTAACGGTGTGTTGCAATGTCAGTTGAAGCATCATGCCCATAAGTCCGTACTGGAGCATCATAAAAAACAGGCAGGCTCCAGCGATAAGCAGAATTGAAAGCAGCTTGCCAAAAATCGATAGAGATGCCGCGTCAGAAGACAATGAATAAAGCGCCGGCATAAAAGCGATGGAAATCACAATGGATTGTAAAAAAGTGTAAAATATCAATGCGCGGACAGCTTGCCCCAGATTCTTTTTTAGACTGGTACGCAAAAGACGTTTTAGATGTGCATAAGTCGGTGTGCAAAAATCAATTTGTCCGTGCATGGTTACTCCTACAAATGAAAAGCGATGGATTACACCAGCGTATCATTTTTGTCGGTCGGTTCAACAACAATGGATTCAACTTCCCTTGACGAAAGCTTGATTCCAAGAGCTTTGTGTCCTTTCTCTTCATAACTGTGTGCCTTGAAATTTTCTTCGCTGACTTTGACGCGAGGTTTTTGTGCGTAATGCAGAGTGAAAGTAAATTTTTCACGCATGTCAATATGCAGAACTTCCATGCCGTCGGGCGTTATAAGATAATCCCTGTTCATAATCCAGCTTGGAATTCGGCATCGTTTGATAAAAGCAAATTTTGTTTTAGGTTCGCGGTAAACCACCGTGAACAGCACCTTGTTGATGATTTCTTTGTCTGCAAAATTGCAGTACCACATGCCAGTGTCCACAAACAGCTTCTGGGGCACATCGCAAACGGAATAAATCCCGGAGTGGCGCAGAATAAAAATTCTGTCGTATGGCGTAACGCGGAGAATTTCTTTGCCGCCGTTCACATTGATGCCAAGGTAGCCTTTTTCGTCATAGCGGAGCGGTGTTTCCCGTTTGACCACCTGCTTTACGTCAACCGCGGTAAAACTTGCAATGGAGGTATGGCGCTGCAATTCTTCAGGCTTGAATTTTTTGAGCATGCCGCCAAGATACTCAATGGCATAATCAGTAAGACGTTTGAGCTTCCTGCTGATTTCTTTGAGCCGTGCGTTTATTGCTGAAACCTGCTCCTTGTTTTTGTTGATGTCAAAAAGTGAAATCCTGCGGATCGGAATCTGTAGCAGCTTCTTTACATCGTCATCAGTTACATCGCGTACCAGTTCAGACGCAAACGGTTTAAAGCCGTCTTTTACCGCCTTGTACACAGCTTCTTCAGTTTTCATTTGCTCGATAGTTTTGTAAATTCGTTCTTCAACAAAAATGCGTTCCAGCGTGCGGGCGTGCAGTTCTTCCATGAGCTGGCCGCGTTCATATTCAAGCTCGTCTTTTAAAATGCCTGTGAGTTTTTTTGCATAGTATTTGATGATTTCCGTTGCGGTCATGGCAACCGGCATTCCGTCTTTGATGACCAGCATCTGGCAGCTGATGGATTTTTCGCAGTCGGTGTAGGCATACAGGGCGCTTTCAACATCCTTGGCATACACCCCGCGGGGCAGTTTGATTTCAATTTCGGTGTGGTCGGTGGTAAAATCATCAACGGAACTGATTTTTATTTTTCCGGCTTTGTAGGCGGCATCGATTGAATCGCATAATTCCTTTGAAGTTGTGTCAACCGGAAGCTCTGTGATTACAATCTTTTTTTCATCGTTCATGTCGAATTTCGCGCGGGTGATGATTTTGCCGTTTCCATCGTTGTAGTTGGAAACGTCAATGAGACCGCCAGTGGGAACATCGGGATAAAGCTCAAAATTCTGTCCCTGCAGGGTTTTGATTTCAGCTTCGATTACTTCTTTGATATTATACGGAAGAATTTTTGTGCTCATGCCAACAGCAATACCTTCCGCGCCGATAATGAGGGCCACAGGAATTTTTGCACGATACACTTCAGGTTCGGTGCTCCGGCCGTCATAGTTTGGAACAAAATGTGTCACATGCGGATTTGTGACCAAAAAATCTTTTGCAAGCGGGTGCACACGGCATTCAATGTAACGCGGCGCAGATGCCCCATCGCCGGTAAACATGTTGCCAAAATTGCCTTGCTTTTCAATAAAAATGCCCTTGTTTGCAAGTACCACCAATGCACCGCCGATTGACGCATCGCCGTGCGGGTGGTATTTCATCACACGTCCAACTACGTTCGCCACTTTCTGGAAGCGACCGTCGTCCATCTCGAACAGCGTGTGCATGATTCTGCGCTGTACGGGTTTAAGTCCGTCTTCCAAATCTGGAATGGCGCGGTCGCGAATAACGTAGCTTGCATACTCGATAAAATTTTTGTCAAACAGGTTCTTAACGTATGCCATTTAATTCTCCAAAATTTTTAACATGGCTGAACGTGGATAAAGCATAAAAACAGGCCTTGTTTTTATTGAACAAGCAAAACTTTTTGGGGCACGACTTTTTGATGCCATATTTTTTATTTTGTTTGTAACACGTTTGGCACCGGCATTCAGCATTGCAAAATTCATGAGTGGTCTGGTGTGAATGTTACATATTTTTAAGCAATCAAATGTTTTTTTGTGCGCGCATGTCTGTTTTGTGGCTTTCAGCTCCACATCAGTTTTGTTTTCTGCAAGAATATCCGCAATGTGTTTTTTGCTGAAAGTTCTTCTGGGCTTTGTTTTCTTTAAAACCAGTTTTTTTTCGGAAAGTTTTTTTCGCTCCAATTCAATTATGGTTGCGTTTTTCTGTGTTTTTTTTACACTGACATCCACATTCAGTTTTTGTTCTTTTGTAAGTTCCGACATTCCGTGCGCCACCCTATGCGTCAATATCAGCATTGCTCAGCAGATGTTTTTCGATAAACGCGCGGCGCTCGGGAGTGTTCTTTCCCATGTAAAAGCCTAGCAGTTTAGGCACGAGCTTTAGCTGGCTTATTTCCACTGGCGTAAGGTGCATGGTCTCCGGGGCAATGAACTGCCTGAACTCGTCGGGGTTTATTTCGCCCAGGCCTTTAAAGCGCGATGTTTCCGCAGATTTTCCAAGCTTTGCCTGCGCTTTGTCGCGCTCATCTTCCGAGTAGCAGTAAATATTTTCTTTTTTGTTGCGCACCCTGAACAGCGGCGTTTCCAAAATAAAAATGCGCCCGCTTGTAACAAGTTCTTCAAAATAGCCCAGAAAAAATGTCATCACTAAATTGCGAATGTGGTAGCCGTCGTTGTCGGCATCGGTGGCGATCACGATTTTGGAATACTTGAGGTTTTCAACGTTGCTCTCTATTCCAAGTGCCATCATAAGTTGGTACAGCTCATCGTTCTTGTATATCTCGCTCTGTTTTTTGCCGTACATGTTCTCGGGCTTTCCTCGCAGGCTGAATATGGCTTGATAGCTTGCGTCCCGCGAATGTGTCATGGTGCCGCTTGCCGAGTCTCCTTCGGTAATAAAAATCATGCTGTTCTCGCCTTTTTCGCCGTCTTGAACATGATACTTGCAGTCCTTGAGCTTGGGGATTCGTATGCTGATTTTTTTTGCGGCTTCCTTCGCTTCTTTTTTGACGGCGCTGAGTTCTGTGCGGAGCTTTTCGTTTGCCTGGATTTTCTCATGCAGCTTGCGGGCTGCCTCCGGGTTGTGGTGCAGCCAGTCGTCAAGGCCGCTCTGTGTTTCGCTCACAATCCAACCACGGATGTCTGTGTTGCCCAGTTTGTTTTTGGTCTGGCTCTCAAACACCGGATCTTTAACTTTGACCAGCACGGCCGCCGCCATGCCGTCACGGATGTCTTCGCTTTTGTAGTTGGTTTTGTAAAAATCGTTTACACCTTTTACAAAACCCTCTTTGAATGCGCTCAAATGGGTGCCACCGTCCGCCGTGTACTGTCCATTCACAAATGAAAAATAATTCTCGCCATATGCATTCGTGTGGGTGAATGCAAATTTCAGGTGAGTTCCGTTGTAGCTTCCCACGGGATACAGCGCCGAATCCTCAATCTCTTTGTTGAGCAAATCGAACAGTCCGTTTTCACTGTGAAAATCCTGCCCGTTAAGATGAAGCGTAAGGCCGTTGTTAAGATAGGCATAATTCCAGATGCGTTTTTCAACAAATTCCATGTTGAAGTGATATTTACCAAAAATGGTTTCGTCTGGCACGAATTCAAAATATGTGCCGTTGGGAGTCTTTTGCTTTAAAGTGCCGGTGCGTTGTCCTGTGAGTTTTCCCTGCTCAAATGTTGCGTCCGTGCACTGGCCGTCTCTGACAGACACCACGCGAAAAAAACTTGAAAGGGCGTTCACGGCCTTGGTGCCCACGCCGTTCATTCCCACGCTGAATTGAAACACATCATCGTTGTATTTTGCGCCGGTGTTTATCTCGCTTACACATTCCACTACTTTTCCGAGCGGAATGCCACGGCCGTAGTCGCGCACTTTTACGCGGTTTTCTTTTATTTCAATGTCAATACGATTTCCATGCCCCATTATGAATTCATCGATAGAATTGTCGATAATTTCTTTTAGCAGAACATAGATTCCGTCATTTTGATTTGAGCCGTCGCCAAGACGCCCGATGTACATGCCGCTTCTTAGGCGAATATGTTCCAATGCATCAAGGTGCTTGATTTGCGACTCATCGTAAGTGGCAGTCTTTTTTGAGGACACGGCTGAAACCGTGGCGCTTGAGGCCAAAACCGATGAAGTGGAAACCTGCGAAGTTTTTTTGCTGCCACGTGTAGTCTCCGGCTTTTGTTCCGCTTGAGCCGTTTTTTTTGTGACCAACTTCCGTGTTGTGGCAGCCTGTTTTGTTTTTGAAGATTTTGAAGTGGTTTTGGACTGCGACATGCGGGCCGCTGTGGCAGCTGGGCCACGGGTACCCGTGTTTTTTTTTGCTGCCGAATTTGATTTTGCCGCTGGCGCAGACTTTCCCGAGGCAGCTGTATTTGCCACCGTAGATTTTTTTGCTATGTTCCCACTCATGTTATAGAAGTATATCGTTTGTGCCACATTTCGTCTAGGCAAATACATAAGATGGAATCAACACACCCCGACGCAAAAGCAAGGCTTCAAGCCAAGGGCTGGTTTCGCAGAAACGCGGTATGTACCATTTCTGCGTGAATCATGCAGGATAAAAGCCGCAGTTTGCCACAAATGCTGTTTGGGTTTTAATGCATTTTTCAGATACAAGCTTTTCACCTATGTACTTAAATTAAAAAAATCGCTATACTTAAATTCCACGTGTAGGTAAGGCCGTGGATCACCATGATTGCTTTCCAAGAGGTATCATATGAAGTTGAGCAAAAAGAAATTTGCCGCCATGATTGACCAGACACTGCTTCGCCCTGATGTCACAGAAGCAGAAGTGGAAGTATTTTGCAAACAGGCCAGTGAGCTTCATTTTGCATCTGTGTGTATAAATCCGCTGTTTGTGCCGCTTGCCCATTCAATACTTGCTTCGTCAAAAGTAAAAGTGTGCACGGTTGTGGATTTTCCGCTGGGAGCTGGAGGGCTTACAGCAAAGTCTTACGGAGCCACCGCTTCCATTGCGGTCGGTGCAGATGAAGTTGACATCATGATTGACCTTTCCCTTGTCAAGGCGCACAAGTGGCGTCAGCTTAGAACCCAGCTCAACCATATTATCAAAAGTGTGAGAAAATCATCCGAGCACCGCATTGATGCGGAATCCCGCGAGCCTGCGATCGCAAAACTCATTTTGGAAACCAGTGCCCTGAGCGACGAAGAAATTGTTGAAAGCTGTAAATGTGCAAAACGTGTTGGTTTTGATTTTGTAAAAACATCAACAGGTTTTGGCTCTGGCGGTGCAACAGTCCATGCCGTGCGTCTTATGCGGCAGACCGTGGGAACAGACATGGGCGTAAAGGCTTCCGGTGGCATACGCTCCATAAAAGATGCCCTCGCACTTATAGAAGCTGGCGCTTCGCGGATTGGAACTTCTTCAGGAGAAAAATTGCTGGAAAGTTTTGTTGAATCCGAATACCCAGATTGATTCGTGCGGAAAAGGATACATACGTGTTCCTGCAAAGCTAGCCCATGGCTTTAAGCCTTGCTGCAAGCAGTGGCCAAACAAAGGGTTATGTTCCTTGACTTCAATACCTCATAAAAAACAATACGCCCCGCAATACATAAAGGTTTCTTTGTCACTATTCAGTTAATCAAGTTTTAGAAAATCATACCCGCCAAGTGCATAAAGAAGGGAGCTACAATGCGTTGTGGTTTGTGCGAAAGTGGTGGCTGTGAATTTCTGCGCAAACGGAATTTATTCAAAACCAATGAACAGCATTTTATTCGCTGCCTGCCGAAAGCTTCCACAGCATGCGGTTTTCTTTGACTTCAAACGTCACTTCGTGTGCGTCATACAGGCATGAAAGATATGAGCGCAGGGTGCTTCCGATTAAAATATACTGCCCCACGCCCATAGGAATGCATGCATAGTCTGACACCGCTTTGAGCAGTTCTTCATGTGTCATGCTCTGGCGCTTTAGCAGCTTTTTTATGAGCAGTTCCGTTTCAATCGTGGCAAGCATATTCACTTCTGCAATTTCATGAATGTCTTCTGCGCCGTAGCGCTCACCGTGCGATGGAACATAAAAATCCGCCGGCGTGTCGGCAATCAGTTGAAGCGATTTTCGGAATGCAGGTGCATCGTGCATAAACGGAATCCAGTACCTTTTTATCATTGAAAGTCCGAAGATGGCATCGCCCAAAAAAAACGTCTGCTTTTGATCTGCTTTGTCGTGCACTAAAATTCCCACCTGGTCAAAGTAATGTCCGGGAAGCGGCACTGTTTCAATAACAATGTCTGCAAGTGCAATCGGCTTTCCGCTGAATACGTGGCTTACAGCTCCAGATGTCTGTGCGCGGTAAAATGATGTGGAGATTTTTTTGAATGGTCTTCCGCCCCAGATGAGCGCACTCTGCAATTCGGGGAATTCGATGAGGTGGGCTTCATTGCGGCTTGCCCATACCTCGCAGCCGGTGTGCTCTACCAAGAAGCCGTTTCCACCGCAGTGGTCGGCATGGGAATGTGTGTTCAAAATTGCCGCTATGTTTTTTTGCGGAAACAATTCGGTTAGTGCAATCAAAATATCTTGACCCACAGTCTCGTTTGAGCCCGTATCTATGATGTATATGTTTTTTCCGCTTAATGCAATGCCAATGTTAGTGTCGTCACGGAACATGCCTGTGTTTGTGGAAAGCTGTATAAAATCATGTGCGTTGATTGCCACAAAAGTCTCCCATAAAAATGCCCGCCAGCCCATCTCAAACAAGCTGCGATATTATGAATTCCCACTATATCCGAAATCTGAATAAAAATACAGAGGCTTACAAAAAGCGCCTACAGCTTAAAAAAATCACTCCCCCCGGTGCCTTCTCCGGTGGTATCGACTGGAATCGTGAAGATGCAGTAAAAAATCATTTTGGCGGATATTCTGGTACCAAACTGCTACGAAAACAGGCGACGACATTCCAGATAAAAACGTTTTTCGCTCGCTTCACCCATGCTAAAGCTTTTTCGGGGAAGCGGCCCCAAAGTGCTGATGGCAGCAAAAAAAGAATCCTTGCTCACAGGAGGAAGCAGAATGGCAACCGTGTTATCCATTGCACCCAGGCGGAACACCTCATCACTCCCGTGGATGTAATCTATGGAGCTTCCCGCATTCAAATCGAGGAAGGAATCAAGTTCAGGCTGCAAACGGCTTACAGCCAAATCCTGCACGGCGCTTTCAAGGCAATCATAGCGCATGCTGCCGTTCGGTTCTTTGAACACAAAGCCAAAACTTGACTTGCTTTTTTCAACAGCAGCAGCCAGCGCAGATGATGTTTCAAACGTTGCTACAGTTCCTCCGAGCCGCTGTTGCACAAAACCGATCAGCGCAGAAGGGTTTGCACAGAACAGCACCCGGTGGATTGGTTCAAAAGTAAGGCCGCTGTCATAGAGATTCACGACTTCAACCAAAGCATAGCGCGCAGGGCTCCGGGAAATCACATTTTCACTTTTTCCATTGGCGAGCTCCTGCGCACGATATTCATTCCAAACGGCTTTTGCAGTGGCAAGCGAATGGTTCCCATCTCCAACTGCAAACAAAAATGGAGCTCCCGTTTCGTCAGTGTTAGCGGCTTTGAGCACGGAAAGCGCATTGTGCATGGCAGATAGAGCGGCATCATCCTGAATCGCCCAGCCAGTAACGTGACCCGATCCAAGCATAAGCTCCCCGTCATATACTGGCGTATTTTTTTTGACCATAGTTCCTACAGATTCAACAAAGAGGTGGTCGGGGTCGTTTACAAGCAGCATTATATGCGGACTTTCGAGCGGAGCGCCCTGCCTGATTTCTTTGCGCGGAGGAATGCGATCCAAAATAGTGGCTTCCGTTGCGCGGATAAGAGCATGGCTGAACGGCTTCCATTCATAGCTATCAAGGTCAATGGCACAAACGAGTCCGTGCCTGACACGCCCGTAGGCAGTGTGCCGTTCCACATAAAGACATTCCTGCACTTCATCTGCAAACACATTGCCAGAAAGATAGCCTTTCATAGTTCGCTTGATGGCAGAAATCCGCTCCGCTTTGTCATCCGCTTCGAGATACACTTCAGGAAGAATAAGATTCAGGGTCGAAGGATTCATTCCCACTGTGGCAGAAACACGTTCCCAATACGATCTATCCTGCGTGTACTGATCGCAGGCAATAACGCTCCAAGTTGAAATATCAGCTTTCGCAGGAAGCAGAATGTGTGGAATTGCCAAACCGAATTCAGAAAAAGTCTTCATGTTGCAAAAAGTATACCGCGAAATGCAATTTTGTGCTATAGTATATGCATTGTACCATAAAAGCTGAACAATCCATACGCAGAACAGTATGGCACGATCCGCTTATGGCGCCGCAGCCGTGCGCTTTTGTGCATGCCGCCTTCAGTACGAATCAACACAAGCCGACGCATAAGGCTGTTATGATTTTTCTGGAAATTGACAACCGGGCAGTGATAGAGAAATCCTTAGACTTTGCCGGGTGACTTGTTCTTATAAGGTATCGCAGCCAAGGGTGCATACCTTTCGTTTCGTACCCACTTGCAGCAAGGTTCAATGCCCATGCTTTTGCAGGAATCGGTTTCAGTGGCATCGCATGGGCGGTTCTGCTGAATTTGATAAGGAATACCGGAATGCCGAATTTTGATTTGCAGCAACGCCAAATTCTTTCACAGGCGCAGGTTCTCAGCCAAAGACAGATTCAGTCGCTGGAGCTGCTGTCACTTGCCACCGACGATATACGCGAGCGCATCTACCGCGCGGTTGAAGAAAATCCTGCGCTGGTCATCACCAAGGATGCGTTGGCTTCAGGAGTTGATGTAAAGCCTGTCCGTTCCATGCCCCACGAATCAACCTACACCACCACCCGGACAAGCGCGGCCGGCGCAAGGGCAAGCGACACATTTCAGTCTACGCTGGAAGCAAAACCCGACGAACGGCATTCGTTGCAAGAACACTTGCTTTTTCAGCTGCATCTGTTGCCGCTGGATGACACTCGCATCCGACTAGGAGAGCGGCTCATTCACAACCTTGATTCAAAAGGTTTTCATGTCCTTGCGCCGCTTTCGCTGCTTGATCCAACACAGCCCCAGGAAACTCCCGCGCTGCTGGAAGAATGCATCAAAATCATCCAACAGTTTGACCCGGTAGGTACTTGTACAAAAAACACAGAAGAAAGCCTTTTTGTGCAGGCACAGAGCCGCCCAAACGCGCCCCAGCTTGCATTGTTTTTACTAAATGGGCACCTCTCGTTTTTAAATCCTCCGCAGGCGATAAAAATCCTCAAAAAAATAAAAACTTACCAGGCTGAACAAAAAACATTGTTTGCCCGCACGACACCAGATGCCCAGACAGAACAGCTCAACCCAAGCGAAGAAAGCGTTCAAACCGCACTCAATTTTATAAAGACACTCGACCCATACCCGGCACGGGATTACAGCACGGAAGGCACGCTATTCATCGCTCCAGATGTGTATGTAGAGCCACTGGCAGAAAGCTATGATGAAGACAATGAAGCCAAAGGCATTGTAGTTACCCCCGAAAAATCCTGGCTGGTACGAACCTCCCGCGACCGCATTCCGCAAGTAGCTGTGAACCCTGAATTTTCACGTTTTTTAAAACATGGGTCAACACTTTCCAAGGACGGAAAAAAGCTTGTGGAAACAAGTATAAAACGCGCGGAAGATTTTTTAGACACGCTTGAGTTCCGTGCACATACCGTTCAGCGGGCATGTGCAGCCATTGTAAAACATCAGCATCTTTTTTTTGCAAAAGGCCCAGGCAACCTGCTGCCACTCCGACAGCAGGACATTGCACAGCAACTTGGCGTACATGAAACGACCATCTCGCGCATGGCTTCCAGCAAATACTTGCAATGCGAATGGGGACTTTTTGAAATCAAATACTTTTTTACCAATGCGGCAGTGCGTTCTGCCGCCGCAGCTCCGACTTCCGAGCAAAGCGCAAGCCGCGACAAAGTGATATTCACCATGCAACGCATTCTCGAAGAGCACAAAAATGATAAAAAAAAGCTGAGTGACCAAAAACTTGCAGAACTATTGGCAAAAGAAGGAATGGCCATTGCCCGGCGCACAGTGGCAAAATATCGCTCGCAGCTTAATATCGAATCATCATTTAACCGTTGAATTTTACAAACCACCCTCCAAAATATACCGCCAAGTGCCACCTGCACCGAAAAGGCTGATTGAACACCCAGTCTTTTTTAGCTATAGTCTTATATATGCGTGAATTATGCCTCCGCTGCCTGCGGCCAAAAACTAACTGCTACTGTCCATACATCAAACCTGTGGAATGCAACATAAAGTTTGTGTTCCTCATGCATCCAAAAGAAGCAAAGCATCAGCGTACCGGAACGGGGCGGCTTTCGCACCTGTGCCTGCCCAACAGCGAAATCCTGCATGGCATTGATTTTAGCGCGAATGAACGTCTATGCCAGCTTTTAGCTGATTCACGATACGCGCCTATGCTGCTTTATCCCGCACCAGACGCACAGACCCTAAAAAATCCCGAGCTAGCCCCCCGGCTCGAAGGCAAAACATTGCTTGTCATAATCATAGATTCAACATGGTTCTGCTCAAAAAAAATGCTAAGGTTGAGTACAAACCTTCACGCGCTTCCACGGCTTTCTTTTGCAGGCACTTACCGAAGCATTTTTACGTTCAAACGTGAACCAAAGGAATACTGCGTTTCAACAATTGAATCTTGCTACTATCTGATTCAAGAGGCAAAAAACGAAGGTCTTGTTCCACCGCAAGTAAACGCGGAACCGCTTATGACGGTATTTAAAAAGATGATTGCATTCCAGCTTACGCAGGAAAATGAACGTATTGCAGGGCGGCTTCCTTCAAACCACGCGAAGGACTGGAAATACACGCAGAAAAAAGTCTTGCCTGATTTTCTGTAGCCGCCACAGCCATTCATTCCAAACATGAATGTTAATTGAACACGTTAGGAAGCCCAGGCGTTGTATAATCTTTGGAAGTACCAACGGCCCACTGCGCGGCACTGTTTTCCGCAATAAAAGATTCTTCACTTGAAGTGTCGGAAGCAACACGACGTTCAAATTCCTCGTACTGCTCGGCAAGGGCCGCTATATTCCTGCGTGAAGCCGTGCGGTTTATGGTGGTCATCAAGTCACTTTTAACGGCACTTGAAATATCGCATGAAGCAACTCCGTCCGCATCTTGCCACACACCGCTCTGACAAACCTGCGTGGCGAGTGTTTCATATGAATCATTCCATCCAACAGTATCGGAAGGGGCGTACACAAAAGCATCAAGGATTTCACCGTTCGCAGTGTTACGAAGCACAATGATGTCGGCATCGCCAAAAAAACGTTTGAGGTTGTTGCCCCACAAATCACGCGCCGTTGGACAGTGGTCGGTGGCAGTTGCAAGGGAAAAATCGTCTCCTAATTCATCAATGCGTTCCCCTTCGTTCACGGGAGTTTTATCACTGGTCAAAAACTGACGAAAGTGCACTACAATATACTCGCCGGCAGATACATCAATCGGAGGAAGCAAATAGCGCATGGCATCTCCTGTTGACGCCGCATATAGTTCCAATCCCGAAAGGTTACCTCCAGAAAGCGCATACAGTTCCACAAATTCACTTCTATGCACGGTGGCTCCATTCACTTGCGCCGTGCCGGTTTTTGTGCGCACTTCAGAAAACACCAGCCGAGGCACAGCTCCATTGAATCCCGTAAACGGAATGCTGAACGTAAGCGAATTTCCGTTTGCATCAAATACAGCTCCTTCAAACAAAAACGACTCGCCTACAGAAAGCGATTGCGGAACAGTGAACACCAGCTGGCACAGGTCATCGCCTGCAAGCGAAGACAGCGCAGTGCTTTCATCATTCTTGGTTGACACTACAACGGCATGGTCAACTTTGACAGGTTTTGAAACTTCCAGCCTGAGATGTGTATTGTCAACAACCTGAAAACCTGTGATTTTTGGAACCGTAAAATCCCCGCTCAAAAGTTGGAGACTTTCTTCCGTGGCACGACATGAAAACGGCACACAGGCTATCAACACCAAACATACCAACGCAGCCGTAGGAAGCAAAGTTTTTGTTATAATTTGTGTAAAAATCCGCATAGTCACCTCTTTTTGGATGCCCAGCATCCCAAAACGATTACAACCTGCAACGCAAGCCGTTGGTGCGCCAAAAGCTTTACCCGTAGCACATGAGCGCTGATTTTGCCTTAACAGGACTTTACGCCTGCACCAATCGATTCATGCAGAAACGGAAAAATGTTTTATTTCAGCACACCAACAACTTATAGTATAGAAAGCGCCACTGCGTTTTTTACCACAAAAGCAAAAAAAATCCCGCAAAACAAATGTTCTGCGGGAAAATACAAACTGATTTATAACGTCACGCAATATGATGCTAAAACCGAATGGTTTCTACCATGTAACGAATTGAAAGTCCATGTTCATCCTGCACCGTTTTTTCGATAAGAAACACCAAACTTTTTTTGCTATTGTCTGTAAAAATGCGGTTGATTCTGTAACCAGAAACACATTTCCGCTTGATGTCGGCCGAGCCTACAGTCTGGCGAGAAATCACATCACCAGCTTTATTTTTTTGTTCCATCGAAATATAGAATGAAGAACGAAGATCTTCCCCCGAACCATAAAATGTTGGAACCAGCGTTACATGGTACTTGACACCATCGCCACCTGTCTGGGTAAAATCTTTGAACACGATTTCTTCAGACGGATTTTTATGCTCATCTTTTCGCACATACAAAAGGCTTTGCACAGAAGAAGGACTCGCATTGTACCGCGAAGTTTTCCAGTTGGTTTTGGCCTGCAGATCTTCGAATGCTTTTTTGCCAGAAATCGCTTCGGTGTCTTTGCTTGGCGGCGTTCGATACACTTCGTTTTTTACGTAGTCATTTTGAGCTACATCAACTGTATAAATTTCAGCCCAGGCTTCAAAATCACGATCGGTTTTGCCGTACTGCCCAAACAAGTAAGTTTTCCCATCTTCGGAAAAGCCTAAATCCGCAAACACGGCAACATCACCAGCAGAAACGGCAGCAGCAGCAACAAGTGCCAGACACGCACACAACGACAGCTTTTTCATGGTTCCCCTCCCAAAAAGCAGCAGTTGAAAAATCCCTGAAAACAAAATCTGCTACGGCATGTTATTCAGAAATTTCCCTATATTCTTTTTAAATATCGGAATTGTGCCAAGGCTCTTTAGTTTTTTCATTCCACACCTGCACAAACATGGAAAAGGTTTGCAACGAAGATTCAAACTTAAACAATGGCATAAAATCCTGTTTGGCATGATGCCGGATTTACGGAACATATTGAAACACGCAACGAAAAACCTGCACTTTGCAACGAAACAGCCACCCTAAAAAAATCACGCTATATGCAAACGACTTGCACATAGCGTTCTCTTTTTCTACTCCAGCACCACGAGCTCCAGCCTGAACAGGCGCGTGCCATGGTCTGCAGGCGGCTCCCATGTGGCGAGAGTCTCGTCCTGCGACATGGCGGAATACTACCCGCCCTCTATCAGCCACAGTATCTCAAGCACGAACTCCACGCCGAGCGTTGCAGCACTATCGCCCCGCCGTCCACCAAGCCCAACCGCAGTCCTTTACAATAAAGATTGCCGTCTTCTGTAAAATCCACGTCTTCTCAAAATAAGGAATCGTACTCCGAATAAAAACGGGCTTTCCTTATTTTGAGGAAGTCCGCCAAGGACAAAAGGCGATGTTTCTTAAAACAAGGAAACCTGCTATGAACAAATTCGGCTTTCCTTATGATGAGGTTTTCTACCGCCACCGGAAGCAGCGTTCCTCATCACAAGGAAGCCAGTTCCGAGCAAACGCGGCTTTCTTCCCCATAAGTAAAAAATATGGAAATAAGGGGCAAAGTCCACTGCTTCTTCGGGCAGAGGCGGCACGTTCAAGAACGAGTTCAAGAAACTCGGCTATGAGATGGGAGACTACGACATACAGGACAACTTCGGCGAGACAGATCACGTGCCAGACCTGTTCTGCGAGACCGAGACGGCGCATGATACAGGGGGGGGGGTATTTGATGACATAACGCCAGACGACCTAATTGTCGCGTTCTTCCCGTGCATCTACTTTTGCGAGGATTCGCAGTCATATTTCATGTTGTCTAACAACAACAGAAAGTTGTCAGACACCGAAAAGATAGAGCGCATGTTTGCTCGTTCGGGAAAAAGAACGGAGTACTTCAACCTACTGGTCAAACCTGTTGGCGTGTGCATAAGAAACAGGCTTCGGATTGTCATAGCGAACCCGTGGACAATGCCGCATTTTCTTTCTGCGGCGTTCCTTAAACCGCCGTCGGTCATAGACAAGGACAGGACGATTCGCGGCGACTTCTTCAGAAAACCGACCGCCTACTGGTTCTTCAACTGCGAGCCTACGGTCGGATTCTTGCCGCAGCAAGACAAGGAGGTTCTAACGGCATGTGGAAAGAATGGCGAGTCACGCGCGGGATTGTGCAGCGAGGAGCGCAGCATGATTAGCCCGGACTACGCCCTCAACTGGATATGCGACTTCGTGCTCGGGAAAGACCAGCATCTTGAGCCGTCGCTGTTTGACTAGGGCATAAGCGGAGATTTAGCCTACGACTAAATTTCCACACGTTGGGGAATTCAGAGCCTCTTTTTATTACTGAAAGAACGTTTTTTCACCTCGGATTTATCACACATAGTACAAATGGTTTGCACCATGCATCAGAATTTCACAACTGATTATTCGCTTATGAGTTAAACGCTTTGGCAAGCCTTATCACGCTGTCATACTCGGTTTTTCTCTCGGAGGAAGTATGGAACAGGTTGAAATCAGGTTTTACAAATTCATCGTTGATTTCTGTTTCAAGGACAGTTCCGGGGTGAAAAAGAAGTTCGACTTCCCTTTTTTCCGCAAGCGGTTTCCTGCAATACGAAGGAAGAACTTTTAAAAGCCGCTCGGAATCCATGTGCCCAGAAAAGAAAACACCACAAAGATACGGAACAGGGAGATTTCTTTTCCGAAGTTCTTTTCTGACAAAACGCGAATAATGATTCAAGATAAGACACTTTACAATGTTGACTTTATTAAACGTCTTTCTCAAGCCACGCGCTTTTCGCGCGCTCTTATAGTATGGATATAAAGCATCCTCGGTATTCCTGATAAAAGTTGTCTTACAGCCGTTCATTTCAAAATCATCGCAGACCTCAAGCAATGCATGGAACACAAGCGGAATCATGTGCGTATGCTGATGACCGTCAAACCGCAGATTATCGGGCATGACAATTCCCGCATCAATGCATTTTTTTGCCTGCGCTTTGATTTCCGCCACAAGCTGCTTTTTTATCTTTGACCTTTTCAGCGGACTGTAGTTCCATTTGAAAAGATTTCCCCAGCTGATTTTAAAATACCCGTTCTCATCAACCAAATCAGAAACGTCTTCGGCAGGCGCACAACAATGACCTTCCAGAAAATTCAAATGAATGGTTACATGCGGAGTCTTATCAGGATTATCATCATTGAACTGCCTAAGTTTCCCCGCCGCATATTCAAAGGTATTCATGTTGGGAAGAACGCTTATGCTGTCAAGGCAGCCCTGCGAGAGCAATTTCAATATGTCATCACAGGAATTTTTTGAGATTCCGTAATCATCTGCATGAAAATCAAGAATGTTTTTTATCTCGTCGGTCATAAAAATCAGCTCTTATTTTATCAATTTTTCCTGAACATGGTAGAGAGGCCTGTCCTTTACTTCGATATATATCTTACCGATATATTCGCCGATTATTCCTAAAGCCAGCATAATGAAACCGCCTATAAGCCAAAGAGATGCCATTAGCGATGCCCACCCTTGAACGACATGTCCCGACACAAGCGAGACAATAATATATACCATAGTCACAATGAACGCAAACATGAACAAAAATCCCGCGCCGAAAATATATTTGATTGGTGTCGTGGAGAACGAAAAGATTCCGTCAGCGGCAAGGTGGAGCATTTTCCTGAGCGTATATTTTGATTTCCCAGCCTCACGCTCGCTTATCGTATCGTTTACCGTAGCAGTTTTATGCCCGATTGTCGGCATAAGCCCCCGTAGATACAAATTTTTTTCATGATATTGCGCAAGCCGCTCGACGGCTTCTTTTTTCATAAGTCGAAAATCCGCATGATTGAACACGGCCTTCACACCCATCATTTCCTGAAGCTTATAAAAAGCGACCGCAGTCGTGCGCTTCATAAAAGAATCTTTCTTCCTGCTTTTCTTGACTCCGTAAACGATGTCGTTTCCTTGCTCGCAAAGCGCAATCATCTGCTCAATGCAGTTCAAATCATCCTGAACATCAGCATCAATTGTTATGAGCGCATCACACAGGGGATACGCCGTCATCATCCCCGCCATTATCGCATTCTGATGGCCGACATTGTGAGTAAGATTCACACCAAAAATGAACTTCTTTTCTTCGTGGAAACGGCTTATCAACTCCCATGTCTTATCCTGACTTCCATCATTCACGAACATTACAAAACTGTCATCAGCTATTATTCTCCTCGATTTCAAATCATCGAACAATCTTTCGAATTTTGAGACAGAGAGCGGAAGCACATCCTCTTCATTATAGCACGGCGAAACAATTCCAAGCTTTATCATCAGAAAGACTCCTTGAATTTCTGCGCAGACTCATAGTCAAAAATTATATAAGCAGAATCTTCATAGACCACGATTCCGTTGCGTATCAACTCATAATCACGGCAGTTCTCGTAAGTCTGCTTCGAGAGCAACAGAAAAACGTTCCCCTCATAGATGTCAGTATAGTAACGGGCTGGCGTCAGCCATTTTTTGTACGAATACTCTTTTTTAAGAACGAAGGTTCCGTCTTCGGCCGCATCATTATCAAGGTTCTCAACAGTCACTCTCCCATTAGTAAGAAAAACAGTAACATTAGCGTCCGCGAAAATCGCATAGCCATGCGTATAATCGCTGTTATTAAGGAACTCGATATAACCCTCACGTTTTTTATTGGAATTCAAATTTATGAAGTGCTCGACAGTAATGAATGCCGATGCCGTAAAGGCAGTTCCGAAACAAACACAAAGCAGATATTTCAGAACCTTTGAATTCTTCTTGCTTTGCATAATGATAGCGATGACAGGAAATATGAACACAAGCACTGAGTAATAATAGCGCGAATAAAACTCTACAAAATAATAGACAAATGTGTTCAGTCCAAAACTGATTGCAGCAAACACAAGAACAAGTCGATGGGTATAGGGAATCTCTTTGTCCCTGAGCACCACGGAGACCATATACACAAGAAGCAAAAGCCCCGCTATCACCATGAGATTTATGAATCCTGATGGAGTCATAACGGAAACATTCTCTTGAAATCCGTAATGAGAGAGAACGGCCCGCACTAAATCAAGGACACTCGTTTCCCCCAGTCTGCAGAACTGAATTTTATTCCAATGCGAGAACTTGTAGAAGAGGTGAAGCACAGTGCTGCCGAATATATATCCCCCTCCTGTAAATATGACACTCAGAACGCTCACTTTTGCCGTAAAATTCTCAAGCCAGAACCCCTTTAGTTTCGCGGCAGAATCTATTCCAGATGCTTTGAGCTCCAGAAAAACAGCGGCGAACGAAAGCGGAATTACAAAATTGAGGACATACCGTATTGTTGACAGTCCGCATACGAATGAAAACACAAGGAAAAACCAAAACGCGAATTTCTTGTGAGTATATGCCCCAGTGACAAGCTTTATAAAACAACAGAGAAAAAGAATGCTTATGACCACATGAGGAATGTAATAATTCCCCCATGTGGCAATGTAAAGAACATCATACGAAATCGGAAAGAAAATTAAAAAAGAGATAAGATATTTAAGCCACACGGACTCAATCCTCAAGACTTTCAGGAAATGCCATGTCACAAAGAAAATGATTACGCAGCAAAAAAATGTTGTGAGCGTCTTATTGAGCAACCAATTGTTAGTAAAAAGAAAAATCGGGGCAGAAATCAGCTCCGTGTTCAACGTCCGTATTTCCGTGCCATAATAGTAGCCAGTCGGCAAGAACGAATGCTCAAGGACGCACTCTTTCGCAAGTATAAATTCCGCAGCGAGATCTGAATTTATATTTGCATTTGTCGCGACTGCGGTCGAGTAAACGATTGAAAAACCGACAGCCACAAGAACCGAAGAAAGCAACACCATTTTTGTTCTGAGGGAATATTTCGGAAACAAAACCGCATTGACAAAAACGACTGCAAAAATAGGAAAACTGAACAACGCCTCGATTGTCGGCAGCCATTTCTCAAGTTTGAATTCCCTATGGAACACATGATGGGCAAAAAAATCATAAGCAGTGTCAATGAATTTGCCGGAAAACAGAACCAAAACAGTCCCACACACAAGAATAACTATGGATATAATCAAGACAATCATGCTCGTCTTTTTTGAAAAAAACTCATTCTGTGAAGGTTCCAGCATTTTACACAACACTCCTGGATAATAATGTGTTTATTTGTTGTGATGAAAATAATAACAAAATTCATTTTCTTTTTCAACATTGCCATATTTTGGTAAGCACAGTGAACGGAAGTCGCAACAGAAACGCCATGCAAGGCAGACAGTTCAGAATGCTATTCTTCAGTTGCAAACTTTTCTTGCTGGCTCTTGACCAGTTAAATCATCCAAAACAATGTTTAACTGGTGATAGAACAAAGACTTGCAGCACAAAAGAGGAACAAGATTTTTTTTTATGCTTCAAACCTGACCTGACGGCACCTCAGGTGGCGGACATCTGCGGCGTGAACCGCAACACCGCCAGCCACTACTACGGTCACCTGCGCAGAGCGATCCTCAGCGGGAACATCCACAGGGCGTAACGGAAAATCGGCGAGTACGAGCTTGATGAGTCCTATTTCGGCACGAGACGGGTGCGCTGGGCGGCGGGCAAGCTGTCGGTGTTCGCACCTGCTCAAGCGCGGGGAGAATGTGTTCGTGGCGGTCATGCCTAACTGCACCAAGGAGTCGCTAATGCTTGTCATCAGAGGGCTAATCCTGGATCAGCCAACGATTTACATGGACGGCTGGAAAGTGTAATGACGACCTCGTGCTCAGCGGCTACGAGCACTACCGCGTGCCGCTGGAGGTCCCGCTACGAATACCACAGCGATAACAAGTTCGCGCGGGGCAAAAGCCACGCCAACGGAATCGAGAACATGCAAACATTCGGTTTGCGTGGAGCTCCGACAAGAGGCGGCTCGGCAAGTTAAACGACAGCAGCTCCGATGCGTTCGTGCTATACTTGAAGGAATACGAGTGATGGTACAACCACCGCAGCGATGACATGCTCGTTATTATAAAAAAGTCATACGGGAAGACGCATCCTGATTAAAACTATTCAGTTTTAACTAGTTAAACGCACACCATAAAACTATATTTGTTCTTTACACTTTAAGACTTGGGCAGAATGCAGAATATGCACACACAATCTGAATCAACACACCCAGACGCAGGAGCACAGTATGCACTCTTCCCGCATGAATCAAAGTTCCTCCCAACCACTCCATTCAACTGAATTCGGAAAATGTTGCCTCATGGGGGTTTACCAAATAGATTTGCTGCCGTATACTTTGTGGCATGACTTTAAAAGCCCGAAACAGAATGCTGCTGGTTTTGTTTATCATCGATTCACTCATTTTGCTGACTTGTGTAGCCCTGTATATATATGCAGCAATCACAAACACTATCAGCCCCCCTGAACAACCTGTACGGCTGTTTGCGCCAGCACATTTTGCCTGGTTGTTCACATACCGATTTTCCGCAGCCATTACAGGAATCTTCTTTTTTATCACATATGCAACGGTCGTCACGTTTATCATGTACCAAGGTTTTGAAAAAACACAGTGCACTGAAGTGATTTATTTCTGCGTGTTTCTGATTGGCTGCCTGCTGGAATGCTGCCGGCTTATGGTTCCACTGTTCGGTCTATGGAAAACATCTTCCACCATGTTGATATTGGCAAGCCGGACAATGCTGATGGGACGTTTTCTGGCACCGCTCGGCATGGTTGCCGCAGCCGTCTTTAACGAAACATCTCAGCGCCAGAACGTGGAACGCAACTGCATACTGCTTTTGATTGTGGCGCTCGGCTCTGCACTGCTCTATCCGCTTGACACCACACACTTTACAACCACGTGTTCCGTTTTGTGGGGTATGCGCACACTATTAAAAACCATGCGGATTGCCCTTTATCTGGTGACGATTGCAAGCATGGCTTTGGGTGCCTACACCAAATCAAGCCATGAGTCACGAAACAGTGTCATCGGGTGCGCCATATTCATGGGCGGATATTTTGTGCTCTGCATGGCAGACTGTTACATGGTACTGTCCCTTGGGGCATCGCTGCTTGTTGGCGGAACCGCGTACTACCTGAGGACAATCCACAGCCTGTACATGTGGCGGTAAAACAGCCCTCAACAAGCTATAATAAGAACGCTGCTACAAAGTTTAGCAAAGTGAAAGTGGCTTAAATTTTACAGCAAACTGCCTTTAGGTCTGTCCTTTAAAATCTTTTTTTGCTGAGCTATTTTTATTGACATGTTAAAAAAAATCGAATCTAAAGAAACATACATTTTGATTCGTGCGGAAAGGGTGCAGCCCCAGCTTCACGGAGTGAAACCTTGCTTATGCATCGGAGGGTGTTTATTAACCACAGTTTCCAAATCAAGTTTAAAACAGTGGCAGGCTCTGCGGAAACTCACGGCATTCCAAGCAGAACTGTGGCGCAGCCACCAATCACCACAGGAATAATCACGTTGTCAAAATCCTTGAGCGGAAGCACTTCTATGAACATGCCAACAGAAGCAACCGCAAGGGACACCAGCGCAGAACGGCACGTGCAAAACGCTGAAACAAAAATCGCCGCAAAACATGAAAGGCTGCCCGCAACAGTTTTTCCCTGTGTACAGGGAATTGTGATTTTGCCAAACAGCTTTCCGCACAAGCTCGCAAGTCCGTCACCAAATGCCAGCGCGTAAATACCGATTGCGGCTGGAAGTGGCTGCCACAGCAGAGCACACAGTATGATTCCGAACGAAAGCGTTACCGGCCCCAGCACAAACCGATTTTCATCACGTTTTCTTGCGGCAGCGGCAGTAATAGCAGAAACAAATGGTACCGTTTTTCCGTGCAGACGAATATACTCTGTAATAGAATAGAGAACCACCATCACGGCAAGAATCGCAAGCACCGGCCATTTTGCAAGGTGCAAAAAGAACGGCACAAATGCGCTGCACAGGTGAATGGACTTTCTAAAGAGCTCTTTTAAAAGAGTGTTGGTATGCTGACGGGCAATTATTCCCTGCTCAGCGCATACGCCCTTCATTAACGCAAGCCTTCCTCTCCAGTGAGCATGCGGGGAATGCCCGTGTAAATTTGAGGCTCATAATCCGATATCGGCTTTGAAATATAACGAATGTTCTGTTCTGCCAGATTTGAACCTTCAAGGCGCACCATGGTTTCCTGATTGCGGGTGAGCGCATCCCAAGCCCGAAGGCTTTCCTGCAAATGTACTATGGCCCGACCGTTCAAGACACTATTGCCAGTGGCAGTAGCAATCCGGGACTGAATCACACCCAAATTGTTAGACGCTTTCATGTACGTGTCAACAATGTCAGCCTGGTCGTCTCGCACCTGTGGGAACAGCACACCATGGAGCTCCCGTTCTTTGTCAAGATTCTGCAAAAGCTTTTCGTAGTAACCTTGCGCGGCGTTGTTGTCATTGCGTTGGGAAAGCGTGTTTGCAAGCGCCAGCAACAGATGCATGTCGTCTGGAGCACCTTCATGGCTTCTGATAAATGAGCCGAGCGCTTCCGCATAGTTCTGGTTTGTATACTGAATAAAGCCTATGCGGTACCGCACCGAAGCGGTGTCGTTGTTATTGTCCACCGCGTTTTTATAGTGCCTGAGCGCATTTTCCATGTTGCCTGAAATAAAGTAGTCAAGATCAGCCATGTCCGCATACAGCGCACCGATGTCTTCCGTGCTCTCAAAATTGCCATCCGCATGGGCAGCCTCAAACAGACTTATGCCAGAAGTATAGGCTTCTTCTGCCATGATATATTCACGTTCTTTGCAGTACTGCTCGCCCCTCAGCCGCCATGCATTGATGTAGCGGTATGTATCGCGTTTTCCACGCACAGTCTGCTTTCCAAAAGCGTCAAGGGCGCTTTGCAGAACACGGCTGGCACTGCGGTCATTGTTGGTAATCACAAAATAGCGCCCAAGGTTGTACAGGGCCACAGGGTTGCCCGCATCGGCACGAACGGCACGTTCAAGCAGTTCGCGCACATCCTCAATAGAAAAGCGGAGACCTTCTTCCGACGGTTTAAGGCGGCCGTAGCGTTTGTCAAGAAGATAGCCGCTCAGCTCCGTTAGGTCAGCCGCACCGAGAGCCTTTTTGAGAGGCATAAAATATTCTTTGTATCCCAACACCTGCCGCAGGTTGTCGGTGCGAATATGGTAGCGCATCTGCCGTGCAAGATATGTGTTCGCCGCCTTGGTTGAACCGTAGAGCTGCAAAAGCAAATCATACTGTTCCTTTGCCGCAGGGAATTTGTCTGGATCCTTTTCGGTGGCCCATTCAAGGTACAAATCTCCCAGCATGAGCACGGCTTCGGCATCGTTTATATGGAAATCGAGCACCTCACGCTTGAGGATACGCTCGGTTTCTTCATAATTGAACAAATCGTTCATTTCCATGCTGGCCCAAGAAAGCCCCGCCCGCTTGTCATGGTTGTAGCGTTGTAAAACCGCCCGGTACATGTTGGCGGCCCGTTCGTACTGCCGGTGGTCACGGTATGCATCGCCATATCTGAAGAACCATTTTTTCATAGGCTTGAACGTGAGCGCACGGTTGAACAAGGTTTCAGACTGTGGATATTCATTATGCTGAATGAGCGTGTACCCCTGCTTGTACAGGTGCGTGGCCATAGCTGGCTGCCACACCAACAGATAGAACAGCGCTGAAATACAGAACAGCACTCCTGCGACCAGCGTGCTGAC
Source organism: Treponema sp. (assembly GCA_022510905.1). Taxonomy (GTDB): domain Bacteria; phylum Spirochaetota; class Spirochaetia; order Treponematales; family Treponemataceae; genus Treponema_D. The sequence continues at coordinate 38,269 of JAFLSN010000010.1, forward strand.
AAGCGCCATTGGAATAATTTTATTTTTCAGCTGATATTCAAACGACTGCTTGTACTGTTCATACTCCGCGGCGGTGCGCCGTTCATAATCACGAGGCACTTCCAGGTGGATGTCGAGCATTTTTTCAAGCTCAGCAGCAAGCTGGCGTGCTGGAACTCTGCGCAAAACTTTTTCAAGAATACCGAAAACCGCATCATCGGTGAATTCATTTTTGACAATCAGGTCTTCAAGCGCAATGCGCACATTGAGCGGATATGTAGCGAGATTTTCCTTAAAGTTTTCGTATTCCGCATCGGTAAAAGAATTCTTGGGTTTGGTACTTTCAGCGGCACCGCTAAAGTCGGGTGTTTCAACCTGAGGTTTTTTGAAGTTAGCAGAACCGGTTGTGTCAGAAAATCCTGGAATGCTAAACAAATCGTCATCACCAGAAGCGACAACGCCACCCATTTCAAAATCTGTGGGACCTGCACCAGAACTGTCGCCAAAATCAAGGCCGTCCATGCTGGTTGTGTCAAACTGCTCGGCAGGCTCGTCATCCACAGCGCTTTCGTTTGGCATCGCGTCAGGCGTAGGGGTAGAATCGCCAAAGTCAACTGGAGTTTCGTCCATAGAAAAAGTTGAGTTGTCATCCATGCCAAAATCTGGAAGACCGTCAACTCCCGCTGTATCTGTGTCAGGCTCGGTTGGGTCTGTGACTTGCGAGGCATCTGCATCATCTGAAACGGCAGGCTCTGATTCGCCATCTGAGGCCGATTCCGTGCTGCCAAATGAAGCTGGTTCATCAAGGCCTGAAGTGTCAAAGCCAAACTCGTCGCTGCCAAAATCGGGCAGTTCTACCGCGCCTCCATCAGTCTGCTCCGAAGCTGCATCCACACTGCCGTCGGCTTCATCTGGAGAAGGGCTCTCGGCGGAAGTATCCACGGAAGTTTCGGGCACTGCATTATCAGGAAGATCAAAATCAAACGACAGATTGTCATCGGAAAGTTTAAAGTCATCCTCGGGAGCTTCCGGAACATCACCCAACTGGTCAAGGCCATCTAGCGAAAAACCGTCCCCATTCTGCATCAGCGGGTCAGGTTCCGCTGAATCTTCGGAAGGCGGGGCATCATCAGAATTTTCATCGAGCGGAACTACATCATCGGCAGAACCATCGTCCAGAGATTCTGCCGCGCCCGACTCATCTTCAGGATTTGCCATACGGTTTGCGACATCTTCATCGGAAATCATCTCATTTGCAGGAATCACTTCATTGAGCGTTTCGTTGAGCCCTTCGTTCATGTTGATGCCCACGCTGTCATCAAAGCCATCCGCAGCACTGTTCATTGCGCCATCGTCAGCCACATGCTCGGGCTGCACAGTTTCGTCAAAGTCCGGAGCGGCCTGCTCATGAGCCTCGGCACTGCCGCCAAAAGCGGTTTCGTCAATATCGGGCAGAGCAAAGTCCTCCTCGGACAGTTCACGCGGAATCGAAGCATCGGCAGGTTCCGCGTTGTCTTCAAAAGCTGGTATATCATCAAACGCCCCAGCGGCAGTGTCATCACCGCCTTCTTCAGGCGCAGGAGAATCAGAAGAAGACTCTGTAATATCCACGTCAGGTTCCGCAAAAGCTTGTGAATCAGAATCATCTACCGCAGTATCAGCGGATTCGGGAGCGTCCACGGTTTCCGGCTCTGGCAATTCATCTAGCATGCCGTCAAGCGCAGGTAGCTCGTAGGCGGGTTCGGAAGGACCGGAATCTTTTTGCGAATCCAAAAAAGAAAGGTCGGGAGCCCCGGGAACATCCACATCTGGCTCTACAGCCTCTTCTGTGTCCGAATCAGACGAATCAAGGCTGTCCATGCTTTCAGTCTCGGAAGGATTCGACGGCGTAAGCAGCGCGTTCAAGTCCAAATCTTCCAGCGGGGTTTCTTTGGGAGGTTCTGGGACAACGGGCGTTTCAAATTCACTTAAATCAAGATCGTTAATGTCTTCGTTCTCCATGGGGGAAAGCAAGTTCGACATATCGGGCGTTTTTGCTCCGCCAGAAGCCTCTGCGCCTTCGCCATTGGCATCTGAAAAGTCATCCGCAGCAGATTCGCCGCCGTCCTCAGAAACAGGGGCATCATCAAAAACCATCGGAAGTCCGTCTTTAAATTCTTCAGAATCATCGTCAGGCGAAATTCCCTGTGGCAGTGGAACAACGCCGGGTTTTTCGCCGCGTGACGCACGGATTTTTACTTCATCACCGAGATTCAATATATCAGAACTGAATCGTTTCAGTTGTTGTAAGCCTGGCATGACGCTCCATTATACTCCACAAATAGAATTTATGGAAGTGACCGCACGGCATATTCAGCAATTCGCCTTGCCTGCGTAAAATCACTTTACCGCTCTTTTATTCATCGGAATACAAAACGAAGTGTTTAGAAAAAACACGCTCGCTCATGGACTTTTTAAGCCGATTCAGCATTCTGAATCTGGCACAGCAAAACAACGGCCAAAGCCAAAAGAAAATGCTAACCTTTTTTTTTGAAGTGCCGACACTAAAAATATGAATGTGTCCAGAATGCTTTGTGCGCTTTGCCTGCTGTTTGTGCCGTGCATTCCGCTCGTAGCGGCAACGGTACCGGCCGAGCCCACTGAAGAAGAGCTCATGCTAGATGAAATCGCAGGAACTATACGCGGCGTAGGTGCTCCGTATGTGCGGGGTGACTATGTGATTTTTACCGCAAAAAAAGACGCACACCACGTTGGCATTGCATTCGACTTTGAGCAGTTCAGAACCATTCATTCATACAAGCTTCGTACCGTGTATGACTCGGAATACAATCCCATTGACCAGTTCTATTTTTACGTGCACCGACTCCCAAAACAGGTTCAGGTTGTGCAGTACCGCATGGTTATCGATGGCCTGTGGATTTGCGACCCGCTCAACAAAAACCGGGTATACAACGGACAGACAGGGCTAGAACTTTCCCAGGTGAACGCACATCGCGATATTCCTCTTGTAACGGGCCAGAGCTCCACGGGAACAGTGCGTTTTATCTACAAAGGCACAAGCGGCCAGGAAATTCGCCTCGCAGGAAATTTTACAAACTGGGACAGCTGGATTTACCGCCTGAAGGAAATTGAAAACGGCATCTACGAATGTGATTTGAGCCTTCCGCCTGGAACATACCAGTATGTGTTTTATAACGGAGTTACACCGCTGGTAGACCCGGACAATCCAAAAAAAGTCTATACACCAGACGGCAGAACCGCTTCGGTTGTAGTTGTGCCGCAAAAGTCAGATTAGAGCGAAAGACAACATCAGGAATGTGCACAAAAGTGGACGAATCCCCCTCAAGAATCCCACGGTTTCTGCGGAGCCGATTTTTAGAGTCCTGTAGACCAGCGCAAAAAACAGCAGGAAAATTTCAATCCTGCTGTTTTTTTTGACACAAACGGATTTTCCAAAATCTATAAAAACCGCCACACAATGCGGCAAAAGCTCCGTTCATTTTAAAGCGGGCATAAATTCCCTGAACCATCACAACTGAAATGGTTTAAATAAATCACCTTCCACCGGTGCAAGTAGGGGTTGTGTTGATTCGTGCGGAATGGGTACATACCGTGCCCCCCGGGATTGAAGCTATGCTGCAAGCAGGGCGAAATGAACGTTTAAAACCAGCTGTGCAGATGGTGCGTCTGATTTTAACTCCGAGTTTCTTCAAAACTTAGTTATTTACAGCTGTTGCGCAGCGGCGTTTCCTGCGATGAAAAAGTTGACAATTTTTTTTCATCGCTGGAAGTATATGAAGGGGTATGTACCCTTGGCTGCAATACCTTATAAGAACAACACACCCGGCAAAGGCTAAAGGCTTATTTATCACTACTCAAAGTGGCAAATTTCAGAAAAAAAATCATACCCGCCTTCTGTGTATGGGTGTGTCTATTTCAGCGTTATTCATTCTTTACCCTTCACTAAACCAAAAGAATGCGATATACTTTTTGCTACTGCTGCATAACAGCTGGCCGCAGAGCCGCAAGGAGATATACATGGCAGACACAATGCATCCGTTGCAGAAAAATCCAAACTGGAAAGGCCGCCGAGGACCGGTGGTTTTTGTAATCATGGACGGCGTGGGTTACGGCAAATACGAAGATGGCGATGCCGTAAAAGCAAGCCGCATGGCATGGCTGGACACGCTCAAAAAACAGAGCCCCCAGACGCAGCTAAAAGCGCACGGCACCGCAGTAGGCCTCCCGAGCGATGACGATATGGGAAACAGCGAGGTAGGCCACAATGCCATGGGCTGCGGACGTGTGTTCGCGCAGGGAGCAAAACTGGTGAGCAACGCCATAAGCTCCGGCGCACTTTTTGCAGGCGACACATGGAAAAAGCTTGTAAAAAACGTGAACGACAAAAACAGTACATTCCATTTTATCGGGCTACTTTCAGACGGCAACGTACATGCGCATATCGATCACCTCAAAGCCATGGTCGAACAGGCACACAAAGAAGGAATAAAGAAACTACGCGTTCATGCCTTGCTGGACGGACGCGATGTTGAACCCACAAGTTCACTCGAATATTTCAAGCCATTTCAGGAATTCCTTGCAGCATTTTCCGATGTTGACTACCGCATTGCTTCCGGCGGCGGCCGCATGTTTATGACCATGGATCGCTACAACGCCGACTGGAGCATGGTTGAACGAGGATGGAACGCGCATGTGCTCGGACAGGGACGGCAGTTCGCAAGCGCCACAGAAGCCATTGAAACCTATCGGGCAGAAAATCCAGGACTGCTAGACCAGGACATGAAGGAATTTGTAGTTGCCGAAAACGGAAAACCCGTTGGCACCATCGAAGACGGAGACAGCGTGGTGTTCTTCAATTTCCGTGGCGACCGCGCACTTGAAATAACCAATGCATTTGAATCCCCGGACGGAGCATTTACCCACTTTGACCGCAAACGTCTCCCCAAAGTGGAATACGCCGGCATGATGGAATACGACGGAGACCTGCATATTCCGCACCAGTTCTTGGTCACTCCACCCGCGATTGACCGCGTTATGGGTGAATATCTTGTAAAAAGCGGCGTAAAACTTCTGGCCATCAGCGAAACGCAAAAGTATGGGCACGTGACATATTTTTTCAATGGAAACAAGCTTGGAAAATTCGACGAAAAACTTGAAGATTATGAAGAAGTGAAAAGCGATGTGGTACCGTTTGAGCAACGCCCATGGATGAAATGCGCGGAAATAACCGACCGTGTTATAGAAGCCATAAAAAGCGGAAAATACCAGCATATCAGGCTGAATTTCCCTAATGGCGACATGGTAGGACACACAGGCGTATTCAATGCCGTAGTATGCTCGATGGAAGCCATGGATCTGCAGCTCGGCAGAATCAAAAAAGCCATTGACGAAGCAGGCGGCATCTTGTGCATTACCGCTGACCACGGAAACAGCGATGACATGTACGAGCACGACAAAAAAACAGGTTCTGTGAAGCTTGACAAAAACGGTGAGCCCATGGCAAAAACGAGCCACAGCCTGAACCCTGTTCCCGCCATCATATACGATCCAGAATTCAAAGGTGACTATGACAACACCAAGCTGAACGATGGACTAGGCATAAGCTCCTGGTCCGCAACGCTCATGGAACTGATGGGATTTATCCCTCCCACGGATTACGACAAAAGCATAATCAACCTAAAATAGCGACATTGCGCCAAGTATATCCAATACGCGCTGTATAAAAAACTCCCGCCGCAGTTCATTCAGCTGCGGCGGGAGTTTTATGTTTGCCCTTTTTTAACGCAATTCACTAAATTTGAACATTCTTATTGCACCGCATATGAAGGAGCTTTTCGGCTGCAACTTTGCCACCACCCAAATGGCAGGTGGTTTATTGTGAAAATGCTCCGCTTCGCTCTATATTTTCATATGCACTACCAAACACAAACGGTGGCCCCGCACACCGCAGGAGCCGCCGATGCCTGCCAGCCTGTACGCGCCCCCTTCGACATCTTGTCCGCAGCATTGTCCTTGAACCTGAACATCGCCGAAATCTGGTGGTTCTCCGTTCCGGGAATAAAGCCATCGCTCAGACTCGCGGCTGTTCCGTTCGCCCTGTTGAACACATATCCGAACGGAAGCTCCCCTGTAGCCCAGATTCACAAAGAGCCTCATGCAGTCATCCATAAAAAGAGAGCACCACCCGCGCGTCCGCCTCTGTGATGGTCGAGTTGTAGCCTGCGATTTCCTTGATAAGCTGCTCGCCGTCCAAGGTCTAGTCAACAATGCTCCTGAAGCAGTACCTGTTTACGCCCTCCCCCATTTTGAAGGAATTCTTACATGTGCAAATTTGAATCATTGTTTTTCTCACTTCCGCTATTTTGTGCAGCAGAAGTCGCATTGCCTGTCATATCCGGTTTTTCGGAAGTTCCGAGTGCGGATTTTCTGCCCAGTGCAGACTGCCAGGTGAAACCCGCGCATTGACAAAAGAAGGATGATAAACTAGAACACTTACATTCCGCTGTTAAACATTCGGAGTTGATCCGACTTATTGAGCAAAGCTGCTTTGATTTTTACCAAAACTTAAGCGGCTTTTTTTGCAATCAACACACCCCGGAGCAAAAGCAAGGCTTCAAGTCAGGGCTGGCATCTCAGAAGCACTGTATGTACCCTTTGCGCACGAATCATCGCATGGCAGTTCTGCAACGAGCGCACGACCACAAGTGGAGCGGAAGTTTTTGTTCGGATTTCCGGCACTACAAAAAGAATTCATCTATGCTTCCAAGGATTTCGTCGGCAGACATTGACTTGAGCAAATAGCGCACCGGCTTTGCCGCAAGCACTTTCATCACCGTGTCTTTGTCATCTTTTGCCGTCAAAAAAATAACGGGAATATTTTTTGTATTTTCTTCGCTGTGAAGCATTTCCATAACCTGAAGCCCCGACACCACGGGCATTTCGTAGTCAAGCAGGATAAGGTCAACATTGTTTTGCGCCAAAAATGAAATAGCATTCACGCCGGAATTTGCCATAAACACATCGTAATGGCTTGAAAGTATGCTGTTCATTGTACGGAGCGCCATGCCGTCATCGTCAACCACAAGGATGCGCCGCTTTCCGGTGGCTGAACCTCGCTGCGCATCGCTTGCAAGCCGGGCCACAATGTCTTTGGCGTTCACGGGCTTCAAGAACATTCCTGTCACTATTTTTTTTGGAATAAATTTCAGCACCGTATCGCATTCATCTTTTGATCCAACAAGATACAGGCGGCATTTTTCCCTGTTTTTTATGATATCCCTCAATGAGGTGAGTGACTGAGAATGTTGGCGCACATCATCGTCAATATAATAAAGTACAACTACTTCTTCATTGACCATGTTGCCAAGCCCCATCGCCGCCATGCTTGGCACGGAGGATTCAACAACATATCCGTCTTTTGAGAGTGCATTTATGATTGCGCTTACGGCAAACCCCTTCTGGCTGCTCACAAACAACATCTGTTTACCCATATGGCTTCTCCCTTAGTGCTCTGCTCCCAACAAATCAAGCAACGATTCGCGGTCAACGTTGCGCAACAGCTGCTTTATGCGTTCATAGCGTTCGGCAAAATCCTGCGGCACCGAATACTGCTCAAGCTGAAGTATAATGTCATCGGCACTTATATAATCGTAGGCCTGCACAAATTCCGTGAGCGCCTGCAACGCTTCTTGCAGTTCGGCATCTGAAATAAGCGGACGGTCTTTTGGCGCGGCGAACTGGGCCATGTACTGCGAAAGATTCCGCTCGTAGCTCCGATACAAAACAAGAAGCTGCGGTGTTCGGTCAACAATTTCTTCAATATTTTTATCATCACCAAATTTTTCAAGCGCGGCAGCCTGATCCGAAAGCTGTGTGGCACCAATCAGCCGAGCGCTGGATTTTAGGGCGTGAACCAAAATCGTATAGTTTTTAAAATCATTCATTTCTGCTGAATGTTCAATTTCCGCCGATTTTTGCGTGATGTTCGCATAAAAATCTTTTAGCGCCTGCGAAAGCACTTCCGCAGAACCGCAGTAGCCGAGCGCCTTGTCAACATCAACGCCTTCGATGCCACGGAACGGAGCGCCTTCGTCAACCACGGGGTTTTCGATGGCTTCACCTGATGCGCTGTCAACAAATGTGACCAGCTCGCGTGGAATGTACTCCAAAAGCATGCGCTCCAACTCCGCGCTGTCTATGGGTTTGGAAAGATAGTTGGTAAAGCCTTCTTCCAAATACATTTCACGGGCACCGTATATGGCGTTCGCGGTAAGCGCGATGCATGGCACGCCCTGATTTTTGTTTTCTTTTTTGTACTGAATGGCGTGCAGCGTTTCTATGCCGTCAAGACCAGGCATACGGTGGTCAATAAAAATAACGTCATAGCGTTTTTGGCACATCATGTCCAGTGCCGTGTAGCCGCCATCGGCAGTGTCTATTTGAATCTGCGTGTTTTTCAGCAGTCCGCAGAATACTGTCAAGTTCATTTTGGTGTCGTCAACGACAAGTACCTTGGCATTTGGCGCACGGAACTGTTCGTGGTAGCGGTCAAACTGTGTGGCACCCTGCTGGTATTTTTGCGCAAAGTCACCGATGCCCTCAAAGTTTTCAACTTTTTGACGCAGACGGAATCCAAATGTGGAGCCTTTTCCGTATTCGCTACGCACTTCCAGAGAAGAATTCATAAGCTTCAAAAATCCGGTGATGATACTCATGCCAAGCCCCGTGCCTTCGATGGTGCGGTTCCGCGATTCGTCCACACGCTCGAACGGCCGGAACATTCGCCCCATGTCTTCAGTTTTGATTCCGATTCCTGTATCGGTCACATGAATCTTCAGCAGAACGTTTTCATCGTCATAGCGTTCCCAGTCAACAGACAGCGTAACAGAGCCTTTGTCGGTATACTTAACGGCATTGGTCAAAATATTGAGCGTCACCTGCCTGATGCGCTGCTCGTCGCCAAGCAAAAAGCTCGGAGTGGTTTTGTTCACGTTGAGCACGAATTCAAGATTCTTTTCCTTAATGCGCACGGAAATCATGTCAACAAGCTCTTTGAGAAGCGCACCAAGTTCGTATCGCACCGGCATGATGTTCATTTTGCCAGCCTCGATTTTTGAAAAGTCAAGGATGTCATTTACCAGATTGAGCAGGACTTTGCCTGCATTTTTTATGTTGTTCGCGTAGCCCAAAACGGAATGGTCGGAGCTTTCGCGCAGAATCATTTCGTCAAAGCCCAAAACGGCGTTTATTGGCGTTCTGATTTCGTGCGACATGTTTGAAAGAAAGTTTGACTTGGCTTTGTTCGCTTCCATGGAGACACGCAGATCCTCGGCAAGCTTCTGCTCTTCTCTCAGGGCATCAATAAAAGTGTTTACTTCTATCATTGTGATGTCAATGGAATGGTACAGCTCGGCGATTTCATCATGGGAACGAATCTTTAATTCCTTGAATTTTTCAGCATAGATTCTTCGGTTCGTTTCATCGGTGCGCGCAAACGCCCTGAGATAATCAGCCATTTTTTTTATTGGCTTGGCGATTTTTTTCTGCACAAAATAATTCATCACCACCACGATTGGAACTACGCAATAGACAAGCAGAATCAGCAGTTTCAGGTTCAAGGCAAGTCCGGCGCCGGGCAGCATACGGTGCGGGCCAGACGTAATGTCCGTTCCCCTTTCAGCTGGAAAAGGAACGGGAGGCTCGCCGTTCCCCGAAAACAGCAGGTTGGCAAACACAAGGCATGCCGTGCACAGAACAACGGCTTCGATAACTATAAAGGCCAGAATCTTGGTGCGCAGTTTTGAGCGGCGGCGGGGCGTGGTAAGCTCCAATTCCCTGTCGTAGTCATGGGAATACCGTACGGCAACATAGAAATGCATTTTTACAGATTCCGGCGCAAACGTAAAGAACAGGAAAAGCAGCAGCACGACTGGAACTACCACAAAAAGCGCATTGAAAAACGACACTTCAAAAAAATCCACATAAATGTGGTGCGGAATGGGGCTTAGAACCACAACACAAAACAGCTTCCACAGCGGGCCAAAAATGACGGAAGCACCCACCACAAACAGCAGAAGCAGGTGGACTTTTTTGTACCACCTGCAACGTGCAGGAATGTAAAAAAGAATGCTGGCCAGAAGCAGCACGAACGAAGAAAAGGCTATTTCCGAAGTAGTAAACGTCCTGTAAAACAAAGTCAGCACCACCACCGCAAGAGCAGGAATGTATCCGCAGAGGCTGGTCAAGAACGCGACAGGAACAATCTCAAGGTAGTCCATGAGCTGGTCACCGCCAATGAAAAACTGGTGATCCACGCACGGGCCGTGGATTATCTCGAATACAAGCGCAAGCACACTGAGCACGGCCATGATGAGGTAATATTTCTTGTCTTTGTTTGCTTCGTATTCCGTTATGTCTTTGGCCATGTTTTTCTACGCCCTGTATCTGTTTACCGTTTCCCGCAGCACGCAAGCACCCCGGAAGACCACGCAGCTTTTGCCATGAGCACCACAAGAAGATGCCCGACCTGCACTGAACACAGCGACACCGCCCAAAAGCACCACAAGAGCGGTCTTTTAGTATAGCACGGTTTAAAAGAGAAATCAACGCACCATGCAGTACATGTAAAAATCCCCTTCAATCAACACACCCCCAACTCAGAAGGTGGGTATGATTTTTCTGAAATTTGATAACCAAACAGTGATAAAAAACTTTAGACTTTACTGTGTGTGTTGTTCTTATAAGGTATCGCAGCCAGCGGTACATACCCCCACCCCTACTTGCAGCACAGCTTCAAGCAAGGGGCCGGCTTCGCAGAAACACGGCATGCGCAAACTACGCACAAGCAAGCGGCAACAATGATTTAAACGCAATTGTTCGGCATGGTATTGAATTTAATGCATTTTTCCATTATTATAGTTCAACTCAGCATGATGGAGTGTCATTCTCTTTTCTGCAAGGCACCACATCGGAACTTTTTTTTGAGAGGTACACAATATGAGCTTTGATATTACAAAAGTGCGTAATATCGGAATCAGCGCCCACATTGACTCTGGCAAGACAACCCTGTCCGAAAGGATCCTGTTCTACTGCAACAAGATTCACCAGATCCACGAGGTTCACGGAAAAGACGGCGTTGGCGCGGTGATGGATTCAATGGATTTGGAACGTGAACGCGGCATTACCATTCAGTCGGCAGCAACACAGGTAAACTGGAAAGACATCACGATCAACCTTATCGACACTCCCGGACACGTTGATTTTACGGTGGAAGTAGAGCGCTCGTTGCGTGTTCTTGACGGTGCCATCCTGGTGCTCTGCGCTGTCGCCGGTGTGCAGTCCCAGTCAATCACGGTTGACCGCCAGTTAAAACGTTACCATGTGCCCCGCATCGCCTTTGTGAACAAATGCGACCGCCAAGGTGCAAATCCGCTCCGTGTATGCAAGCAGCTCCGCGAAAAACTGGGCCTCAATTCCTACATGGTTGAAATTCCTATCGGACTTGAAGACAAGCTGCAGGGCGTAGTTGACCTGATCGCCATGAAAGCCTACTATTTTGAAGGCCATGACGGAGAAGAGGTGCGTGTGGCAGAAATCCCTGCCGAGCTTGTTGCCGAAGCAAAAGCAAAGCGTGAAGAGCTGCTTGATGCCGCCGCCATGTTTGACGATTCCCTCATGGAAGACATAATGGAAAGCGGCTACGACAACGTTGACCAGGCAAAAGTGATTGCGGCCATCCGCAAGGGAACGCTTTCGGAACAGTTTGTGGCGGTGTTCTGCGGTTCCGCGCACATGAACAAAGGCATCCAGCCGCTTTTGGACGGAGTTGAGCGATACCTGCCGAACCCCACAGACGTGCAGAATTTCGGGCTTGACCGCGACAACAACGAATCGCAGGTCGAGCTGTTCAACGTGGCGGACAAACCGTGCGTGGCGCTTGCATTCAAGCTTGACGACGGACAGTACGGACAACTTACCTACGTGCGCATATATCAGGGAAAAATCACGAAAGGCGATGAACTGTTCAACACACGTGCCCAGAAAAAGTTCAAGGTCGGCCGCATAGTGCGCATGAACGCAGCGGCCATGGAAGACATCAATGAAGGGCAGCCCGGCGACATCATAGCCCTGTTCGGCGTAGACTGTGCTTCCGGCGACACGTTCTGCGGAGGCGGCCTTAACTACGCCATGACGAGCATGTTCGTGCCTGCGCCGGTGATTTCCGAAGCCATTGAGCCCATGAACAAAACGGACGCGGCAAACATGGCAAAAGCCCTTAACCGCTTTACAAAGGAAGATCCGACATTCCAGACCTATGTAGACCCGGAATCAAACCAGACCATCATCAAAGGCATGGGAGAGCTTCACCTTGCGGTATATGTGGAACGCATGAAGCGTGAATACAAGTGCGAGGTAAAGGTTTCCCAGCCGGAAGTAGCCTACCGCGAATCAATCACACAGCGTTCTGATTTCAACTACACGCACAAAAAGCAGACCGGCGGTTCGGGACAGTATGGCCGTGTGGCAGGGTTCATGGAACCGATTTCAGAAAAAGACTACGAGTTTGTGGACTCAATCAAAGGCGGCGCAATTCCCAACGAATACATTCCGTCATGCGACAAAGGCTTTAAAAAGGCCATGGAAAAAGGCTCTCTCATCGGGGCTCCCGTTGTAGGCGTAAAGTGCACAATCAACGATGGACAGTACCACCCGGTTGACTCTTCGGACATCGCGTTCCAGACCGCCGCAATCGGTGCGTTCCGCGAAGGATACGAAAAGGCAAAACCCGTGATTCTTGAACCAATCATGAAAGTGCAGATTGCCGGCCCCACCGAATTCCAGGGAAACATGTTCGGTTTGATTAACCAGCGCCGTGGCGTGATTGTGGACTCCACCGATGAAAACAACACGTCAACAGTAAACGCGGAAGTGCCGCTTTCCGAAATGTTCGGATTCTCCACGATTCTGCGCTCCTCCACGCAGGGCAAAGCCGAATTCACCATGGAATTTGAAAAGTACGGCAAAGTGCCCAACAATGTGGCTGACGAGCTGATTAAAATCTACGCTGAAAAGCGCAAGAACCAAAAATAAAAGCGGTGTCCTCCGTCTGCGCACAAGGCCGTCAGCTTTGGATTCATTCAAAGAGCCAAGCGGTGGTCTTGGTGCAGGTACAGCACAGCAATGTTTACAAACGCGGCAGCTGTTATGGGCATAGCCGCAGATTCTTACAGTTTAAGGAAAACAGTATGGCTAAACAGGAACTTTATGAACGAAGCCCAATCCGCGCCTTTGATGAAGCCGCAAACGGCAGCCTCAAAGCTGGCGAACTGGGACTGGTAACGGCAAAAAAAGGATTGGGAAAAACCTCCATGCTCGTGCAGTTCGGCATGGACACGCTCTTGAACGGCAAGCAGCTGGTTCATGTGTCATTTGACCAGCATTCTTCCAATGTGATTTCATGGTATGACAGCATCTACACGGAAATTTCCAAAAAAAAGAGCATAGCCAATGCCGCAGATGTAAAAGAGCAGATTGTGCGCAACCGTACAATCCTGAATTTTAACCAGGACAATTTCAATCTTGAAAAAGTGGTAAACACCTTGAACGCACTTAAAGCAGGCGGCATCGCTGTTGCGGGTGTAGTGATTGACGGTGTTGACTTTTCAAAGACCAAGGAAGCCGACATCCAGGCAGTTGCAAGCTATGCCAAGGCAACAAAAGTAAAGGTTTGGATAAGCTCCACGGCAGACGGCGATGAGCTCAAAGATTCAGCGCCCAAAGCAATCCTGCCATACTTTACCGCCGTAGTCCACCTGACATCAAAAGGTTCCGTGACACAAGTAAAAATCCTTAAGATGGGCAAAAACACCGACATAGAATCAAACCTCAAACTCGACTCTAAAACGCTGCTGATTACAAACAAATAGAATGCCCATATAAAATCAAGCAGGCCGATCCACACAGGGTCGGCTTTTTTTGTGCAGAAGCTGCAAAGACATTCAAACCAGCTATTGTTGCCACAAACAAAAGTGCATGGTAGTCCAACGGCACTGCACAAACGTCATTCAGAACACAACCTGTGCGGTTATTTTTCCTGTCCAGTTTAAAAAAGATCTTTTGCGGCCAAACGCAAGTGAGCCCTGTACGGTATTTTTTGTGATTTCGCGTCCCTGTATGGAGCTCTGGGCTGAAAGCAGAACCGATGTGACGAACACCCGTTTTGGTTTGAATTCCGCAGAAAAGCCCAGCGTTGTCTTGCTCCCCTTCCGCTCACCCTGAACCGCACATTTCCATGAAAGCGGCTTGACAGTTCCAGAAAGCGTTGTTTTTGCCGACACCGTTACGTCATCTGATTTTGTGGAACCGCTTCCACCTGCCTGAGTGCTTATTGTCAGGGCTTTGAGCTTATACGTCGCGGCAGCCTTCACCGTTACTTTTTGGAAGTCTTCAAGCTCATCGCCAATCGAGGGAGATTCCGTGCACCACTGCATCTGCGCAGACATGCCAACCCGGAGTCTTCCCGGTCCCACTGTACTCGCATACTGCGGATTAAAGGCAACTATAAACGGCGTTCTAGGCTGTGCTCCATTTGCCGTGATAAGCGAGTTGTCAGCCGCATATACCGATGTGGCAATCACCCAATGTCTAAACACCAGAGAATTTTGGCTCCGTGCCCACCAAAACGCGCCGCCAAAAGGATTTTCATGCACACCGACAGCTGTAGAGCTTGTCAAACGCCACACCGAAAAAGCACACAGTCCTTCCAATGAAATATGCCGCGTAGTATTATATGGACGTGTTTTGAACCACCATAAAGTCGTTTCGTTTTTGCCGTACACAGAAGCAGCCCCGCTAAGCGAAACCGAAAAAGCTCTAAACCCGGGGATCGAGATACGCATGCCAGTGTGGGCCAGCACAGTTCCAGACTCTGTGTAGCCAAGCTGAATGGTCGGAAGACGAACGCTCGGGTCATTCTGGACTGAAATCGCAACTGCAAGTTCAGGTGGATAGGTTGAAAACAAAGGAAGCGACGGGTTCAGCCCGGAATTCAAAAGCGATGGGGTTCCCAGAGTGGAAAGCAAAGCTGGCCTGGGATTTTTTAGCCGCGACCAGCTTTGCGAAAATCGGAGCGTTCCGGCAAACACCGTAAACGTGTACGGAACAAGTGGAATGCCAAATGAATAAGAAATCCCATAGCGCGGTTTGAACTTAGAAAGCCCATTTTCGCGCACAGCTTCTCCAAGCGCGGAAAAATCTGAAAATGCGGTGTAAGGAAGAGCCATGGCCCCTATTACCGTAACATCACGGCATACAACGCGGGCCCCGACAGTTCCTTTTACCTCCATAAGTCCCAATGCCTGGGTAACGTGATTCCGATTTTTCTGCTCGCGGTCTGCATCGGTCATTTCCGCAGCGGGAATAAATTCATCATCTGAAAACAAATCTGACATGTCCTGCACAGGAACAAGCAGCTGTCCTGCCGTGTACAGGTCGAGCCGCGTTAAAATTGGAAACGCAGCAACTCCGCTCATGCAGAGGCAAAAAAGAAGTCCTATAAAAAGCAATACTTTCATGCTTCAATATGTGCAACAAAAGAATGTTTTTTACCACAAATCGGACTTGCATTTTTATTTCAGATATTTCAAATAGAACAACGCACACCTGCGCAAAACTGGCTGGAAGCAATTTTTGGCACAACAGGCGACTACAAAAGCTCGGGCAACCGGTACACGTCTTCCACGCCTTGAACAAGAACCGCGCCCATGCCCAGCTCCAGCGGCAAAGCCAAATCAATATCGTAGCGGTCGCCTACACTAAGGCATGCTGAAAAAGGAACTCCCGTCAACGCGAAAACAGCATCAAGCATTTCTCGGGAAGGTTTCGATTTATTGCACGTGTCAAGGCCGACAACAAAAGGAAGCAGATGGTCAACACCGATTGCTTTTAACGTGCGCCGTGCGGCTTTTACGGGGTTGTTTGTAACGCATATAAGTCGATATTTTTTTTGCAAGTCGCAAAGAGTTTTCTGGAGATTTGAATCTTCTTTTAAAAACTGCTCAGGATTCAGCAATTCATCGCGCCACTTGATGCTGGTTTCGATGGGCACACCAAATGCGGGGAATGTATTCCCCAAGCTGATTTTGGCTCCGTTGTGTGCAGCGGCCCATTCACGACGGTAGTCACCAATCATGCGGCGGGCCTCATCCTCGGGAATGCCCCGCAGATGCGCAAAATGCCGAATCTGCACATCAACCTGCTCAAACACGTAAGCGTCGCTGGTGTAAAGGGTACCGTCAATGTCAAAAACAATGGCTTCTGTTTTTTGCGGAATTTTATACACCGTCATGCAAAACTCCTTGAACATATTGCCGGCTCGAAACGTCTTGCGGTACGGCACATGGAATCGGCGGCATCCTGAATCGAATCATACAGCCCCAGCCCTGTTGCAGCAAAAATGGCATCGCCCAGCAGTTCAGCGTCGGTGCAGACAGGAAGCAGAATAGTCCGCTCCAGCACATCGCACTTGCACTGGTTCCACCGACTGTTAGAAGCCTGGCCACCGGTCACCGTCATGCACGGAGGATTCAGTCCGGCGGCAGAAGTTACGGCATGGACGGCATTTTTTACTTCGGAAGCAATGCTGAACATGACTCTTTTTCCGTTTTGCAGTTCCGCAGGACTTTTTTCAGTTGCAGAAAAAAAAGCATCCACCGCTTGTGCAGATGTGATTTCGGTTCCTAAAAAATGTTCCAGCCGCCTCCTGCATTCGGCAAACCGAATTCCAGTATCAGGAAGCAGTACGCTCACATTCCACAGCCCGGGAATCGGCGAAGGCAAGGTTCGAAGCCCGGTGCCATACACGGGACTGTCTGTGCACAGGTTCACGCCCTCGCTGGAGCCTGCCCGGTCGCAAAGTGCCCCCACGCGCAGTGTGTTTGTGCCTACCAATGCTGAAACAAAATCCGGCGCGCCGTAAAACACGGGAAGTCCTTCAAGTTCATAAAGAAATTCTGTTTCAGGCTGCCCGGTTTTAGGTGAACGGGAAGAGCCATTTTGGGCCACCCGTTTAACGCAGTCGTCTGCATGCAGAACCCCTGCACGGGTTGCGGGAGCGCAGAACGGTGGAAGTTTTTGAGCTTCGTGCGGCAAAAGCCCCGCCGAGCACAGCGTGTCATAAGTCCAATAGGCAGACGTATAACGGGACTCAGGCAGAATGGTTTTAACAGCGCCTGTAAGCTGCCAAATCAAAAATTCCGGCGCACCCAACAGCCACTGGCTGCTGCTGAAGGCGATGCCGAACCGTTCTTTAAATGCCACAATGCGCGGAATAAAAAGTGACCGGGTTTGCAGCGACGGCACCGCTTCGTGCCATGGCAGCGTGGTACCGTCTTGCGCACAGAGCGTAGGACCGTTTCCGCTTATGCACAGTGCGTCAACACCGCGCAGAGGATGCAATGTCTGTATTTCACGCAGGGCAAGGCAGAAGGCGGGGAACCACTCAAGTGACGCATGGCGTGTGCCGGACTTTACAAAGTGCTGGCGGCTCAATGCAAGAGGCGTTCCTGCGCCGTCAATCAATGCGGCTTTAAGTGAAGAAGTTCCGATGTCCACGCACAAAAAAAGGCTGTTCATGGCACAGAATTTGGCTACTGCGCGCAACCTTCGGGCTCGGCACTGTTTTTTTCTGAACTGTCGGGGCGGCTCGCTTTTATCATTTTGTCGATAATCGTGCGGTTGTCAAGAAGATCGCTCAGAGACTGCTCATGGTGCAGACGTGTTATCACGTTTGCGAAAAGGCCGCTCACGTTCGTGCTGATGTACCATTCACGCTTTAAAAGTTCTTCGTGGTATACGGCGTTAGTTCCGATAATGCGGTAGAACAGCCCCTGCCTGTATGCATCATCGAACAGCTGCACGGCGTTTCCCGTAAAAAACGGCAGACTGATTGCGGCAATCACTTTGGTGGCACCTTGTTCATGCAAAAACGACATGGCCTTGAGCAGGGTGCCGCCTGTGCCAAGCATGTCATCGGCCATAAACGCAACCTTTCCGTGCACATCGCCCAGCAGTTTTATGCTCTTGATGTTCGTGTTTTTTGCATCCTGCGTAACAATCGAATAATCACGCTCTTTGTAAATCATGGCGAGCGGTTTTTTGAGCCCCGTGGCATAAAACTTGTTGCGGTCAATGGCCCCGGTGTCGGGGCTCACCACCACGAGGTCTTCCTTGGTAAGATCAACCACTTTTGCAAGCTCGCGGATGATCTGATAGCTGGCATGCAGATTTTCAAGATGCGTGTGTCCAAAAGCATTGACAATTTCACGCGAATGAATGTCAAGTGTTATGATGCGGCGCACTTCCATGCTTTCATAGATGTGGCCAAGCAGCGCCGCCGTAAGTCCTTCGCGCCCTTTCTTTTTGTGCTGACGGCTGTACGGATACACGGGAAGAACCAGCGTAATCTGTCTGGCACCAGCCTGCCGAACGGCGTCAATAGTAACCAGCAGCCCCATAACATGGTCGTTCACACTGAGGGTCATCATGTTTTTTCCGTCATTCAGTGAAAGCGGCTCATGATTTTCAACGTCCTGAAAAATGAACA
Source organism: Treponema sp. (assembly GCA_022510905.1). Classification (GTDB taxonomy): domain Bacteria; phylum Spirochaetota; class Spirochaetia; order Treponematales; family Treponemataceae; genus Treponema_D. The sequence continues at coordinate 56,870 of JAFLSN010000010.1, forward strand.
CGTCCTTGCCACGGATGCAGTCGTTCAGCTCAGCCTTGAATTCACCGTTGGCGAAATAAGTAAAACTGGTATTTACTTTAAAGAGCGGCGGGCGATATTTGTCAACCTGTCCCCGAATGCATAAATCACTGGTGTGCAGGTCGTTTTCCAAGTTAATCTGCTGAATAAGCCGGTCTTTTTCAAGCGCGTACCGTTTTGAAATAACATCGCTTTTTAAGGAAAAACGATGCTTATACATATGGCGCAAATGGGTAATCACTTCGTTGGCAAAAGATTCCCCTCCAGGGCAGGCAACCACGGCAAGGTTCGTAGGCTCTGAATACGGCATGTCAGCGCTCCTCGTTTTTTGATGGAGCTTATTGTATCGTAAAAGAGCCCCACAGGTCAATGTAGCGTAAATGGCCACCGCCTTGTACAAAAAGCCACAAGGCAGTCGGTTTCGGCTTTGATTCGGAATGATTACCGTGTGACTTTTGATTCGTGCGGAAAGAATACATACCGTGCTTCTGCATCTGGTCGTGTTGATTAAAACAACATTTTTGCAGCCGGAGCCTCATTCCACTTCAAGAATATTGTTTGCAACGGCATCGTTTTCCTGTTTCTGCTGGTTCTGCTCCATCACAAAACGAATAAAGTGGTCTTCGAGTGTTTTATGCGGCCCTTCAAGATGAAGCCGATGGCGGACACGGGCATTGTCGCGCCGAACCGTATACAGCAAATAAAAATCGCGGTAGTCAAGGCTGACGTCCGTTTTTACACGCTCACCAAGATATGAACTCACTTCATCACGGCCAATCGCCTTTATTCCCTGTTCTCTCAGCAAGTTTTTGAGACGCAGAATCTGTTCATATGAAATGCCAAACAGGAATTCTTCCATGGCATGGCTTACATTGATGTCAGAAAGCCGCTGCTTTATAAAGCTGTTCCACTGCTCGTCCATCTGTACCGTTACCAGCAGCAGCTCGCTTGTGCCCATCATGGTGCCAAACGCAGGAGCGAGCCGCCGCCTGGCCTGCCACACGTTCTGCAGCACCGGCGCAATGTCGGTGATAGCCTGGTCAGAGCGGTGCTCCCACAGGATGATAAGCGAATTGGCAAGCTGGCGCCGCAGTTCCATGGAAAGCGTTTTGTCATGAATCAAGTTAAGATACACGTCTTCCGCCATGAGCGTGAACATCATCGAAACCGTTTCGTCAGCATATTCTTTTACAGCTTTTTCGTCCATGTGGGCATAGTCACGCGCAAGCTTAGACATTGAAAAGAAGGTATGGATTTTTGTAACCAAAAAACCTTTTCCGAGCGAAGCCTTCGACGGCATGTGCAGCGATGTATCGCCGTCTTCCTGGTATGAAATAATGCTTTCCACCAGAGCCTCGGGAGTTCGCACGGATGATGTGGTGGAAGTACGCTCCAGCAACGACGGAAACTGCGCGATAGCCTTTGCGAGATTCTGCACATCGCGCAGACGTTTTTCAAGGTGCTCTATGCGGTCGGGCGCATATCGGTGCAGGGCATCCAACAGCTTGCGAACCAGCCGTTCCTGCGCCGGAGTCAAAATCACAATGCCGGTCTGGATGGCATCATGATTTATTTCATTCTGGTCAAAAAATTCGTCAATATTTACCGAAGTAAATTCAAGATTATTTTGTGCAAGAGCATCTGTAGGTTCTTTTATTCCTGCGACATCTATTGTTTCCACATCACCACCTTTTTTGAAAGTCAAAACTGCAACGGTTTTGCACGCAAAACCACCGCACCAACGAAAGTCCACACGCGCCGCGTACAGCTTCCGATACTCCTTGGCGAAAACGCAAAAAGAACATTGCCAGTATAGCACACTTTCTGGGATTTTCAACAAAAAAATATGCCAAGAGAGTGGAATTCAACATGTTAGAATACACTAAAACCGAGCGCCTGACGCAGTTCATTTTGAGGCGCAGGCACAAAATCCGTTTTCCAGGCAAGTGCTGCGGAGACAGCCCCAGTCAGATTTAAAATACAGGCCCGCCCATCTGAATGGCAAGATTCTACCACATAACCCAAGCGGCCTGGACAGTAAAATGCTTTTGGCGCTCCGCAAGCGGCATGTCACGCGGAAGGCCGATTGTTTCCCTCCTAAACGAGCCGAATGTACTGTTGCAGCAGGTGCAGTCGCGGCTTACGGCAATGTTGTCTTCGTTTACGCCCAACTCTTTTAAGAGCGAAAGATTCGCCTTTGCAAGCGAAAGGCGATACCGCAGATCCCGCGCAGGCGGAACCTGTTCGACCGCCACAGGCTCTCCCTTTTTTCTGTCACCTGGAAAAAAAATGCCATGCTGGGTACGAATCTCTGTTACGCAGTCTGGAGTAAAATTCACGCGGAAATACTGTGCCCTTTCTTCGTCAACCGTATAGCAGCAGCTGCGGATATGCGGCCCCAGCACCACGCTGAACCTTTCCCTGCGCGCACCGTACACCTTTTCTGCACGTTCAATAGCATCGCGCACAATGCCCGTGCCACGCCATCCTGAATGTAACACGCCGAAAACACCAGCCGCCGGCTCATACAAAAAAATGGGCATACAGTCCGCAACAGTCACCACCGGAAGCAGCGCATGGTTCGTGGTGATAATACCATCGCCTTGCTGACCTTCAAGCTCCGAAGCATGTTCAACAGAAAAAACCGTATGGGAATGAATCAGCTCTACTTGCGCCAGTTCCCTGTCACCACCGCACAGGTCATTAAAAAAACGGAAACGGTTTTCATTCACTTCGTTCCAGCGGAAACGCATTGAACCGGCAGCACGGAGCGTCATGCCCCACCAAGGCCCGTTAGAAAGAGGCGCGTTCTGTGCATAAAACGGCCCGCGCACAAACTTGCGACTTTGCTGCTTCATATAAACTACACCGCACTGGGAATGTCAATGCTTTCCAGCTCAGAAACCATTTCGTAAGAACGTCGTATGCCCAGCCTAAAAGACTGCAAGTTTGCGATAAAAGCCTTGTTTTTGCTGCCCTGAATGCTATGTATGTTTGAAACGCGCCCATACAGCGATGTGGACCGTTCACCTGTCATCGCATCAAGAATCTGCTGCATGGGGCGGGACGCTTTGCCAAATTCGGTGATGCAGTTGAAGGCAGTGCGCTCAAGTTCAGCCATGATGTTTTTTATGTGTATCTCGTCACTTTCGGCAGGCTCATCGAGCGAGGCATAGCGGATAAAATCCATGCCCCATTCGCCGGCAGCAGAAAGCTGGTTTGCAAGAACATCGAGATCGTCATTGATTTTATTGAAGGCGGCAACCAAATCGGTGAATTCGCCCCGGTTTTCTTTGACCACAAATTCAGCTTCCAGCGAAATGATTTTCAGAAACCCGCGGTATTTCAAGAAAAATTCCTTGAATGTATAATTCAAGAACCCGAGCGAAAGTTCATAACGGAATGACCCGCTCCAGATTTTTTCCCATGGCCTGAATGGAAACAGAGGATAGTTTGAAAGACCAAAATATTCGTTCAGTTTTGCCTTTAGCTGCTCTTTTTTATAATCATGCACCCACTGGTTCCACCGCAAGTCAAAAAGCCGCTTCCATTCCTCTTTATAAATGGCAAACCAGTCTTCGCCGCCGCTGAAAGTTCTGGGAACGAACTGCGAGTTGTCAAGCACCAGACAGGTCAACGACTTTATTGGAACGGTGTCAACAAACAGCGAAAGGTGGGCCAGATATGCCGCGCATTGATCCATGAACTGGTTGCCGGCTTCTTCCTGCCCGTCGGCATCTTCTTCCGATTCAGACTGGAGCGCGTGGTGCTTCTGCCAGTCGAACAAAAAAAGCGCTTTCAGCACTTCCTCGGGAATAACGTGCTCACCGCACAGTACACGTGCAATCACCGGAAAATCAGATGCAACCTGGTTGATAAAACATTCCTTGTGATTGTCTTCCATGATATTGAATTTGGAAAGCACCTTTTCAAATGGAAGCCGCACGAACTGGCACAGCCAGTCAACACTGCGCACTGCCACGTACATCGCCTTTTTTTTGTCAGAAGGGATTTTTTGCAGAATATCATCAAGATTGCGAAGCAGGCTCGACCGCATCTCGGTATTGAGCGTTCTGTCCATGGAATAGGAATAAGGATTTGCCCGATTTTTAATGTCAGTGGCCATGTCAGGAATCACTATGTTTCCCAGAATCACATAAAATGAACCGCGGGCCTGTGCGTACCGCTCAAGGTATGGCTTAAAAAAATCGGCCACGTGCTTGAGCTCCGAGAATTTTTCGTAGAAAACGGTGCACAGCACGTGGCGCCTGTAATCAATCAAGCCCGGGCTGCGGCGTTCAATAACGCGAGCCATATTGTCAAGAATGTCTTTGTTGAATGTTTTTTCCGCCGTCCGCCCGGAAACAAGCGAGCGCACAAGCACCCACAGGCGGTAGACCAACGACTGCTTGCCGAGCTGCAACTTCAAGTTTCTTGCGGTCTCTTTTTCGTCAAATTCTTCAGGGGCTTCTATTCCGGAATTGCCCGGCACCGTGCCATGCCCCATTTTTTGCAGAAAATCACGGCGTTCATCTTCAGTCAAACCTGCCACCAGAGAATCAAATGTTTGACTTTTTTTTCCTTTTGAGCCCATGGTACAATTATAACCGCTTGCAAGAGAAAGGTAAAGGCTTGTTTCAGAAATGTCATTGAAATCGGCACACCCGACGCATAAGCAAGGCTTTAAGCCAGTGGCTGGTTTTGCAGAACGGTATTTACCCCTTCCGCACCAATCACCCGCCCCGATGAGCAAGCACAGCACCGCCGCAAAAACTTCCCTGCAAGAATGCGTTGACCCGCACAGTTTTTGGCCACCAAAGCGATTGCCGCAAAAAACAATCATGGCAACGCAAAAGATTTCTTCTAGTTGCTTTTTTGCAGGAAATAATCTAACATTTCAGAACAACAAAACATCATCTCGGTGCGCCGCGAGGAGGTTGCAATGAAAAGGCCGCTCACAGAAAAACAGCGCGACATCCTAAAACGTCAGGCAGAATTTGAAGTGCAGGGAAAACTGAATGACCATGTGGAAGAAATTACCTGGGAGCATGTTGACCGTGTAACGGCAGACTTTGATTTTGTTCCCAAGCGTTTTTCGTTCCGGCTATGGAGCGCACTTGTACGCCTGATTGTGGGGCTTATTCTCGGTCCTGTCCTGAACAAAATCGCCTGCGGCACAACGGTAAAAGGCCGAAAAAACCTGAAAGGCATCAAAAGCGCCATAGTCACCTGCAACCACGTGCATGACCTTGACAACTTGATGGTGCGCCAGGCGGTGCGCGGGCACAGCCTTTACATTGCCGTCGGGGAATTCAACAATTTCAACAATTTTATAGGCAAAATCATGCGCGGAGGCGGAACATTGCCTCTCAGCCAGAACATAACAGCCATGCGGAACTTTTCCAGCGCCGTGCGCGATTTGCTTGTCAGGAACTGCTACGTGCTTTTTTATCCAGAAGGTGCGCTGTGGTGGCGCTACGAAAAACCGCGTCCATACATGACAGGCGCATTCCATTACGCCGTACAGTCAAATGTCCCGGTGATTCCCACATTCATCACATACAAACGGGCAGGATGGCTCAGACGGCACATCTACAGCACAAAAAAAGTGATGACAATCAACGTGCTTCCCCCCGTGTACTGCCCCAAAGGGCTTGACCGCCATGACGCCATAGAGCATCTAAGAGACAAGACCTTTGAAGCTGTCAAGACATTTTATGAAGCCTACTACCACAAGCCGCTTGTATATGACGGCGTACTGCCTGATATTGACGCATAACGGAGCGTACCATGATATGCTCGGTGTGCCATCACTGCGGACTGTGCGAGGGTGACGGACATGACAGCCGCACGAATTCCACACTGGTATTCGGAAGCGGATTTATGTTCCGTTCACCGCAGGGCGACCATTCAGCTTCTGCAAATGAAATAGGCATAGCAATCGACATAGGAACCACAACAATCTGTGCCGCTGCCTACCGACTGCATAATGCGGCCCGGCTTTTTGAGCGCGGGGAACCGAACGACCAGCACAAATTCGGTTCTGACGTTATCGCGAGAATTGCGTTTTCTGCCACACCAGAGGGGCATAAAGCCCTGCACGCAACACTCATAAATCAGCTTGAACGTATGATTTCGCACGTGCTCCGTGCGCTTTCGGCACAATGCCTTGCCACACGGCAGCCAGAACCGGCACTGCGCCGCCTTGTCATCGCGGGGAACACCACAATGCAGAGCCTGTGCATGGGGCTTTCCGTTTCGGGGCTTGCATCGTTTCCGTTTGAGCCACCCAGCCTGTTCGGGTGCACGGTGGATGCTGAATCCGTGTTCGGCGCACAGTCCGCAGTACCTGCCAGCTGCGAGCTGTATATGCCGCCAATCGCAGGAGCCTTTGTAGGCGGAGATGCGGTGTGCGCCATGACCGCGTGCGGTTTTTTTTCAGGCTCCACCTCAACCCCGCTGCTTTTGGCCGATGTAGGTACAAACTGTGAAATCGCGGCGTTCAATCCCGTGGCACACACACTGGTCTGCACATCAACAGCGGCAGGCCCCGCATTTGAAGGCCAAGGAATTTCGTGCGGCATGGGTGCACGGGAAGGAGCGATTGCGTCAATTTCCATCAGCCCGGGAGGGCAAATTTCCAGTCAAGTTATTGGAGGAAGAATGGCCCGAGGCCTGTGCGGTACAGGGCTCCTTTCCGCAGTAGCCGCACTGTATACTTCCGGGCGGCTTTCGGCCGACGGTGCGTTTACAAACGGCGACTCCCGCGTACAGCTTGCGCCAACGGTATGGCTCTCACAAAACGATGTACGTGCCTTTCAACTTGCAAAAGCGGCAGTGCGTACAGGACTTGATGCAGTGCAGGAACACAGCGCCATTAAAGATGGAACACTGTTTCTGGCGGGAGGATTTGGCACATCGCTTTCAACCGCAGATGCCCGCGCGGTAGGCATGATTCCGCCGGACAGCGCAATAAAAACAGTGGGTGCGGGAAATGCGGCCCTGTGCGGAGCCGCGCTTTTGCTGATTGAACCCCATGAACGGCAAAAATGTCAGGCAGCAATAAAAACCGCCAACGTTATAGACCTTGCCAAGGCCCCCACATTCGGTCAGCAGTTCATCAAAAACCTGCCATTTCCAAAGAACACGGCTCAGCCTCAACAAACCAAGGAACACAATCCCCCGGAATAACGGCATATTCCAGCGAATAACCGGCAAACACCACGCAGCTACAGCCAGAATGCTGTACATTTTCCCTTTTTTGTGAAATTTAGCCTTTAAGAAAATTTTCAAGTCCAACCCAGCGCGTTTCCGGCTTTTGAGAGATTTTTAAAGCCCGGCTTAATTGTGTTTTCAGCTAAAAAGCGCCTTGGCTGCCACCCCCGTATGTATTCAGTCTGAAAACAACTGCAATTTCTTGGCAAAATGCCAGAATTCATTTTACAAATTCGTGCAAACGTTCTATAATAACATCATCTTTTTGCCTACAAATGAACGGGCGCATCATGGCACAACGAGGTTGTTATGCAGAGCAATGATATTGACATAGTAGGTCGAAAAACATTCTTTATAGCGGTGGAATCAGACATGCTTCCAGACTCCCAGCTGGAGGATTTTCTTTCACATGGCTATGAATGTTATCTTGTCAACGATGACGACTTTTTTCCACTCAGAAAAAAAATTGACGTGCTGGCAGAATCGTTTCCTGGCTCCATATTTTTCTTCAATATAGATGCGCGGATTCCAAACATCACATGGGAGCCATATGTAAAAGAATTCCAAAAAAAGCATGAGGAAGACGCGCTTGTAGGCATTGTGTACACCAAGCGGGAAAGTCCTTCTGAAAACACCAGAATCGAAAACTACTATGTGTGGCAGGCACGGCTCCGTGCAGGCTGCATCGGGATACAGCCAAAAAGCAAAAGCCATTTTGAAGCCATAGAACGGGTTCTGTTTGAGACAAAGGCCAACGGCCGCCGTAAAACTGCCCGTGCGACATGCGACAACAACAGTTTTGTTACATTCGGATACAAAAACCGCCGATATCGTGCACGGGTGGTTGACATAAACATAAGCCATATTTCCTGCATAATGGACGACAAGGAAGCGGTTGTGCCCATCTACGAAAAAATGCAGAACCTCGCGCTCAACATAAACGGCATGGTATTCAACGCCGATGCGGTTATGATAATCCACCGCGAAAAAGGGGGCGTTCTCACCTGCGTGTGCATGTTCATCCACACCGATGGAACTCCAGGGCTGGAACCTGCCACGCACGCGAAGCTCAAACGCAAAATCTACCAGATTGTGAGCGAACAGGGCATGGAATCATTGCGGGCACTGTTCAACCAAGCACGAACGGCGACACGCTGACAGACGTATGCCACAGCGGATTTTACATGACTGCCATGGCTGTATCAAAATCCGTTCCTAAACGTGCAAATGTCAAACAACTTTTGTGCATAAAATTGTGCACCATACACAGGAGGAGCTCATGCTCGGACTAAAAGGCAAAATCAACGTGGCGGTCATAACCGTCATTGTCCTTACTTCGGTAGTGTTGACGTTGTTTTCGTGGTCAAAGGCAAAACTTGAATTAACCAAGGCAGTTGACACGGGAAACCTTGACCTTGTGAATTCTGTTGCGTCAACAATAAAGAGCATCAATGACAATGAATTTAAAATGCTTGAATCAGTGGCAAACATGGCGTTCATACGCGACCCTGAATTAGACATGCATGAAAAATGGCGGATTGCAAACAGCGTGACAGGTGGAAACCAACGTTATTTTGGCCTTGGTTTTTTTAACACCGCTGGTGTCGGTTACGCCACCACAGGAGCATGGAGCGACCTCCACAACCGCCAGTATCTGATTGAATCCATGCAAGGGCGCCGCGCCCTGCAAGACCCCGACCTTTCCACGGTAAACGGCCAATTGTGCATTTACTACGCGGTTCCTGTGCGTGATGCAAGTGGCCGCCAGATTGGTGAGATTTCTGCGGTGGTAGATGCCACCTCAATGTGCCATGAAGTTGCAAGCATCAAAGTGGGAGCCTCTTCGCGCCCCTACATCCTTAGCACTGTGACAGGCAAATACGTGGCACATGAAAATTCATCGCTTGTCAAAGACGGTGTACTTGTTGAATCTGATGCCCCGGAAGGGTTCAAGCCAATTCTGAACAAGATCCGGCAGGGGGCTACCGGCACGGAAGTGTTCTACGACGAGATACAGCACGAAAAGTATTCCGTGGCCTACCAGCCGATACCGGGCAGCGACTGGGCCGTAATATGCATGGCTCCATACAAAGATTTTTACAGCGGCATTTCCCAGCTGCTGTGGTCAATGATTATCATCGGCATAATTACGCTGGCAGTGGCAGCCACGCTAACTCCGCTGATTGTTAAATATTCACTGAAATCCCTGAAGACGGTGGGCAAAGCCATCAACGACATTGCATCCGGAGAGGCGGACTTGACACGCCGGCTTACAGCAGAGACAACCGACGAGGTGGGCCACCTTGTTACCGGATTTAACAACTTCAATGACAGGCTCCACACAATCATAAAGGAACTTAAAACCTCAAAAGATGAGCTGCACAGCTACGGAGAACGGATGGGCGGCATGGTTCAGCAGAATGCGTCATTTCTTTCACAGATGCTTTCCAACATCAAGGATGTAAATGCTGAAATCGCGAACCAGCACGACAAAATGGGGAGCACTGTTGGCGCAGTTGACAAAATCTCCGATGCGCTGCAATCTCTCCGTGAACTGCTTTCGAGCCAAAAGCAGGGTGTAGAGCAAGCTTCGGCAGCGGTCACCGAGATGATTGGCAATATCAATTCTGTTTCGGGATCAATCGAAAAAATGGCCACCGAGTTTGACGTGCTTCAGCATGATATTGACAATGGTATTGCCCGCCAGCACGAAGTGAATGAGCAGGTGCAGCAGATTGAGCAGCAATCAAAGGCCCTGAACGAAGCAAACTCGATAATTTCTTCTATTGCGAGCCAGACAAACCTTCTGGCCATGAACGCAGCCATCGAAGCGGCCCACGCAGGCGAGGCTGGAAAGGGTTTTGCCGTTGTTGCCGATGAAATCCGGAAGCTCTCTGAAACTTCATCATCGCAGTCAAAGGGTATCGGACAGCAAATCAAAAGCATCCGCGCATCCATTTCAAACGTGGTTGTGGCATCGGATTTGTCGGACAAAGCGTTTACTTCTGTTATCGAAAAAATCAACGACACCGGCTCCCTTGTACATCAAATCAAAATCGCCACGGAGGAGCAGACGGAAGGTTCAAAGCAGATTGCAGAGGCGTTGAGCTACATGAACGACATCACAAGGCAGGTAGGAGATGCCTCGGAGGATGTGGACAACGCGCGGCAAGGCATCACGGGTGACGTAAACAGCCTGCGCCAGTCGTCCGACTCTGTAAAAGATCTGGTAAAAACCATGGAAACAAGCGTCAAGCACATCGAAGAAGACGATGATTCTTTGATGAACATTGCAACTTCAATCAACACGTCAATCTACAACATTGGCAACCAGATAGACCAGTTCAAAGTATAAAAAAAGCCCCGCACATGCGGGGCTTTTTCTTGCAATGCAGGTTTTCAAAAGCACAGTGGCAGTGACCAATCCTGCCTTGCAGGAACTTCACGCAGAATTCACCATTCCAGAAGCAGCTCTATGGGAATGTGGTCCGAAACATCTTTTCGGAACGCGCTGGAACTTGTGTATGTCGCATTGCCAAAGGATACTGACCGGGTGCGATCCTTTCCGTCCTGCACTGACACACGCCGCATAGAAACAGAAACGGGCAACGTTTTGCTGAAAACAAAATGGTCGTAATCATTGGCAAACACAACTTCCTCCGTTCCCGAGGTAGAAAGCGTGGTTTTTAGTCCCACGGCAGGATCGGAGAACCAACGGTCATCGCCGTCCACATGGTCAAAATTCCGTTTGGTAAGATCACGGCGGCGGGTGTTAAAATCCCCTGCAACCAGCACAGGCTGACGAAGCTTGCAGCTTGCATACAGGGCTTCCAGCGTCGCAAGGTCGCGTGCGCGGTGGGCTTTGTCCGTGTATGGCAAATGCACATTGATTGCTACAAAGCTGAATTCCTGCGGCTTGGTGTTTTCGCATGGCACCACTTCAAGCACCTGTACCGTATTCTTATCAAACAGAAAACGCCCCGAAAATGAATTGAAGCCAAATTCACTGGCCCTGTCTTTGACCCGCACCGCCAGCTTTTTATACAGTACGGCATTGTTTTGGTTCTTGGCGCAGAACACATACGTTTCAGCAGGATTTCCCCTTTCCACGGTTCTTGGCAAACTGTATGCAAATGTAGTGCAGTAAGCCCAAGAAGACGTTCCCAGCTTCCACACAACCCTGTCGAGCACTGACCAGGATTTATCAGCTTTACCCTTGGTCACTTCCTGCAAAAACACGATGTCGGCACCGCTCGTGTCAATCAGCGATGACAACCGCTCCACCATATCATCATTCGTGCGCCCATTCATATTGAACGAAAGGATTTTGAGCGTTCCAGCAAACAGAAATGGTGAGGCGAACAGCAAAAGCCCTGCCACGCACACAAACATTCTAACCATGCCACGCAACTGGCGCCACATGCATACAGCGGATTTCATCAGCCCCTCCTTGCGCAAAACTACATCACCGACACGCCAGAAGTGAATCACTGAACACGACCAACGCAGTACAGCGTAGATATGAGATTTCTGAAAATTGACAGCTGACGATTTTTAGAACAGATTGTCGAGCAAAGCGGCCGCAAGCAATATTGCCGCCACATGCAAACAAAACGGTCCCTACGGGAATCGAACCCATCTTTAAAGATTGAGAATCTTTCGTCCTAACCGATAGACGAAGGGACCCGTTCCGTGGCATACAATTAACACCACGTGCACCACCAGCCACATAAGCAACCGGCGTATAAAAAATGCTGACCGACAAGAGCCAGCATTTTGTTCCCCAAGGAGGATTCGAACCCCCACAATCAGAACCAGAATCTGAGGTGCTACCATTACACAATCGGGGAATAAATGATAGGAGCAGTATAACAAAATGCAATAAACATGTCAAGCTTACGCACAAAACTGTATGGACGACACGAGCCCCCGCTGTGCCGCGACACGCCCGAGCAAGATTTCTGTCAGCGGCAAGTCGCCGTTGATAGTCCAAGCGGAATTCCTGCCAGCGGCAATCCGCCGTTGACCGTCCAAGCGGGATTCCTGCCAGCGGCAATCCGCCGTTGGCCGTCCAAGCGGGATTCCTGCCAGCGGCAATCCGCCGTTGGCCGTCCAAGCGGGATTCCTGCCAGCGGCAATCCGCCGTTGCTAGTCCAAGCGGGATTTCGGCTGGCGGCGGTGCGCCGTTCATTGTCCAAAGGGAATTTCTGTTAGCGGCAAATTGCCGTTCCTTGCCTAAAGGAAATTTTTGCTGGCGGCAGTGCGCCGTTCGTCCAAATTACACTCGGGCGGGCTGCGGCACTTTACAGCGCCCGCTGACTGATGAAAGCGTATGGTCAGATTAGTCAGATTATCAGATTATAGGAAAAGAGAGCCGCCGCCATGGTTTAACGGCGGTCAAAAGAGGGCTAGGGTTTTACTGTATGCTTTTATGCCCCGGTTTCTTCTTTGGGAACGGGAAAATCTTTTAGTCGGGCAATCAGAGCCTTGTCATTACAGTCTTTTTCGCACTGTTTGATGAGCGCATTGAGTTCATCGCCTGTCATATCATCGGGAATAAAATATGCGTCGCCGCCGCGCCTCTTGCAATACATCCATTTCCCCCAGTCCTCATGGATGACAAAATTTCCATTTTTATCCCAAAACTGGAAGTCAAGAGTATACAAGCCTATCGCTTCGTCTGCGGTCATAGTCCTGTCTCCAAATTATTCTTGATGAACTCGTCAAAATACTGACATGCGGACGGAAAGCACTCTTTCAGAAGTTGCAGTCTCTTTCCGTCTGTCGCCTTTGCTTCAAAGAAGTTTGCCATTGCCTCACGCTCCAGCTTGTCGCCTTTCCAATAACTTGTCCTATGTCCATAGTTACCGTGTATGCTACCACGTGTCAAGCCGTCAAAAATATCTGATATTCCGTTTTTCCATGCGGATTCATCGCTCAAAACTTTGCACAGTTTACATCGCAGTTTCCATCTTAAATTTTGGAAGTTACTGGAAGCACTTTAAGCCGCATTACTATCCAGACCTTCCGATGCCGATTGCCGCCCATTACTTTGTGGGGCTGGTGGACGGCAAACCTGTGGCGCATGTGGCGGTCGCGCCGTTCTTCCAGAGCAGCTACTACAAGGCGATGTGGCTCGTGGTGAGGCCGGAGTGTCAGGGGTAGGGAATAGGAGCGCGGTCTGCCAGTGGCACTTGGACGTGAGCGGGCGGTGCAGGCGCAGGCTCCCCATAATCTTCCACACCTCGCATCCGCAGCTGGCGGCGGTCTTGAGGCAGTTGCAGGCGACACTGTTTACGAAGTCGGCGAGAAGGTGGACGGCGGGGCGATAATTCTGCAGCGCGCGGTGCTTGTGAAGAGGAGGTGGACCTACAGGGACTTGTGGCGCGAGGCGTTGTTCCCGCTCGGCGTGGAGCTCGTGCCTAAGACATTGCGGCTGATAGAGGGTGGGCAAGTACAGCGCGCCCCGCAGGACGAGAGCCTAGCCACATGGGAGCCGCCTACAGACCAGAACCTGTTATGATTGGCTAGAAAAGTGAAGGCTATGTGCAAGTCGTTTACACATAGCGTGATTTTTATGGTGTCGGTTATCGCTGCAAAGTGCGCGTTTTTTCGTTGCGTGTTTCAACACACGCCGTTGCAGGTTGATCAAACAAATTGCTCAAGTATAATTATTATAATATGAAAAAACAACAAACACTAAATGATATAGCATTCGATAAAGAAGATGCCCTGCTGTTCTCGTATTCGGACGATTTGCTTCTGAAGGCAAAGGCAATTCAGAACAGCATACTGCCGAAATTGCAGGTGTTGCTGCAAGAATCCATCTCGCTTATACGGAAAATCTACGGAATTGAAGTATTTGATGAGAATTCCCATATCGAATACTCGCCTCATTTTAGGGAAAAAAGAGAAAACTCTTTGCAGCTTAATTATGATTATGCGCTGATGGGAATATCGGGCGGCAGGATTCCTGTTTGGACTGCCTTAAAAAGAGATGATAACAGACCTGTAAAAATAATTCCCATACATTTTCAATATGAATTTTTAACAGAAGGGTTATTTTTAGTTTTATATATAGACGACAGTATTGAATTATCTGTGCCATCATTTCAAAAATTGTTTTCGGTTCTCGTTGAAAATATCGAGACCATAGTTTCGGTAGCAAATTATTTTTCTTTTCACATCTCTTTTAGTTATGATGAAAAAGATTTATTTTCTTCAGTTGCTAAGCAAATAAAAAACCTGGCAAAATCATCAGATAAATATTTTTTTTATTTTTGTATTAAGAAGGATTTTACTTTACCTAATAGAGCAAGAAGAGATTGACAAATTACCGCTGTATTTTGCGGCAATATTTCCTGTGTATGATGCCTTGCTTCGGGCAGCAAAAGGCGAGAAAAGTCGGTTTAATGAATTGATTGGAAAATTGAAAGATTATACCATTTCTTTTTCTGATTACGCGGATAAAAGCGATAAACCTAAAAATGCAGTTTCCGAATCCATCATAAAGAAAACGGCGGCAAAGAAAATAGATGCCATCGGAATTCGCGCGAGCATCCGCTGGCAAGTTTTTGAACGTGATGATTTTCGTTGCGTTGCTTGCGGAGCAACTGCATCGGATGGCGCGATTTTACATGTGGATCATATAAAGCCCCGTTCAAAAGGCGGTAAAGACAGTTTGGAAAATTATCAAACTTTGTGTCAGACTTGCAATATCGGAAAGAGCAACAAGAGCGAGCAGAATTTGCGTGATAGAGAGTAAGATTGTTATACTTTGTCAAGTTGATAATGATTGGCATATATGTATATGCTATAATTTTACTTTAAGGAGAAATGCGCTATGTTCATAAAACCTTTTCGCAGGTGCGCATGGATTCTTTCGCTTTGTGTTCTTTTTGCATCGGCGGAGGCGCAGAATTCCTGCGATGGTCGCGGCGGTTTAGGCAAGCAAATCCGCTTCCGATTTATCCGAAAATGTGATATGTTTTTTGATAGCACGTACACTTTTTGTCACGGATTTTGACGGAACGCTTCTGCGCGGCGACAGGACGCTCTCACATTTCACCGCGAGCACAATCCGCAGTCTGATTGAGCGCGGGATTCTCATAACTTATGCGACCGCCCGCACGTTCAAGTTGACAAATCAGATTGATTTCAAAATCCCGGTGATTACCCGGAACGGCACGATAATCGCAAGTCAGGTTCTGAAAAAAGAGATTCGGATGAGAACATTCGGAATATGCAGAGAAAATCGTTTCATACGGCAAGTATAGCATAGAATTTGTAGTGCTTCCGCGCACAGAAATTTCGCCCCATAATGAATCTTGCAATATCCCTCCCGCTGACTGTGCAAAACGCTGATTTCTTGCTACAATCCGTTTATGGACGCTTCGCCTCCGCACAGAACATTCGCCGTCTCCCTCATTTTCGACGAGCCTTCGTCACAGGAAATCCGCTCCGCGCGGAGCAAGCTCTCGTCAGTTACGGGCAGCGCGCATCTTGCCGGGCAGGACGCGCCGCCGCACATCACGCTTGGAATGTTCCATGCGACGGAAGAGAGTTTTGATGAGGTCAGGCGGCTTTTCGATGATTTTACGAAAGACGCTCCGAATGCGTTCCGTGCGGATTTCTCCGGCACGGACTTTTTCAAGGACAAAGTGATTTTTCTTTCTATTGACAAAGGCACAGAATCATACAAGAAAATAGCGGCTCTGAACGAAACGGCGCACAGGATTTTCCTTCCGCGCTTTGAGGCTGGCGGGAACAGGAATTATCTTCCAGAGAGCTTTTTTCCGCACGTCGCGCTCGCTTCCAAGCTGGGCAAAAGCGGGTTCGAGAAAGGAAAAGATTTCTGCGCTACGATGGACTTCCCCAAGTCCGCGCGGATTGTCGGCGCGTCGCTCTTTCTGTGCCGTCCGTACTCCGAGATTGCCCGCTTCGACTTCCCGCGCGACACGCTCACTCCCGAGCAGCGGCACAAGAATATGTCCGCAATCCGGA
>JAFLSN010000011.1 GCA_022510905.1 Treponema sp.
TTGCTCAGAATGTTATAGTCCGACAGCATCTGCAAGGCACGGCGGCTCGCGTTGAATTCCACGGGAAGCGTCACCAGCTGGAACGCGACCCCGAACATGAAGAGCCAAATGCCAATCTGCGCGAAGACATAGTTCAGCCCCAGCACAAGGCTGAGTATGACAATCGGCAGGCCCAGTCTTGAGCCAAGGTTTGCGGCCGGCACGATGGCGGTGCGTATGCGCAAGGGCGCGTAGCTCACTTTGTCCTGAACGGCGTGGCCGCACTCATGCGCCGCGACACCGACTGCCGCCACGCTAGAAGATGCGTATGTGGCGTCAGAAAGCCGCACGGTCTTTGCGGACGGGTCATAGTGGTCGGTCAGGTTGCCGGCGACGCGCTCCACGCGGATTCCGTGCAGTCCGTTGCGGTCAAGGATGACGCGCGCGACCTCGGCGCCGGTCATGCCTGAGGTGCTGCGGACCCTCGCATATTTGCTGAATGTGGAACTGACCTGCCAGCCTGCCCAGGCGGAAATTCCCGCGCCAATCAGAACAAGCAGATATGTCATGTCAAAACCGTACATACTGGCTCCTCCAATGAATAATAGCACAAATTCTCGTTTTTTACTACTGCGACAGCAGAATTCGCCGATATTGCGCTTTTCAGGAAAGTGTCTGCCAGTTTGCAATCCGAACCATCTGCTCGCCACTGTGCCCAAAACCAACGCACCTTGACGCAAGCATCGGCGGGTGTGTTGATTATTGTGCAATCAGCAAAAATAACGAATGTCGATTTTGGCTTTTTTAAAACAGAATATGGTTCGTGTGGAGCATGTCTTTTATACCACGAATTTTGCCACAACAGCATTCACTGCGTTTAAATATCCTGCGCCGAATAGATTCAGGTGATTCAGCAGATGGTAAAGATTGTACAGGTCGAGCCTTTCTTTGTAGCCAGGCTGCAATGGATTTGCCTCGCGGTATGCATCGTAAAATGCCCGTGGAAAACCGCCGAACAGACTTGTCATTGCCACATCTGCTTCCGAATGGCCAACATATACGGCAGGATCGATGAGCAGCGCGGTTCCGTTTTTATCGCACATCACGTTGCCACTCCACAGGTCGCCATGAACCAAACTTGGCTTTTGCGGCTCGACTAAAAACGTGTCCAAATGGTCAAGCAGCTTTGTAATATTCGTCCGTTCAGTACCAGAAAAATAATGTTCCGCAGCTTTGAATTGCGGTGCAAGCCGGCATTCACGAAAAAAATCGATCCAGTTTTTGTGCGGTGTGTTTAACTGTGGTCGTGCGCCGATAAAATTGTTCTGAAAAAATCCGAACAGTTTTTTTGTGGAATTTTCAGCATCTGCATTGTTCAGATTTGAATTTGTGCCGCCTTCACTTGAATTAAAAAAAATGCTTGTATCTGCCAGGTGCATTGCGGCAAGCTCTTGGGCAAGCTTTTCCCAATAGTCGGTTTGTTTTTTTCCGCTCTCAACATAACGTAACAAAAGAAAGCTGTAGCCGGTTTGTTTGTTTTCGGTTCCCGTGCACAGTATTGCGGGTGTTTTGATTGCGCCGGTCTGTGCAATGGCGCTTAGCCCTGCGGCTTCAGCTGTGAAAAAGGCTGCATTTTCTATTGTATTTGTCTTCATGAATATTCGGTCGCCTGTGTTAAGCGTGAGCGCATATGATTTGTTGATGTCGCCGCCAAAAACCCGCTCCGTGTGAACAACGGAGGTATCAGGGCCAAACAGTGAACTAAGTGCGCCTTCAAGCGATGCGTAATGCGGAATAATCATAATATATAAGGTACTACGATTTTTACGTAGCGTCTATACAGAATGATTTTCTGAAATGCGCCGAGTTTTTGTGCAGTTTTGCCCATGTGATTCGTGCGGAAAGGGTACATACCGCGCTTCTGCAAAGCCGGCCCCATACCCGGAAGCGAATCTGGCGGACAGGACAGCCGCCAATGAGTTGTACGGGCACGTCAAATGGTGTTTTAAAGCGCTTTTGGGGCTGTGTGGGCACGTCAAACGGTGGTTGAAAGCGTTTTTAAAGCCGTGCGGACACTTCAAACGGTGTTTGATAGCGATTTCCGAACCGTGCAGACATATCAAACGGTGGTTGAGGGCGCTTCTCGGGCTGTATAGGCATATCAAACGGTGGTTGAGGGCGTTTTTTGGGCTGTGTGGGCACGTCAAACAGTGGTTGATGGCGATTTCCGAGCCGTGCAGACATATCAAACGGCGGTTGAGAGCGCTTTTAGAGCCGTGTGGACACTTCAAACGGTGGTTGTGGGAGCTTCCAGAGCCGTGCGGACATATCAAATGGCGGTTGGGGGCGCTTCTCGGGCTGTGTGGGCACATCAAACGGTGGTTGATGGCGATTTCCGAACCGTGCAGACATATCAAACGGCGGTTGAAGACGTTTTTAGAACCGTGCGGACATATCAAACGGCGGTTGAAAGCGTTTTTCGGGCTGGGAGGACGCCTCAAACGGCAGTTGGGGGCGCTTCTCGGGCTGTATAGGCATATCAAACGATGGTTGAGGGCGTTTTTTGGGCTGTGTGGGCATATCAAACGGTGGTTGAAGGCATTTCTCGGGCTGGGCGGATACATCAAACGGTGTTTGATAGCGATTTCCGAACCGTGCAGACATATCAAACGGCGGTTGAGGGCGCTTTTAGAGCCGTGTGGACACTTCAAACGGCGGTTGGGGGCGCTTCTCGGGCTGGGCGGACATATCAAAGGGCAATTGAAAGCGCTTTTTGGGCTGTATGGGCACATCAAACGGTGGTTGAAGGCGCTTCTCGGGCTGGGCGGATATTTCAAACGTGGTTGAGGGCGCTTCCAGAGCCGTGTGGACATATCAAATGGCGGTTGAAGGCATTTCTCGGGCTGTGCGGGCACTTTAAACGGTGCTTGAGGGCGCTTCCAGAGCCGTGCGGGAACATCAAACGGCGGTTGATGGCGATTTTCAAGCCGTGTGGACACTTAAAACGGCGGTTGAAGGCACCTCTCGGGCCGTGCGGACATATCAAATGGCGGTTGGGGGCGCTTCTCGGGCTGTGTGGGCACATCAAACGGTGGTTGATGGCGATTTCCGAACCGTGCGGACATATCAAACGGCGGTTGAAAGCGTTTTTCGGGCTGGGAGGACGCCTCAAACGGCAGTTGGGGGCGCTTCTCGGGCTGGGCGGATGCCTCAAACAGTGGTTGGGGGCATTTCCAGAGATGTGCGGACGCTTCAAACTGCGTTTGAAGGCGCTTCCAGAGACGTGTGGACACTTAAAACGGCGGTTGAGGGCGCTTCTCGGGCTGGGCTGACATATCAAATGGCGGTTGAAGTCCACTTTCTGTCCGTGCGAGCGGAGAGTGTCCGTGTTGAAATTTGCTTTTCGTTTTGTTGTGGTACTAATGCTTTTTGTGGATGCTTCTTTGGGGCTGAGGCGCAAAGAAAAAAGCGGCGGCCACCTTTCTGGGGTGACTGCCGCTTCCGCCGTGAATCATGCGCTATGAAACACCGGATTTACAACGTAGGTTTTTATTTCCAGTTTTTTGAGCTGGCGGACATAACCTTTGCGCCGCCAACGGTCTCGATGATTTCGATGTCTGTGCCGTCAAAACTTACAGTGACTACGACATCTTTGTCAATGGGCAATTTACTAGCGGTGGTCAGATAGTCTTGACCAGTTTCATAAGTGAAATCAGCGCCCCTATCTCCAGCAGACCAAATCCCTCCCGTAAAGCCTGCGTCTGTGCTTTTGTTCAGCCAAGTGTCACCGCGGACAAACTGTCCAAGTCCAGCCTTATAGGATTCTGCCTCGTATATTGCCAATGCCCATGAGTTATGGGCCCGCTCTCCTTGCGTGGGCTGCTGGAATGTGAATGATACGGCCTGCCCTGCCGGCAGAGTCACGGTTTCAAATTCACTGATTGCGTTCCAGCTAGATGGCTGCAATTCCGCATGGACGATGTTTTGCTCTACATCAGCTACTTCCACTTTTGAAACTTTGAGCAGATTCTCTCCGCCCAAACCGACATAAATCTTGTCGCTCGTGAACGGCTCATCGGGAGTCGGGTCTTCGGTAGCTAGCGGGGTCACTGAGGGTGGGGGTGTGTTGTTCCCCGCATCGTCATTGTCACCGTTGCCACCCGAGCCTGGCGTGGTTGTGGAACCTGTACTGCCATTGTCGGTCACTGAGACCGTGTATACGGTGCCCGCGGCGTTCGCGCTGACCTTGATTTCATAGGTGTGCCCTTTTTTCCCGTATGCGGTGTCATCGAATGATGTTATGTTCCATGTTCCAGCACCCCATGCATCATCGGCTTTCGCATAACTAAGATTCAAATCCAAATATTCTTTATTATCAACACCTTCCACAACGAGACCGCCATTGTCGGATGTGACTGTCACATTCCATGTGATGGATTCGCCGTTTTCCAGCGTCAGAGAGGAAGTGTTCACCTGACCAGTCCACCATCCAGTGCCAGTATATGTTTTATCGGTGTCAACACCCATGGAATCTGTCACAGAGATTGTGCCCACAAGAAATGGGGTAGCGCCGCCCCCCTGCCCGCCCTAGGTCGTGGACAGCCGGTCATCCTTGTCTCTCAGCTCCTGGTCGCACGCGGCGAGCGCGCCGGCAACCAGCATGGCGCAACCGAGCAGGGCCGCCACCTTCGCAAATGCCTTCATGTTGTTTCCTCCTGCATGTCTCTCCCCCCCGCGCGTCCGGCGGGCCATAGGGTGGAGGTGTTTTACCGGGGGCTTCCGGCCCATGTGCGCAGTCCACACGCCATTTTACGGCTGTTTCCGGCTGCTTCCGACCTTGCGGGAATACCCCATGTGCGTTTTTTCAGCTCTTTCGGCCCGTGTGCGCAGTCCACACGTTCTTTTCCAGCGGCTTTCGGCCTTGCTGGAGTGCCTTTCGCGCGGTTTACGGTGGTTTTTTGGCTCGTGTGCGCAATCCACATGCCCTTCTCCAGCGGCTTTTTCGGCCCATAGGCGAAAGTTTACACGCCATTTTTGGCGGCTTCCCGCCTTGTGGGGCACCCAAAGCGCGGTTTTCGGCCGCTTTTTCGGCCCATGTGCGCACTCCACACGCGGAGCCACATGGTTTTGCAGAAGCCTTTCGGTTCCGTTTCAACAAATTCTGGCCGTCTTGCGTAGACCCGCTGCACTCCATTCTTCATGCTGTTCTGAGGAAACTTCGTCGCGTCCACAGGGGCTTGCATTCTTTTAACGCAAGGCACAAACAGTTTTGTGGTGGCAGAAGTGGCTGGATGGAACCTCTTTATCATTGTGCAGAATTTCGCTACAATAGCCAAAGTATGGAATTCACACAGGAACAAATCGACGCGCTTTCTGTGAACGAAGTTGAAATCATGAAGCGCATTGCGGACGAGCTTAACATCAAAGTGGCTCAGGTTAGTGCTGTTATCAGTCTTGTTGCGGAAGGCTGCACCATTCCGTTTATCTCTCGGTACCGGAAGGAAAAGCATGGCTCTCTCGATGAAGTGCAGGTGCGTGACTGCGACCACCTTTTTACTTCTTACAAGAATCTTGAGGAGCGCAGGCTTGAGATAATAAAGGGCATATTTGCGCAGAACAAATTGACTGAAAGTCTGTACAACGCGGCTCTTGGGGCCAAGACTCTTACCGAGCTTGAAGATTTGTGGGCTCCGTTCAAAAAAAAGAAAAAGACGCGCGGAATGGTTGCCGAAGAAAAAGGCCTTGCGCCGCTTGCCGATTTTATTTCTGACGCGCAGAACGATGATGCAGCAGTTGAAAAAAAAGCGGCGGACTTCATCAAAACCGACAACGAAAATTCCGCCTTGAACGTGGAAACTCCGGAAGATGCGATCAAAGGCGCGGAAGATATTCTTGCAGAGCGCACCAGTCAGGACAGCTCGAACCGCACCGCGGTAAAAGATCTTTACCTTGCCACTGGAACAATGGTGACCAAGGGCATAGTGCCCGAAGGCCAGGACGCGGAGACTGCCGAAAAAACCAGCACGTACAAGATGTACTGGGATTATTCTGAGCCGCTGAGCCAGATTAAGCCGCACCGCATTCTTGCCATAAACCGGGCCGAACGGGAAGGTGCGCTTGAATTGACTCTCGATGTCAATGTTAATGATGCGGTTTCAGAGATTCAGAAAAAATACAAACCTGGCAACAAGTACCACAAGGACGCAATCGAGGACGGTGTGGTACGTCTGCTTTCACCTGCGGTTCTGCGCGAAATACGGAGCGATGAGTTTGACGAGGCTGACGAGCACGGAATAGGCGTGTTCAGCGAGAATCTAAAGAACCTGCTGATGACGCAGCCCATAAAGGGAAGCCGCGTTCTTGGTGTGGATCCCGGAATCCGCACGGGAACAAAGTGCGCTGCTCTTGACGAAACAGGAAAATATCTGGGCTATTTCCTTATCAAACAGGTGACTGACCCCGACGGTTCCTACAACAGTTTGAACGCCGCAATCAAAAAGTACAACATTCAGGTTGTTGCCGTGGGAAACGGCACTGGGAGCCAGGAAGTCCAGGCGATTGTGAGCAAAGTCATCAGCGAAAACTACCCTGACGTGCGCTACACGGTGGTTGATGAAAGCGGTGCGTCGGTGTACAGCGCGAGCGATATTGCGCGAGAGGAATTCCCCGACCTTGATTTGACCATTCGCGGTGCAATCAGCATGGGGCGGCGTCTTCAGGATCCGCTTGCAGAATTTGTGAAGATTGACCCAAAAGCAATCGGCGTGGGTCTTTACCAGCATGATGTAAACCAAAAGAAGCTTTCAGACACGCTGGATGAGGTTGTGGGCAGCGTGGTGAACCGCGTGGGCGTAAACCTGAACACGGCATCGGCATCGCTTCTCAAATATGTTTCCGGAATCAATTCTTCGCTCGCAAAGAAAATCGTGGCTTACCGCGATGCCAACGGCAAAATCACGAGCCGTGATGACCTCAAAAAAGTGAGCGGTCTCGGGCCGAAAGCTTACGAGCAGTGCGCGGGCTTTTTGAAAATTCCCGAAAGCGAAAATCCGCTGGACAACACTTGGGTGCATCCGGAAAACTATGCCGTGGCAAGCGAAGTGCTCCCTCTGGTGCGAAAAAACGAAAAGATTTCCGCCGAACTGAAAAAGCAGCTTGAAGAAAAATATGGCGTAGGCGAGACCACAATCAACGACATAATCGAGGAACTCGCCAAGCCCAACCGCGACCCCCGCGACGGCTACCCCGCGCCCATCATGCAGAAAGGCGTGGTAAAGTTTGAAGACCTCACGGTGGGTATGAAAGTGACGGGAAAAATCCGCAACGTGGTTGATTTCGGCGCGTTCGTGGATATTGGCCTGCATGAGACTGGTCTGATTCATATAAGTGAATTGAGCGACAGCTTTGTTTCAGACCCCATGGACGTTATCAAAGTTGGTGACGTAAAGGACTTTACCATAATTGCTCTGGATTCCGACCGCAAGAGAATCAGCCTGAGTTTGAAGAGCGATGCGGCTTTCAGGGGAAGCTCTGGAACTGCCAGCGCTGCCACAGGCCAAGGCGCCGCAAGTGGCACTGGCAAAAAGCGTGTGGTAGTGGTAAAAAAAGGAAGCGCTTCCGCAGGCGCAGACCGGCCCGCTGCGGGCACAAACCAGCGCGACGGGACCCGCAAACCCTACGGCGACAAGTCCCGCCACGAAAAACAAAGCTACGGCAGCGACGATGGCATGAAATACAATCCATTTGCCGTGCTGCTAAAAAAATAGCGCTCGTTTTGAAATTCATCTCGCCACTTTATCCATATTCGGGTATTGTGGCGAGGTTGATTCACGCGGAATGGTACACACCCCGCTTATCGGAGCGAAGCTTTGCTTCTGCGTTGGGGCGTGTTGATTTAAAATTTATGTGTGGCGCTGGTTAAAGAAGTTGTGTCAGTGTGTACAAATTTGGTATATTTAGCATAGTATGAATCTACGTTTTTTTAAGTATTGTAAGCGATGTATTTTGTTGGGTCTTGCCGCGTTTTTGGCGCTTGTTCTTTCTTGCAGCAATCTTACGAACATGCGTGTTCCAGAAAGTGTGGCCATCAAAACAAGTGCCCGTTTTCAGGCTGCAATGGGCAACGCGCGCTATGATATTTCGGGTACGCTTGGAGCTTCTAATATTCTTGAAAAGATGCAGAATTCTCTTGGAGCCAGCGCGACACTGTATGATTACGCCCCTCCTTCAAAAGGCGACACCCTTTCGTACCTGATCCGCTATCCAGTGTACACCATTCCGATTGATGTGGGAGAATATCTCAAAAATCTGAATTTTGACATGGCGCTCAATTCTGAAGACGGCATGACTTCTTCCTCGGATTTTACCATTCCGTCTATGAATCAAGACATAAACCAAAAGATTGATTTGGGCGACCTTGACAAGGCTCTAAAAGACAGTATGAGCTTTGGTTCCATCACATGGAGCAATGTTCCAGAACCTGGTGGTTCTACTGCAACGAGTTTTAATGGTAATGGATTGGGAAATAATACAATCACCGTTCAAAATGAAGCTGCCGAATCTATTACGTTTGCACAAGATTCATGCTATGAAATAACTGTTTCTACTAATGATAAAACGTTTGGAGACAACTACCAGTTTGTTTTGACAGCCACGCTGCACGATAATGAAAGAAATACAACGACTTCGGTTTCGGGCGATGTTACCAGGGGCGGAACGATTTATCTTGGTCTTACCACTGTCAGCGATGATGTGGCAATTAGTTTTGGTGGAAAAGTATCTGGCGGCAATAGTGACAACACACACACCTATACCATCAGCCTCGCATTGGGAAGCAGTTCAAAGATTGAAAGTGTGCAAAAAATAAAAAAATCATCCAAAGAGTTGGGTGTCGGTTCGTTCAAAATTGCGCAGACTGTTTCGCTTTCAGAGACCGCTGGCTCGTTCGATTCTGCGGTGATTGGCAAGGGCAGCGTAACTTTGGCTTCCAAGATTCCAAGCGGCTGGTCTGACGTTCAGTGCAAGGCAAAGAATTTTAAACTGACTGGTTTTGGTGCCAATGGCAAGGAGTCCGCCAATTTTATCACCAATGATTCTGCTGGCAGCTTGCTTAATGCCACGCTTGATTTGACTGACAAAATAATCAAATCGGGAGTTGACTTGAAAATTGAAGGTGAGCTTGAAATGGAAGTGAAAAAAGCTTCCATTGAGATTTCAAACACGCCCAACGTTCAAGGTCAATGTAATATTGGAATGCTAAAAGAAGTCAATATCGATTTTAACACACCAAAATACAGTGCCATTACACGCTCGTATAGAATGGGCGAAGGCACAGGACATGAGCAGGAACTGCCAGAGACGCTTGTTACCTACGTGCGTGAGCTTAAATTTGAAAAAGAGGCGGGAGGCAAAAAGTACAGCGGCCTTGGAATTTCGTGCAAGGTTGTGAATACCCTTCCTGCGGGCAATGAGGTTCCCATAAAAATCAGCGCGTTTAAGCAGTTTGCAGGTAATGGTGGCGAGTATATGAATGTTAATGGTAAGCTTCCTGTTACTGATGAAAAAGGCAAGGTTACCAGCTTTACAAATTATGCCACCATCAAGTTTCCTGAGCATCAAGACGGCAAGAAATACTACATGGATTTTACCTTTGATCTTTTTGGCGATGCTGACATGGTAACATTAAAAAGTCTTGAGCCGGGCAAATCGTACAAGTTCAGTATTACCGATGTTCAGTTTGTGTATGACTGGACGCAAGTTAAAATAAATCTTGGTGTGCTTGGTGATGGCGAAAGAATTTCAGATACACAAGATTTGTCTGAATTCAACATCCAGAAGCTTTTGGGCTACGACAAAGAAGATGATTCAAGCTCGCTGTTCTTGACCGGCGAGGATTTGGACAAAATCAAAATCACAGAACTGCCTGTGTTCTTTTATGCGCAGGAGCCTTCTGCCGCCAACGGTTCGAGCGTCAAAAACCTGCTAGATGGTGTGCGCTTTGCCGGAAAAATGTATATCAAAAATGGCGATGAAAAGCCCCACCACCTTCTTGGCCGCGATGATTCCGATGAAGATCTGAGCTTTATACCGCCTGTGCCGTGGCCTTCCGATTCTGGCATTCAGGTGTCAAGCAGCACTGCGCCTAATTTGGTAAGGTGTCTCAATAAAGACGATAAAAGCAGATACAGTTTTTACACGGACTTGGCAGATTTTGTTACTACTTCATCTGACACTGAAAGCGATACGGCACTCGTTTATGACATTGGCATTTCCGGTGGCAAAGAGACAACATTGTCTCGCGCTGATGTTGAAAGCCTGAAATCGTCTTCTGACGAAGAAACCAGCAATGTGCTCAGCATAAGCATTGACATGGCGGCGGTGCTGACTTTTGACATAACGCTCACCGATGCTATCACCATGAACATCATGGAGATTTTTAAGGATGATTGGAACGAAGACAAAGATGACGATTTGCTTAACCGCAAAAATGCTTCAAGCCTTGAAGATTACATAAAATACAGCGATGCCATCAAATATATCTGCATCAACTATGAATTGCATAACAATCTTATTCCCGACGCTCCGGTGGCGCTTTCTATTTCAGCACATGGAAAAACAACGGAAGGCAGCGAGGTAGATATTTTTAATGAAAAACAGCTGACGTTTGCAAACGGTTCAAACGAACTTTTGTTTACCCGGGATGAAATCAAAAAAGTTATGACATCATATCCGTTCCATCCGGATATTTATTTGACGCTTGGCAAAAAACAGACAGAAACATCGATAAGGCTTTCACGCAATGGAATTTCAAATGCGTCTAGCTCAAAGGTGGATTCTATGGCGGCGGCAATTAGCATTGCGGTGCAAATGGACGGCAATCATCCTATCACGGTGTGGGGTGGCAACTGATGAAAAAGATTCTTTCTCTTTTGTTTGCGTCATGCCTGGTGGTATGTGCCAGTGCAGAACTTTATACGCCGAGCCGTGTGTTTGAAATCGGTTTTGATGTCGGCTTTGGAGCTGACCAAAACCTGATGCCTGTTCCCGATTTGATGAAAAAAGAACTTGTCCTTGATCTTTCGGAAATCAATGACAATCTTGACAGTAACGGTTTTGTTTTTGACCTGTTCCTTTCCACCAGATTTTTTATGAACCTGCATCTTGAAAATCGTGTGGACGTGGGACTTGTAACGGAATTGGAATTTGTTGGTTCATTTGGACTTGGCAAAGCGCTGTTCAAGTTTCTTGGAGAGGGCAATGAATTTGGCGAAAGCATAGACACGTCAATCAATGCCTATACGGAAGTGTTTTTGAGCGCCAGCGTTCCAGTAAAATTCAAAGTCAGAAATATCGGCATCAAAGTAACACCATCGTATTTTATTCCGATTTTGTATGTACCCCAGCCGGATGCGACATTTTCCGCTGTATCATATAACGATGGCTCCATGCACACTGAAGTAAAAGCCGATTTTTCAATGTATTCCGTTTATGATTTGAGCACCGTGTTTACAAGCGATTTTGGCTTGCAGGATGATTTTTCGTTTGATTCATCGCTTATAACAGAAATGCTTTCGAGCGGTGGTGTAGACCTAGATCTGGAGGCTGAATATCCATTCTTTTCTTGGCTTGATGCGGGCGCTTACATGCATTTGCCTATTGTTCCGGGACGCCTTAAATACAAGGGTGAAGGGGGCTTCTCCTGGTCTGCCACTGTGAATCCGCTGCTCGATTTTTTGTTGAGCGATGATGACGACGCTTCTGCCACGACCATGGACGACCCTGAATTCAGAGACGGAAAATTTACCACGCTGGATTCTGCCTACAGCGTGAATCGCCCGTTCCGTTTGGGAGTGCAGGCTGCGCTCCGCCCGTTCGGAAACTGGTTCACATTCAGGCCTCTGTTTGGTTTTGCCGCCAGAAATCCATTTGGCAAGGATTTTAAAGCCAAAGACAGCATGTTTGTGGAATATTGTTTTGCGGCTGATTTGCGCTTTTTGTATGTGTTCAATTTCAGCTTTGCCACGGAATACCGCAACAAGGTATTTGGTCAGTCTGTTGGAATTGCCCTCAACTTTCGTGTGATGGAATTGGTTACGCGCATTTCTTTTACATCCGCCGATTTCTTAAAAAGCTGGCAGGGAAGCGGCGTAAAAGCCGTGGTCGGTCTGCGCTTTGGCTGGTAACGCTGTATTGCGTCACACATCTCAATAACTTGGACTTGTTTTGTCTTGCTGCCCAGGCTGATGCATTTTGTCTGCACAACAATTGTTTTATGCGGCATTATTCCAGAATAGTGATTTCAACCCGGCGGTTTTGTGCGCGGCCTTCTTCGGTGTCGTTTGAGGCGATTGGTTTTGTGCCGCCCCAGCCGCGGCACAGAAAGGCGTTTTTGTTTATGCCTCGGTTTTCCAGTTCTTGTGCAATGCGGTGCGCCCGTTTTTGAGAAAGCGGTTGCTCTTCTGAAATGTCACCTATGCGTGCCGTGTGTCCTTCAATCAAAAACTGAGACTGCGGTGCCAATGCAAGTACAGCAGCAATTTCGTCAAGGCGTTTGTATTCTTCAGGAAGAATTTCATCGCTGTTGGGTTTAAAACGAATGTCGCGCAGACTTAGCCGCAGCCCTGCCGGAGTTTGTTCTACTACCATGTTGTTTTTTTGGGCGGTGGTAGCAAGTTTGGTGCTGTCCGCGTTTTGAACGGCAGACGAATTCTTTTTTGTTTTGCCGGAATTCGCAGATTCCGCAGAACCTGAAATTTTTGCTGAACCTTTGCCTTCCACGTTCTGCCTTGGACTGGAATTGCCTGCCGCGACATTAACAGAAGCAATGCGCTTCAGCGCAGGAAGCAGCTTGTCATGTTCTACAGCGGGTGGAAATTCCGTGAACATCGTGATTGTGCCTTTAAAATTCAGCTCTGTGTTGTCAGTGTAAAAAAAGGTTTCGTCAACTTGGTCGCTCACCAGAATTGCTTCTCCAGTTTTTTGCAGCACCAAGATGTTTGCCTTGTGGCCGCCAAGCGCTTTTGTTAGCGTAGCATCACCGTTGGGGTCTCGGTTGTTTGCGTTGTAATTTGTCTGCCAAATGGCTTTGATTCTGTAAACTGGCTGATTATTGTAATATTCGGCGCCTTCAAATGTGTAAAGCACCAGCATTGGTATGCGCGTAACCGTTCCCTTGTTAAGCGGGTCAACAGCACGTTCGGCCTTTGCTTTCCATGAATCGCCAGATTTGACTTTTTCCGTGGTAAACGCTGGAAAGCTTCGGAACGATGGGTAGCCGTTGTCTTGATACATGGTCAGCTTTCCGTCGGTTGAAATATGAAATAGCGCCGGAATTGTATCATGAATGCCGGTGGCGGTGTTTACATTGTTTCTCTGTGTTTTTTCCATTACATAAAAACTGCCGTCATACCATT
This sequence comes from Treponema sp., assembly GCA_022510905.1. Taxonomy (GTDB): domain Bacteria; phylum Spirochaetota; class Spirochaetia; order Treponematales; family Treponemataceae; genus Treponema_D. Next base: position 13,392 of record JAFLSN010000011.1, read on the forward strand.
GGCCGTTCTTGAGCGGATTTCCTTCTTGGGTAAAACGAATTTCCGGCGCATTTGCAGGACTTATAAATGAACGTAATTCACGGCTGGTGAGCCCCGCGTATTTTCCGTTTACATAGCGACGCAAATCTGTGCGTTCCACCAATGAATAGCCACCGTTGCCACAGTATGCAAGCGAAACCGGTTGCGCGATGTTTTCTTGTCCGCACACCAATTCCGAAGAGAACATGCATATCATGCCAATTAAAAAAAATCGCAGAGCTCCCATAGTCTTACTATCGGCATGCAAAATTGAAAGTTAATGGAAAAGCCAATCACTGTGCTTTGTCAAACTTTTTTAATTTATGGATGAATGTCAGCACAATGCGTTTGGGAATTTATTCATGCGGAAATGATACATACCGCGTTTTTACTTATAGCAAGACTTCAAGCCTTGGGCGCGGAGATTCAGTTTTTTGTTATTCTGAAATTGAGTGGTTCCGTATGTCGATTAGCGTGGCGCCTGATTTTGCGTCAATCGAAGTGGTGCTAGGCACATCGGTAATGGTAATCCGCTGTCCAGAAGCAAGATGAAAATCTGTTACAAGAAGCAAAAGTCCTCTGCCGGAACATGCATAATATCCCCTCCTGTTTCCGGGAAGCCTAATGACATCGCTTGCGATTCGTGCGGTAAGTGAGGTATCGGGGTGCGCTATGTCTTGATGTGCGCGCCATGATGTTTGTACATGCCCTCTTTGTGTATGTGATGGCGCAGGGCTTTCCGTAGATTCATTGTGCGGAATATCGTTGTAACTTGGTTTTCCAGGCAAAAGTAATTGCTGCTGTGTGCCGTTAGGTGCGTAGTCAGGAACGGCTTTATTTTTTTCTAAGGCAACAAATGAAAGCACGGCCCTCTCTTTTCCCAGGTGTGCGCTTTCTGAAAGCTGCTTGAGTTTTTTTGGTGCGTCATCAGTGGTGAATACGTAATTGCACCATTTGCCTCCTCTTTTTCCGTCCATTGGACACTGTTCTGCGTGTGGACATGGTGAGCACGGAATAAATCCTTTTCGCAAAAAAGCATCGCGCAGCAACGAAACAAGTCTTGCGCCTTTTGGGACTCCGGGTTCCACTACCAGAACACGTGTTGCTGGGCTGGTACCGTCAAGATGTGCGAGCATGGATGAACAGTATTTTTTTGCCAAAAAATCAGGCGGCTGGTATAGAATATCTTCAAGCTCGTTGAATATATTTGCAGCGGTAATAAACGAAGCCTTTTTTTTCAGCGTAGTTCCTAGGTTTCCTTTTACACGAACGATAGTCCATGGTGTGGCGTGCAGGGCTGCCGCAACAGTTAAAAAAATATTTTCGCCCATGGAAAGCGCCTGTGCTGAAATGTCGAGGCAGTACCATGTGAGTTTTTTTGCTCTTAATGAAGGACATGCAATAAACATCGCGAGCGGAACAGTAAGTGGGCCGCTTCCTATGTCAAGGCACACTGCGTTTGTGTCAATATCAAAAAATGATGCGGGAAGATTTGCAAACAGCCGTGTTAGCCGCACCAGATTCCACCAGAGATAATAGTGCACGTATGCGCTCAGAGTTGTAGTCTGATTCATGTATCCTTTTCGGCGTTCTGCTCGTTCATCTGTGAGCAGATGGCTTAGCTCCCGGATGTGTGCCAGCAATTGCACTTGCTGCCGGGATGTAAGTGGATAGTTTGAGGCAATCACTTGGTCAAAATGTTCAAGCAGCTGTTTTTCAGCATCTCCTGGCAAATGGAAATCGAACAATGCATCGTTGTACTGAACGGTGTGTCCATGTTTGCTGGCTGCTGCATTCTTTTTATAGCTCACAATGTTGGGGGTGGTGTGCTTGCTGAGAGCGTTGCCGCTCTTTGTTTGGTGCTTGGACGCTGGGTTACGAGGAGGCTTCATCGGCTGTGTCCTTTTTGGCTGAATGCTGTGTTTGCCGGGTACGTTTTTTGAGCATAAGATACAGGCTTCCCAATTCCGCACGAATTTCGTGGATGGCTTGCAGCGCATTTGCATTTGAGTCAGCCAGCGCTGTTTCTTGAATGATTTGCGAACGGGCACCGTCTATTGTGTAGCGTTTTGTGTAAATCAAAAATTTGAGGCGTCGTATTATGTCAATTTCACGCTGAGTATAAATTCGCCTTCCACTTATATCTTTTTGCGGTGCAAAGCATGGAATCACTTCTTCCCAATAGCGGAGCACATAAGGTTTTATTCCTGTGAGCTGTTCAACTTCGCCAATGGAATACTGGGCCATTAGTCCTGCTCCCTGTCCTGCCACTTTTTCCGGCTTGCTTTCATTTCAATCTGAACCGGAATCTGGTCAAAGCCCAAATCCTCGCGTATGCGGTTTTTGAGGTAAGTAACATAGCTGGGCGGCACGTTGTCGGGACGGGTCGCAAAAATCAAAAAGTTCACGGGATTAACGCTGGTCTGGGTTATGTAACGGACTTTAAAGTGAATGGCTTTTGTTGCAGGCGGAGGATATTTAAAGAGCCAGTCACGGAGCGCAAGATTCAATGCCGCGGTTTCGATTTTGCGGTTCAGCTGCTCATACAATGTGAGCGCGGTATTCATCAAATTTTTGATGCCATCTTTTTGCAGTGCGCTGATTGCCACAATCGGTGCCCAGTTCATTTGACCAAACATTGTGTGAATATATTCTTTTGTTTTTTTGAATGCTTTGTTGCTTTGGTCTTCAACAGTATCCCATTTGTTCAGCACAAAGATAACGCCTCTTCCACGTTCAAATGCCAGCGATGTGATTTTTTTGTCCTGGTCGGAAAGCCCTTCTTTGGCATCAATCATGATGAATGCAATGTCACATTCATCTAGCGTTTTGATGGCCCGATTCACGGAATAATATTCAACATTTTCGTTTACCCGTGACTTTCGTCTGATTCCTGCCGTATCCAGAATCTGGATGTCGCGTCCGTTGTAATGAAAGCTTCCTTCGACTACATCCCGCGTGGTTCCAGCGTAGTCGCTCACGATGGATGCTTGCGTGTGTGTGAGCGTGTTGCTGAGCGTTGATTTTCCGGTGTTTGGTTTTCCGAGAATTGCAATTCGTATGGGGCGCTCTTCCGAACCTCCTTCTGTTACGCGGCTAAAATTCAAGTTGTGCACAAGTGCCTTTTCCAGTTCATGTATGTTGTCGCCATGGAGCGCGGAAATGAGCAGCAGAGTTTTAAATCCGTACTGCAAATAATTGTATGCAAGGGCTTCGTTTTTGCCGCCTTCGGTTTTGTTCACGGCTACGACCAGTTTGTCGCCATAGCCACGCAGATGGTGAATAAGTTCTTCATCTTCGGCAGTGCTTTCTGTGGCATCGAGCAGGAGCAGAATCCTGTCAGCTTTTTGCAGCATTTCAACGGTTTTGGCAACAACAAGATCGTCCATTTCGCTTTCACGGGAAGTGCTGTCCCGCGTGAGCTTGTAGCCGCCAGTGTCCATGAGGTGTACGGGTTTTCCATCTAAAAAACAGGTACCTTCAACCGGGTCGCGGGTTACACCGGGAGTGGGGTCGGTGATTGCTCGATGCGTGCGTGTGAGCGCGTTGAACAAGGTTGACTTCCCCACATTTGGGCGGCCTGCAATCACAATAAGCGGAAGATTGTAATATATTTTGTCAGGAAAAAATTTCTGCGTTTGGCTTTTCCGGTGACTGGTGATTTCATCGGTTTCAACTTCACTTGGCGGGTTATTGTGATTGTTCCCAAAAACCGGCAGCTCTTGTTCTTTGGAATCTGCAATGCTGTTTGCGTCCGGCAGATTTTTTTGAGGTTTTGGTTTTGAAAAATCGGGCTTTGTCTTTTTTTTCATGGCACAGTCCTTTTGTTAATACAGCGAGCGGCTGGAAATATTTTGCAGTTCTTTGATGGTAAACTGTGAAAGTGTTTCTTTTATAACAGGAATTTGCTTGGGGCTCATGCTGAGCGTGCGGATTCCCATGCCGGCAAGAATGATGGCGCTTTCTCTGCGCCCCGCCATTTCACCGCAAACTGAAAGGTGAATATTCGCATCGGCGGCATTTTTGATTGTGCTTTTAATCATACGGAGCACGGCAAGATGGAATTCGTTATAAAGCGGTGCAACAGCAGGATTTTCTCGGTCAATGCCGATGGTGTATTGTGTAAGGTCGTTTGTTCCAAGCGAAAAGAAATCGCAGTGTGGGGCAAGACAGTCTGAAATGAGCGCTGAAGCTGCGGTTTCTATCATGATACCGATTGGCACGTCAGGTTTAAATGGAATATTGTCTGCTTTTAAGCTCAGCTGCACACCACGAGCTATACCTCTGATAGTATCAACTTGTGAAACATCAGTTATGAGTGGCAGCATGATTCTGAGGTTGCCATATACACTCGCGCGGTACAGGGCACGGAGCTGCGTTCTGAACACCTGCGGATAGAACAGTGAAAGTCTGATTGCGCGGAGCCCCATGAGCGGATTTTTTTCGTTCAAGACGGGAATGTCTTTTGCGGCAACCAGTTTATCGCCGCCACTGTCAAGGGTGCGTATGGTCACAGGCCGGTTACCCATGGTTTCGAGCACCTGTTTGTATGCCTGGAACTGGGCTTCTTCGCTGATTGAATTTGAGAGCACACCGCCTTCTTCTTTGATTTTCTGCGCGGACTCCATGAACAGAAATTCTGTGCGGAACAAACCGATTCCATCGGCACCTTCTTCAAGTGCTATTTGAGCTTCTTCTGGTGTGCCGATGTTCGCGAAAATTTCAAAACGGGTGCCATCGTCTGTCTGTGCAGGTTTGTCACGGAATTTCCGCAGAGCAAGAATGTATTTTTGTGCTGCTGCGATTTTTGTTTCGTAGCGTACCAGCGTGGCAGTGTCCGGAGCCTGAATCACCTCGCCTAAATCGCCGTCAACAATAAGTTGTTCACCGTGATGCACGATGTTTGCGATGTTGTCCAAACCGACCACAGCAGGAATGCCGTAGCTTCTGGCAAGAATGGCAACATGGCTTGAAACGCCTCCCTCTGTGAGTACAAGGCCCGCGATGTTTCGTTTGCTTAGAACAACGGTGTCGCTCGTTTTTAGGGCGCGGGCAACAATCACCACGCCATCAGGAACCTGTTCAATATTGAACGGATGCAGATTGAGCAGTTCCGCCTGCACACGGCCAAACACATCTTCGATGTCCTGCGCGCGTTCGGCAAGATAATCGTTGCCGCTGTTTCTTAGTCGGCCTGCATATTCTTTAACTTTTTTGGCGAGTGTGTGCTCAATGTTGTAAAGCTGGGTTTCAAGCTCATCTTTTACCTCTCCTATAAATATGGGATCAGTGAGCATGAGCTGGTATGTCTCAAAAATAACGTGCTGTAGATTGTCAAGGCTGAGCGTGGCAAGATGTTTTTTGATTTGTTCCTGAACAATTCGGGAGGCATCTTCAAAGCGCTTCCATTCTGATGCAACGTCATCATGGGAGATTTTTTTTTGAGGAATGATTTTTTCTTCTTCTGGCAACACAAACGCTGTGCCGATTCCCATTCCCCCGGCAGCAGAAATTCCAAGAATGGCGTTCATGTTCTTATAATACCAAGGGATATTGTTCTAGTCAACGACCGTATAAAAACAACACACCCGGCAAAGGCTAAAGTTTTTATCACTGCGCAGTTATCAAATTTCAGAAAAATCATGCTCCGCTTTTACATCAGGGTGTGTTGATTCGTGCGGAATTAGCATATGCTTGGCCACTGGCTCAAAGCCATGCTGCGAACCGCACGAGCGTGGCCGTACATTGTGTCTTGGTTGCGATTCAGTTTGCAGATAGATATTTTTGCATTCCTAAAATCGCGGGTTTATGGCAAGAGTAAAACTGAATGGCCGTGCTGTTTCAAAGCTGATTTCAATTTAAACGAGGTTTGTTGGATTGTGCCAAATATTACAAAATGATAGACTATGGCAAAGTGCAGCCATGGGTGCCACATGAAAATGTCTTTGTGGCAATGCGGCAGTAAAAATGCTGTATGGCATTAAAAACAGCGCGTGTGGCGCATCTTACGGAGGAATATATGTCCGCAGAATTTGACCAGATTCAATCATACATAGATGAACATGTGCACAACATGGTGGAACTTGAGGCGCTTTTGACAATTCATCCCGCGCTTGCACCTGAAAATGGCGGAGACGGTGAGCGGGAAAAATGCGCGGCTCTTGAATCTTGGCTCAGGCAAAACGGAATAACGCGCATTGAGCATTTTGATGCCCCGGATTCGCGTGTCTCGGGTGGAATGCGGCCCAACATGGTAGCGACTGTTCCTGGCAACAAAGACGATTACTGCGTTTGGGTGTGTGCCCATCTTGATGTGGTACCGGTTGGAGAGCGGAGCCTGTGGACTACAGATCCGTGGACGCTTACCGAAAAAGACGGCAAGCTGTATGGGCGTGGAGTTGAAGATAATCAGCAGGGACTGGCGAGCGGTGTGCTCGCGGCACTGAGTTTTGTAAAGCAGCATATTCTGCCAGAACACACTATCAAGCTGCTGTTCATGGCAGATGAAGAAGTGGGCTCCAAATACGGCATGAATTTTTTGCTTCGGGAGCACCGTGAAATCTTTTGTGCGCATGACCGCATTTTGATTCCAGATGGCGGCGACAGCAAAGGTGAAACACTTGAAATTGCAGAAAAAAATATTTTGTGGCTGAAATTCCACACGCTTGGAAAGCAGGCACACGGCTCGCGTCCCGATTTGGGCAGCAATGCATTTGTTGCGGCAAGCGACCTCGCGCTCCGCATTCATGGCCTGGAGAGTGTGTTCAGCAAAACAGACCCATTGTTTGAGCCTCCGTATTCAACTTTCGAGCCCACAATGAAGGTGCAAAATGTGGCTGGCGTGAATATTATTCCTGGCGATGATATATTCTGCGCCGATTGCAGGATTCTTCCCCAATATACGCTGGATGATGTTCGTGCCCAGGTAAACAAGATTGTAGCATCAGTGGAAAATCAGTACGGTGTTCGCATTGACGTAACAGAACTTCAGGCTGAACAGTCTGTGGCAACATCTGCCAATGCGCCCGTGGTGCAGGATATGCGTTTGGCGCTTAAAAACGTGCATGGCCTTGAGGCTAAAATCATTGGCATTGGCGGCGGCACGGTGGGAGCGGGATTGCGCAATGCTGGCCTCGATTGTGTGGTGTGGTCAACCATGGACGAGCGGGCGCATCAACCAAACGAGTATGCGGTTATAAAAAATATCGCCGCCGATGCCAAAACAATCGCATATCTTGCCTGTGAGATATGAACGTTCTGGTTTTTGGGCGGTTCTTTCAACATAAAATTGAATCATTATACTGCACAGCTATTCGCCTTGCAATTTGGTGCGCTTTCTGTGGATTCGCGAGCGTGTCATGCATGTCTGGTGGCTTGCAAAACGAACGCGCTTTTGCGGGGCATTGGTCGCCAGTGAACATCAACTCTGCTGCAAAGGCACTTGACCAAAAATTGATTGACTCAGGTCTTGCAGATGATTTTTTTAAAACCCACGGACGTTTTCCTGTGCTTGTTGTGGGCTATGTTGAAAACCGCGCACCCGATGCGGTAACAGAACATGACATGCAACTTCTTTCTGAAGACCTTGCATTTTATCTGCGCGGCCAAAAGAATGTTACGCTCCTGTACGGTTCTCCAAAAAGCGCCACAGTATTTGTGTTTTCGTCTGTGCAAGACGCAGGAAACTATGCTGCGGTGCTTGGCGCTGACATGATGCTGCAAGGCTCTGTTTCTACGCAAATTATAGATGGAACAAAAAAGTACCGCGCTGTGCGGCAGTATGTGGTTTCCCTTGACCTTGTGGCCTGCGATTCTGGCAAAGTGCTTTGGTCCGGAATTGACAACGAAGTGCGCAAAGACATTCGGCAGATAAAAAAATAGGCTTTTGACTGGTTAAAAACCGGCATTCCCTAACCAACGCACTCTGACGCAGGAGCACGGTGTGTACCCTTCCCGCACGAACCACGTTGCGCATTGCAAGCCGCCGTACAGCGCGAGTTCCGCCTCCATTTAAACACGTGCGCCGTTCTGTCACACGCATTGCCGAGATTTTGTCAACCGTGCTGTTTCGGGAGCGCGCATGTGCTGTTACAGACCCATGTACCCGCGCAGGGATTACTTTGCTACCGTTTTGCACAAATTGTTTCCTGCCCGAGCCGCCCGCTGCGGAGACACGGACACAATCGGCGCGGTAACAGGCAGCACCATGCCTGTGATCGTAGCGCCACCGCCTGAGAGTTCGTTGCTACTGCGAAGTCCTCAAGTGCAGCACAAATGCGACATGTTCACCACCGGTGCGTGTGGCAGACTTGCCAGCGCCAGATGCAGCAAAACTCCGCGCCCCCGTCTCGTGACCAAGCAGAACTCGTCAAGCTCATGCTCGCCGAATTTCCGCCACGCCTCGCGGATGCTCCCGCCTGAGGCTTGCCATGCGCATGAGGCCATAGCAGTGGCTGGCGGTTTTGCCATTCACGCCGCAGATGTCAGCAGCCTGTATCGCCGCAAGGCTGTTCTTGGAGCATAGAAATCCTGTTCTTATTTTGTGCCACAACCATTTGCTTTGTCACTAGTTAAATCCTATCCTAGGTTGCCGCAAACGGTGGCTGGCCGATAGACTTTCTACTTTGCCCAGAACGGTGGACGGCTGGGAGATAGAAAACCTACTTTGCTCGCCGCAGACGGAAGCGGGTCGGTAGACTTTCTACTTTGTCCAGAACTGCTGGCGACTGGGAGATAGAAAATCTACTTTGCTCGCCGCAGATGGAAGCGGGCCGGTAGATTTTCTACTTTGTCCAGGACTGCTGTCGGCCGTGAGATAGAAAATCTACTTTGCTGCCGCAGACGGAAACAGGCCGGTAGGCTTTCTACCTTGCCCAGAACGGCGGACGGCTGGGAGATAGAAAATCTACTTTGCTCGCCGCAGACGGAAGCGGGCCGGTAGATTTTCTACTTTGTACAGAACTGCTGGCGGCATTTAAGTAGAAAATCTACTTTACGATTTAACTGGTCAGGGGCCAAAAATAAAGCGCATGGATTTTGCAACAAACAACGCAATATGCAATCATTTTAATGCCAGCAGGGAGGTGTGCTTAGATCCAATCCAGTCACTGTTTTGCGTGGCAATCATAAACATGGCTTGCTCTGTACGCATTACACGGTCTGAGTAAAAACCCGGAAAAACCGATTTATATCAAAATAATTGATATTTTTCTTGACAACTGACATTTTATACCCCATTATTGAATTGGTTGATTCAATGTAAAATTGATATATTTCGATTATTGTTGATACATTCTGAATGCAATAGTGTGCCAGAATGACACACGGTTCGCAGAGAGTTTTACGGGAGGACGTATGAAAAAAAGCAAGATTGCCGTTCTGACCGCAGTGGTGGCGGCAGGACTTGTGTATACGGCAGGTGCACAGGATGCCACGCTGGACGCAGACTTTGGTGCAGAAAAGACACCGGTAAGCAAGAACCTGTTCGGCATTTTTTATGAAGATATTAACTATGCTGCTGACGGCGGCTTGTACGGCGAAATGGTGCAGAACCGCAGCTTTGAATTCCGCGAAAGCAAACGCAATCCATTGGATGCATGGGAAACCGTGAACTTGAACGGCGAAAAGCCAAAATCACGTCCCAAGGCCGCAAACTCAAACCCTCTTAACAAAAACAATACTGTTTACGCTAAGATTGATGTAAAGCAGGTGGGAGACGGCATTGCTAACAAAGGGTATGGTGGCATGTACTTTGAAGCTGGCAAAAAATATCCGGGCTCTGTGTACCTGCGTTCAACTGATTCTAGCGTGACTTCGGTGACCATTGCCGCTGGCGACTATAAAAAGAAGGGTGCCAAGCAGTTCACCACAAAGATTTCAGGAATCACAACTGAATGGAAAAAATATGAATTCACCATAGAGCCTGTTGAAACAACAGAAGACGGCCAGCTGGGTGTATATGCAGACCAGGAAGGCACTATCGATATTGACTTTGTGTCACTGTTCATGGCCGACATCTACAGGAATGAGCCAAACGGCCTCCGCAAGGATTTGGCAGAAATGCTCGAAGCCATGCATCCGCGCTTTATTCGCTTCCCCGGTGGCTGTATTGTGCACGGCATGAATATTGCCGACCGCTATCAGTGGAAAAGAACGGTTGGCCCAGTCGAGGAACGCAAAGAAACTTTTAACTTTTGGAACTATCAGCAGTCATACGGTATCGGTTTTTATGAATATTTCCGTCTGTGTGAAGACATTGGAGCGGAGCCTATTCCTGTGTTGAGCGTGGGAATGGCACATTCTGGTGAACGCGATTCCATGGGAAATATGAAAAACTACATACAGGACGCGCTCGATTTGATTGAATGGGCAACCGGCCCTGCCACCAGCACTTGGGGCAAAATTCGTGCGGAAGCTGGCCACCCGGAGCCGTTCAAGCTGACTTACCTCGGTATCGGCAACGAAGATTGTGGCGATGACTATTTCCCCCGCTACAAGCAGATTGCCGAAGCGGTAAAGGCAAAATATCCCAATATCAAGACGATTATTTCTTCAGGCTTTACTTACAACGATGTGAATTTCCACAATGCGTGGAAAAATGTGCGCAGGTGGGAAAAGGATAAAAAGACCGCAAATCTTGTTGACCTTGTTGACGAGCACTACTACAACGCCGCTACATGGTTCTTGGGCAACGGCAACCGCTATGACGACACCACGTTCTATCCCCGCGACAAGGCAAAAGTGTTTATCGGTGAATATGCCGCTTGGGATGATGGCCGCCGCAACAGCTTGTACGCAGCTCTTACCGAGGCTGCTTACATGACCAGCATTGAGCGCAACGGTGACATTATTGAGATTGCCAGCTACGCGCCACTGTTTGCTCGCGAAGGTTACGTGCAGTGGTTCCCTGATGCCATCTGGTTTAACAACCATGAAGTGTATGGCACGCCCAACTACTACGTGCAGCAGATGTTCATGACGCACAAATCAGACAGCACCGTTAAGAGTGTGCTTACACAGCCTAAAACCTCTGTAAAGAAAAACAGCATCGGTGGTACCGTGGGTCTTGGCACTTGGGCAACCACCGCACAGTTCAGAGATGTAATTGTAACAAACAATGACACTAACAAGGTTGTTTACGATTCAAACAAAACCAAAGATTTAACCGATTTCCGTGAAGAAACCGGCTCTTGGAAACGCTCCGGCAAGTCAATCGTACAGAGTTCGCAGGACGCAAACGTCCGCATGATTCTGGATAATGAAGACGAAATCCAAGGTATTGAAAACTATACTTTGCAGCTGAAAGCGCAAAAAACTGGCGGTGCAGAAGGGTTCTTGATTATGTTCGGCGTAAAAGGACGCAGTCTGTACTGGTGGAATATGGGCGGTTGGGGCAATACCCAGAGTTGTGTAGAAAAAGGCACTGCCGATGGCCGTACCATTATTGGCGACAGCCAGCCTCTTTCACTTGATGCGGGACGTTGGTACAACATCAAAATCGAAGTTAAGGGTGAAAGTTTTAAATGTTCACTTGACGGAAAAGTGATGCACGAGTTTGTGGACACTATGAACTTTGACCCGCTCTATGCACATGTGGGCGAAACCGACAGCTCGGTGATTGTTAAAATCGTCAATGTTTCTGGTAATGACCAGTCAGTGACAGTAAACTTGAAAGGTGCTCCCGCGCTTGCTTCCAATGCCACCGTTACTTATATGAACGGCAGCCCAGATGACGAGAACAGCTTCCGAGTGCCCAAACAGGTGGCGCCAAAAACTGAAACCATTTCTGGTGTGGGCGAAAGTTTTACATACACGGCACGAGCCAATTCAGTGAATATCATTGAAGTGAAAAAGCAATAGTGTCTGTTGCCAAGCCAAACCAATTGCCGCGATAATCGCATGGTTGGATTGGCTTGGAATGTAGATGTTCGGCTGTGCATGATTCACAGTCGCTTATCATATGCATGATTGCAAGGCATGTGATGTGTCTTGCATATAAACCCTATGGCAAAAATCCACAGGTTGCGGGCTTATGCTCCGTAGTACATCAGGTATAAACCACTGGCATAATAAAGAGCAGATTTACGCTGTCAGTGGCTTATATATAATGCGCATAATGCATTAACCTCCTTGTTGTGGCCGACCTGCACAACCTGCAGGTCGGTTTTTTTGAAAATGCAGGAAATGGGATGGGGGCCATGTTCAATCGTATTCAACGCAGTTTGACCGTTCGCATTTGAATAAAAAGGTTTTCATATGGACAATATCAATAGAGTTGGATCTACTATGCCAAATATGCAAGATGTTGAATCAACGCTGGTGGTGAACCCACTGGAAGACATAAACAAGTTGAAAGCTCTTGCTTCAGAGCCTCGCATCCAGATGCTTGATTTGTTGCGTAAAAAAAGGCTGAACATCAACGAAATTTCAGATGCACTCAAACTTCCGCAGTCCACTGTGGCAACCCATATCTCTATTCTCGAAAATGCCGGTCTCATCGTGACGGAATCTGTAAAGGCAAAAAAAGGTAACCAAAAACTGTGCCATCCAGCGTTTCGCGAAATGCTGATTCAGTTTCCGGAAGAGCCAAATCCTTCAAATGAATTTATTGAAGTTGAAATGCCTATTGGAATTTTTACGGACTGCAAAGTGTCTACGCCTTGCGGATTGTGTTCAACCGAGCATATTATCGGCTTTTTGGATTTTCCTGATTCATTTTTAAACCCTGAGCGAATGAAGGCCGGACTTTTGTGGTGCGGGACTGGCACATTTGAATACAAGTTTCCTAACAACGCGCTGAGCAGCCAGAAAAAAGTTACAAAAGTTGAGGTAGTGCTGGAGCTTTCTTCTGAAACGCCGGGAACCAACCTCAACTGGCCCAGTGATATTACCATGTGGATTAACAAAAAAGAAATCGGTACATGGGTTTCTCCAGGAGATTTTGGTGACAAGCGCGGAAAATTTACGCCGCAATGGTGGAAGCTCGAAGGAAGCCAATACGGACTTTTAAAGCATTGGTCAGTTACGCAGGAAGGAAGTTTTATCGATGGCACAAAAATCTCAAATGTCACGTTGGATGATTTGCGCTTGAGCGAGCATCATTCAATCCGCATGAAAATTGGCGTTAAGGAAAATGCGGAGCATATCGGCGGCATGAATATTTTTGGCAAGGGCTACGGTAACTACGATCAGGGCATTGTGTTTAGGACTTATTTTTAAACGTTCCAGTTTAATGTGCTGATATTGATTCGTGCGAAAAGAGTACATGCCCTCCCCCTGGATTGAAACCTTGCTGCAAGTGGTGGCGAAATGAAGGGTATGTACCCCTGGCTGCAATGTCTTATTAAGAACAACACATCTGGCAAAGTCTAAAGTTTTTTATCACTACTCAGTTATCAAATTTCAGAAAATCATACCCACCTTCTGCATCAAGGTGTGTTGATTTAAATTGCCGTGATTTAGATCGCTGGAAAACTTGTAACACAAAATTAAAAACGTTTATAAACTAATTTTATTGATAAATATCGGATTATTTTGTTGCTATTCCGTAAAACTCATGGTAATATAGATATGCGGCTAAAATCCACTCGATGTATACAAAGCTGACGGTATCTGACCTGTAAGGTGCTGTTAGTAGTGATTGCGTAGTGTGTTTGTTGTTAGCTGAATAATATCTTAAAGAGTTGATGATTGATGTACAAAACTCATGGTCATATTCTTTAAAAATGGATACGCCTTTTTAGTGTCACTTGTATGGGAGCTGCACTAAATTAGTGCTAGATTTAAGGAGATTTTATGAAACAGGTCGTCATTGTCGATACACAAGACAAGCGTTCCACCATTAGCCGTGATATATACGGACATTTTTCCGAACATCTTGGTCGCTGCATTTACGGCGGCTTCTGGGTGGGCAAAGATTCGTCCATTCCCAATGTGCATGGGTACAACAAGGCCGTGGTGCAGGCGTTCAAGGAGCTTGATATTCCCAACCTACGTTGGCCAGGCGGATGTTTTGCCGATGAGTACCATTGGAAAGATGGCATAGGCCCCAAAGAAAACCGCAAACGCATGATAAACACCAACTGGGGTGGTGTGGTGGAAGACAATTCGTTTGGCACCCATGAATTCTTCGGTTTGTGTGACGAGTTGGGGTGCAAACCCTACGTGTGCGGCAATGTCGGAAGCGGCACCACGCAAGAAATGGATGAATGGATTGAATACATCACATTCAGTGGCGAAAGCCCCATGGCAAACTTGCGCAAGACAAACGGTCATCCCGAGCCGTGGAAGCTGGACTATTTTGGTGTGGGAAACGAAAACTGGGGTTGCGGCGGAAATATGCGCCCCGAGTATTATGCCGATCTGTACAGAAGATTCCAGACCTTCGTGCGCCAATATGGTACCAACAAGATTTTTAAGATAGCGGGTGGTGCCAATGTGGACGACTACGAGTGGACAGATGTGGTAATGAATAATGCCCACAAGTTTATGGATGGTCTCAGTCTGCATTATTACACCTACGAGTATAGTTTTGAAGACAAACGTCCTGCTACTGGTTTTACAAAAGAAGGCTGGTATCGAATCATGAAGAGCGCCTTCCGCATGGATGAGCTTGTGCGCCGCCATGGTGAGGTTATGGACAAGTATGACCCAGATAAGCGTATCGCACTTGTTGTGGACGAATGGGGCAACTGGTTTAAGGCTGAACCTGGTACAAACCCAGGTTTCCTGTACCAGCAGAATTCCGTATGTGACGCGGTTGTAGCAGGTATTCATCTGAACATTTTTAACAACCATTCGGATCGTGTGCGTATTGCAAATCTTGCGCAGGCAGTGAATGTCTTGCAGGCACCGGTGTTCACCGAAGGCGATAAAATTGTGCTTACTCCTACGTGGCATGTGCTGCATCAATATAAGGAACATCAGGGTGCCACATTGCTTGGTGCAAATTTTGCAGGCCAAAGTGCAGGTTTCCGCGATAATGAAAAGGATTTGGTTATTCCCGGTCTTTCAGTTTCCGCATCTGAAAAGAAGAACGAAAAGACTGGTAAAATGCGTTATCTTGTGACTATAGCCAATCCTGATGTGGACAGCGCCAAGAGCGTGGAAGTGGGCTTTGCAAATCTTTCTGGTGCCATAGCTACTGCAAACGCTACTTTGGTGAGCGGTGAAAAGATGGATACTGTGAACACCTTTGCCAAACCCGATGCCGTGGTCGAAAAAACTATTTCTGCCAAACTGGTGGACGCGAATACTGTCGCGATAGAAATGCCCGCGCATTCTGTGGCTAGCGTGATAGTTGAGGCCTAGAGTTAAAAATATGCCTTACTGCCGCCAGTGCGAGTTAATGGCGTTGATGGCGCTACAGACTCCACAGCGTGTTATGGATGAGGTAGCCGGCATACCCTATAAAGAAGGTGTCACTACCCCATCGGTAGATTTTGAGAAACGGCTCATGGTTTGTATGGCGTGTTCTGCATTGCTCAGTAGTTCAACCTGTGCACACTGCGGCGCTTTGGTTGCTTGGCGGGCAAAGACTCTGACGGCCATCTGCCCATGGCCTGGATGCAACAAATGGGCAAGCCTTTAGCGGGAAGTCAAATCCTGTAGCACGGAGGATGTGTATTTTGAATAGCAGCGTGACCATCGTAAAGGACTTTGCTCTTGCACGTGTGGACGACAACCTGTTCAGCTCATTTATAGAGCATTTGGGCCGGGCCGTGTACACTGGTATATATGAACCGGGGCATCCTGCGACAGACGCACAAGGGTTTCGGCAGGATGTGATTGATTTGGTAAAGGACTTGCATGTTGCACTTGTGCGCTATCCTGGTGGCAACTTCCTTTCTGGATATGATTGGAAGGATGGAATCGGTCCGCGTGAAAAGCGCCCCGTTCGCTTGGATCGAGCTTGGCATACCATAGAACCTAACGAAATCGGGATAGACGAGTTTTATGACTGGACATGCAAGACTGGCACACAGGTCATGGCCGCCGTGAACATGGGCACCGGTACTCCGCAAGACGCGGGCGATATGGTGGAATACTGCAATCATCCAGGTGGCACATACTGGAGCGATCTTCGGGCGGCAAATGGTCACAAACAAGCCTACGGCATAAAGACTTGGTGCGTGGGAAATGAAATGGACGGCCAATGGCAGATAGGCCACCTCGATGCTGATGCCTACGGCAAAAAAGCTCTCGAAGCCATGAAAATAATGAAATGGACAGACAATTCCATAAAACTCGTAGTCTGCGGCAGCGCAAGCACATCCATGCCGACTTATCCTGCATGGGATCGTACCGTTCTGGAACACACCTATGAATATGCCGACTATCTGTCCATCCACCGATATTTTGAGAATTTTGGAAACGATGATGATTTCCTGGCTTCTTTTGTGGATATGGACAACTTCATTAAAACCGCTTGTGCTACCTGCGACTACGTGAAGGCTGTCAAACGCAGCAAAAAGACCATGTATCTTTCTTTTGATGAATGGAACGTTTGGTACCAGCAAAAGCAGATGTCACATCCATGGGAAAAGGCACCACGTATATTGGAGGATCAGTATTCCCTGCTGGATGCATTGGTGGTTGGTGGCATGGCTATTACTCTGCTGAATCACGCTGACCGTGTGAAGGTGGCTTGTCTTGCCCAGTTGGTGAATGTGATAGCGCCAATATTTACGGAGCCAGGGAGAGGTGCTTACAAGCAGACTATTTATTGGCCTTTCCGTGATATATCGCTGTATGGACGTGGCACTGTGCTTACCCCCATGGTGCGCACCGGCAACAAAGTGACTGAAAAATACGGCGAAGTGCCTGCGGTGATTTTCAGCGTAGTGCACAATGAGGAAGCGGGTGAAGTAACGGTGTTTGCGTTGAACACCAGCCGAACGGAACCAAGCGAAACCACAATCAGCTTCCATTTATTCAGTTCCGCACAATTATTTTATCGCACGGAATTGGTCGGCAGCGATTTAAGTGCGCAAAATTCACTTGAAAACCCAAATGCCGTGCAACCTAATACAGCGCCACTATGTGCTGTAGAAAATGGTTCACTTATAGTTTTGCTCAAACCAGCATCTTGGAACGTGTTGCGTTTTAAAGTGCTGTAGATTTATAGAAGTTGTTCTTAAATTCATCTGAATGGCAGAACAGCTTCAAAGCATTTAGGAGGATTTTATGAACCTTAAAAAGTATGAATTCTGGTTTCTGACTGGTAGTCAGGATTTGTACGGCGAAGACACACTGGTGCAGGTGAAAAAGAACGCGCAGGAGATTGTGGAAAAATTGAACGCAAGCGGAACCCTGCCATGCAAGCTGGTTTGGCAGGAAACGTTGCTCACGCCCCACGCCATCCGCGACATGCTGGAGCGTGCCAATGCCAACAACTCTTGTGCAGGTGTCATCTGCTGGATGCACACGTTCAGTCCCGCCAAGATGTGGATTGCCGGACTCAATGCCTACAAAAAGCCGCTTTTGCAGCTGAACACCCAGTTCAATGTTGAAATTCCCTATGCCACCATGGACATGGACTTTATGAACTTGAACCAGAGCGCTCATGGTGACCGCGAATTTGGCTTTATCACGAGCCGTATGGATTTGCCACGAAAAGTAATTGTGGGCCACTGGAGCCATCCCGAAACACAGAAGCGCATTGCTGACTGGATGCGTGTAGCTCGCGCAGTGGCTGACGGCAAGGAACTGCGCGTGGTTCGCTTTGGTGATAACATGCGTGAAGTGGCAGTAACCGATGGTGACAAGGTTGAAGCCATGATCAAGTTCGGCTGGAGTGTGCCATACTACGGCATCGGTGACTTGGTGGCATACATGAACGAAGTTAGCGATGCGGACGTAAATGCCCTGTACGATGAATACAATCAAAAGTACGAAATTGTGCTCGGCAATGATAAAGATTTTTCCGTAGCACACATCAAAGAGCAGGCTAAGATTGAGATTGCCTTGCGCCGCTTTCTCAAAGACAAGGATGGCAACGCTCTATGCACGAACTTCCAGGATTTGCACGGCATGAAGCAGCTGCCGGGACTTGCGATTCAGCGTCTTTTGGCAGATGGCTACGGCTTTGGCGCAGAAGGCGACTGGAAAACCTCGGCGCTTGTGCGTACTTTCAAAGTCATGGCAGCAGGGCAGACCGTGGCAGGTTCTAAGGGTAATGCCTTTATGGAAGATTACACTTACAATCTTGTTCCTGGCAAAGAAGCCAACATGGGTAGCCACATGCTTGAAGTGGATCCTGAGATTGCCGTGGGCAAGCCTAAGATTGAGGTGCATCCACTCGGTATTGGTGACAGGGAAGATCCTGCCCGCCTTGTGTTCAATACGTTGGAAGGCGATGGATTGGTTGCTGCCGTGGTGGATATGGGCAATAGATTCCGTTGCGTAGTGAACGAAATAAATGTCATTCCGCCTGAAGCGCCTCTTCCAAAATTGCCTGTGGCCCGTATGCTTTGGAAACCATATCCTAACCTTGCTACAAGTGCTGAAGCATGGATCCTGGCTGGTGGCGGCCACCACACTGCGTTCTCAAATATTGTTACCACGGAGATGCTGCGCGACTGGAGCGAGATGGTGGGCATTGAATGTATCGCCATTGACAAAGATACGAACATTGCCCAGTTTCGCAATGAGTTGCGCTGGAACGCTGCGTATTTCAACGCCAAACGTTAAATCTGCGGCACAAACAAACACACATTTCAGTGTGTTTTATAAAAACCTGTTGAAGTGGCCAGCAAGCGTATGTCGCTTGATTCGTGCGTAATATGGTACATACCGTGCTTCTTCATCAGGTGTGCTGATTGCAGCATCTGTTTTGATGTAGTAAACAAAAATCCCCGGTAGATTCAAATTGAATTGCCGGGGATTTTTGTTTTGTAAAATAAGTCAATTTTTGTGGAATTCAAATTTCCATTGGCTTGATATTAGAATTGGCACTTGGCCGATATGTTTTTCAGTCTGCCAGACATTTGTCTAGCTCAGCACTGATGGCCTTTTTGTCGAGATTTTGGCCGATTACGCACAGTTTTATCATGCGGTCGCCAACTTTGTTGTCCCATTCTTCTTTTATTTTGGGGTTTTCCGCAAGGATTTTTTTCTGCTCTGCGGGAGGACATGCTGCAATCCATTGTCCGCTGTATCCAGCCTGAATTTGGCGACCGCTAGTCTCAAACACCCAAGCCATTTCAGGTTCATCTGCAAACCACATAAGTCCTTTGCAGCGGATGATATTCCGCGGCCATCTGCTTGCAAAACTGTCGAGTTTTTGGCGGTCAAATGGAATCCTTCGGTAGTAGATGAAAGTACCTATTCCGTATTCGTCTTCGCTTTCACCTTCGTGTCTATGTTCATGGTGATGGTGTCCTTCGTGTTCGTGGTCTTCATGCTCGTGGTGATGCCTTTCATGTTCATGGTCTTCGTGCTCATCGTTATCAATTTCATCTTCTTCAAGGTGTTTGCACCAACCTGCGCTCGCATACACGGTTTCAAAATCAAAACTGCCTGTGGCAAGCATATCTTCAACAGGAACTTCGCCACGCGATGTTTCAATGATTTTTACTCCCGGATGGATGGCATTGATAACGGCCCGCACTTTTTTAAATTGCTCTTCTGTTACCAAATCTTTTTTGTTTATGACTAGCGTGGAACAAAATTCAATTTGCTGAACTAAAAGCGACTCAATGTCTTCTTCGCCTATGTCTTTTTTGAGCAGATTTTCGCCACTTGCAAATTCGTCAACCAGCCGGGCTGCGTCAACTACGCCGATCACGTTGTCCAGTTTGCCGTTTGAAACTTGCTCCAATGACTGGGCGATGGGCATTGGTTCGCACACTCCGCTGGCTTCAATCAGAATGTAGTCATAATTTCCACTTCGGATGATGTTTTCTATGTTGTTCACCAAATCCGTTTTGAGTGTGCAGCAGATACAACCGTTTGTGAGCGGCACGATGCTTGATGTGTCGGTGATTTTTGCGCCATCTGCAATCAGCTTTGCGTCAACATTCACTTCGCCAATATCGTTTACAATTACCGCCACCTTGTATCCTTTTTGGTTTGTGAGCACATTGTTAAGCAGCGTTGTTTTTCCTGCGCCAAGATAACCGCACAAAAGCGCCATGGGTGTTGTTTTTTTTGCCATGTGTATAACCTCTTTTCATTCAATATACTGTTTTTTTTCCAAAAAGTGAACAACTTCCTCAGTGTATTATACGCTGCGGCACAGCTTTTTTTTCTTTGGGCGGTGTGCTAGAATACAGGCACTATGAAAACAAAAACAGAAGTCACGATTTCAGAAACCGACCAGACGGTGTATATTCTTGATTCTTATGGGCTGATTTATCGAGCCTATTTTGCGCTTGTAAATCATCCGCTTACAAATCCTTTGGGGCAGAACATAAGTGCGGTGGTGATTTTTTTTCGCAACCTGAAGGCGCTGCTTTCAAAATACAAACCTCATTACCTTGTTGCCGCGTTTGACAGCCGCGTTCCCACATTCCGCCACGAGATGTATCCTGCATACAAGGCGAACCGAGCCAAAACGCCGGAAGATCTGCACGCGCAAGTTCCTTGGATTGAAGATATTCTTGCTGCGTTGAAAATTCCAGTGCTTCGTGTTGATGGTTTTGAGGCTGATGATATTATAGCCACTGTTGCAGCCACCTGTAAAAGTCAAAACAGACAGTGCAGAATTCTGAGTGGCGACAAAGATTTGTTGCAGCTGGTAACTGACATGTGCAAGGCAATGCAGCCCGACAAGAACAATGGTGGCTGGGAAACAGAAGGGGTTTCCGAAGTGATTGCAAAGTGGGGCGTGGAGCCTAAAAAGATCCTGGACTACCTCTCGCTTACTGGCGATGCCTCAGACAATGTTCCAGGTGTAAAAGGCGTGGGCGACAAAACTGCTCTCAAGCTGCTTTCACAGTACGGTACACTTGAAGGCATTTATGAACATGCCGATGAAATCAAAGGCGCGTTAGGTGAGAAAATTCGTGCTGACAGGGAAAATGCTTTTTTTTCCAAAAAGCTCATTTCTCTGCGAACAGATGTGCCACTCCAGCTTGATTTTGATTCATATTGCACTAACGAGCTTGATTATGCCGCTGCCGCAAAAAAACTTTCTGCGCTGGGTGCAAAAGCTGTGGCTGCATCATTCGCCGCTGAGGCAGGACTTTCTTCTTCTGAATTTCAGAATGCTGACCATGCGCAAAGCGTTGCAGAAAAAAAAGACAGCGCATCGTTAAACGACCAACAAATCTCCGCATTGGAAACTTCAGACCCATTGACTGTTGTGCAGAATAAAGGAGATTATCATGCATGCACAAAGCTGGCAGAGCTTGAAGCTTTTATAAACACGGTGCTTGAAGGCGCGGAAAAAACCGTTGCTTTTGATACAGAAACAGATTCGCTCGATAAACATCATGCGCATCTTGTGGGCTTTAGCTTGTGCTGCAAAACGGGAACTGCAATTTACGTGCCAGTGATGCTTCCCGGTGGTATGTTTGCGCCTGAGTGCATTGCAAAATCAGATTGCATTGTCCAGCTTTCACGTCTGCTGCACAATCCAAATGTAACGGTCATCATGCACAACGGCAAGTTTGATGTGGAAGTGCTTGTTGCGAACGGCTTGGCTGAACTGCCTAAATGCCGCATTGTTGACACCATGGTTGCCGCCTGGCTGCTTAATCCCGCCGCACTTGGAAAAAGCCCCTACGGACTTGAATATCTCGGCGAAACCCAACTGGGCTTAAAAGGAATTGAGTTCAAGGATGTGGTGCAAAAGGATCAAACTTTTGCCGATGTGCCGCTTGAAAAG
The DNA here is from genome assembly GCA_022510905.1 of Treponema sp. Taxonomy (GTDB): domain Bacteria; phylum Spirochaetota; class Spirochaetia; order Treponematales; family Treponemataceae; genus Treponema_D. Next base: position 35,239 of record JAFLSN010000011.1, read on the forward strand.
GCTGTTCCTTACGGAGCTGAGGATGCCGATTTTACTTGGCAGCTTTGGCAGCGTTTTAAAACAGAACTTTCAGAAAAAAAATTGGACACATTGTTTTATGACATGGAAATGAAAGTGCTGCCCATTTTGGTACAGATGGAACTTCGTGGCATTCACCTTGACAAAGCTGCACTTGCGGAGTATTCAAAAGAGCTTGCGCAGGATATTGCAGAAAAAGAGCAGGAAATCTACAGGGCAGTTGGGCATGAATTCAATATTGCATCGACCAAGCAGCTCCAGCAAGTGTTGTTTGAAGAACGAAAGCTTGTTCCGGGAAAAAAAACAAAAACAGGTTATAGCACAGACACTGCTGTGCTTGAAGAACTGGCTGAACGCACTACAGATCCAGTGCCTGCCGCGATTCTTGATTATCGTTCGTTTTCCAAATTGCAGAGCACATATGTTGAAGCGCTTCCCGCATTGGCCGATGAGCATGGCCGTGTGCATACCACATTTTTACAGACAGGAACCGCCACAGGGCGGCTTTCCTCGCATGAGCCCAATCTTCAAAATATTCCTATCCGAGATGAAGCTGGCCGAAGAATACGTTCAGCCTTTACAGCGGAAAAAGGCACGGTGCTTATTTCTGCTGATTATTCCCAGATTGAACTTGTGGTGCTTGCCCATCTTTCGCAAGACACAAACTTGTGCAAAGCCTTTATCGATGGCGTTGATGTGCATCGTTCAACAGCATCACTGATTTACAACATTCCACCTGAACAGGTGACTGCCGATATGCGCCGTTTTGCAAAAACCGTAAACTTTGGTGTGATGTACGGCATGAGTGCATTCCGCCTTGCAAATGAATTGGGAATAAGCCGCACGGAAGCAAAGAATTTTATTGACCAGTATTTTACAACGTATTCCGGTGTCAAGGCTTTTATTTCCAAAACGATTGCGAGTGCAGAAGCAAACGGTTTTGTTGAAACAATCATGGGGCGCCGCCGTTTTATTCCCGACATCACCAACAAAAATAAATTGATTCAGCAGGGAGCCCAGCGTGTCGCAATCAATACACCCATCCAAGGGAGTGCCGCCGACATTGTAAAAACTGCTATGGTTGCGGTTCAAGAATCTTTGTGCAAAAGTGGAAGTCCAGCCCGAATGCTTTTGCAAGTGCACGATGAGCTGATTTTTGAATGTCCTTATTCTGGCCAGCATGTGCAGGAAGCAATCAGTTTGATTCAAGACAGCATGGAACATGCTGTAACACTTAGGGTGCCGCTCCGGGTAAGTGTAGAGCATGGACATGCCTGGGGGGAATTTCACTGATGATGCTTTGCGTAACGGGTCCGATGGCAGCTGGAAAAAATGTTGCCTCCGCTATTCTGGCAGAACGTGGTTTTGCCACGATAGATGCAGATGTGCTGGTGCACGATGCCATTGAAAACGCAAAGGATCAGATCGTTGCCGAGTTTGGCGCGATAGCATGTGAACGGAATCTTTCTATTGTGCGCACTGATGGCACTGTTGACCGAAGAGTGCTGGGCCAGATTATTTTTGGCGACTCGGTATTGGTTCACAAACAGGAGGCGATTGTGTTTCCATATGTGAACCGGCTGTTCGATTTGTTTGTTGTCAAGAATAGTGGAAAGAACATCGCTATAAATGCCACGGTGCTCTACAAAGTTCCGATTATGCAAAGTATGGATTCAATTCTGTTTGTTGACGCCCCGTGGCCCATGCGCTATCTTCGTGCTAGAAAACGTGACGGTCTTTTGCCTTCTCAGATTTTTGCCCGGTTTAAAAGTCAAGCCAATCTTTTTGCTAAATATAAAAACACAGGTGCCGATATTAGTAGAGTATGGAATATCGGAACGCGAGCCTGTCTTGAAAAAAAGATTGATCAATTCCTTTCGCGCCACCGGTAGGAGAAGATTTATGGAACAAAAGAGAACTATTTGGATTGCACTGGCTGCTGGCGTTTTTTTGCTTGTAGTGATTGGAGCTGCACTGCTTATGTACGGTCCCATGGCTCGAAAAGATACAACAGTGGCTTCCTTAAAGGATAACGGCGCTGTATGGATCTCGCCTTCTGCAAATCCTGAACCTGTTGTTGATCCCTATGCGCAGGGCTATGCAACTCTTCCTGCCGAGGACTCATCTCTTGCTGCTGTGCCAGAAACAGAGCAGCCCACAGATGATGTGAGTTCATTTGATTTGAATTCTCCCACTGGTGCTAATCCACTTCAAACCGTTGCGCAGACGGATAATCTCACGGTGATTGCAAACGGCACCACCACAGTGTACGGCTTGACCCCTACGGCACCGCAGCCGCCAGTTGCGCCTGCCACAACCACCATTGACTTGAACACGCTCAAAAATAATTATGTAAGCTCTGCGGTAACTGCCCAGAATCAGGCTGCCGAAAATGCCATGCGCGAAACCGCCGCAACGCATAAAGTGATTGAACGCGAAACAATAGTTGTGCTTGACAAAACAGCCGCGTCCGCTCCAGATTCTTCTGTCAATGTGGCCGTGGTGAACATGCCAGATTTGGAATCTTCTACCGCACCTGCAAAATCGTATGGAGGACATTTTGATTCTTCAACGTCAGCACTAAACAAGGTGGTAGAAAATTTATCTTCGGTTTCAAATGTAAACAGTGCATCACGTCTTGCCGATAAATTCTGGGTTCAGGCCGCATCATTCACCAGCAAGCGTAATGCTGATGAAGCCCGCACTGTGTTGGATGACAATAAAATCCAGTGCGAAGTTTTTACTTACACAGATGCAAAAGGAAACTTGTTTTACCGAGTGCGTGTGGGCCCATATACCACAAAAAGTGAAGCTGAATACTGGAAAGGCCGAATTGATTCAATCGCGCTGTTTTCAAAAACTGGAAGCTACGTGACAAATTCCAGTGCCCCGCTGGTGGCAAAAAAATAATGAAAAAAACGAACGCCATGCGCATTTTGGATAACGCGGGAATAACGTATACAGCCCGTGATTATCCAGATGATGGCGAGCATGAGCTTGAACGCGGTGCCGCCGCTGAAACTGCCCGCAAATTAGGCATTGATCCAGCGGCTGTGTTCAAGACAATCGTGATGTGTTCTGAGTCAAAAGAATTTCTGGTGTTCTGCCAGAGTGCCCTTCATCAAATCAACGTAAAAAAGGCAAGAAATAGCGCTGGCGTAAAAGAAGTAACACCTGTAAAACCTTCTGAACTTTTAGCAATTACAGGTTATGTGCGCGGCGGTTGCTCCCCTATTGGAATGAAACGCACATTCCGTACTTTTATAGATGCGTCTGTGTTTTTGCATGAGCTTGTGTACATCAGCGCAGGCATTCGCGGACAGCAGCTTGCACTTGCACCGCAAGACCTCGTGGCAATCACCCATGCCACTGTTACCGATTTGGTTCTTGAATAAACTTTCTTAGTTTTACAACTTCAATCAACACACCCAGACGCAAAAGCACACCTTCAATCTGTGAAGGGGGTATGATTTTTCTGAAATTTTAAAACTGAGTAGCGATAAAAACCTTAGCCTTTGCCGGGTGTGTTGTTCCACGATATTGCAGCCAAGGGTATATGGCCATCGTTTCGCCCCTATTTGCAGCAAAGCATCAAGCCATGAGCTGGATTCATGGAAACACGGTATGTACCATTTCCGCACGAATCAAAATCAATATATCAAACGTATTACGGCATCGAAATTTCTGGTGCTGCTATAATTGAGTGCAAAACAATAGTCATTTTTTTCTGGGCAAAAATCTCTAAACAGATTGTTTTGTTTTACACTGATTTAAAACAGCGACTCTTTTTGCATTTGTTCAATGTCTGTTTGAATTTCACGGTCGGTGCTTACCCAGCGGTATTTGTTCCGAAGGGCTTCTGCTGTTTTTAAAATGTCTTGTGTGTTCTGCGCCGCTTCAGTGTAATCTTGACAGAACAGCGAATATGCAAGCGATGTAGGATACTCCTGCTCTTGAATATCTGTAACAACCCATCGGTCTTTTGCATAAGTGAGCAGCACGGTGTCAGTATGTTCGTGTATGTAAAGCGTTTCATTTCCTTCTGTGAATACAAGATTGTAGCACACTTGGTGTTCTGTGCGGCTTCCGTTTTCAAGGGTAACACCGTTTTCTTCTGTGCGCCGTGGAGGTTTTGTTTTTTTTGCAGGGCCGTCAACATGCAGATTTGCGTTGATTCCATCAATTGTGAATTGAGTCAGTCCATATATCCAGTATTGGCCGTTATCATTCCATAGCAGCCAGGCACCCGGTGTAACGGTTTTTAGCTTTGGATTTAAGGCTGTACGTGTCCGCGATGAAACATAAAAGTTGCTTACTCGATCAGTAATGCTGTTCATGTTTTGACCTTTTGCGGAACCTTGGATTGCAAGAACATTGAGATTGTGCATGCCACTGTAAAACATTTCAACTGTTTCAAAAGACGTAAATCCTTTGCTGGTGGGATGGCTTACAGTGCCGTTCCAATAGATGAAAAAAAATAGTGAGAGCGACACCACGACACCTGCGGCGGCCACCAATATGCTGCGGTTGTGTCTGAACCAACGCCTGATTTTTAGTGAGCGCGCAAATCGTTCCGTGTCTTTTTTTGCCGTGGCTTCAAACTGTTCCTGCGGCACGGATGCTTTTCTGATAATTGGCTGCAAAATACCATCAGCAGGAATGAAGCCTTCTACCGTGAGCCCCAATTCGCGGTACAGGGTAGACAGCGGAAAATGCAGCCCCACCCGAAGCTGGCTTTTTGGTTGCGAGCTTTCGTTGTGGTTACGCATCAAGTTTTTTTTGTGCTGCTTTGATTCCACTGGATTTTTTTGCAATGAGTGGTCTATAAAAAAAGAAAGCTGGCGGTCAAGCGCCCATATTCGGTTTTTGAGTGGCACAAGGTTGTGGTCGCGGTAATCTTCTGTGCGGGTAGCGGTGTCGAGGCTTTCAAAAGGATGGGAAGCAGTCAATGCCATATATGCAATCACTGACTGTGTAAAATGAATGGAGGCTTCTCCTGAAAGTCCTTTATTTATGTAGCGTCCCTGATACATGCTGTACAGTGCATCGCTCCTGCATAAAAGCGAGGCTTCAAAAATTCCTGGGGGCACAAAAATAATCTGTCTAAAATCCTTGGAAATAAAAATACCGCCGGCTCCAGAACCGATCACCGCATAGTCCTGTGCGATAGCTTCTTCTAACACCGTGCACACGAGTGCAGCCGCAAAATGTGCAAGCGCAGTTTGTGCCATGGAAGTTCCTATGCCGCGCAGACAGGCTTCCAGGGTGTATCCGGCAAAAGCTGCACCCTGAACCAGTACAGTCTGCGACTCCGCTTTTACTGCGCTTCCTGAAAATTTCCATGGACTGAATATCCATTTACTGTCGGTTTTTGTGGCAAGCCATCCACATTCTTCCATGCGTTCAGAAAACCGTGCTTTTGCAAAGGCATTCTGAGTGAGGCCTGTGTCAAGCTGCAACAAGGAATCCTCAAAAAATAGAAGTTCGCTTATGTCAAGTGCTGTCATGTGCGCCGCCTATTTTACCGTCTGCCGTTCATGCTGTATAGATATTTGAAGTAGTCCATGTTGGTGCTGTATGTGGTGTCAAAGTTTCCCATAGTGCTCTTGTAGCTTTCAAGGCTTTTCCAGAATTCATAAAACTGGGGATCACGGCTGTAGGCTTCGTTGTAGATTGCGGCTGCTTCTGCATCGGCTTTGCCTTTGGTTTCTTCGCTCTTGCGGTAGGCTTCGCTTTCGATGGTGCGCCGCTCGTTTTCAAGTTTGCCAAGCCATTCCGCTTTTTTTCCTTCGCCTAGTGAGCGATATGCCTGAGCCACCTGGTTGCGGTCTTTAATCATGCGGCTATAAACGCTTTGGGTAAGTTCGTCAGAATATTTTATTTGACGGGGCACAATATCAATCAGTTCAATGCCGTATTCGCCTACCATCTTGCGCGCATCTTCGGCCATTTCTTCGCAAAGCCGTCCGCGTCCTTTTGAAACACTTTCGTTGGTGGTATTCACATTTACCAGCGCCGCGATTTCTGCGCTTTCACTGTCTTCGGTGCTGGTTGCGCTGGCATCATTGATGATGTTGCTGGTGCGTACAATTTCGCTCAAGCGGTTCCGGGTGATAATTGTGCGTGTTGAAGAATCAATCACATCACTCAGTTTGTTGTAGGCTGCATCGAGCGTTTTGAACGACTGATAAAACAGCGCAGGGTCGGAGATGCGCCATCGGCTTGTAGTGTCAACAATGATGAACTGATTTTCTTTAGTGGGAATGCGCTCGCTGTCGCCATCAAGTGAAAGGATTTTGCGCGGATACGAGGTTACAATGTCGATACATGGAATGCGCCCGTACAGGCCAGCTTGGGTGTGCGTGGAAACAATTTCACCAAATCGGGTTACCACAACTTGTTCGCCTTCGTTTACAATGTAGAGAGGGCCCGCCGCAAAAAATAAAATGGCAAATACTGCGATAGCTGCAATTGTTATATAAAGATTTATATTTTTTTTCATAAATTCCTCCTGTAGCTTTATGGCGCGGATTGTGCAAACATGAATCGAATCCTTTCCGCGATGTTCAGATTTTGTTGTTACCGTTTTTGTTCCGTCAGATTTTTGACGGGAAGAATGTTGTCAAGCTCGCCGTCTATGAGAGTTTGCTTTTGGCTTTTATCTGCGGTAAAGATTTCTTCCATTGTTTCAAGGTATAGCCGTTCGCGTGTAATTGCAGGTGCTTTGCGGTATTCTTCATAAACTGAATTGAAGCGGGCCACATCACCCTTTGCGCGGTTCACTCGTTCAGCGGCATAACCTTCTGCCACTTGAATCTGTCGGTCGGCTTCACCTTGTGCTTTGGGAATTTCTGCGTTGTAGCTTTCTTTTCCTTCATTTATGAACCTATTCATATCTTGAATGGCTTTGTTCACATCTTCAAAAGCATCCTGCACTCCTGCGGGCGGCACAATGTTTTGCAGCTTAACAGCAAACACATTGATTCCCATGCCAAGCTGCTGGAACTGCGCGTTCATCATGTCAACAGCGGATGTTTCTATTGCGGAACGTTCGCTGCTCATTACGGCAAGAATTGCGCGGTCTCCCACCAGCGTGTTAATCACTGAACGGCTGATGTCACGGATGGTCTGCTTTTTTTCTTTGACGGTAAACAGCCAGGATTTGGGATCAACAATGCGGTACTGAATTATCCACTCCACATTCACAATGTTGAGGTCACCGGTGAGCATGGTTGATTCCGAAGTGATATTATTTTGATACTGATTGCTTACACCGCTCCGAGTTGTCTTGAATCCGAATTGTTCGGTTTGCACAACCTTGTTTCCTGGCACGATGAATTTGCGGTCGATGCCAAACGGCAGTTTGTAGTGAAGCCCGGGACCAAGTGTTTTTTCATATCGACCGAATCGCGTTACCACAGCTTGTTCTGCCTGGTCAACCACAAAAAGGCTTGAGCCAAGCGTAAGCAAAAACAAAAGTGCTGCCAAAATCAAAATAACAAGTGAAGGTGAAATTATTTTCCGTTTTGAATCGGCCATTAAAAACCTCGCTTTTAATAAATGGGTCTTTCAGCTCAGATATGATGGATACCATGCTTCCTGGGCTGCCATCATAAAGATAGATAAAAAAATCCATAAAAGCAAGCGTTTTTTCAGGGATTCAACATGAAATAATTTAGGCCAGTGTGCAAAAATGTTTTGAGAAAATCATCCGCAACCCTTTGCCCCGAATGTTTTATAGCTAGGTGCCGTTGAAAAATAGCACAGGATTGCAGATGATGCCGTTAGTCGCTTGGTCCGCTTGTAACAACACCTTCGTCACAATGTTCGAGCGGGCGCGGTTCTGCGGCAATTCGTTGATCGATGGGAATGTATGGGCGCTCCTCGGAAATATTTTTGTATGCGGGTCGGTAGATTCTTCCGCCGGCAACAATTTCTTCTATGCGGTGTGCGCTCCAGCCTGCGATACGGGCAATAGCAAACAGCGGTGTAAACAGCTCGCGAGGAATATTCAGCATTGAATAAACAAAGCCTGAGTAAAAATCAACATTTGTGCAAATCTTTTTTGCGCTTCCGTGGAATTCCTCCAGAATATGCGGTGCCAGTTTTTCGATGTTACGATACAAGTTGAATTCTTCTTCGCAACCCTTTTCGCGGGCAAGTTCTTCTGCTTTGTCGCGAAGTAGTGTGGCGCGAGGGTCGCTGATGGTATAAACGGCGTGGCCTTGGCCGTAAATCAAACCGGTGTGGTCAAACGCTTCTTTGCGGGCAATTTTACGAAGATATTCAGCAATTTCATTTTCGTTGCTCCAATCTTTTACGTGCGACTTGATGTCATCAATCATGTCCATAACCTGAATGTTTGCGCCACCGTGCCGGCGGCCTTTCAATGAGCCAACTGCTGCTGCAACCGCAGAATATGTGTCTGTGTCTGCGGAAGATACCACATGGATTGTGAGCGAAGAGTTGTTGCCGCCACCATGTTCCGCATGCAGAATGAACGACAGGTCAAGAATTTCAGCCTCAAGACGTGTGTACCTTTTATTGCTGCGAATGAGCCGCAAAAAATTTTCAGCCGTGCTCAGCGATGAACGCGGATTGTGAATGTACATGCTTTTGCCGTCAGTGTAATGCCGCTTGGCTTGGAAGGCGTATGCTGTTAATGTTGAAAAACGTGAGATAAGTTCAATGCATTGACGCAGGTTGTTTGCAACATCTCGGTTTTCGGGGTCGTTGTCATAGGAATATGAAGCGAGCACACCGCGCGCGATTTTGTTCATGATGTCGCTGGAAGGTGCTTTCATAATCATGTCTTCAGTAAAATTGTGCGGCAAAGAACGGAGCTGTCCTAAAAGCGAAGTGAATTCCGCAAGCTGGTCTGAAGTGGGCAGATCGCCGAACAACAGCAGGTACACGCACTGCTCGTAGCCAAACTGGTGGTGCTTTTCAGAATCCCGCACTATGTCTTCAACATTGTAGCCACGATATACAAGGCGACCGGGAACAGCAATTTTGTTTCCATTGGCATCAATTTCGTAGCCCACGACATCTCCGATGCGGGTAAGGCCCACCAGAACACCACGCCCATCTGCATAGCGAAGGCCACGCTTTACATCATATTTTTGGTACAAAGAAGGAGAGATAGGATCATTGCATTGCGCAAGATTTGAGAGCTTGTTAATAAAAGTGCTATTTTCAATTTTTTTTTCTGACATTGACTACTCCTTGCTTTGTTTTGCATAATTATACAAAGTATTGAATCTGTATGCAACCCTACCTGATAGACAAAATGTGGCGGCTATTTTGCAAATAAAATACTGCCATATTTCCTGCTGTTTTGAATTTGATTCGTACGGAAAAGATGCATACATTGCTTCTGCATCGTGGGTGCTGATTCTTGACCAGAGCTGCAATACTCCATACAATTTGCATATTGCGGAGCTGTTTTAACGGCTTGTTGTTTTTGATTTTTTTAATAGCGAGGTTTTTATGGATTTTTTTGAATTGGCACAGAAACGGTATTCAGTTCGTGATTTTGCTGATACGCCGGTGGAAGCAGAAAAACTGGAAAAAATTTTGGAAGCGGGACGGCTTGCTCCCACGGCAAAAAACTCGCAAAGCCAAAAGATTTTTATTTTGCAAAGCGAAGAAGCCTTGGCTCGTATACGCGCAACAACCAAAATGACATTTAATGCACCTGTTGTGCTGTTGGTCTGCTACGATAAAAAACTAAGCTATAAGAATCTTGATGAAACCCACTATGTAAATTATGACGGCGGTGAAGTCGATGCCACAATTATCACCACCACCATGATGATGGAAGCAACGGAACTGGGGCTAGGTACATTGTGGGCACGCGGATTTGATTCACAGAAAATATTTGATGCATTTCCGGAAATTTCAGGACTTGAAGTTGTGTGCCTGCTGGACATCGGCTACCCAGCTTCTGGCGCCATGCCATTTCCGCGCCACACAGATAGAAAGCCGCTTTCAGAAACCACTGTCCGGCTTTAGCAAGTGATAGGTTGAAGAGGCGTAGTTTTGGGCGACAGTAATAGAGGGTCTGAATAATCATTTTGATGTGCAATACGTTGGAGGTTTTTATGGAGCATCCATTGCATGTGGCAGCGTTTGGAGAAATCCTGTGGGATGTGCTGCCTCAGAAAAAATGTCTCGGAGGCGCTCCATTTAACTGCGCCGCACACATGAACAGGCTGGGCTTTAACACAACTATGATTTCAGCCCTGGGCGATGATGCCTTGGGAACAGAAGCTCTCAGAGTGATTTCGCAAGAACAGATGGATTCAAGCTTCATTCAGGTGCAGAATGATTTTCCTACCGGGCAAACGGATGTCATTTTAAAAAACGGAAGCCCGTCGTACGAATTCAACATGCCATGCGCTTGGGATGCCATCTCTCTTGGTGAAGGCATGCTGGCGAATATTGCCTCGTTGCAATTGGATGTGTTTTGTTTTGGCTCTCTGGTTCAGCGTTCTAAAAAAAGCCGCGATACACTTTTTTCGATTCTAAAAATAATACACTCGCCAATAATTTTTTTTGATGTGAATCTCAGAAAAGAATTTTACACAAAAGACGTAATAGCCCGTTCGCTGGAATATGCAACTATTTTAAAACTGAATAATGAAGAACTTCCAATCCTATGTTCGATGTTTGGCTATCCGCAGGATGAACTTGCATTTTTAAAAAACATTTCCTTCGATTTTAATCTGGATGGCGTTATCCTTACAAAAGGAAGCCAAGGTGCCATGGCCTGGTTTGAAAATACGCAGTACCAGGTTTGCCCCGGGCCCGTGCACGTGGTAGATACTGTTGGCGCGGGTGACAGTTTTTCTGCCGCGTTTCTGTTTGTTTATGCTCAAACACATGCCGTGCAAAAAGCGCTTGAAACTGGCAGCGCATTGGCCGATTTTGTTGTGTCACACGATGGTGCAATACCTTCGTATACTGCCGCTCTCAAAAACCGCATCGCCGCATTTTGTTTGTAAGAAATATTTTTTTTTGCACAAGCCTTTCTGCAAAAATGATGGCAACTGTAGTGTTTTAACACAATGGTTATGAATGAGGATTGCCGTGCCTGAGCCAGGGGGCTTGCCGTAAAAGTGAATGGCTTGGTATAATATCGCATATGTCACTGGTTTCGTTTTTTGAACGCTGGTTCGCAAAAAAAAAATCAACAACAAAACAAAAAGAACCCAGTCTGCTCAGTCAAATTGGTTCTTCAATGGAATTGTTGCTTTTAAAAGCTGGCTCGCTTACAGGCAGCGCAATAAATGAAAAAAATCGTATTGTGGCTCTTTCGGAAACAGCGGCAAAGTTACGGCCTCTGGAAGAAATTGCCGCTGTAAAATTTGAGCAGGATATATTAGGAAGAATCACCGCTGTTAGTTCAGCATGTGACACCGTGCTTGCCGGAAAAGATACCGATGATTTAAATCACGCCATTGACGCTTTGGCGCACATTATCGGTCAGCGTAAAAACCTTGAATCTGGAACTCCAAAGGAGTCTTAGGCTCTTTGTTTTTGCAGGAAGAATGCAAGAACCGCGCTGTTCAGCTTTTGCCGGTGGAACATCGTACTTTGCCCAGCACTTTACCAATGCTGTCGTGAATGACCAAATCGGCAATGCCGTCACTTGCAGTGGCATCGCGGTTTATAAGCACCAAATGCTCTCCGCGGAATGCTCTGATAAATCCCGCCGCCGGATACACTGTGAGCGATGTTCCTCCGATGATAAGCAAATCGGCGGCTTGCAGGGCGGCAAGCGTTTTTTCAATAACGGATTCGTCAAGCGGCTCTTCATACAGCACCACATCAGGTTTGATAATGCCGTTGCAGCCGTTTTTTGTGCATCGGGCAATTCCTTCCGCGTCTTGATTTGCAATCATAAATGCGGCATCGTAAAATGTGTGACAAACCGTGCAGTGGTTTCGCAATGTGCTTCCGTGCAGTTCCAGTACATTTTTGCTGCCCGCCGCCTGATGCAGCCCGTCGATGTTTTGAGTAATCACAGCGCTCAGTTTTCCAACCTGTTCCATCTCCGCCAGTTTTAGATGAGCCGCGTTCGGTTTGATTCCTTCGATCAGAATTTTCTCACGGTAAAATCGATAGAATTCTTTTGGGTTATGCTGAAAAAAAGTGGCGCTTAGAATTTCTTCTGGAGGAAAATCCCATTTTTGATTGTACAGACCATCCACGCTGCGGAAATCGGGAATGCCGCTTTCCGTAGAAACACCTGCGCCGCCAAAAAATACGATGTTGTGGCTGCTGTCAATATATGACTGCAAACGTTCTGCTTGTTCTTGCATTTCTGCCATGTGTCCTCCGTATGTCGCTGTGCGCGCCTGTCATGCTACAGTGTCAGTATACCGCAGCATGGCAAAAAAAATCTAGCACTTCTTTTTTTTTCGCGCTGCCAGGAGGAACGTGTTTTATATGATTCATGCGGAAAATGTACATACCATGCTTATGCAAAACCGGTTCCCAGCTTGAAGTCTTGCTTTTGCGTTTTTTTGGGCAACCGGTTTCCCTTGACCTAAGCATTGAAATACCATAATTTATAAGGAAACAGTTCATGCTAGCCGTGTTGGATTTGTTTTAATGTCAAAACAAGATGGAATGAAAATCCGCGATTTATAAGCAAAATGGACTGTCTCAAAATTAAAGTAAATATATGTTGCCAGATTGCCGATGCGGAAACTATATGGATTGAAGTAAAAACCACACAAATTGGTGGCTTTTATTTTTACGAAGGTTTGCGGTGCAAACTTACATACCAACTGCCATTTTTCAATCTGTTGCAAAGTGGCGTAAAAGTCAATTGAAACAGGAGATTTTCTTTTTGACTTTGATGGAGTTTTATATGAAAAAAATATTCAATGTATTTTTTGAAGTGCTGGCCACAGTGTGTTTTGTATGCGTTTGTACCGGGTGCGGATATAACACACTTGTTGAGCAGCGTGAAGCTGTAACCAGCCAGTGGGCCAATGTTGAAAACCAATATCAGCGCCGTGCGGATTTGATTCCCAATTTGGTGGCGACAGTCCAAGGTTATGCCAAGCATGAAAACGAAGTGTTTACCGACATTGCCGAAGCCCGAGGAAAATTGAGTGGAAGCCCCGTCATTGATTCGTCAATCACTGAAGACCCTGAGGCATTTGCACAGTACCAGAAAATGCAGAATCAGCTCGGCGCCAGTCTGGGGCGGTTGATTGCAATTTCCGAAGCATACCCTGAGCTAAAAGCTAATGAAAATTTCCGCGACTTGCAGAGTCAGCTTGAAGGCACCGAAAACCGCATCGCCACAGAACGCAAGCGGTACAATGATGCCGCCCGCACGTACAATGTTACACGGCAAAAAATTCCTACGGTTCTTGTGGCAAACATATTCGGCTTTAAAGAAAAAGCATACTTCACCGCATCTGAAGGAGCCCAGAAAGCACCCGCGGTGAATTTTAACTGACATCCAACAGCAGGTGGCAACGCATGAAGTACAAGGCATTGATAAAAAAACTTTCACTTGATGATGCGGATTTAGAAAAAATAAAAACCGCAGTACAAAAAGCTGAATCAAAAACCTCCGGCGAAATTGCGCTGGCCATAGCTGCTGAAAGTTCTTGCTATGCCTTTTGGGAATTGGCAGCCGCGTTGGGAACATCGCTGTTGTTGCTGGTGTGCCTGTTTCCGCTTGCACCTCAAATATACACTTGGCTTGGCCGAATGTTTTGGGGAGAAGAGCCATGGTACCTTGCTGCGTTTTTTTTAGCTTTGTGCGCAGCGATGGTTTTGCTGCTGTATGCGGCATATAATATTCCTGCTATTGATCGCTTGGTTATTCCACGGGTGGCCCGGCAGCAGGCTGTTACAGCACGGGCTTTGCGGTATTTTGCGCAGAGCGGTGTTTATGCAACAGAAAATCGTTCTGGCGTGCTGATTTTTGTTTCGTATTTTGAACGTGAAGTGCGCATCCTTGCAGACACCGGGCTGAATCAAAAAATTTCTCCAGACCTGTGGAATCTTGTCAGTGATGAAATTTCAGACAGTTTTGCAAAAGGAAATGTTGCAGAAGCATTTATCACTGCCGTGCAGCGCTGCGGTGATTTGCTTGCGGAAAATTTTCCGGCGCATGGCGCAAAAAGCAATGAGCTTCCAGACGGACTTGTTGTTCTGGAAAATGACCGCTGGATTTGATTGTCTGCCGTTCACTGTATCTTTAAATTTGTGTACGAGGGATTGCAATGAAAAACAAAAAATCAAAAAGACAGCCAGGCAATGAACTTGGCGCATTTTTCTTTCTGTTGATTTTTTTTGTTGGTGTGCCACTTGCAATCATCAAAGGCGTGACAGCGCCACATGCTTCTCAGGCAAAAATGGCGGATGCCGGCGCTCAATCTTCATACGCCAACCAGGCAGATTCCCTGCCTTCTGCCGAGCTGGAGCAAAACCAGATTCCGTTTGATGCCACTAAGCCCGGGAATGCCGATGCTGTTTCTGGGCTGGCGGGCTACACTGCGCCTGTTCCATATGGTGCCGCATACAAAAAAAACAAAAATGGCCTGTACGAGCTTGCGGGCCCTGTGATGGATACCGCCCATATCCTGGATAAAACCACCTATGCGGAACTTTCTGATTTTTTATTGAATCTTGACAAATCGACTGGTGTGCAGATTGCGGTGCTCACAGTGCAGGGGCTTGGTGGCGAATCGATTGAATCATTCAGCATGAAATATGCCGAGGCATGGAAATTGGGCCAACAGGGTATAGACAACGGAGCTTTGCTCACTGTGGCTATGAACGAACGTGATGTGCGCATAGAAACTGGCTACGGTACCGAAGGCGTTTTGACAGACGCACTCTGTTCCCGCATTTTACGCTCAGTTATTATCCCGGCATTTCAGAAAGGTGAATATGCAACAGGCATCCGCGATGGTATAAAAAACATGGCGGGTATTATCACAGGCGACAAGTCTCTTGTGAGCGTGAATGCCGTCCGTTCTTCAGGCACTTCTTCTGCATTGGTGCCACTGATTGTGTTCAGCATTTTTATTGCATTTTATATTTTTATGGCAGTGCTGTACTCATCAAAAAGAGGAATAGGCTCCGGCGTTTATATCAGGCCTTTTATCCGAGGCCATGGCCCGTCTGGCAGCATCTTTAATGGTTCCGGTTTTGGCAGCTCAGGCGGCCACCGTTTTAATGGCGGTGGAGGTGGTTTTGGCGGCGGCGGTTCTTCAGGTCACTGGTAAACGGAACGATCATTCGGTTTTGACACCCTAACTGCTTTTCTGTATTATATGCCATGCGAACTTATACAACGCTTTTTTTTGATTTTGACGGCACTTTGTTTGACACATCGGAAGGTGTGTTCCATTCATTTGATTATGTGGTTGATTTTTACCGTCTGAATGTTCCAGACAAGTCGGTGTACAACACAATGATTGGCCCTCCGCTTTTGGAAAGCTTTTCCCGCGTGTTTCATTTTGAAGGTCAGCAGCTGCAAGATGCAATCGCAAAATATCGGGAATATTATACAGACAAAGGCATGTTTGAATGTTGTGTGTATGATGGCGTTGTTCCCTTGATTGAGCAGCTTCGCGCAGCAGGAAAACACATCGTAGTTGCAACCAGCAAGCCCGAAGTGTATGCTAAACAGATTTTGCAACGCAAAAACATGCTCCATCTGTTCGATTTTGTAGGCGGAAGTGATTTGGAAGAACAGGTTCGTGTGCATAAAGTTGACATAATCAATTACGTGCTGCAAAGTCAAGGCATCGCGGAAAAAACGTCATGTCTTATGATTGGAGACACCCGTTTTGATATTGAAGGAGCACAAAAGGCAGGACTCGACTCACTTGGTATTTTGTGGGGATTCGGCACAAAGGAATCGCTTGAACATGCAGGCGCAACATACATTGCAGCAAGTCCGCCAGAAGCAGGGCGACTGTTGCTCGGGCGTTAAAGTGAATTCACTTTTGTTGAAATCAACACACCCAGATGAATAAGATGGGGATGATTTTTCTGAAATTTGACTCTTGCGTAGTTATAAAAGAATCTTTAGACCTTGCTGGATATGCTGTTCTCATAAAGTATCGCACTCATGCTGGAAACACCGTTTCGCAACAAAGAGAGAAACGGCAGCCAATAACCGAGTTTTCGCAGAAAACCCGAAGTTAAAATCAGACGCACCATCTGCGCGGCTGATTTTAAACGTTCATTTCGACCACTACTTGCAGCAAGGCTTCAAGCCGGGCACTGGCTTCTCAGAAGTGCGGCATGTACCCTTTTCCTCACGAATCATGAATATAAAAAAACACCGTGCCTGTTGCACAAATGGCACGGTGTTCGCATATGGTCTTCTATAAACCTGCGAGACTAATTCTGGAACAGCGGAGTTGAAAGATAGCGGTCGCCAGTGTCGGGGAGCAAGGCTACGATGGTCTTTCCTTCGTTTTCAGGCTTTTTGGCTTCCTGAACAGCAGCCCACAGCGCGGCTCCTGAAGAAATACCTACAAGCACACCTTCTGTCCGTGCGATTTCGCGGCCAAATGCAAATGCATCTTCATTCTGCACCGTAGTGATTTTATCGTAGATTTTGGTATCCAGTGTTTTGGGTACGAAATTTGCGCCAATTCCCTGGATTTTGTGCGGCCCCGCACGACCTTCCGAAAGCAACGGGCTGGTAGCCGGCTCAACAGCAACAACCTGAATTTCAGCTTTCTTGCTTTTAAGGAATTTCCCCACGCCGGTAATGGTTCCACCGGTTCCAATTCCTGCAACAAAAATATCAACCGCCCCATCGGTGTCCTCCCAGATTTCGGGGCCGGTGGTTTCAAGATGTGTCTGGGGATTGACGGCATTTTCAAACTGCCCGGGAATAAAGCTGTGCGGGGTTGCGCGCGCAAGTTCATCTGCTTTTTCAACAGCACCGCGCATTCCAGACGAGCCTTCGGTGAGCACGATTTCAGCACCGTAGGCTTTGAGCAGGCTACGGCGTTCCATGGACATGGTTTCCGGCATGGTCAGAATACAGCGCAGCCCATAGCTTGCGGCCACGGCTGCCAAACCGATTCCAGTGTTTCCGCTGGTAGGCTCAATAATCACACTGTCAGATGTGACTTTGCCTTCTTTTATGGCTGCATCAATCATCGCTTTTGCAATGCGATCCTTAACGCTTCCCGCTGGATTGAAATATTCAAGCTTGGCCAGAATACGGGCTTTGAGCTCAAGTTTTTTTTCAAGGTTTGAAAGTTCAAGAAGCGGCGTGTGCCCCACCAAATCAGTAATTTTTTTTGCGACTTTTTCTGCCATATGCTGGCCTCCTTTGTAAATATGGGTTGGCGGTCTTACATGCCCAGTTTTAGTGTGCAGGATCCATCCCGCACATTTGGACACAAGTCCTGCAAAATGAATATCAACGACTGCGCAGAACGATATTCAACATAACCGTAATATGTATAAAAACCTATAGTTTTAATATGTAATAAGCATACTCCATCACTTTCGTTTTGTCAAGAACATTGTGCATATGCTCGCATAAAATGAAGCACAGCCAGCCCATTTTTTAAGCCTAGATGTAATAATCAATATCATCGGCCCCGGTGTTGGATTTGACCAAATCTTCCAGCGTTTTGCTGTCAAGATAATCGTTGATGACTTTGGAAAGTCCAGCCCAAAGGTTGAGCGTGGCACAGCCTTGCGCGCGTGGGCAAGAATTCACAGGCTGCTGAAGACATGCGACTGGCGCAAGATTCCCCTCGGTAATACGGAGAATTTCGCCGATGGTGTATGCGCTGGGCACCTTGGCAAGTTTGTAGCCTCCCTGAGGTCCACGGACGCTTTGCAGCAAGCCGAATTTACTGAGCAATGACGTAATCTGCTCCAAATATTTAACGCTGATTCCTTGCCGCTCGGAAATGTCTTTGAGGGCAGTGTATTCGGTGCTGTCGTGCTGGGCCAAATCAATCATAAACCGTAAAGCATAGCGCCCACGTGTTGAAATCTTCATACTTATTACCCCATTCCCCACTGGAATAGTATAGTATGATTTTGCGTATTTGTCTAGTTTTTAAAGAAAACTGGCAATCAAAATATACATGAATAAAACGGCACGGGTAATTTTTGTGCATTTTCTGAACACGGGCGGCACTCAATCCAGTTCGGCAAGCTCTTCCCAGCGTGCGTAGGCGGCATCCAGCGTCCGGGAAAGCGTGGCGTAATCGGCACCAGCTTTTGCAGAAACGTTGTAGTCCGTGCTGGACATGGCTGCTTCAAGCTCTGTTTTTTGCTGCTCCCAGATGGCGATGTCCGACTCAAGCTGTTCAAACTCGCGCTGTTCCTTAAATGAACGGCGGCGCTTTTTTTTGTTTACATCGGCGGAAGACGGAGTGGAATCTCGCACAGAGTCAAATGCATTATGAACAGTTTTTGCCTGAGCGGGCATGGCTTCTGCGAGCGCCGTTTTTTTCCATTCAAGATATTCGCTGCATTTCCCGACAAAACCCGAAATGCTTCCGTCATCTTCCAGAATAAAAAGCGATTCTGCAACTTTGTCCATAAAATATCGGTCGTGACTTACAATCAAAAGGCAGCCATTAAATTCAAGCAAAAACTGCTCCAGAATATTCATGGTAAAAATATCGAAGTCATTGGTGGGTTCATCAAGAATCAAAAAATTTGGATTGCTCAAGAGCAGACGCACCAAAAAAAGCCGCTTGCGTTCACCGCCGCTCAGAGAATGCAAGGGCGAATGTTGTATGCGCCCGGTAAAACCAAAGCGTTCAAGAAACAGCGGCGCACTAAGTGCAGAACCATTCTGCATGTACATGACATCGGCGGCCTCCGCCACGTAATCCAGCACAGTCATGTCTATATCCGGAAACTGCGGATTCTGCTGATAATAGGCAATGCTGGTGTTTGCGCCAACATGCACCGAGCCTTCGTCTGGTGCCAGCACGCCTGCGCATATGTTCAGAAAAGTTGACTTTCCGCTTCCGTTGTTCCCAACCACACCGATTTTTTGTCCTTTGGTGAATGTATAGCTGAAATTCTGAATGACCGGTGCCGCCGTTTGCGCAGTGCTGTTTGCCGTTCCTTTTGGAAAGTGTTTTGCAATATGATGAAGTGAAAGCACATCGCCACCAAGCCGTTTACCCTGGACATGAAATGTAAAACCTGTGTCTTCTTGAAACGTATCACGGTTGATGAGCGCTTCGTCTCGCTGGATGCGGGCCTTTGCTTTGGTGCCACGTGCGCATGGGCCACGGAGCAGCCATTCACGTTCAAAGCGGAGCACGCTTTCGATGCGCCGTTCAGTGTTTTGTTCAATCTCCGCTTCCGTAGCCTTTTTTTCAAGATAATCAGAATAATTTCCCGTATACAGTTTGACCCTGTTCCGCGCAAGTTCGTAGATGTTCGTGCACACGGCATCCAAAAACCAGCGGTCATGCGTAACCATAAGAACCGCACGTTTTGTCTGGGCCAGATATTCCTGCAACCAAAGTATGGTTGCAACGTCAAGATGGTTTGTTGGCTCGTCGAGCAAAAGCAGCTTGGTGTCTTCTACCAGCACTTGGGCCAGCGCAACTTTTTTGAGCATACCGCCAGAAAGCTCACCCATGCGGCGGTTCATGTCATGAATCCCCAGCACCGAAAGAATCGATGCAATCTGTGCTTCGTAATTCCACAAGTTCTGCTGGTGCATCTGCTCCGTGAGGATTTCAAGGCGGCGCTGCTGTGTCGTAGAAACGTCATTCTGCAAGGCCTCGCACGTTTCACGGTAGTCACGAATAAGCATAAGCTTTGGCAGGGGTGCGGCAAAAATATGCTCGCGAATGGTACGCTGAGGATTGAATGTCGGTGTCTGAGGAAGATAGGATGCGCCTGCGGTTTTGTTGAACACCACGCTGCCGTCGTCTGGCTGAAGGATGCCAGCAACAGTTGCAAGCAGTGTTGATTTTCCCGTGCCATTCTTGCCTATAAGCGCAGCCTTTTCGCATTCATTCAGTCCAAATGTTACGCCGGTAAAAAGCGGCTGCTCTCGCCCTATTTTTGCAAGGTTGTGTACGGAAAGAAGATTTTCTGCTGCCATGTGAACAGTGTACCACAAATATCCACGAACGCAAAGGCGGCATGAATTTTCAGCCTAATGCAAAAGAGACCACAATCAACACACCCCGATGCAGAAGCACGGTATGTACCCTCTGCGCATGAATAAAAACAGTTTTTCTAATTATCCGCCACCACAGACACTGTGGCGTGGTGCAGCCGCATGTATGAACGCAATGTGCGCATGTTCTGCTGCCAGCCGTACAAAAAGAACAAAGCAGGCTCCCATATTGCCACCCATCCGATAATGCCAAAGCCTTCGCCCAATACGCCAAAAAACGGCGTTGTTTCCGAACGTTGTCTGCACACATGGGCCAGAACCAAACAAAGTCCTAAAAACACTACCGCAAACAAAACCCTGAACAGCCAGATACGTGTGGTTCGGCTGTTTTGAATCAGCTGGTCAACGGCAGCGTTTTTAAAATGAGAGTTAACACTTTGCTGCAGCACCGCCTGTGTGTTGGCAGTGCAGGCCACAGCCGGAAGATGCATGGCAATATGCACATGCGCATAACGTGCGCCAGCTTCCAGCCGGCTGCACAAATATGATTCCACTTCAGGGTTCAGTGAGCGCTCTGCCAATGGAGCCGGATCGTAAGGATTGTATAGCGCTTCCACAGAAGGCAAAGCAAGCTGAATTGTTTCTTCAAATAAAGATTGATTTGTGCCGTCGGAAACGTGCGCCCGGCGCTCATGCTTTTCAAGCGAAGTCAGAGAGCTAGAAATGTCTTGCGATGGAGCATTACCCATAGAAACATTATACATCCGAGTCCACAAAAAGTGAACACACCGCTTAAAATTCAAAGCAAAATAAACACACCCCGACACAGAAGGCGGGTATGATTTTTCTGAAATCTGATAACCGGGCAGTGATAAAAGAGCCTTTTCCAGGTGCGTTGTCCTTATAAGGTATTGCTGTCAAGGGCACATGCCATTTGTTATACACAACCCGCGCCAAGCTCCAGGCAAAAGGCGGAATATGCACTATTTCAGCATGAATCATTATCTTTCGTTGATTTTGTGCAAGTCGCGTTATGGACTTTTTTTTCATCCTGCCGCATAATGGTTGCATGAATCGAACTGAACTGCACGCTTCCATTTATGAGCACGCGGAACTGACTTTTTCCCGAAGCAGCGGAGCGGGTGGACAAAACGTAAACAAAGTGAACACAAAAGTCCATGTGGCTATTCCGATTTCTTCACTAAAAGGAATAACTGAAGCTGAGCGACAGCGCTTGCGCACAAAACTCCGCTCGCTGTGCAACAAAGAAGACTGCATTTTTTTAAACGTGCAGGATGAACGTTTTCAAGAACGGAATCGTGCACTGGCCTTGGAGCGCCTTGAAAACCGAATCATTCAGGCACTTGTCTTGCCCAGGCACCGCATTAAAACCGCGCCAACCAGAGCAAGCCGGGAACGCAGGTTAAAGCTCAAAAAAATAAAAAGCGAATTAAAAAAAAGCCGCCATTGGGTTCCGTCAGAATAGCAAACGCATTTTTCACTTTCGCAACAGCGCCATTCATGATATACTAACATAATGCCATCGGTTATGAATCGCTGGCACAGCCAAACTTTTTGGCAACGCACAACAGCGAATGAACTATACCAAACGCAGAGCGTTTCAGGTATTTACCTTCCGCATGAATCAAAAAAGGATACATTATGAAACAAAACAAAATCGCCATGTTCTGTCTCTGTGCATTTATTGCAGGCTTTGCCTCTGCAATCGAAGTCGATGAAGCTGAGTTGCAACGTTCTGGCTCCACAGATTCTGTGCAGTTTGAAAACTACGGCGGCCCATACGCAGTTATCGAAAGCGCCCAGGCCATAGTAGGAATCGGTTCAGCATTGGGACGTGAGGTTGCGCAAAACCCGAACACAACGGCGGCCATCCAGCCATACGCAAAATATTCACTGATTCATGTGGTAAGCGCCCCGCAAACGGAACTGCTTGACGCAGACATACTGGTGTTCAATCAAAATGCCGGCGTTGACCACATCAACAATGTTCGGAGAATCGTAAGTGGTTATATCGAAGCGGCATATGGCTATGAACGAAACGAAGCTGAAGCCATCGCTGTGTTTGTTACAGTCTACAATGCGGTATACCGAAATCAGCTTTCATATTTTGAAGAAAAATATTCGCCACAGGTATTCCAAAATCTGAATGCAGAAAAGGTTGGGCTCAGCACCAACTGGGAACATTGGGCGGGAAACACGCAGCTGGTCATTCCGCTGAGCAGCGCCGTTGACGGCAGCCCTGTTGTAGATACGAGCGCAATAAGCGATGAAAAAGTGATAGAGGCCCTGCGTCAAGAAGACGACAAAAACATTGCCGTCCGTGAACAACTTGCAGACATCAAGGAGCGCGAAGCCAGCACCGCATCACAAAATGCACAGGAAGCCCAGAAAGATGCCACCCGGCAGCGGCAGGCCGGCAACACAGAACAGGCGGCGCAGTCTGCACAAACGGCAACCATACAGCAACAAATTGCTGACCGCAAAAACAACGAAGTCCGAACAGAACGCGCAGAAATTGCAAAAGACCTGGAAGCTGTAGAAGCGGCCAGTCCCGCAGAGCCCACCCACACTCTCACAGGGCTGTTCGGCACAGATGGCAAAGGCCTGTTCCGTCTTATGACTGTTGATGGCGACACAGGAAATGTCATCATGCGCTCACCCGTAACCCAGGTGCGCAGCAAAAACGTTTACACGGTTCAGGATGTAAGCATTTCCATGCAGGATGAAACCGTAGTATACCAAGAGTTGTATCTTGCGGTATGTGGCGTAAGCGACAAACATTCCGAAGTGCGCCTGTGCCTTATCGATGCCTCAAAACTGGAGCTGCAAAAACAGAGCGAAGAAGTTCTTTCTGAATCAACAGAAATAGTGCCGTACAAAGATGAATTCTTTGTGGTGGTGCAGAATGGCTCCGCATATGCTGTGGCGGCATATGACAAAAACCTTACGGTAAAAAAGCAAAGCAAAGTCACTGTGAGCGCATCGACTCCGCTAAATGTAATGCCACAAGGCCTTTTGGTCACAAATTCCAGCGGAAATCCAGAGCTGCTTGACTGGGGCACATTGGAGAGCGTATGGGGCGGAGGCAGCACAACCGTAAACGTAAAAGCATCTTCCGTTGAAAAATAAACTATGGCCACAATTGTGGCCACGGTTAAACAAAGAACACGAACATAGCCCGCAGTTGCGACTCGGTGCTGTTACTGCTGGCCCGCAAGGTCAATGCCACCTCCCACAGAATGGCCGCTGAATTCACCTGTGTTATCAGCAAGCGGAAATTCCATTGTTTTAACAAAAACCGTCTGATTCTGTTGCACCGCTCCGCAAAACACGCCGCGGTCAACTTGGCAATCAGTAAAATCCCGGCCCACTGCAAGAATCACATAATCATCATCGACACATTTGTTGCGAGTGGGGTCAACGCCAAACCACCTGCCCCAAACCGCACTGCCATTTTCAGTGCCATATGCATCATCAGGCACAAAGAATTCCACCCAAGCATGTGTGGCCCCTTCACCTTTGCTCATGCCGCACACATACCTCGCAGGAATTCCCATCGCACGGCACAGCGAGACAAACAAGTGGGCATAATCCTGACACACACCTTTTTGCAATGTAAACGCTTCGGCCGCACTCGTTCTTACAGTGGTGGCACCGCTCGTGTAGGCAATGCGACCATGCACGCCGGCACACAAAATCTTTGCGGCATCATGCGCATGGGAGCAATCAAGTTTTTTTTGCGCGACATATGACACCAACGGACTTGACTCAAAGAGCTCCAGCAAAAACTGTCTCATCTCATCGGTGCAGGCTGTAAGCGGCGTACTGTATTTGTAAAATGGCGGACACGGTTCACGGGTTCCTTCTTTGCCATGAACCTGTACCATTGCATTCACGTGGAATGAAAATTCCGAGTGCGGTGCATAGCACTGCCCACGGTAAACGGTGTTTCCAAAAACATCACGGTATGTCACAAGTGGAACAGCGGGATTCACTTCCAGCACACACGATGTAACGGTTTGGCATCCGCGGGAAACCGGAACACAGCGCAACAAAAACGAATGGTCTGTAACCGATTCTGAAAATGAAAGCGCCATGCTGTAGTCAACATTCAAAAGCTTCATATTACACCTTCAGTATAATCAACTGAATGCAAACAGACTGTCTATCAGCTGGAGCAGAACCATCTTGTCGGCACGGTCATAGAACGAATCGAGCTCGCACAATTCACCGATGATTTTTTGCAGCTGCAATGTGTCGCAGTTTACATCGGTGTATGCAAGCGCTTCTGCCAGGCGATGACATTCAAAAAGGACTTTGTTTTCGTTCAGAGCCAAACGCAGATAAATATCCAGCCGTTCCACGCCGTAGCCGCAACGGATAATGTTGCGGCTGTTTCTGTCCTGCACGGTGTCTTCCACCGTTCCTTTGAATGCCATCAAGTAGTCAACAACTTTTTGAAAATGCAATGCAGGTGTTTTGCTGAACTCTGCATCCTGCATGGCCCTCAATGCCAATTCAATGTATGAAAGAGCTTCGCTGCCGATTATTTCACGGAGCATCATGGCATTGCCGTTTGCATACACAAGGCTTGCCACAATCGAACTGGCATAGCTTTTGTTGAACGCATACTGCTGGCAAAAATCATCCAGCGAAGCAAAGCCATTGTAGATGTCAAGCTTTTGGCAATAATCCACGTAGTCAAATGTTGTGTCTATGTGGGAATCGTAAACCGCCATAAAAATGCGCATGGTCGAAAGAGAACGTTCAGCATATCGTCCCAACCAATACAGCGAGTCAACCTGCTTTAAAGTAAGCGGAATTTTTACTTCGGAAAAATCCATACAATCCTCCAAAATGAAGTGAAGTCCAGCACTAGGCGTTGTGTTCTGGCACAAGCACCCATGTGTCTTTAAATCCACCGCCCTGCGATGAGTTCACGATAAAACTGCTTGAATTGCGCGAAAACCGCGTTAAGCCGCTAGGCCACACCTGCACGGTTTTTCCGTACAGCACAAATGCGCGGAGGTCTGCCTTGCGCTCAACCTGTTTTCCTTCATCCATGATTGGCAGGTCTTTAAAATCAATCACTTCTTGCGCAATCCATCGGCGCGGCTGAGTTTTAATCAGCTCTGCCATTTCAGAAAGCTTTTCGTTATCCATGTCGCGGCCGAACAATACTCCGTAACCACCAGCTTCTGCCACATCTTTGATAACAAGCTTTTTTAAGTTTGCAAGCACATATGATTTGTCCTCTTCATAAAACGGAAGATATGTTGGCGCGTTGCGCAGAATGGGTTCCTGTTTTAAATAATACTGAATCATTTTCGGCACAAAATAGTATATGCCTTTGTCATCGGCGACACCGTTTCCAGGCGCGTTTATGAGCGCAATGTTCCCCGCGCGGTATGCGTCCATAATGCCAGGAATGCCAATAAGCGATTCCGACAAAAACGTAAGCGGATCAAGATAGTCATCGCTGATACGCCGGTAGATTGCGCCAACACGTTCTTTGCCGCCGAATGTCTTGCAGTAAGCCACGTTGTTTTCTACAAACAGGTCGCCGGGCTGGGCAAGAACGCTGTCAGTCTGCTCCGCGAGGTAGGCGTGTTCAAAATATGCCGCATTGTAACGTCCCGGCGTATAAATCACATTGATGCCTCCACGGTTCATGTCATCAAACACATCTTTGAGCATGATGCCATAGTTGCGGTTGTCAACGATGTGGTTTTGCACAAATGTGTCCGGGCTGCACTTACGGCTCAGTCCACGCACAATCAGAGGATACGAAGCGCCCGATGGAATGCGAAGATTGTCTTCAAGCACAAACCAGCTGCCATCTTTTGCCTGCACCAAATCAATACCGGAAATGTGACTGTAAATTCCGTGCGCCGGAAAAATCCCTTCACATTGCGCAAGATACCCGGAAGAAGAAAACACAAAATCCTCAGGCACCACGCCATCGGCAATGATTTGTTTTTTTGAATAAATGTCTGAAAGAAAAAGATTGAGTGCAATAACCCGCTGCGCAAGCCCCTCGGAAAGCTGTTGCCAATCTTTTGAAGATATAATGCGCGGAATTGGGTCAAACGGAAACAGCCGTTCATTAAAAATTCCGTTTTTATAAATGCCGAATTTAACACCGTACCGCGCAAGCTGTTCGTTAATCAAGCCCGCATTGCCGATAAGATGCTGCAACAAGATTTCCATAACCTCGCCCTCCAGTAAATTGTGCAAACAGACAAAAAAAAGACGTGGCCCCCCATCGGAACCACGTCTTTGTGCTGTTCTATACCAACCATACCAGCACACAAAGAAAATGTCAATGTATATTTTACATGGAACGAATAAAACCAAAATACGGAAGGAGAAGGTTAGTTCAATTTAAAACTTACATATGCCTGAACCTTTGCAAAACAAAAAACGGTTGCATATCATGCCCTAATGCTCATAAGTGCGCAGGATATTTTCTGCGGTAACCAAACGGCTCTGGCGCAAATCCATGCTCTGTTTTTCGATATAGTGCTGGGCTTGCGGCTCCGTCATTTTAAGCACTTGAATGAGTACCAGTTTTGCGCGGTCAACAATGCGGATTTCTTCAATTTTTTTTTGCAGCCGATGGTTTTCATTTTGCAGCAGCATCACGCGCCGCCTGCTCGCCGTGAGCAGTTTTACCGATTGATAAAAGAATTCCGGACTCAGCGGCTTTGGCAGCACGAACACGCCGGACTCTTCGACACTTGCATTTATGTCGTACAAATCCTCGGCGGGCACAATCAGTATAATTCCTGCACTTGTTTTTTCTGAGGCCATGAGCGAAAGGTCATCGCCCAATTCATCAGGAAGCGGAGTATCAATGATAATCAAATCAAAATCATTTTCAGTAATATCGCGCCGGGCTTCGGAACCATTTTGCGTTATGCTGATCCGTTTAATTTTTTCTGAACGCAGCAAATCAGAAATGATTCCCATGGTAGCGCTAGTATTGCTGACAATCAATACATTATCCATGAAAGCTACAGCACTCCAAACTCAGGATTCTGCGCATGCTCCGAAAACTTTGCAAAAAAATCAAGCACTGTGCCTGAAAGCTGAGAGTGCACAAAACGACTTTGCATGGCAAGATTCATCGCTTCTTCCAAAGATGAGGGAAGCATGGCAAGTTTTTTGAGTTCAGAATTTGAAGCGTTGTACAAATTCAAATCTGTTGCAGGTGGCAGCTCAAGTTTTTTTGCAACACCGTCAAGTCCGGCCGCAATAATAAGCGAAAGAGCAAGATACTGATTGCAGCTTGGATCCGGGGAACGGAGCTCCACACGCATGCCATCTCGATGTGCCGCCGGAATCCGAATGAGCTGGCTGCGGTTTTCACGGGACCAGCTTACATAGCGCGGAGCTTCGCATACTCCAAGGCGTTCATATGAATTGGGGAGCGGATTTAAAAACGCAGTGATGTCTCTGATATGAAAAAGAAGCCCCGCCACAAACGATTTTGCTTCCGGCTGGTTGGTGTCAAAAATATTCTCACCGTTTTTTTGCAGCGAAATATTGATATGCAGGCCGCTTCCGGCTTTGTCTGCGAATGGCTTGGGCAGGAACGAAGCAAAAAGCCCGTCTTGCGCCGCAATCGTTTTTACAGCAGTTTTGAATGTGGCAAAATTATCTGCCGCCTTTACCGCCGTGTTGTATTTAAAATCAATTTCGTTTTGTCCTGGTCCAGTTTCATGGTGACTGGTTTCCGGCTCAATGCCCATCTGCTCCAATGTAAAAATAATGTCGCGGCGAACATTTTCACCTTTGTCTAGCGGAGCTAAATCGCAGTACCCGGCGTTGTCATGTGGCACCATGGTGGGTGCTCCGTTTTCATCACGCTTGAACAGATAGAACTCGCATTCCGTGCCTATGTTTACAGTCAGACCAAAAGAAGCGGCCTGTTCCACTACATGCTGAAGCATGGTGCGCGTGTCGCCTTCAAACACGCTGCCGTCAGGATACCGGATGTTGCAGTACAAGCGCGCAACCCGCCCGCGTTGAGGGCGCCATGGCAGCACCGAAAGTGTTGATGGATCTGGCAGCAAAAACAAATCACTTTTTTCTGTATGCAAAAATCCAGGAACCGCACTGCCATCAAAAGAAATGCCTTCATCAAATGCCCGCTTTAAAACGGACGGTTGCACAGAAATGCTTTTTATGGAGCCAAAAATGTCGGTAAAAAAAAGCTTTATAAATTTCACATCATTTTCTGAAACATACTGTAGCACTTCACTTTGTGAATATTCCATAACACCACTCCCATTTTAGAATTTTGTACGCCACACCGTTTATTCAACCGTTACAGATTTTGCCAGATTGCGAGGTTTGTCGGGGTCGTTTCCGCGCTGCACGGCACAATAATAAGCAAACAGCTGTGCTGGAATAACAGCAAGCATTGCCGCAAACACAAAATCCGTTTTGGGAATGCGCACCACTTCGTCGGCAGTTTCTTTGAATGCCGTGCCATCGTCCTGCGTGATTACAAGTGTGGAAGCTCCGCGTGTTTTTACTTCAACAATATTGCTGGACAGTTTTTCGTACAGCTCGGGCACTGTTGCTGTTGCCACAACAAGCGTACTTGTGTCAACCAATGCGATAGGGCCATGCTTCAATTCCCCTGCGGCAAATGCTTCGCTGTGCATGTAGCTCACTTCCTTCAGTTTGAGCGCACATTCCAAACTGGAAGCGCTGTCAAACTGTCGGCCAATAAAAAACACTTTCTTTTTGTTAAAATTGCGCGTTACAAATTTTTGAATGTCGCTTTGATCTGAAAGAATGGCTCCCGCTTTTTCAGGAATCGTGGAAAGCTCTTTGAGCAAAAAAAGATAGCGCTCTGAATCAATGGTGCCGCGAACCGCAGCGCTTTTTAAAGCCAACAAGCAGAGGCACATGAGTTGCGTGGTGTACGCCTTTGTTGAAGCCACGGCAATTTCAGGCCCTGCCCAAGTGTAGATAACGGAATCAGCTTCGCGGCTGACAGTGGAACCGACACAGTTTGTAATGGCAATCACATGGACACCTGCCGATTTTGCAAGTCGCAATGCTGCAAGCGTGTCTGCGGTTTCACCGGATTGGCTTATGACAATGAACACATCGTCTTTATTCAGGATGGGATTGCAATAACGAAATTCACTTGCAACATCAACAACCACGGGAATGCGGGCAAGCTGCTCAAAGGCATAGCGGGCAACCACGCCAGCGTGATAGGCGGTGCCACATGCGGTAATGACAATGCGTTTTACATTTTTCCAGTCAACATCCTGCTTGATTTCTTCAAATTGAATGTCAACTGCCTCGCTGTCTTTTTGCACAAGGCGCGGACGCATGGTGTCGGTGAGCGCTTTGGGCTGCTCGTGAATTTCTTTGAGCATAAAATGCGCATAGCCGTTTTTTTCTGCGGAAGAAATGTCCCAGTCAACATGATATGGTTCCTTGATTACTTTGTTTCCATCTTCGTCAAAAAGGTCAACATGGTCGGCATACAATACGGCAAGCTGGTTCTGGTCAAGAAAATAAACTTCGCGCGTGTGTTCAAGCACGGCAGGCACGTCACTTGCTATAAAATTTTCATCCGCGCCCAGACCGACAATCAACGGACTTTCTTTGCGGGCCGCAATCAAGCGGTCGGGGAAGTCCTTGCACAAAACGCCGAGCGCATAGCTTCCTTCAAGCTTGTGCAAGGCTTGCCGCACAGCCTGAAAAATATCGGAACGCTGCTCATAAAAATAATTCACCAGATGAGCTATCACTTCAGTGTCGGTCTGGCTTTGGAACACCACTCCTTCACTTTGCAGCCATGCCTTGAGCTTTGTGTAATTTTCGATAATGCCGTTATGCACCACGGCGATGGTTCCGCTGATGTTTGTCTGTGGATGCGCGTTTACATCACTTGGTTCGCCGTGCGTGGCCCACCGTGTGTGTCCAATGCCAAGCGAGCCTTTAATAACTTCTTTGGCAATACATTCTTCAAGCACTTTGAGCGCACCTTTCAATTTGCGCACCACAATGTCCTGCCCCGTGAACACTGCAATGCCGGCGCTGTCGTATCCCCGGTATTCCAGTTTTTTAAGCGCGTTCACCAAAACGGGCGTAGCGTTTTTGCACCCAACATATCCAACAATTCCACACATAAGCAAACCTCGTATTTTTCATGGTATACCAAATGCGATAAAATGAAAAGTCACACCGTGGATGCCCACAGCCATGCGCGAACGAGCCTGTAGTCACTTGCACTTTTTTATGGCATTTGTTACAGTGTAAAAAAGAAATCCGCAGGCCCGATGCTTTGCTTCGCTGAGGATTTTACACATACCGATGGTACCGTTTGCGATGAACGGCGGCTGACCTGTTCCATATATCTGAACGCCACAGCCTAATGAGCTTATAAAGTCTCGTATCCCACATCACAGACAGCGCTAAAAATGCACTGTCAGGAACATCAACACCATTCACTTCTGTCCAATTTTAAAGGAGAAACTTGTATGAACAAGTATGCAAAACGATATTTAATCGATGCATTAGGTGGAATGGCGCAAGGTCTGTTTGCCTCGCTCCTCGTGGGAACGATTTTAAAAACTCTGGGGCAGATGTTGCAGCATCTCGGCGCTTCTGCGGTCTTTCAGTTTTTAATTGACGCAGGAACATCTGCGAGCGACCAACATGTGGTTGGCGCGGCTATGGCAATCGCGATTGGCCACTCGCTTAAAGCCCCTGCGCTTGTGCTGTTTTCGCTTGCAACAGTGGGTTCCGCGGCAAATATCGCTGGTGGCGCTGGCGGCCCTCTTTCTGTTCTAATCATAGCAATAATCGCATGTGAAGTGGGTATGTCCGTTTCAAAAAAAACAAAGGTTGACATCCTGGTTACACCGATTGTCACCATCTTGACCGGCGCCATGCTTGCCGTGCTGTGCGCAAAATGGATTGGACTTGCGGCAAGCTCAATAGGCACTTTTATCATGTGGGCGACAAACTTGCACCCGTTTATCATGGGCATCATCGTGAGTGTTGTCGTGGGAATCGTGCTCACTCTTCCCATCAGCTCGGCGGCGATATGCCATGCACTCGGACTGGTAGGGCTTGCCGGAGGTGCGGCAGTGGCAGGCTGTTCAGCGAACATGATTGGCTTTGCGGTACTCGGATTTAGAGAAAACGGATTGGGCGGTGTTGTGTCGCAGGGGCTTGGAACTTCAATGCTGCAGATGCCAAACATCGTAAAAAATCCGCTCGTGTGGCTGCCTGTCATTCTTTCGTCTGCAATTACAGGCCCAATTTCCACGTGCGTGTTCAAATTACAGATGAACGGAGAGGCTGTTTCTTCTGGAATGGGCACGTGCGGCCTTGTTGGACAGATTGGCATGGTAACAGGCTGGTACATTCCCAGCAACGGAGCTGTTGCGCAGGGAGCAACAGCAATCAACCCCGGCGCATTTGAATGGCTCGGACTTGTTCTGGTAAGCTTTGTGCTTCCGGCCGTGCTTACATGGGCATTCGGGCTGGTGTTCAGAAAAATCGGCTGGATTAAAAACGGCGACCTCAAGCTGAATTGAATAGCCCAAAAGCCTTCCGCAGAAATTTCATTCAGCCATGCGTTTAAGCCATGGTGAAAAAAAACACCGACCATGCGGTCGGTGTTCAAGCTGGTACAGGTTACATCGTGCTTTAGCCATCCTTGCGGGTGTATGTATTACCATCTGGTCCGGTAAAACTTCCATTCACAATATTAAAAGTTTCCGCTGTACCCGCACTTCCGTACACGCCCGCAAAGTAGGTGTACTTAAAAGTGACTTTGCCGTCCTGCCTGGGATTGCCTTCATATGTTCCCCTAGCCGTTGTTCCATACCCATCGATAACCACATTGAAACTGCCATTATCATAACATGTCAGCACCCCCTTCCCATCTACCGTCGTGAACACCGCTACAGCAGACGGTTCGTCATCGCTGTCATTGCTGCAAGCGGCAAATCCAAAAAGTGCGGCAACCAACGCCATCATAAACAGATAATTTTTGATGCCTTTCATTTGCACCCCCTAAATAATTGTATTTGCCCCGCGCCCAAGCGAAGCTATATTGCCATACAAAAAAAAAGCAGTCTGTCAACAAGTGGTCTGCCGCAAAACAGAGCAAAAAAATATCGATTCATGCTGAAGCGCACATCCTCCAACATTTTGCGGCCCTGCGCATCGCATCAATCGCACATGAAAGCCACCCAACGCGATTTTTTTTGATTTTGGCATTTTTTTCTTGACAAATTATGTGACTAACCATACACTGATTCTATGGACTTAAGAACTGTTTTGACCCCTGACACGGTAAACCTGCATCTCAAAGGAACCACGAAAGAGGAAATCGTTGATGAATTATTAGACATTCTCGTAAAGGCGGGAAAAGTCACTGATAAAACCGCTGCCAGAGAGTGTGTATTGGATCGCGAACGCAAGATGTCAACCGGCATGAAGCACGGTATCGCCATTCCGCACGGAAAAACTGATACTGTTTCTGATTTGGTTGCCTGCATTGGCATTTCTGACAAAGCCGTTGATTTTGACAGCCTTGACCAGGAGCCTTGCCGCATCTTTATTATGACTCTGTCCCCCGTAAACAAGACAGGACCGCATCTCCAGTTTTTGGCAGAAGTAAGCCTGCTCTTTAAATCTGCGGACAAGCGAGCACAGATTCTGAGTACGGAAGACAAAACGGAAGTCATCAAGATTCTGACTGAATAGTTTTTCTTTGCGTAAAAGCAGATTACGCCCTCGACATAGCTCGGGGGCGCTTGTTTTTGCCCATACACATCCCAGCCACTTCAACAAACAGAGATTACAGCACTGCCAAGCTTTGAGGCAAATCCCCGCGAGGTTTTGCTGAATCTCCGTTAAAACTGCACAACAGAGCTGTCAACTAAATGAGCTGGTATACGGCTAAAAAAGCAGTAGTGGGCATGTTTTTTGCGGAGAGCAGCCATAAAAGCGGCCGATTCAGAACCGTCAAACAAATCTGGAATCGCAAAGCCGATAACGGCAGAGCAATCTTTTATGCGGCGGGCACAGTGTGTAAAACTTTCGGCTAGCGCTTCTTTTTGGCTGGAAGAGACAGCGGCACAATCGGCAAGCGGTTGCATAAACACAAAATGCGATGTGCCTTCAAGCGATTTAAGCCAGTCACGCAGTTCAGCAAGAAACGCCTCATTGTAACTTGACCCGTCACAACCGACCGCAGTCCAAGGGATTTGTACGCAGCAAACAGATTCTTTCTGCGCGGCAAACGCAGCGTTCTGCATACATGTGCGGACATCCAGCACAGGGCAACCAACTACAGGACATTCCGCGCCATCAATAAAAAACAGCGAATTGTTCCGCGATTGAAAATGCGCTTCAAGTTTCATTTATACAGTGTAGCACAGTATTCAGCTTTTGCAAACAGCCTCAACAGCCCAACAAATGAATTCAGCATGCAAAACAAAATGCAACAAGATACAGCGTTTTGTAATTGGCCATAAAAGCGATTTGACCTTAAACAAGACAGCCGCAAATCCATAAAACCGTGCCTCAAACCAAGGCTTGTGCCGCTTACCTTGCAGAAAAACAGCCATAAAAGCCTCAAAACATGCGGAATCAGCACACACCGGCTCAGAAGCAAGGCTTAAAACCAGAGGCCGGCTTTGCAAGGCGGTATGCATCCTTTCCGCACGAATCATGGCGGCATGTGCATAAAACAGCCGGGACTGGCGAATTCTGCCCCATTTTTCAGCATTTTGTACCATCTGCAAAAAACCGCAAAGTTTGCAAGAATTTTCATTTTTTCTCTTGCATTAAATTAAAAACTATGCCACAATCCAGCCATTCAAAACAGAGGCCATATCCGCTTCTGCTTTGAATGCAAAATGCTCGGTCATTGTGGCAGGGCACTTACTGTACTGCCCTCGGAGCATAAAAAGTATTTTGTCTGGGAGATTTATTATGAACACAGAAAACAATGGATTTTTTAGACTTGCGTGCGGCATTGTCACATTCAGCTTGCTGCTTGTTGTTGTCGGTCTAGGAGTTTGCATCTTTTTGCCTGCTGACAAAGAAAATGCCGTTGCCACCATTCCTGCTGTCATGCCAGAATCGGAACCCAATGCAAAAAAGATTGAAGAGGACATGTTCAGCACGATTGCTTTTTCTGAAAAGCTGCAACAGAGCCGCAACCGGATTGATTCAGGACTTTTGCTGTACCGCAACAACCAAGGCCGCTCCGCCGTGGAATGGTTCTACACGCACATCACGGAAGACAGAGATGTGGCGATTGCCATTCTTGAATATGCAGACAAATATGATGTGCCGCTTTCGCTTGCCTTTGCGCTCGCCCACACCGAGAGCAACTACCGCGCAAACGCCATGCACGTGAATAAAAACAACAGCATCGACCGGGGGCTGTTCCAGCTGAACAATCGCTCGTTTCCAGACCTGAAAGAAAACGATTTCTACGACCCCAAGACTTCTGCCCGCTACGGAATGTCGCACCTGCGTTTCTGCCTGGACAACGCCGGAAATGAAATTGCCGCACTTGCCATGTACAACGCCGGCACAAACAAAGTACGGAACAACAACACGCCCCAGATGACGCTCAACTACATTTCACGAATTGAAAATTATAGGAGCCTGCTTGAAGAAAGCTTCAATGCAGAAGTGCTTTCGTTCTATCAGATGAACAACTTCATGGCTGACAAATTGCTTGCAAAAAACTGACACGCCAGCGGAAGAAGCGCAAATGCCTGGAATTTCATAAGCATTCCGGGCACTTGCCTTCCACCGCAGCCACAATATCTGTAGCAGCCTAAAGTCTTTGAATGCAATCATAATCCAAATCCAAGAAAATTCGTATCATCATTTTTGTGTGTTGACATTGGCTTTAAGAAATCCTTCATTTTTTATCCTGTATCTCCTGTAGTCGTTTATCTGTCCTGCCGTCCGCCGGCTTTTATTTATCTTTCAGCACATGGTTATTGAAAAAAAAAAACGCTCCCATCGCCCGAAAACACGCCAAGTTGAGCCGTGGGAACGCTCCCAAAGCTCAAAAACGCTCCGGGAAAGCCGCAAAAGTTCTTTTGAAGCCCCAAAACGCTCCGGGGAAGCCGTGAAAGTTCTTTTGAAGCCCGGAAACGCTCCGGGGAAGCCGCGAAAGTTCTTTTGGAGCCCAAAAACGCTCCGGGGAAGCCGCGAAAGTTCTTTTGGAGCCCGGAAACGCTCCGGGGAAGCCGCGAAAGTTCTTTTGAAGCCCGGAAACGCTCCGGGGAAGCCGCGAAAGTTCTTTTGAAACCCAAAAACGCTCCGGGGAAGCCGCGAAAGTTCTTTTGGAGCCCAAAAACGCTCCGGGGAAGCCG
>JAFLSN010000012.1 GCA_022510905.1 Treponema sp.
AAGTGTATGTCGCGCGGGGAGCGCATGAGCGGCACTTGCAGCGCGCCCTGCTTCAGTTCAACCGCCGCGAGAATCACGCGCTTGTGCGCGAGGCGCTTGAAAAAGCGGGCAGGCGGGATTTAATCAAAGTTTTGCTGAGATAATACGGAAAAGCACAAATAGGTTTGCCAGTCCAGCCCATGCAAACCGATTTTGCAAAACCAATCTGCCGGCGACCAATATCACATGCAGACATTTCTTTTTCAATGCATTGAAAAAACATTTCTCATTTGTTATACTGAATCCAATGTACCATAAATTTGTCTTATTTTGTTGCACACTTTTACTGCTATTCACTTCATGTTCATCTCTACGGAATATAGCGTTAAATTCCGTGTCAACATCTCTTTCTGGCGCAAATAAAAAAGGAATTCCAATAAAACGGTCTTCAAAAAATGCTGAAGAAGATCCTATGCTTGCCATCACGGGCGAAACTGACGTTACGCTTGTTTCGGATTTTTTTCCTACAGTGCTTGAAATGTATGAAATTCTGCACCGTTCCAATCCGCAGCACGCAGGGCTTTCTACAATGACCGGCTCGCTCAACGTGATGTATGCCAACGCATTTGTGCAGGGCCCCGCAGAGTTTTTGTCTCCTGCCGAATACGCCCTGCAAGATGCTGAATACGCCCGCGCAAAACTGCATTATCTCCGCGGCCGGAACTACTGCCTTGCCGCGCTAGAAAAACGTTACAAGGGATTTTCTGAAGCCGTTTTGAGCACAGACACCGCCAAGGCCGATGCCGCAATAACCCAGCTTGACGAAAAAGATGTCAACACTGCATACTGGGCAGGAGCCGGTTGGCTTGGAGCTTTCAGCCTTGATCCGCTCAACGCAGACCTTCTTGGAACGCTTCATTCTCCAGTGGCATTGCTCGAAAAAGCGGCCGAGCTTTCCCCGGACTACAGCGACGGCGCAATCTGGGAACTGCTCGCTAATTTTTATATCAGCGCTCCACCTGATTTTGGTGGCGATTCTGAGCGGGCCCAATATTGCTATGAACAGGCGCTAAGGGTTTCAGGAGGAAAGGCCGCAGGACTGTATGTAACATATGCCCGCGCATTCTGCATTCCTAATGGCGATGAAGCCGGGTATGTGGAGGCGCTGCAAAAAGCACTTTCAATCGACCCAAATGCAAACGAGGCCTCTCGGCTTATGACAACACTCAGCCAGCAAAAAGCAACTTACTTGCTTAAACACAAAGGTGATTATTTTCTTGAATGGTAGCCGCCATGCACGGAACCAGTCTTGAAAACCATATGTTCGGTGCCGTTGCATACGGCAGATTTTGTATTTTTAAAAGGGGTTTTTAGTATGAGAAAGGTGTTCGCCTGCATTCTGACCTGCTTGAGCGTATCGGTATTCGCACAGACAAAAACGCTAAAAATTGCGACCATCGCACCCAACCATTCCACGTGGGACATCGAAGAACGCCGCCTTGCGCAGGAATGGGCCCAGGTAACAGACAAAACAATCCAAATACAGTTCATGGGCACCACAGCCATGGGTGGAGAAACCGGTGTGATTCAAAAACTCAATTCCGTGCGTCCTGGCCAGAGGGCTCCAATAGATGGTGCTATTTTTACCAACCTCGGCATTGCAACACTTGCGCCAGAGACGTGCTTTTTGACGCTTGCCGTTCCATTCATGTTTCGCAATCAAGAAGAAGTTGATCTGGTGCTTGAAAAATTGTTCCCGCGATTTCAGAGCAACCTTGAAAACAAGGGCTATCGGATTTTGGGCTGCTTTACAGTGGGTTGGGCTTATTTTTACACAAAGAAACCCGTGCACACACCTCAAGATTTAAAAACACAGCGACTTTCCGTTGCAGGTGTGGGCATGCCCGAACTCATCAACTCTTTTAAGGCTGCCGGTTTTACCACAATTGACATAACTCCTGACAAACTGCTGCAGAGCATGCGTTCAAACGGTGGTTGCGAAGGCTTTTACACGATTCCTCTGTACGCCTATGCAGGACAATATTACAAATCGCTTCCATATATCATGTCAATTCCAATCTGCCCGGTAATTGCGGCATTCGTTATTTCCGAAAAAACTTGGTCAGAAATTCCTGACCGCTACAAAGCCGATATGCTGGCTGCTGTAAAAAAAGCGGAATCAAGTTTTGTGGAATCGCAGAAGACTGCCGACCACGAATACATAAATCGCTGTGTTGAAGAAGGTTACTGCACGGTAGTTGAGCTTAGCCCCGAAGAAACCCGCGTTATGGAAGAAACGCTCAAGAGCGATGCTTCCGCGATGATAAAAACCGGGCTGTTTGACCAAAAAATGTATGACGATGTAATGGCCATACTTGAGCGCCAAAGAAACCAGTAATGCTAAAGAAAATCGAAAACACCATTGCGGTTGTACTCATTGCCTTTCTCGCCGTTTTTCCGCTCGTACTTAAATTTGTGCAAGGCGTATGCAAGGTTCAAGTACTGGATTCCGATATTGCGATTATGCACGCGGTGTTTGTGTTTTCATGCATTGCAGGATTTATCACATGGCGTGCCGACCGACACCTGAGTTTGGCTTCGCTCACGCAAAAACTGCCCAAACGTTTACGTGAAGCGGTTTCTTTTATAAAAACTCTGATTGCGGTTTGTATTTTAACGGCACTATTCTTGGATTCGTTCTGCCAGCTGGTAAACCCTGCACAGTTTACCAAATCAATCTGGCATATAAGTGAACGCATTTTTTTTATGTTCCTGCCAATATGCTACATCGGACTGTTGGTGCTAGAAGGAATACGGCAGCGGCATGTTGTGGCGGTTCTGATTGGGATTGTGTTGGGGCTTATCATTTCCATGGGAACCATAACAGGTGTGCTCTACTACCTGTTCAACCTGGAACAGCTTCCTCATCTTTATGCGCTCAGTGAATGGTGGATTACCGCATCAAAAGCATCTGCTGCATTCTGCATCACTTTGCTCGTGGTATGCGCTTTTTTGGGGCTGCCGCTGTTTTTGGTGCTTGCAGGAATCGCCTACATTTTATTTTCCATGAGTGGCGGCTATGTTGACGTTATTCCACTTGAAACGTACCGCATTTTTACCGATCGAAATGTTGCAGCCATTCCGCTCTTCACCATAGCGGGTTACATTCTTGCACAAGGAAGCGCAGGAAAACGCTTTGTGGCGCTGTTCAAGGCGCTGTTTGCACCGTTCCGTGGCGGGGCAGTGATTGCAACGGTTTTAGTCACAACATTTTTCAGCACTTTTACCGGGGTTTCTGGCGTAACGATTCTTGCATTAGGCTCGTTGCTTTCTATTGTGCTCACGGGCTCAGGCTATTCTCAAGACAACGCGGAATCGTTAGTTACAGCCTCGGGTGCCATCGGACTTTTGTTTCCACCAAGCGCGGCAATCATAATGTACGCCACCACAAATTATTTTTCTGTTGACGTGTTCGATCTGTTCAAGGGCGCGATTATTCCAGGCTTGATTATGGCCATCGCAATGATTAGCACAGGAATCGTATTTGACCGCCAAAAGAAGCGACCTCCATTCAGCTGGGAAAACTTAAAAACGGCACTTGCTGCAAGCATTCCGGAACTACTCATGCCGCTACTCATCTGCCTGTTCTATTTCAAAGGGGTATTTGATCTGTTTGAAGTTGCAGCTTTTGCCGTGGTATATGCGTTCTGCCTTGCCACATTTTTGCGCCGTGATTTTTCATTTTTACGCTCCTGCGAAGTGATTGCCGAAAGCGTTCCTGTTTCTGGCGGCGTGATTTTTATTCTCGGTGCAGCTTCTGGCATTTCATACTATATGCTTGACGCAAATATTCCTCAACTGTTCACAGAATTTATCACACAGTATGTTACCAACCGCGCAATATTTTTACTTCTGATGAATCTGGTGCTGCTTGGAGTTGGCTGCCTGATGGACATGTTCTCCGCAATTCTGATCGTGTCGCCACTGCTGCTGCCAATTGCCGAATCATTCGGAATTTCTGCGGTACAAGCCGCCGTGATTTTTTTGATGAATCTTTCAATCGGATTTTTAACGCCACCAGTCGGCATGGATCTGTTCATTTCTTCGTATACATTCAACAAACCGCTTGCCAAAGTGATTCGGGGCATTATGCCATTCCTGCTGGTACAGTTCGCAGTGCTGATGTTAATCACCTACATACCATGGTTCACCACGGTTTTGGTACCATAATTTTTGGGAAGGGCAGAAAATCAACTCATACCGATGCAAAAGCAAAGCTCCAAGCCAGAGGCTGACTTCGCAGGAGCACGGTGTGAACCCTTTCCGCACAAACCATGACATACAGATGCGCCTCCACCTATTCAGCAGACTTGCGACAGAATGCGGTACATTGGCCGCTCATTCGGGTGAAGCTCCAAAATATGCTGCTCGCATTCAAGCACCTCCGATGGATCGTGCGTCACATGGAGCAGTGTGGTCAGGCCCGTGCCTGCTATCGTTTCAATCAGGTCAAGAATTTTTTGTCGGTAAGTTTCGTCAAGACCATGGCAAGGTTCATCTAAAATCAGAACACGTGGATTTTTTACCGCAGCCCGCACAATCAAGATGGCGCGCTGTTCACCATAGCTTAGCGAACCGAATGATTCGTTTTCGCGACCTGCAAATCCAGCCAGTCTGAGCCATTGCAGTGCCGTGGCCTTTTCAAAATCCGTAGGCATTTCATACAAACCAATGCTGTCTTTAAAACCTGAGACAATCACGCTCTGCAAATCGGTACCGCCCACCATGCGATACTCAACATGCAACCGATAGCTTACAATGCCAAGCTGTTTTTTTATGTCCCAAATGGTTTCGCCAGAACCCCGCCGCTTTCCAAACAAAAAAATCTGCTCGCGGAACACCTGCATATTGTCGCCGGTGATGAGCTCCAAAATGGTGGTTTTGCCAGAACCGTTGGGACCACGAATAAGCCAATGTGTATTTTTTTTCACTTTCCAATTCAAGTGCACCAAAACCGCATGGTCGCCCCAGCCAACGTTCACATCTTTGAACTCAATCAATGTGTCGGGCACGGCAGAATCATTCAGCGCCTGAGTAAGTGCATGACTTTCACTGCGGATTTTTTGCAATGCGGCCAAAAATTCTGTTTTTTCCTGCTCGCAATTTTTCTGTCTTTCGGCACGGCGAATCTCGCACATTCGCTCATAGTCCGCGCGGTCACCACAAAAAGAAATACGTTTAAATGAAAATTCAAGCACTTTATTGATACCCGCCGGAATTTCAAAGAAACGTTCCATACTCAGCACAACACGCGGAAACGTAAAATCATCCATGCCAGCATTTTTTTGGCGTTTTAGCATTGTGTCAAAAAATTCCAGCAGAATGCAACGGGAATCCGCATCAAGCCCCGCAAAAGGGTCGCTCAAAATAAGTAACGCACAGTTTGAAAGCAGTGCACGGCACAAAAGAGTTCGCCTGATTTCGCCCGTACTAAGATAGCGGAGCCCGCGGTCAAGGATGGGCTCAAGGCCACACAATTTTACGGCAGGAAATTTTTCAAGACTGGAAGCAATTGGAGGAAGCGGCGCATTTTTTTTACTTGAACCGCCCAGCACTTCACAAACATACTGGCGAACAGTGCGGCCTGCATCTTCACAATCCAGAATCTCACTTTCATCGCGTGCGCGTTCTTCGGCAATCAAAGCGGCAGCAGCTTCCAACGAAACAACAGCCGTGCGTCCCGCAAACACAGAATGATAGAATGATTCATCGCTGGCAGGAACCTCGCCTTTGGGTAGCGGAGCAATCAAAAGCTGACCGGCCAACGCATGGACAAATGCCGCTTTGCCACTGCCGTTTGCCCCTGTAACCAACCAAGCTTCTCCGGGCTTCATGCGCCAAGTAAGTTCCGGAACCAACACGGAATGCTGATTGCAAATGCGACAACAGCGTATATCAATAAGCGCGTCAGAATCTGAATGCGTATCCTTCATACCTCATCCACAAAGCATTATGAGTATATCACGAAGCGTCTTTAATGCAAAGCTGATTTTTAAGAAGCTTGCCATTGGTGCCTGAGTCAGGCGGAAAATTTATAGATTTTTTTGCAAATTTTCTGGCATAAAGTTTTTTCCGCGAGCACTCGTAAGCAAATCCGCAGCATTTTTGTGTGGCAATTCAAAACAGAGGAAGCATGGTTCGCACCAGTTTTGCGCTGAGTTTTGCAGCTTTTTCTTCATGAAAGACATATGTGCGTTCGCCGTTATCATCTGCCATGTCACTCATGCAACGAATAACAATGAACGGCGTTTTATTAACATATGCAGCATGGGCAATGGCTGCACCTTCCATCTCAACACAGGCAGGGCGACATATAGATTTGATACGGTTTTTAGTTTCTTTTGCATTGATAAATTGGTCACCACTTGCAACGCGCCCCACAATCAGTTTGTGCGCGGAAGATTCTTTTAACTGTGAAAATGCATTGATGGCAGCATCTAACATGGCTTTGTTTGCAACAAAAACACTGCGTTTCATCTGCGGAATCTGCGTAATTTTGTAACCAAAACCAGTCGCATCCATATCATGGTACACGGCATCTTTTGAAACAACAAAATCAAGCACCGCAAGACCACCTGCCATAGCCCCTGCAATTCCCGTGTTGATAATGTGTGTCACACTAAACTGCATGATGAGCCGCTGGGCACACAAGGCTGCATTCACTTTGCCTACTCCAGAGCGCACCAACACAACAGCAATGCCATCAAGCTGTCCGCAATAAAAAACAAGACCACCTGCATTTATTTCCTGCACTTCCGCAGAACCTGTGCCTGGTTTAAGATTTTTTTTGAGCAAATCAATTTCAATACTCATGGCACCAATAATGCCTACTATTTTTGTCCGCTGTTTTTTTGCTGAATGTACCACGGTTTGCCTCGTTTTTCATTTCACCCAGTTTTATGCTGATTTCAAAATTCACGCCTTTTGAAATCTTTTATTTTTTAAACCACTTCTGCGCTGCTGTCAACCACATAAAATGTGTCATTTTGCAGCACGTGTTATTGTATACAATAAAATTGCGGCATAATCGATTTGTGCAGACTGGACAACCATAAATTTTAGAAACCAGACTCAACTTAAAGTCTCACTGCAAGACTTTAGCAAAATTCATAATATGTACACACGGTCTGAATCAACATACCCCAACGCAGAAGCGATCTTCACTCCGTTAAGCGGGGTATGCACCTTTCCGCACGAATCAAGAGCCGCGTTCGACAAAGAAAAAAGCCACCAACGTTTTTGTCAGTGGCCAGCGGATTACAAGAAATAGTAGGCAA
This sequence comes from Treponema sp., assembly GCA_022510905.1. Lineage (GTDB taxonomy): Bacteria > Spirochaetota > Spirochaetia > Treponematales > Treponemataceae > Treponema_D. The sequence continues at coordinate 7,317 of JAFLSN010000012.1, forward strand.
AAAATGTTCATATATTTCCAGCACGGAAAAAGTGTCAAGTCTTTCGGTGCTGGAAACGGCGGTCAATAATTGAGTTTTGAAAAAGTCGGAATTAAAATCGGCAAGGCCATTTTAGTTACCGATTTTAAACATTCTAGTGTGAATCTTTTTTGAGATACACAAACCAGTATCCAATGCCTATAATCACCATGCCACCAATAATATTGCCTAATGTCACAGGCAGCAGATTCCTCAGAAAGAAAGTGCCCCAGTTAAGCCCTTCGGCATTTATGCCATACCGAGCCGCCGCCAAAATTCCCGCAGGAATAAAATACATGTTGGCAACACAGTGTTCAAAGCCGCACAACACAAAAAGGAATATGGGCATGTAAAGCGAAATAATTTTGCCTGCAAGTTCGTCAGCGGAAAAGGCTACCCAAACAGCAAGGCAGACCAGCATATTGCACAGAACACCCCGAAGAAGTGCAACCACAAATGGAAACTTTACTTTGTTCACTGCCGTTGTTACCACAAACTCTGCAAGCTTGCCATCATAAAGCGAAAAAGTATCAGCATACACAACTGTGAAAGCAATCAGCAGACTGCCGATAAGATTTCCAACGTATACTACGGCCCAGTTACGGAACATCAGCTTGGCAGAGCTTTCACGCTCAAGCACAGGCACAATCAACAAGCAGTTGCCGGTAAAAAGTTCGGCACCGGCAACCAATACAAGCATGAGCCCCACGGGAAACACCGCCGCACCCAACAGGCGACTTACTGGAGCAGGCTGCACCCCACACGAAGAAACGGAGCTTGCCACAGCACCAAACGCGATAAATGCCCCGGCAAAAATCGCCAGAACAAGCATTCTCCAAAATGGAAGCGCGCTTTTTCCAAAACCAATGTCAACATAATTTTCTGCAATATCAGCGGGTGAATTCATGCCCATAATCAATTCCTTTTCAAAAGTAATTTAAAGCGCTTACAAAACAAATTTGTAAATGCGCTCACATGGTTTTAAAGTGCCACAAAACTTGCAGACAACTTATTAGCACAGTATACACAAAAAGCAAAAACTATGCGAGCCCCTGCAATGTATATACTTATATTTTTTATTTTCGGAAAAAAACTGGCAGACTTGAACAAAACCTTGCCACATCATGACATACAAAAAGCCGGATGATTACTAAAAATATTTCTAGTAATAAAGACCAATAATAATGCTGAATATGGAAATTCGCTTTTGCCAGTTCATTTAGCTAAATCAATTCCATTGCCCCCAGGTGCTTGCGTTGGAGTGTGTTGATTTAAATGCAAAGCGCATTCATATACCCAACGAAATTATGCCAGGCTGTGCAAATTAAGAAAACACGTAAATGTTGCAACAGCTCTTGCAGCAAAAACGGAATATGCATACGGTGCGTACTGTATTGCACGGAGCAATGCGGTACGCACTCATAGCGTGACCACACACTTTTGGCGGCTCGTAACGGAATGTGCTCAGTTTGTTTTACCCAACAGAGTAAATTCATCAACACCAGTGCAAAACGCAATGCCGCTTCCAGGTTCTGCGAGACAGGGCAGTGTACGGATTGATTCAAGAACGGCATCTTTTTTTTCATGCTCAACAACAATCACGAGCATTTCTTTTTCAGGCACGATGTGCATGCCAAAAAATTTTGCATCATCTTCGCGGGCGGTGCCGCGGGCGTTTATGACAGTACCACCGCCAGCTCCAGCTTTTCGGGCAGCGGCCATGGCATCATCGGCATAGCCTTTGTTCAGAATGACAGTAATCAATTCACGAGGTTTTTGTTCATTTGTAGGCATAGGATGTTCTTCTCCTGTAACTATTCCGTTTTTTACCATGCCAGCAGCATCAATCGTAAGCATGGAACCAAAATTCGCTTTTTCATCTGCGGCAGCCTGAACGATGGCATCGGCAATTTTCTTTCGTTGTGATTCTTCCGTTAAAATGTACACAATGTCTTTGGAAGATTCTCCCAAACCCAATGCGGCAATCACGGAATTTGATGCCATTCCGCGCCCCATGAGCACGGTGCCACCAAAACTGCCGGCTGCAACTGCGGCGCCTGTTACCAGTTCACCTTTATCGTGAGGAACGATGCATATCAAAAGTTTGTATTGTGTCATTTTACCTCCGCATGTATTTTTTTAAGCTCAGCGGCTTTTTGATTTTTGAATTCAAATATGATTCCCAAAATCTGAATGGCAATGAGCGGTGTCATGGCAACCAACGCAATCACACCAAATGCATCGGTCACAGGATTGCCACCACCAGCCACCGCAGCACCAAGTGTAAATGAAAGGATGAACGTGCTTGTCATGGGGCCACTGGCTACACCGCCAGAATCAAAGGCAATGCCGGTAAACATCGCAGGGCAAAAGAAAGTGAGCAGCAGGGCAATCAAATAGCCTGGCACCAGCAGATACCACAGGCTGAATCCATACAGCACCCTCAGCATACTGAGCCCAATAGAAAGCGCTACACCCATAGAAAGAGCCGCCAGCATGACTTTGCGTTTTATCGTGCCGCCGCTTACATTTTCAACTTGCTCAGTGAGTACCCACACAGCAGGCTCTGCGCACACCACGATGGCCCCGAACACAAATCCTACCGCAACAAGCAGCACCGTCCAAACACCACCAGCCTGCGACGCATGTGCACCAAGAACATGTCCAAGCTGCTGACCTGCCGGCATAAATCCGCCGTTCACGCCAATCAAAAACATGACCAGCCCCACAAAGCTATACACAACACCTTTTATCATACGATTCACTTGCACAGGAGGCATTTTCAGAAGGAACAGCTGAAACACAATGAACATGAGCACCAGCGGCAAAAGGGCGAGGCTTACTTCTTTGAGCACATTGGGCAAAATGTTCACAAACACATTCAGCCCAAGTCCGTGTGTGGCAATCCCTGCGGTTTCAGCAGTATGCACAACAGCCTGCTCCGCTTGTGTGTCCGACGGAGCCCCGGACAGTTGCAAGATAATGCCGTACACGCATACCGACACAACAGGTCCTACAGATGCAATGCCTGTCAAGCCAAACGAGGCATCGTTTTGACCGTTCTGGGAATCTGCCTGCGCATTGCCCTTGGAGCGGACTGCTGCCACACCCACACCCAGCGCCATAATAAACGGTACAGTCATAGGACCAGTGGTGGCACCGCCAGCATCAAAAGCCACGCCTTGGAATTCCGCAGGACATAAAAATGCCAGCGTGAACAGAAGGGCATACGCTATGATAAGTACCCATTTGAGTTTTAGCGAAAGCACAGTGCGTAAAAGACCAATCATAACGAACAGACCTACGCCCGCCGCAATCATAATGATGAGCGCCCATTTGTTCACCGAAGGAGCCACGCCACGAATCTGGTCTGCAAGCACCTGCACATCAGGTTCTGCAATAGTCACCATCACACCAATAACAAAAGACACTCCCAACAACAGCTGCAAATTCTTTTTAGCGGTAAGTGCCGCACCACTCCGTTCACCAATGGGAAGAATACCTATGTCAACACCAAGCAAAAAAACAGTTAGACCAAGTATTACCAGCACGCCTCCAATCAAAAAACGCACGATAAGTCCAACACCAAGCGGCGCAATGGTCAAGCCCAGCACAAGCACCACTGCCATGATAGGCACCACAGATGAAAGTGTTTCTTTAAATTTTTGAAATAAGTTCATAAGTCACCGTTAGTTTTTATAGCACTGCCAGCCTTGACCCGTAATACCCTGAACCCATTTTTGGGCCCAGCGCTTAGCTCCGTCCAAATCATGGTCGCGGTAGTTGCCACATTCTTTTTCTGTTGCAGCCGGAATAGGGGAGTTCCATTCAGACACATTTTTGAGCACATTCACCAGATGCCCGGCTATCCAGCCTTCTTCATGCTGACCCCACACGGTAAAATAAAAACCTGTGCGGCATCCCATGGGAGAAAAATCAATCACGATATCCGGAAGTTCATCGCGGATATATTCCGCAACTAAATGCTCCAGCGTATGTATTTCACCTGTACCCATGAACTCTTTGTTAGGCTGACAAAAACGAATATCGTACTTTGAAACAACATCACCGTTAGCGCCAGTTTTTTGCGATGCCAACCGCACAAATGGAGCTGTTACTTTTGTGTGGTCAAGATTGAAACTGTCAACATTGTATTTTTTTTCAGCCTGTTCTGCCATAATTACCTCACTGAGCTCAGTACACTGCATTTTGTTTTTTTAATCAAGTAGCAAAAACCTGCGAGGACACCCATGCCAAAAGTGCACACGACAAACAGCATACTGAAATCAACACACCGCAATGCATAAGCAGGGCTCCGCCCCGTAAAGCGGGTTGTGTACCCTTTTTGCGCGAATAAAACACCATGCAAAAAATTGAACACCGCATAGCCAAAAATCATTTTGTATTTGTAACAAACATGAACTCTCGTTATTTCCAGAAACAAAAAAAATCACAGGATTGGACACTAGATACTTTTCAAATAAACAAAAATAATTTACTATAAATTCAGTTTTTGCAGAAAATTGCAGAAGCGAGAGGTTATAAATATGCAATACAACATTAAAAATGCGTACTGCAAACGTGTGTGGGACGATGTAAGCGCACGGTACGCAGATCAGGGGCACTTCCTGCAAGCTGTAGGACTGGTGCTGGAAACGATTTCTCCAGTAGTTGACAAAATGCCAGAACTGGAAAAGAGCGCTGTGCTTGAACGCTTGACAGAGCCGGAACGCATCATCATGTTCCGTGTGCCATGGACAGACGACAAAGGAAATCCTCATGTAAATCGTGGATTCCGTGTCCAATTCAACAGCGCCATTGGCCCATACAAAGGCGGGCTCCGCTTTAGCCCAGAAGTAGGCCTCGACGTGCTGAAGTTCTTGGGTTTTGAACAGGTGCTTAAAAACAGCCTTACAACGCTCCCCATGGGTGGCGGCAAAGGCGGTTCCGATTTTGATGCGCACGGAAAATCAGATGCCGAAGTGATGCGTTTTTGCCAAAGTTTCATAACTGAACTGTATCGCCACATCGGTGCAGACACTGACGTTCCTGCCGGTGACAAAGGCGTAGGTGGCCGCGAAGTTGCATATATGTTTGGCCAATACAAGCGCATTACCAACCAGTACACGGGTGTGCTCACTGGCAAAGGACTTACATTCGGTGGGTCTTTGGCACGCACCGAGGCAACAGGATACGGCCTGATTTATTTTGCCGAATGTATGCTAAAAAAAATGAACAAAGATTTCACAGGCAAAAAAGCAATCATTTCTGGAGACGGAAACGTGGCCCAGTATGCCGCCGAAAAATTGATTCAGCTGGGAGGTATTCCCATCACATTGTCTGATTCAACTGGCTACATTTTGGACGAAGAAGGAATCACGCAGGAAAAGCTTGAATATGTTAAAGAATTCCGTGCAAACCACGAAAAAATCGATGCATATGTAAAAAAATTCCCTTCTGCAAAATTCTTTAAAGGCGAAAAACCGTGGGGCGTAAAAGCCGACTTGGCATTCCCCTGTGCCACTCAAGATGAAATCTATCTTGAAGATGCACAAAAAATGGTGGAAAACGGCATATGGCTTGTCGCTGAAGGTGCCAACATGCCCACCCGTGCGGAAGCCATTGAATACTTACAGAAAAACAAAGTTGCATTTGCCCCTGGCAAGGCTGCAAATGCTGGTGGTGTAGCTGTGTCTGGCCTTGAAATGAGCCAAAACAGCGAGCGGCTTTCTTGGACATTTGAAGAAGTTGATGCCAAGCTAAAACAGATTATGATTGACATTCACGACAACGCCTGGAACACCGCCAAAAAGTACGCTACCGAAGGTGACTATGTGGCAGGAGCCAACATTGCCGGCTTTGTTAAAGTTGCCACCGCAATGGTAGCCCAAGGTTTGGTATAATCCTACTTGGTGCGGGCTCTGCAAATGCAGAACCCGCACTCTTGCACAACTAAAAAAATTGGCCGCGGTGCAGAGTGCCTTGTGTTCAAATGCAAATTTGCAGCTCTACTGCAAATCGTGCAGGAGCCAGCTATCAATGGCCAAAAACAAAAAATCGTCAGATTTGCAATCGCACGTTATTGGCGCACTCGCTATCTGGCGTTTTTTGTTTTAAATGGGATACGGCACAACAAAACCTAGCCAAGGCAATTAGTATGCTTCCAGCCTTGAAAGCAACGTGTTCAATTTGGTACCATAATTTTCATCGGTAGCCCAGGTGCCAGTCAGCTCGTAAATCGTAGGCGCTTTTCCACGTGGCGTTACCCACTTGTACCGTGTGTCAACAAGCGGGTTGCGCAGTGTTTTTGTAGCAGGCGTCGCATAGGCATGCAAATGCTGAACATGGGCCCGAACGCCTAACTGCTCCGTGTCAAAGCGTTCTCCAGGATGGTCGGCATCTATTGCACCAAGTCCGCCATAATTGTGCATGTCAGGTGTCACTAAATTTCCGAATTTCAAAAAACCAGTCTCGTGGCACATCTGCACAAACGCACAGTCACTGTTAATCCCTTCTGTGGAGGATTCGCGAATGTATAGCTTGGCAAGCCGTTGAACCTCGGATTTATCCGCAGACGGATTTGAAGCCATAAAAAAACGAACCAGCTGTGATTCAGATTTTATTCCCTTTCCTGTGAGCGAACGCGAAATGGCTTTGCCGCTTTTTGGATTTGACGCACACCCGCCGAACAGCAACATCAATATGGTCGCAAAAAGAAAACTGCCAATCCGTACTGCGCGTGAATGGACAAAAAATATTTCAAACCTCATGCTTTAAATATCGGACATTGGGCAGTGGCGCTTTACTGCGGAAGAATTGAGCCCTCACTGTATGCTGGTGCCAACAAATGCACCGCCATCCAATATTGCGCGGATATTGGCTATATTTTTCCCTCCAGCGCAAATCACGGTGAGTCCCAACTCAGAAGCACGTTTGCTTGCGATTGGGTCAAACGGACAGTTTTTGCCAGGTTCCCATTCATTACCCACCATTTTACGGAATTCAGCCCAGCTGATGGTATCAAGTGGCACAGCGTTAGAATTTTTGCGCGGGTCGTCCGTGTACACTTTTTCGATGTTCGAAAGATTAACCACAGTGTCGGCCTTGAAACGCTCTGCCAAGAGCACGGCATCGTTATCAGTAGAAAAACCGGGTTTCCATCCAGAGGCAATCAGAATGCGCCCGGTAAAATCAACAACCTGCGTGGGATCTGTCACAACATCTTGCTGGCACAGCGGGCCGAACACTGTCTTTAAAAGCTGGGCGTTCAGGCGGGTTGCCATAATACCAAGCCAATCACAGGCATAATCTGTCAGGTCTTTATCGGCAAACATGGAGGCCTGTTTTTGTGCATCTGTAAAATGGTCTACCACATCACGATAGGCGTTTTGATAAACACGGGCAGGCGCCCCACCTCCTGCAACCAAAATCAACCGAGTTTCAGAATTGGCCATAAGCCAATCAGTAACCATGGCAGTGAATTCAGCCAAAAAAGCAGTGTCGGGCTGGGCGGGGGCAATAATAGAGCCTCCAACCGAAAGAACTTTTGTAATCATCTATTCCTCCAAAGTGAACGCAAAAGCATACACAAAACTGACTTAATCTATCACCCAGACTTTGTTTGCATCAGTTGCTCTGTTAAAGCACTGCACGCTCAAACATAATCCGCTAGTAAATACCTGAAACAACAGGCTCGTTCCACAATGAGCTGTAGCTTGATGCGCCGGAGCTTGCTTCTTCCCATATTGATTGCAAGGCGTATGTACGGGGGCGGTACACGACTTTGCTGTTTACCATGACAGGTCGCAGCTGATTCCAGCCTCGGCTGAATGCCACATGCTGGCCATCAAGGTTGCCAAAATAAAACGAAGCAGGATTTTCCACAGGAGCAAATCGCTTGAATTGAAGTCCTGCGCCAAGCGCCACATCAACTGGAAACCAACCAAATCCTTCAAAATAAATTTCAGTCCACCAATGGGAACGACTTGTAGAATTGTTTTCAACAAGAATGCCACTTACTGGAAGCGCAGGAATTCCTGCGGAACGGCAAAGCGCAGTAAACAGAATGGCAAAATCATATGCATCACCTGTTTTTTTAGAAATCAAATCCAATACCGAAACATTGCCAGTGCGAACACTGTTTCTGAGTTTGTAGGCTGCAATCATGTAATTATAAAACAGCTTTGCCTGCGTATAAGGATTGCGTTCACGTTGCAGAATAGTATCGCGGAGATTTGTGATGGTCATATTGTTCGCAGGAACGCAAAAATCCGTCATGGTGGCAGTAGTGTACAGAAGCCGGCTTGTGTCATGAAAGCGTTCAACATCGGTTGCGCTGAGCAAACTGGTTACAGAGTACACATCAACAACGAAATTCTGCATAAAACGCTGCTTGGTGCGGGCAAAATCCCTAAGCGGGCGCTGGTGAATCACAACAGACGGATCGTCTTTTGAAAACGGCTCAGGCTGACATTCCGTGAGATCTACCATAGGCTGCATTGCGGAACGGACAGGCCTAGGCACATACAATATGATAGAGGCATCCTGCGAAGAAACGGCGTTTGCAATGTCGGCATTCACCTGAATAACATACGTGCGTTTTCTGCCGTATTTTTTTGAACCGACCTGATGCACGGTGAGCGCCGTCTGTGTCGCCTGAGATGTACCTTTTTCGGTTTCAATCAGAAGTGGTCCGCTTGCAGCTCCATCAGGAACACGCACCCGAATTTCAGTGTCACTCCAGAATTCGTAATCAAAATCGCGTTCATGCGCGGCAACAAATGCACTTTTCACACCATGGTCTTCAACGATAATATCATCTCGGTTGGCGGCAAAAAATACCTTGGACGTGCCCCTGACAGAACCAAAGTTGACACCCATTATAGTAACAGTTTGACCAATAGTGGCAGTTTCGGGACTGACGCTTGCGATACGCGGCATGGAGGTCTGCGCGTCCGAACGCACGGCAACTGGAATGCCTGCCTCATTTGCAAAAAAACCAGGTTTTGAACGCCCCGCAGAAGTACCAACAACCACAAGTCCATCCTGCACATTGGAAGGCAGCAACACCTTTATCTGAGAATCAGACCAATACAGATAACCACTTGCAGTAAGCCTTGAGCCTGCGATCTCAACATATGATGAATTGCGTGTATTGCCAAAATTCTCACCAGAAATGACCATGACATCACCGGGAGCCCCGACAGGCGGGTTTATGTTGAAGATTTCCGGAGTTTTTTTGACATTTATGCCAATAACGGTGGTAAGTCCAAACACCACAAGCAAAAGCAACACCCAGGTAACAGTGCGCACCCAAGGATGTCGCCTAAAATTCTCCCGGTAGGTATAAAGGACATTCACTTGTCGCTGCCTATTTCAAATGAAATATATGCGAACGGTGAATTAAAACGGAAGGAAACTGTTTTGGTGTATTCCAGAGATTCCGATTCTGCCATGTTCAACAAAGGATTGAACACATCATAGCTTGCAAGATTGGTGCGGAATGTGTTGTCTGAGACTTCCCTGCTTGCATTCACAAAAATGATTTCTGTACCGCCTTCCTGCGAGTACAAAAACGGAAACAGCGCGGCCTGTCTGGTAGAAACAGTGGAAGCTTGCGCTGGAATGGCTTCTGGTGTGCCCAGCGACAGCGTGAGCGATGCGCTTTCAAGTGCGCCGTCCATTTTGACGCTCGTATTTACCGGAGACTGCAAGGGTTTACGCGCCACAGGCTCAAACGCACGCAGCTCCACAGGATTGCGTGAAAACCGCAGAGGAAGCACCAATGCTACAACCAAAGCCGCAACCGCACCTGTAAGTACATATTTCCAAGTTGATTTTGCGGTTTGGGAAATATCATGCACAAACCCAGCATGACGGGTTGTTTTTGCATAGGAAAGCCGTACTTTTAGCCGCTCAAAACCTCGCTGTTTTTCTTCTAAGGAAATTGAACAAGCTGCACTGTCCGCAGAAAATGCCGCATGTAACGCTTTTAATGACCGCAAACGTTTTTGACATGCCGCACACGACTGCACATGACTTTCGTATGCATCCACATACTGCACAGGAAGCTCGCCATCAAGGTAGATTGAATGAATATCGTTTTTAGGACAGGTAGACATCTTCTTCTCCTAATAACTTAAGCAGCTGTTCTCGTGCCCGAAACACCCGAACTTTTACATTTCCTTCGGAAATTCCTAGCACCTTTCCTATTTCTTTATAATTCATGTCAGCATATTCACGCAATACCAGAACTTCTTTGAGTTTCGGTGGCAGCTGATTCAGCGCTTCACGTGCTTTGGCGGCGGCTTCGGCCTTTAAAAGGTCAACTTCACCACTGTCCATGTGTTGGCGACCTTCATACAAAGCTTTGTGATATGCAGTCGCTTCACGTGCTTTGCGCTTGGCATAATTCAGCGAGGCATTTTTGACCACTCGAATAAGCCAATACTTTGCGTCATCCAACGAAGGAAACACCAGCTGTTTTTCATTTGCCTTGATAAGAGAATCATGTACAAGGTCTTCGGCTGCTTCTTCATCGTTGACTACCCGATAAGCCACTTTATACAGCAGCTCAACGGTAGCGTCATAGATGATTTTAAAATCATTGGGGTCGGCGCAGTGCAGCTGCCCGTTACCTTCTGGTACTGTTCTATAATTAGAAAACACAGCATCCTCTTTTTAGTTACAACGTTCGGCGCCAAAATTATTCGTTCAGCATGAATGGCAAATCGAGTCATGCAGAAACGGTGCGGCACAATTCATGGCAAACCACTAGGCACGAGTCCACACGGGGCCTGTTGGGGTGTCAGTCAGGATTATCCCCAGCTGGGTAAGTTCGTTGCGTATCTGGTCTGCGCGGGCAAAATCTTTGGCTTTTTTGGCAGCCACGCGCTCTGCCACGAGTGCATCTATTTTAGCAGCCTCAGGATCTGCGGAATGGTCGTTTGCGGCTTTCTGAGCTTCCTGCGCCGCACGTTCTGTTTTTTGAGATGCTGCGGCATTTTCAAGCAGCCTTAGCCCCAGCACACTGTCCATACGGTCAATCAGTTCCAATGCTTCTGCAACAGCAAGCGAGCTGTCTTTTATCACTTTGGAAACCACGCTCAATGCCACAGGGGTCATAAGGTCATTTTCAAGGGCAGTTTTGAATGAATCCAAATGCCTGTTCGCGTTTTTGCTCAAGCCAAGGCGGTTGTCGGCCTGGCCTTTTGCGTATGTTTTTCCAGCAGAAAGCGTAACGCCACCCTTTGACGCAAGCTTTGCTATTCTTTGAACGAGCGCAGCACGGCCATTTTTAGCACCATCAAGCGCTTCAAGAGAAAAAACGAGTTGCTTTCTGTAATGCCCACCAAGCAGAAAAAACCGGTAATCAAGCGGCGCAAAGCCTTTGTCCGTGAGCGCAAACCCCTTTTCTTCCGGGAGCGGAGTCTGAAGCGTTATGAAATGCCCTGTGGACTTGCTCATCTTCCCCCCCTCAAGAATGAGGAATGCGTTGTGCAACCAGTAATTTACCCATTTTTGACCCGTGGCACCTTCGCTCTGTGCAATTTCATTGGTATGATGAATGGGTACATGGTCTATTCCGCCGGTGTGTATGTCAAAATGCTCTCCCAGATACTTCATGCTCATGGCAGAGCATTCTATATGCCAACCGGGATACCCTCGTCCCCACGGACTGTCCCAAGTGAGCGCCTGATTCTCAAACTTGCTCTTGGTAAACCACAGCACAAAGTCGTGGGGATTCCGCTTGTTTTCGTCCACTACTACAACGGCACGCTTTCCTGCACCGACTTTCAGCTCTTCAAGATTAAGTTGTGCAAGGTCGCCATAATTGGGATATGTGGTCACATCGTAATAAAGGTTGCCGCCGGCCATGTAAGTGTGACCGTTCGCCTCTATCCGTTTTATGAGCTCTATCATGTCGTCCACGTGCTCTGTAGCCTTGCACACCACGTCAGGCCGAATTATGTTGAGTGCGTCCATATCGCGGAAAAATGCATCAGTGTAAAACTGCGCCACTTCAAGTACGCTTTGATGCCGCTCCTGCGCGGTACGGAGCATCTTGTCATCGCCATCGTCTGCATCGCCTGTCAAATGGCCTATGTCCGTTATGTTCATCACGTGCTTTTTATCATAGCCCAAAAATGTGAGACTGCGGTCAAGCGTATCAAGAAAAACGTAAGCGCGAAGATTTCCTATGTGGGCATAGTTGTAAACCGTGGGTCCGCAGCCGTAGAACCCTGCGAAGCCCGGCGTGATGGGCACAAATTCTTGCATAGTGCGCCCCATCGTGTTGAATAATTTCAGTGACATTCGATTTCTCCTAACCGGTAATACTGTGAACCCAGGGATATGCAGTACCGCTGATGTGCCGAATAATTCGATACCTCTCGAACATTATCCAAAACATCAGTATAATGAAAACAACTATGGGTAGCATACGTGAAATAGGTGAAAATATCAAGAACTCCCCTCTGTTTACCGGACTGGTTGCATTTGATGTTCCTCTGGCTGAACGCACCACCATGCGGGTAGGAGGCAGCGCCGCGCTTCTAGTTGAACCTGAATCCCCACAAGCAGCAGCACTTGCAGTGGCACATGCACATGAAGCCGAACTGCCGATGTACGTGCTCGGCGGCGGCTCAAACCTAATATTTTCCGACAACGGCTTTCACGGCATGATTCTATCCACGGCCAGGCTGAATTCAATCAAACTGGAACCCGCAAACTGCAAATCTTACCAGTGCGGCCCAAAACTGGCCACGTCTACACAGTCAAACAAAGCTTGTCCCGTGCTGGTAACTTGCGGTGCAGGAGCCACCATTCAAGCTATTACAGAACATTGCATCAAAAACGGCATCACATCGTTTTCACATTTTTCAGGACTCCCCGGAACAGCTGGCGGGGCCGCATACATGAATGCCCGCTGCTACGAAACCAACGCAAGTGATATTATTCATTCCATTACATACATCGATCTTGACAAAATCACCAAAAACGGTCTGAACAACATCGAAAATCTTTTACAGGTGTATCACAATAAATTGCAGGATTGGAGCTACAAACATTCACCGTTTATGGATATGCATACGATTATTGTACAGGTGCAGTTCTCATGTGAATGCGTGCAGCCGTCAGTGTTGCAGGGAGCGCCGCTCGCGCCAGAAACGCATACGGCAATCAAGGCGCAGTACGACCACTTTGTGCAAGACCGAGTTGCAAAAGGCCACTTCCGATTTCCAAGCTCGGGCAGTGTTTTTAAAAACAACCGCAGTTTTGGAAAACCCAGTGGACAACTTATTGATGAAGCAGGACTAAAAGGCATCATGCACGGAGGAGCGCAGATTGCACCGTGGCACGGCAATTTTATTATAAACACAGGAACCGCTTCTGCCTCAGATATTAAAACGCTGGTTGAACAGACCCGCCTCTCTGTAAAAGCACAAACAGGTTTTTTACTGGAATGTGAGATTATTTTTGTGTAAGGTGCTCCATTCACTTTGCCGATACTGAACGTAAGGTGGTAAAAGCGTGCTTCAGTTATCATTTGTTCACTTCAAACAAAATTCATACATACTTATTGAAGGTGCTCGCACAGCTGACCGTTTTTTTATCATCCAGAGCGGACGGGCACAGCGCTATCATGAAACCCAGATTCCTGGAAACGCTCCTGCACAGTTAGGCCCGGGAGATTTTGTGGGTGTTATTCCGTGCATGTCTGGCCACAGCCAAACGGAAAGCGTTGTAGCGCTCACCGATGTAACCGCGATCATGGTGTACCGAGAACAGTATCCCGATTTGATTGTAAAAAACACTCCCGTTGCAATGAAAATTGTACGAACCTTTACGCGCGAAATGCGCATGCTCAACAACAACCTCACCAAAATCAATTTGAATGACAGCGCAATCACTTCTCCAGAAATGATTTTTTCGATTGCAAAATATTATGAGCAGCTCAAACAGCTTGACATAGCCGTTTACGCATACTACCAGTACATAAAAGAATCAAACAAAGGTCGATTTTACAACCAGGCCATAAGCCGTTTTGCAGAGCTCCGTAAAAAAACTCATGCCGTATATTTTGAGCCAACCAAAGACCTTGTTCGGGACTATCCACAAAACACCATGATTTTTTCCGAAGGACAGCGAGGCTCCGATCTGTTCATCATTCAAGACGGCGTGGTCAAAATCGTAAAAGTGGTGAATAATTCGGAAGTAACGCTGGCCCTGCTAAAGCGTGGCGATATGTTTGGCGAAATGGCCCTGCTTGACAACGGACTCCGTTCCGCAAGCGCCATTGCCTACGAACCCTGCAAGCTGATGGTAGTGAACAAAGGAAACTTCAACCAGATGGTCTCAACACAGCCAAAATATATTGCCAAACTCACTACCATGCTGGCCGACCGCTTGTGGTCAATGTACCGGCAGCTTGCAAATTCCCAGCTGCAAGAATCCCGAGCCAAGATTATTGACATGCTCGCCCTTCAGCTTGAAAATCAAAAAGTTTCCGTTACGCCGGGCATTGCATACAAAACGGACTACACACCCAAAGACATCATTGAACTATGCGGAATTCCCCTTGAGCAGGAAAGCATGGTCATCATGCAATTTGAAAATGACCAGCATTGCAATCTGGTAGACGGCAAAATTGTCATTATGGATGTGCCTGACCTCATCAAGCAGGCAACATTTTACCGCAAACAAAATGGTCGCAACACAAATGGTATGTAAACGATTTTTTGTACTAGCTTTTATTTCTCTGTGTGCCGTAGCTCACCTCTACGCCGATTCCGATTTACCTTCGGGCTACGCGGGAATCACGCTTGGCATGAGCGTTGACGAAGTAAAAAAAGCGCTCGCCGATGACCCTCAGTTTGGTTACCGAGGTGAACGTGACGTTTCTCTGCTGCCTGGAGAGCAGCGCACTATTATTGAAACGGACACCAGCCGTCTTGCACCTTATTCCTATCTGGAACGCTGCTGGTTTCAGTTTTACGAAGACAAGCTTTACATCATCACCATCAATATAAAAAAAGAAAAGGTTGACCACTATTCGATTTTCAACAAACTGTGCAAAAAATATGGCAACCCGCAATCTTTAAATCCGCGAAAGTCTGAATGGAAAAACGATTCCGTTATAATGGCACTGGAACGACCGCTATCGCTCAAATACACTGACAAAGCGGTGTCTGATTCTTTGCAGGAAAAATCCACTGTGCAGAAAAGCGCAGAAGAAATGAGCCGAGACGATTTTTTAAACGGACTGTAAGCCATGCAAAACAACCGCGCCATTTTGACTCTTGTTGTGCTAGTGTGTTTTTTACCCCTGTACGCAGGCTGCGACACACGTGCATTCAAGCTTCCAAAAACTGACCTGCTCATTACAAAAGCTGACGGCTCGTCCGTTAAAGTGAATGTGGAACTCGCCGTAAAAGCCGAAGAACGCAACTATGGGTTTATGAACCGTAAGAACATTCCAGACGGAACCGGCATGCTCTTTGTGTTTGAACGCGACCAGCAACTACATTTTTGGATGAAAAACACACCACACCCGCTTTCAATTGCCTACATAGACAGCTCAGGACTTATCCGCGACATTTTTGACATGACACCATTCTCTCTGGCCAGCACTTCCAGCACCCGCTCCGTGCGTTTTGCGCTGGAAGTACCGCAAGGCTGGTTCGCGGCAGAAGGCATTTCCACAGGCGACCACATTCAACTTGCAAACGGAACTCCACTTAAAAACCATTTCTAGCCTGAACACAGAAAAACCTGCACCGTCAACACAGATTTACAAGCGCTTTGAATGTCTTGATTCTTCTCTAACTTTAGTCCTCGTGTTCAAGCTGCTCCAGCTGGGCCGCCGCAATTTTGTCTGTAGGGTCAATCTCCAGCACTGTCGCAAAATATCCACGCGCTTCTTCCGTTTTGCCCGCTTTCAGGGCCACATATCCCAAATTGCTGATAACTTTAGTATTTTCAGGGTCAATCGAAAGCGCATCGCTAAGACTGTTCCGGGCACCGTCAAAATCGCCCGTTTCCATCTGGCAGATAGCCAGCTCGTTCAGAGTGTCGGCGCTTTCCATGCCGCCATCACATTCGAGGGCTTTTTCAAAAGCCAGACGAGCATCAGCAAAACGCTCAATACGCCTGAGCCCCCATCCCAGCAGAAACCAGGCGTTCCATACCGCAGGATTTTTTTGCAAGAACTGCCTGATTTTGTCCAGCCCCTTTTCTTCCTGTCCGGTTGAAATAAAATGATAGGCATCGCGGAACAAATCGCTCTCCAAATCGCGGTTTTTAATGCTCTCAACAATCTCCTGCGCCCGCCGCTTTTTGTACAAGCCATTTTCACCAAGATCCTCATCTTTTGCATCAACCGTCAGACCAAGATAATTTTCAAACGCACTCTTGGCTTCACCAAAATCACGCAGCTTCAAATAAAAAAATCCAGCATTAAAAAAAGCATCGGGAATCTCAGGGTCATAATCCATGGCCTGACGATAACATTCAAGCGCCTGCGCATCATAAGCATCCGCATCAACATGCAGCTCGTTTTTGCGGTAACTGTCGGCCCGTTGGTCAAAAAAAAGCGCGCGGTTCAACGTAATCGCCGGGTCTTGAGGCGCCAGCCCATGCAAAGCCTGCCAAATTTCCTCCGCCAAATCCCAATCTTCGTTTTTGGTTTTCAGAATGGCAGCCTCGGCCAGTTCAGTTTTGATATTCGGGCGAACCTGAACAAGCAGCGAACGATAATACTCCAAATGAGGATTGGCACCATCATAGGCAAGAACCTTGAGCAAACCAGAAAGCAGCTGCTCCTCCGAAAGCGAGGCAGTGTTCAGCGGCGCATCATCATCGCCCTCTTTTTTCTGCACAGGAAGTGGAATAGACGAATCAAGCCGCAAAACCCCCGCTGTTTTAAGCGGGGCATCCTGCGGCAATGTGATAAAATAAACGGAATCCAGCGGATTCGTGGCACTCATCGGAACTTACTGCTGCGTTTCAGAAGCCTGTAGCGTGCGCGCAGGCTCGTTGTCATCCGTCGGCGCAGAAAATTTGTTGTCGTTTTTGTCAGAAGGCAACGTGTGCATATATTCATTCAGGCGAATCTTGTACGAAATAGGAACATTTGAATCATCAAAGTCAATGTTTGCCGACACCACATCGTTGCGCCCCGCAAAACTGTCCACGCTCTTTACCACACCATTCACGCTGATAGTCTCATGCGGAGAATCAAAGTCAAGCTGTATGCAGGCTGTCTTGTTCACAATGAACTTGGCAATCCCGGGCAAAGCGACCTGCGCCCCGCCAAACGAAAGGCTTATCAGAACACACTTGCGCGGCACCTTCTGAATCACCACGATAGGATTTTCGCTGCCCATATTCAGCTTGGAACGAACATCGGCATTCATCACAATCTTTTCGTCGCGGAGACGAACCGCCTTGGCATTGGCATCGAGCACACGCCCCACAATCTCAATAAAATCTTCCGGCGGCTTCTGGGTATACTTGATTGTCACAATGGCAAGATCCGACCCGCCCGGATACTGCGAAATGGAATCAACCTTGCCGGCAATAAAAAAAGCCAACGACTGACCTGAAGCCTGGAAAAAACCAAAGCGCACACTGACCGGCGGAGGATCCTTCTGGGCTATCGCCTTGAAAGCCTCGCTCTTTGTGCTGATGATGATCTTCACCTGCATAAAAGACGTTGAATTGATAATGCATGGCCATTGGTCACCACCGCACCGCACATAAACCTGAAGGGGATCAAGCGCAAGTGCCTGAATAATATCCTTACTCAGCACAATTTCAGAGTCCCGATGTTCATCATAATACTGATTAAGCTGTTGACTAGTAATAAGAGCCATAGTAAGATAATTATATTCCAATGCCGTCAAATTGTAAAGCTTTTTTATATCATTGCCGGGCGCAGCGCAAACCACAGCCGCAAGCCACATTCAAAACCGGCCAATCCTGAACACACAAGCCCAAAAGCACCATGCACATGCCTAAAGACCAATCCAGCACCGTTTTTATGGCAAACCATGTGAATTATCCACTTCTGCATATGCATATTTATTTTTTGCATGTGAAGAATATATTCCAGCATGTGCATATTTTGGTTTCACACATGCTGAATGTGTTTTTACATGTGCAGATTAGTTTTTTTAATGTGCAGAATATGTTTCTGCACGTGCAGATTTTGTTTTTCCACATGCTGAATGTGTTTCTGCACGTGCAGATTCGATTTTTTCATGTGCAGAATTCATTTCTGCACGTGCAGATTCGTTTTCTCCATGTGTAGAATTTATTTCTGCATGTACAGATTTTGTTTTTCTACATGATGAATGTGTTTTTGCACATGCAGATTCGCTTTTTATATGCGCAGAATGTGTTTTTTATGATGCAGAAACTGTTTCTGCACGTTCAGATTTAAGTTTTACATGTCAGAACCTAAAGCATTCACGTGAATATATGCTTCTTGTGCATAAAAGTCTGTTTTTTTGGGATCATAACATGCGCCGTGGACATGCCTTGGCCTGTCATTCCTGTCTGGAACATATTTTTGCTGCGCAGGACTTTTTGCGCGATATTGTCAAAACTTTGCTTGATTTTTACGCGGTTTTGCCCCATAGTATAAATAGACTACAGCTACACAAGGAGGGATTTATGGGTTCATACACTTCATTGGCGCAGCAGCTTACAGACGCACGGCTGATGGCGGAGGGCATAAAAAAGCGTGCCGACGTGGTTTCCAAGGTGGGGCTCGACGAGGCCAAGGCCACTGAGATTGAATCGCTGTCGCAGAGTCTTGCGGCGCTTGACAACGAGCAGGAAGAGCTCAAGGCACTCCTCAAGACAAAGACCGCTGAGCTTTCGGCAACGCAGAAAAAGCTCAAGGAAGTGATGGGAGCCACCAAAAAGCTTGTCAAAGTGGCGGTTGACCAGAGCGACTGGCTCACATTCGGCATAGGAGACAAAAAATAGCCGCACATTCAGCCCAAAAACCATGTGCTGGCAATGCCACGGGCCGTGCACAAAGGCCCGTTCTGCCCGGGCATTCGCTTTCTGCATGTGCGGGCAGCAAAAATCCTGCAAATGCATGGCGTTCATGGGCTTTTAAAGACCGTGCGGGTTAAAGAATCCCAAAAAATCCATTCAGGTTTTACGCGCATTGGCGTGCCGATTTTGGCTGTGTACGGCATTACGCTTTCTGCACTGACATTTATTCTGGCAGCAAACACACGCATACGCGGAAGCAGGGCTTGAATCCAAGGGTTGCAGTTTTGCAGAAGCACGGCTTGCAGCGTTTCCGCGCGAATCACATGGTTTTTTGAGACAGTCTTGTGAATTTTGTGCCACGATTGCACATTCACACAAAATGCGATATGCTTTGCCAGGGTCTGGTTCAGCTGATGGCGGTGCCAGATGTGCAAAAAGATTTATGGAAGGTGGCCATGGACGGTTCCGAAGAGATACTAAACCTGCTGCGCGACAATGCCCGCATTTCAGTCGAAGATATTTCCGCAATGACAAGGCGGACTCCCCAAGATGTAAAGGCAATCATCAAAGACCTTGAAAACAACGGCGTTATCATGAAGTACGCGGCCATAGTGAATCCCGAAAAAGATGTTGGCGCAAAGGAAAAGGTCAAGGCCGAGATTGAAATTCAGGTTGCCCCCGAGCGAGAGCACGGTTTTGATGGCATTGCCGACAGAATCTACCGTTTTCCGCAGGTAAAATCGTTGTATCTGATGAGTGGCGGCTACGATCTGAAGGTGATCATCGAGGGGGATTCCTTGCAGGAGGTGGCGCTGTTTGTTGCGCGCAAGCTTTCCACGTTGGAAGGGGTGCGTTCAACAAAAACGCACTTCATTCTAAAGACTTACAAAGAGAATGACATCGTTTATGTGGAGCAGAATCCGGATGGCCGCGAAGGGGTGATTGCATGAACACACGCCAGGACAAATTCAGCCGAGCCATGGTCGCGACGCCTCCAAGCGGAATCAGGAAATTCTTTGAGCTTCTGATTGGCCATGATGATGTTATTTCGCTTTCGGTGGGTGAGCCTGATTTTCCTACGCCTTGGCTCATGCGCGAGGAGGCTTTTTATCATCTTGAAAAGGGGCAGACCAGCTACACGAGCAATTGGGGGCTGGTTGAGCTGCGCGAGGCGATTGCCACGTACATGGAGCGTTACGGGCTGCATTACAACCCGCAGAATGAAGTGCTGGTGACTGTTGGTGCAAGCGAAGGCGTGGATGCCGTGCTGCGCGCCGTGCTCAACGCTGATGACGAGCTTCTGGTGTGCACTCCGTGCTATGTAAACTATGTGCCGCTTGCAAATCTCACCGGTGCCACCGTTATCGAGCTGAATACCGCCCCGAACGGATTCTATCCTACCGCTGAGCAAATTGAAAAGGCCTGCACGCCAAAAACCAAGGCAATCATGATGTGCAGTCCGAACAATCCCACTGGCACAATCATTCCCAAGGCTGAATTGGCTAAAATCGCGGAGGTTATAAAACGGCACCAGCTCTGGTGCATTGCCGACGAGATTTATTGTGAATTGGTGTATGACGGTGCCGAGCATGTTTCCATAGGAAGCTTTGCCGGCATGAAAGATTACACGATTATTCTGAATGGATTCAGCAAAAGTTTTGCCATGACCGGCTGGCGCATCGGCTGGATTGCCGCCCCCAACGACTTGATGGCGCAGATTGTGAAGCTGCACGGATACAACACCATCTGCGCTCCCATAATGAGCCAGTATGCGGCGCTCGAAGGCCTGAAACACGCATGGAGCGAAGTTGAAAAAATGCGTATAAGCTACCAGCAGCGCCGCAACCTGATGCACAAAGAATTCACCGACATGGGGCTGCTTGTTCCGGAGCCGGCGGGCGCGTTTTATATGTTCCCCGACATAAGTTCTACGGGAATGACAAGCGAGGCATTTGCCACGGAGCTGCTGCAACGCCACAATGTGTGTGTGGTTCCAGGAAGTGTGTTCGGCCCGGGTGGTGAAGGGCACATCCGCTGCTGCTATGCCACCGCCATAGACAAAATCAAAATCGCGCTGGACAAAATCGCTTTGTTTGTGCAAGAAAAGCGGCGGGCCCATTGAATCCGTCTTGTGCCTGGCAACATCGTGCGCTGCTGTATTCCGCAGAATATTGTGCTCATACTGATTATGCAGAGATATTTGCGCTGTGTGCATGGCTGGTGCCGTCCGTTACCGCAATTATATGCCCAGGCCGATTTACCATGTGCCCGCGCATTATCCCCACAAATAAGTTTGATTTAACTTTTTGGCTTTTTTTGCCGATACTATAAACGGAAAAAGATATGAATTCGGGAAACATTTTCTCCTTTGTTATAGCAGGTGTCGCTGTTCTTGCCGTTGCTGCGATTTTGATTATGGCGATGGGAAAGAAACCTCAAAGCGGTAAAAACAGCAAAAACGCCAATGCCAAAGGAAAGCTAGATGCAAAAAAAACAAAGTCGCAGGCTCAGATTATGAAGGAAGCAGCTCGCCGGCTTTCAAAAAATCCACATGATCCGGCGGGATTGGTACCTCTAGGCGATGTGTATTTTACAAACAGCTTGTGGGACAAAGCTGTTACTGTGTACAACAATTTGATTCATCTTTCTGCAACCAATACTGAAATCGATGCGTTCACCGCGAATCTGCGTGCTGGCATTTGCCTTGTGCAACTGCAAAAATACCATGAGGCGCTCGGCTCGTTGAGCATGGCATATAAATTGAATTCCCGCGATTATGATGTAAATTACTATTTGGGATACACATTTTACATGACCAATGTATTTGACAAGGCCGCTCCCTGCTTTAAAAAAGCGTTAATGATAAAGCCAGACGCAACCGGCGTGTATTTGATGTTGGGGCAATCGCTGTACAAAAGCCATCATTTTAGAGACAGTCTGCCATATTTTAAAAAAGCGCTAGACGAAGACCCCGGAAACAAAGAAGCGTTATTTGGCATGGCCGATGCAATGGCAGAAGAAGGCTTTGGAGACAAAGCGATTAAAGTTTTTATGCATCTGCGGGCAGACCCAACATATGGCGCACGTTCTTGCTTGCAGGCAGGAATCTACCACGCGAAAAACAATGACCTGGAAAACGCCATCCAGGATTTTGAAATTGGCCTCAAACATACCGATATTCCCGTTGATGTAAAGCTGGAATTGCAGTACCACCTTGCGCAGTGCTATTTTTCAATAAACAAAATGGCGCAGGGGCTTAACAATCTTCGGCTCATTCGCGATGTAAATCCAAACTACAAAGACGTAAATGCGCTTATCAACCGCTATCAAGAATTGAGCCAAAACAAAAACTTGCAGGTATATCTTTCGAGCAGCACAACTGATTTTGTAACATTGTGTCGAAAAATCATATCAGTCATATACCATTCTGACAGAATAAAAATTCAGGACATAAGCGTAGGGCCTGTGTTCACCGATGTACTTGCAAACATAAACGCCGGAAAATGGGAAGACCTGGAAGTGTTCAGGTTTTTCCGCACCACAAGTTCCACTGGCGAGATCTACATTCGGGATTTCCACGGACACATGCACGACATCAATGCAGACAAAGGGTTTTGCATTACCGCCGGTGAATTTTCTGAAGAAGCACATAAATTTGCGGAAGGCCGTCCACTCGATTTGATTGAAAAAACACATCTCACAAAATTGCTCAAACAAATCAGCTGAACGATAAACAGGCACACCGCTTATGCGCGCAAAACAGCGGTAGCCACACAGTAATTTTATCTGTGGATTACAACAAGATGGCGCTCATGGTCTTCCAAAAATGGAACAGTGAGCGGTATTTTTGTGTAATCCGGAACAATCTGACGAACGGCTTCCATTTCTGCGGCAATTTTTTCGGCGCGGGCTTTATAGGCAATAATGAAGCCTTCCGGTTTCAACATTTTAAAAAGCCAGTTAAGAATCTTTTTTTCAAATGGATGAAATGCCCTGAATACCGCAAAATCAAACGAGTGGACTGGCACAGCGCTGGCCTGTACACACAAAACAGTTGTGTTTGTAAGCCCAAGATTAGAAACAGTCTGTTCCAAAAATTTAGCACGTTTTTCCATGCGCTCAACCAGCACAAACGAAAACTGCGGACATGCTATGGCAAGCGGAATACCAGGGCAGCCACCGCCAGAACCGATGTCTCCAATGGTAACAGTGCCATCAGTCTGCATCTCATGTTCTGAAACCAAGCTCAAAAGAGTGGGAAGCCCTGCAAGACTGTCAAGAATATGATTCACGGCAAGCTCATCTGGAGAATCGGCCTTCATCAGATTGTAAGTTTTATTGCACTCCAAAATACAGCCTATATATGATTCAAGCTGCTCCATCTGCTGTGGCGATAACGAAAGTTCCAGCCTGGCAATGCCTTCGTTCAATTTTGCAATCACGGCAACTCCTGTTTACGCTACTCAACACATAGCAAATCCACTGCGCAAAACCATTTTTGAGTGGCATAGAAAATGCGATGAGATTTTGGAACACCCGGTGCTGTTCTAGTCCACTTCACCTTGGCCCAAATCTAGCAGCAACTCAAGCTTCCAGTTTGGGTCATCGGTACGCATGACCAAAAAATTACCTGTGCGACTTGCCGTAAGATTCTTGCGCTGTGCAAGCTGATACAAAAACGAATACTGATTCAGCGAATCTTGGGTAACAGCGGCGGCAACCGCATAATTTTCGCCCGAAGCATTTCCAGTCTGCTTAAACAAGATGTGAAAAGTTTCATCGCGAAGGTTTCCGTCACTTTTGTAACGGCGGTCGCCCGTCAAAAGCACGGTGCCATCATGCTGTACATCGGAAATGTAAATTGTACGGCATGTATGCAAAACATCGTAGCCGTTTACCATAAAACGAAGTAGCTTGCTTTGGTGTACCGGAGTCAATGCGTTTGCGGCAAGAATTTCAGAAGCGCTTTTTTCAGTTGCAACTTGTTCCTGGCTTGCGGCAACCGATTCAACATTCTGCGTTTTAAGTGATTCAAGCGATGTGAGCACTTGATGAAGCAATGCATTTGTTTCCGAATTTGCCCCAGACGTGTACAAGTTGTCCAGCGCAGAAAGTGATGGCAGTCCGCTTGACGATACCCCCGCAAGCGAAGAAAGCGGATTCAAAAGTCCAAGCTTGCTGAGAGTTGAAACATCGGCGGCGCTCAACGTGGCTTTAGGCTTTTCCGTTTGAGTTGCAATGGATTCCGTTTTTGTCTGCTCGGTTGCAGTTGAAGCCTTTTTGTCGGCAGAGGTTTTAGGAGCAATACGGTATCCTGTGTACGGCTGGTTTGTCACATTGCCCGGAATATAGTAACCATCGCCTAAAGTGGGCGCGTCAATTGTGGGCATGTTTGGCGATGCTATGGTACCAACACCAAAACCCGATGTTTCGGATGATTGGCAAAAAACCGACGAAGTGCAGATAAGTGCGGTGGCAGCACACAAAACAAGTGAACGATTCAAGTTACATATTTGCAAGGCTTTCCTCCACAAATTCAAGGCGTTGGGTGAGCTCGCTAATAGTCTTAGTCAGACGTTCCCTTTCTTTTTCCAGTTTTGTTTTAGGATCTATCTGGCTGGCCTTCCTTTTCATCATGGCAATCACACTGTCCGGGCTTTTTCCACTTTTGATGGCTTCCTGGGCCCTGGCCCGTTCATTGGGCTTTTTAATGGCAGCCACAATCTTCATATTATCGTAACCAAGCACGGCGTTTTCGCTGGGAAGCAAGCCTACTTTGGTAACAGATTTTGCGGTAGTACGCGGAAGCTGCAACACACGATCAATGTAATCCTCATAGCGGATATTTGCCTGCTCACATAGAGCCTGCGCTTTGATGAGCGCCTTGCCGAATTCAATCATCAATTGGCCATTCGGTTCAATGTATTTTTTGCGGATTTCATCTGTCAAAGCTTTGAGTTCGGGAGAATCGGCTATGTCAATTCTGTAATATCCCTTCTGCTCGGCCAGCTCCAAAAGTTCGTTGAATTTAGCCCAAAAATAATTTGTGTGGCTGCGCGCCTGGTGTGGAGGTTCACGCCCTCCGCTTGCCTGAATCTGTTCCTCGTTGATAATATGATGGGTATATTCGTGCACCGCCGTGTAAATTAGCTCGTTTTCGGTTTTGAAATTTTTATTGTGAAGGATGATTTCGCGCGTGTCGGGTTTGTACAGGCCGTTTACCCGCTTGCTTTCTTTGCCAGACTGAACCACGGAAAATTCAAGAGATGTATTCTGAATATCAAGGAGCATGCCTTTGATGGTTTCGTTTTCCATAATGTCACCCCTTGAAAAAACCACTCATACGCATCATTATGAAAGCGTTCTGACTTTTTAAGTATAGCTGATAATCTACAAGAATGCAAACAAATTTTCACTGGTTTTTACAGGAATGCTGAACCTGCAACGCCGCATCAATCCAAAACGCCCAACGAAGCCAAAATAAGGCTTGCAGCTACAGTTGCGGCAGTTTCGGTACGAAGAACACGTTTTCCCATGCTGAGCCGTTTATAACCGTAAGATTCCAGCAGAGTCCGCTCCGCATTCGTCCAGCCACGTTCACTCCCAATAGCAGCCACCGCAGTACGCGAGACAGAGCCCGCTGTACATTTATGAGTGCTTGCATCAACATGAATGGAGCCAAAACTGCCAATGTCAGCAGGAATGTTGGCATTTATGGAAGATACGGCGCCGTTTGTGGCGGCATTCCAATCAATAGAATGCAGATAGTCGCATAAACTTTGGGAAGGGGTTACATTGTCCAAAGCCATCAGCAGCGGAGCCTCAACGGCACTGGCTGGCACAGAAAAATCAATAGATTTTGAACATGATTCAGAAGGAGTGTTAAAGTTTACATTTGGTTCCGGCTCAACAACTTTAACAAATTTTTGAGAAAAATCAGGAGCGTTTATGGCAAGTTCAGCAGCGCTTGTAACATTTCCGCCAATCATTTTTGCAACAACATCAAGACATTCACGAAGCGAGCGATGTATGTACAGTCGCGGAACATGTGTGCTGGCGGCCTGTTCAGTTCCGTGCAACAGCATGGCGGTTCCTGCATCGGTAGTGGCCAAATCAGATTTCAGGTATGATCTTTCACCCAAATCAGTCGCGGTCAAATGCACTGCCTGCACGCCAAGTCCGGCCATGTCACGCAAAAGTCTTTTAAGCTGAATGGGCCGGGGAAAGCCAACAATCATAACAAGCGGATACAGCGGCTTTCCATCAGTCTGAGGCGTAAATGTAAAGAAAATGTGGCCGGCCGCAAACGTCTTGTGGCCGTCTGCGGAATGGGCTTCGTGCGTTTCTATGCCAGTGATTGTTGCAAGTCCAGCCATTCCACCGATAATGCCAGCAGCAAAAGTATCGCCTGTTTTTTTATGCAGCACTTTCAGAATGTGGTTTGCCCGTTCATCACGAATATCAAGCGGTTGCGTTATTTCCTGTGGGGTAAACAGGCATATGTTCATGCGGTCAGTATAAAAAAAAAATCAAACATCGGCAAGCAAAAGCAAGGTTTTAAGCTAGTGGCTGGTTTTACAGAAGCACGTTATGTACCATTTCCGCATGAATCAAAAACAGCATTGCCGTTCATTCATCCTGCCGTTTTACACTGAGCAAGATTGAGCTGCATCAGAATTTTTCAGTTCTGCAAGCACGTCTAGCAGCTGCTCCACCGTTTCGCGCCGAGTGGCCCAGCTGGTGGCAAGGCGAATAACACTGTGCGTGGAATCGTATTGTTCCCAAAAACTAAAACCTACCTTTTGTTTGAGCACATGCATTTTTACATTTTCAATCACCACAAACTGCTGATTGGTCGGAGAATCAATAAACAGAGGATAGCCGAGTTTTTGCAAACCTTGTTTTAAAAACATCGCCTGTTCAATGGCATTGCGGCTGATTTTAAAATACAAGTCGTCGGTAAACAATGTTTCAAACTGAATGCCGAGCAACCGCCCCTTGGCAAGCAAGGCACCGTGCTTTTTTATAAAATTAACAAAATGCGCAGGTTCGTTCTGATTGGTAAATACCAGGGCTTCGCCGCAAAGAGCCCCCACTTTAGTGCCGCCAATGTAAAACACATCGCACAGTTCTGAAAGCTCAGGCAGAGTAACATCACATGCAGAACTTACAAGCGCATAGCCAAGACGTGCTCCGTCAACAAACAGCGGAATTTGGTATTTACGGCACACACCGTACAAGTTTTGCAATTCATGCTTAGTATACAATGTGCCATATTCAGTAGGAAAAGAAATATAGACCATGCCAGGAAACACCATGTGCTCGCAGTTTCCATCGCTATAAAAAGCTTTGATGTAATGCTCCACCTCAAGCGCATTCAGTTTGCCGTTTTGCGAAGGAACAACAAGCACTTTGTGGCCCACATATTCAATGGCCCCGGCTTCATGCGTATTGATGTGTCCGGTTGCAGCTGAAATTACACCTTCATATGGTTTTAAAAGTGAATCGATGACAATCTGGTTTGTCTGTGTGCCACCTGAAATAAACGTAATCTGCGCGGTTGGATTTGCACATGCCTCACGAATTTTCTGCCGCGCGGATTCAGAAAACGGATCAGCACCATAGCCGCTTACCTGTTCAAAATTGGTTTCGTTTAGGCGCTGCAAGATTTTTGGATGCGCACCTTCCGTGTAGTCACTTTCAAACGTCATGCTTTTTGCCTCCGAACACGAGGAATTTTGGCGCATTGTCATCGGCTGGCGTTTTACATGTTGCATTGCCACTTGACAGCACAGAATCATCTGTTGCATTTTTTTTAAGCTCATCCAGCACACCGTCCAAAAGCACCAGTGCGGTGTTCAGCTGCTGGTGCAACAACGGAGGCATGTCTTGCACATTCTGCCATTCATCAAAAATCGTGTTATATGCCTTGTTCATGGCAAGGTACGTTTGTTTTGAAAGAGTCATACCATATGATATATCACAGTACGTCCGCTGTAAAGACAAATAACTGTATTGCAGATTTTTGCAACCAGCAATGTCGTTGATAATCTGCTGCACATGAATTATCTGCATTGTTGTCAAACCAGTTACTTCTAAAAAAGTGCGGGAGTTTTCTCCCAAAAGATAATCGGTGCTAACAGAAAAAGTCCGTGCAAGCCTGACAAGCATTTCTATCAAAGGTTGAACATTGTCATTTTCCCAGCTGGAAATGCTCTGCTTGGTAACACCCAGCCGTTTTGCAAGGTCAACCTGATTAAGCCCACGAGCAATGCGCAAGTCCTTGATTCGTTCATTCAGCACATACAAACCCTGTAGTCAATTTATTTTTTACGATTGTATTTAATTACTTGACCAATCAGAAATACTAAGCATTGTAATTCTTGACCACGCCATTGGTATTGTTTCATTTAGGAAAAAGAAATGAAAAACCTTCTGCCTGCACCACAGCGCTTTTTCTTGCATTCGCCACGCTCACAGCCTGCTCCAGCAGTACCAACACAGAAACCACAAACGGCATCACATGGCTATTTCAGCTTGACGTGACCACAGAATACAAAAATGCCGCTGGCGGCAAAACACTTTCAGCTTTATACATAAGCGACACGTAAGGACTTTATTTTGCAGATGAATCACACTAAAATTGCAGAAACTGCATGTCATTATATGGGCCATCTTGGATTTGAACCAAGGACCAAGGGATTATGAGTCCCCTGCTCTAACCGCTGAGCTAATGGCCCGAATCGCGATGTAGTTTATCAGAAATATTCATTTTTAGTCAATATGAATATTTTAATCCGTTAAAAGTCATGCATGAATGACAGCAACATGCTCCAGTTTTTTGTAAGGCCCGACCATTCGATTTTGACAGCATGCACAGTAGAGCTCAATCAAATTTTTTTGCAAACGGAGTGTCCCGTAAAATAAGGTAACGTGAAGAATACAAGTTGAAGTATTCATCTTCGGTCATAACGTATGATTTGATGTTTCGGCGCGATGTGTCAGAGTCTTCAATGGAGCCGTTTTTCAAAACCACGCGAGTGTTGTATTCGCGCCAGCCGATTTTTGCATTGGCACGCGGGTACACTTCAAGCTCGTGGTCATCATCCCATTCAAGCTCAGGGTCATAGTCATCAGAAACCATGCAGTTTATAAGCGCTGCACTGTCCCAGCACTTTGCGGTTGTGGCACCGCCTTTTCCTTCTGTGCGGAAAATATAAATGGAATTCTTTTTTCGATTTTCCGCAGTAAATCTGCATGAAGAAAAAACAAAACCGGCTTTATTTGCAAGTGCAAGGCTTTTTACCACATAGCCGTTACGTTCACCCCTATTGTCGCCGCGAGTAAAAATTTCGCAATCTTCAAATAACGCAGTGTCGCAGTCGCCGTAAATAAAATCGGTGTCACCGCTAAAAAAACAGTTCAAAAACCAGCAGAAACCTTTAACGTACAGCGTGTTTTGCCGCCCTTCAAAACGCATGTGTTTGGCAGACAACGTGCCGGTGGTATTGTTCCAAAAAAAAGCTTCGGCGGCATCTGGCGCGGAAAAATCAGCGCTGCCGGTTTTGACATGCGTATTGATAACGCTAAAGTTTTTGAGTGACACATCGGTGGCGTTAGGCCCCACAACAAACACGGCCCGATTTTCTGGCCCGGCGTGGAACGCTTCGCAGTTTTCAGCCTGAACTACACAGTCCTGCGGTTTTGTGCCTGGAGAGCTTTCGATAATCAGCGGATTTGAAAGATTGTATCTTACAATTTCGCGGTAGATGCCAGGTTCAAGGATAATGTGTATTGATGTAGTTTTTGGCACAGCTCCGGTCATAACCATTTCCCGAATTTTTTTTAACGCAGCGGTGATTGCCGCCGGTGAACGGGTATTTACGGAAAGCTCTAGCATATTTTTATTATAATGCTTTTTTTCATTTTAGGCAATGTGTGAAAATCTGACTTTCACTTCAATGTATTGAAGTGTGTCTCCTTCTGCGTAAATTTATTAAAAACAAACGCAGGCACAATTCGCCTCAAGTGTTGTGGCGGCAAAGGTCTGCGATTGGGCATATATCGCATTTGGGATTACGTGCAGTGCACACATATCGGCCATGCAGAATAAGCCAATGATGGGCATGCTGCATATATTCAGCGGGAATATGCTTGAGCAAGTTCTGCTCAACTTCGGGCGGTGTGGTTCCTGCGGCCAGTCCAATTTTTGGGCAAATACGCAGAAGATGTGTATCAACCGGCATAGTCGGTTCATGGTACACCACATTGAGCACCACATTCGCGGTTTTGCGTCCAACTCCAGGAAGTGACATCAGTTCTTCGCGAGTACGAGGAACAGTGCTATTGAATTCTTCCACCAGTTTTTTACTCAACCCCATGATATGCTCGGATTTTGCACGGAACAATCCGATTGATTTTATGTAGGAAATGAGTCCTTCTTTTCCGAGTGCAAGCATTTGTTCTGGTGTGGTCACAATCTCGTACAACGCTTGGGTGGCGGCGTTTACTGATTTATCAGTGGCCTGTGCACTCAGCACCACACTTACAAGCAAGCAATACGGATTGGGTGCCAAAAGCTCTGACCGGGGATTAGGATTCGCGCTTTTAAAGCGTTCAAAAATTTTTATAATCTGCGCATTTGTAAGTTGACAAAAAGATGACACGGCCGATTTTGACTTTTGCACAGCACGGTTTGTTGCATTGGCACTATCTTGCCCTTTTGAGTGCATGGTTGTGGATTTTGTCATGCGGCCTCCTCAAACACCCCAACACAGAAACAGTCCCGCACTTTGTAAAGTGAAGCCTGAATTTTCTGGAAATTTATAACTTAATGGTTCTTAAGCATCACTGCCAAATTTATAAACATTGTTTTCAGCATTGCAGCCAGAGGCAAATTTATTTCATTTAAATTCAAGACAAAAACGATTTAGCAAAAACAAGGTATGCGTAATTTTCATATCGCAAACAGTTTATGCAAAAAATATTCAGAACGCTCAAAGTTTTGGCCTTTTTCTGGACAAGCTTCTTGAATCTAAGCAAATGTAAAATCAACTTTGACTCCAAGCAGCTTTGCGCACCTGAACAAGTCGATGCCACATGGAATATTCAAGTTCATTATGCAAAAAAGCCAAAACATTGTTTTTGGTTTGCGGTGACATTTCTCGCATAAAATTGCACCGCTTTTGCGCAAACTATTTGAGTATGTTTTTAAGCGCCTGGACTTTATCAGTCTGTTCCCACGAAAACTCGTTGCGCCCAAAATGACCATAAGTGGCGGTAGCGCTATAAATGGGGCGCTTTAAATCAAGTGTCTTGACAATACCGCTTGGTGTGCAGTCAAACACGTCGCGAACGGCAGCAACAATTTTTTCTTCAGGAACAATGCCTGTGTTGAATGTGTCAACCATAATGCTCACCGGAAATGGAACGCCGATTGCATAGGCAAGCTGGACTTCAGCACGTTCAGCAAAATCTGCCGCCACGATATTTTTAGCGATATACCTGGCCATGTATGCGGCAGAACGGTCAACTTTACTAGGATCCTTACCGCTAAAACATCCACCGCCGTGCCGTCCCATACCGCCGTAAGTGTCAACAATGATTTTGCGCCCGGTCAGACCAGTGTCACCAACGGGGCCTCCAATGCAGAACTGTCCGGTCGGATTCACAAAAAACTTGGTCTTGGCATCGAGCAGACCCGTAGGCTCCAGCACAGGTTTGACAAGCTGCTCAATAATGGTTTCTTTAATTTGTGCATAGGAAATGTCTGGATCATGCTGCTGCGAAACAACCACCGTATCGATACGCAGTGGTTTATGGCCTTCATATTCAATTGTTACCTGAGTTTTTGAATCAGGGCGGAACCATTTAATGGCGCCTGAATGACGCAGCTCTGAAGATTTGCGCATGATTTTGTGCGCGTACATGATTGGCGCGGGCATAAGTTCAGGTGTCTCCTTGCAGGCAAAACCAAACATCATGCCTTGGTCGCCCGCACCCTGTTGACCTTTGTATTCATCAAGACCAGCTCCTACCACGCCTTGGTTGATGTCTGATGACTGGTCATGAATCATGTTGAGCACTGCCATGGAATCACAATCAAGACCATATGCGGGATTTGTATATCCAATGCGGCGCGCAACATCTGAGGCAACTTTTTGCACATTCACATGGGCGCACGTATTCAGTTCTCCACCTACAATCACTGCGGATTGACAAGCGAACGCCTCGCAAGCCACATGGCTCTCTGGGTCTTGGCGAAGGCATTCATCAAGGATGCCATCGCTAATCTGGTCGCACAACTTGTCGGGATGGCCTTCACCAACCGATTCAGACGTAAAAAGATAATGATTGTTTGGCATATGTTCCCCCTGTCTACGGGCAATACGTGGACATCACTAATGCTCTATATTGGCAGTATACCACAAAATAACCTCATATGCAACATAACGCTTTCTGCCATCATTGAGGAACATTATTTTGAATTCAGCATACGCCAGAATATCGAATAATTTTCAAGACGGCAGAATCTGAATGCATCATAATCATAATTGAAAATGAAGCAAAAATTCCGCCGAAAACCAAAACAGGTTACCGCTGGATTTTACATGCCCAGCAACGTTTAAATTTCGCTCATAATGAGCGTATTTTATTCTGCGCTACAGGGCAAGGAAATATGCATACAGCTTTGAATCGCCATTCATTTCCGGATGAAAGGAAATGCCAAGCTGCCTGCGATACTGCACTCCGGTGATGTGCCCGTCCGTTACACTTTTTACCACGACACCATCCTGCACCTGCTCAACGAATGGCGCCCTGATAAACGTCATGGGAATAGGGCCAATCCCTTTAAAATTTCCTTCTGTGTAAAAGCTTCCGGTCTGCCTGCCATATGCGTTGCGCCGTACCGTTACAGGAAGGGTCTTAAAATAATCGGCCAGCAGAATAAGGCCCGCACAGGTGGCAAACACGGGAATGTCAAAACCGATGCGCTCTCGAAGCGGCTCGTACATTCCCAAATCGGTTACCAGCTTTCGCTGCACGGTGCTTTCCCCACCGGGAAGCACCAGGCGGTCAAACGGACGCTCCAAGTCATTTTTTTGTCGAAGCTCAAAAGTAGGTTCGCCAAGCGCATGCAACGCCGCTTCGTGCTCGGCAAAATCTCCCTGCACCGAAAGCACTGCCGTCATTTGCCGCGCTCTGCCATCAAAAGCTGAATTTCATCCGCGTTAATACCAACCATCGCTTCACCTAAGTCTTCGGAAAGACGGGCCACCAGAGAAAAATCCATGTAGTTGGTAACAGCCTGAACTATTGCCGCCGCACGTTTTGCCGGGTTGCCAGACTTAAAAATGCCGCTTCCCACAAACACGCCTTCCGCGCCAAGCAGCATCATAAGCGATGCATCTGCCGGAGTGGCCACACCACCTGCTGCAAAATTCACTACGGGAAGCCGGCCTTGTTTGTAAACAGAACAAAGTAAATCCAGCGGCACTTCCAGAAGCTTGGCTTCGTTAAAAAGCTCGTCTTCACGCAGGGCAGCAATGCGCCTGATTTCGCTATTCATGGCCCGCATGTGGCTTACAGCTTGTACAACATCGCCGGTGCCAGGCTCACCTTTAGTACGGATCATGGCCGCCCCCTCACCAATGCGCCGTAACGCCTCGCCAAGATTTTTTGCGCCACATACAAACGGAACCTTGAACTGGGTTTTGTCTATGTGATAAACGTCATCAGCGGGAGTAAGCACTTCGCTTTCATCAATATAATCAATGTCGATGGCCTCAAGAATGCGCGCCTCCGCAATGTGGCCAATGCGACACTTTGCCATAACGGGAATGCTCACCGCTTCCTGGATGCCTTTAATCATTTTTGGGTCGCTCATACGAGCCACGCCACCGGCTGCCCGAATGTCTGCGGGAATGCGTTCAAGCGCCATCACCGCGCAGGCACCTGCGTCTTCTGCAATTTTTGCCTGTTCGGGCGTTGTCACGTCCATAATCACGCCGCCCTTTAGCATCCGGGCAAGTCCTTTATTCAACTCGTACTGCTTTTGTGTTTCCATGTGGAACATATTAGTATATTTGTGGTATTATTGATATTACCAAATTCAATTATTTTATTATGGTCAGACAAGAGGTCAGAAAAACATGCTCACATACAGTTTTGAAAATTACAGAGACCGCCTTTCATCTTCTGCAAAAAAACAAAGCCTGTATTTTCAGTTGTATGAATGCATACGTGCGGATATTTTAAATGGAACTATCGCACCCAATGAAAAACTCCCTTCAAAGCGGGCACTCGCCATTCATTTGGGAATCAGCACCATCACGGTAGAAAACGCATACGCAAAGCTTTCAGACGAAGGCTATGTGTATTCACTCGCCAAAAAAGGATTTTTTGCAAGTGACATACTCGTTGCCAGCCAGGTAAAAAATGAAAAAGATATTACACCGTTTGCGCAAAAAAACAAAAGCCTCCATGAAAAAAAAACACGGCCTGTACCAGACAACACAATACATCTTTCGGCGACATATACACAGCCCGCACTGTTTCCGTTCGCAACGTGGTCGCGCTTGGTGCGGCGAGTGCTTTCTGAACGCGCGGAGGACATCATGCGTGTGAGTCCTCCAGGTGGCGTAGAAGAACTGCGCACAGCCATTGCAAACCATTTGTACGAGTTCCGAGGAATGCGAGTGCAACCGGAACAGATTGTTGTGGGCGCGGGCACGGAATATCTGTATTCACTCATCATTCAACTTTTGGGTTACAAAAATACATTTGCTGTTGAAGACCCGGGGTATTCAAAAATCGCGCAGGTTTATGATTTATGCAATGTCCGATGCGTTCCTGTTGCGTTGGATTCGCAGGGCATGTGTATTGACGGTCTTGATGCGAGCGGAGCGACTATCGCGCACATTTCACCATCGCACCACTTCCCTACAGGACGTACCACTTCAATTGGCCGGCGGTACGAGCTTTTGGGCTGGGCCGCCGGAGCACCAAACCGCTACATCATCGAAGATGACTACGATGCCGAATTCCGTTTGAATGGAAGAATCATTCCCACGCTACAGAGCATTGACACTATAGACCGCGTTATCTATCTGAATACGTTTACCAAAACACTTTCGCCCACCATCCGAATCAGCTATCTGGTGCTGCCATTGAGTTTGACCGAACAGTTTTACAGCAAACTTGGATTTTATTCAAACACGGTGCCCACCATGAACCAGTACACGCTTGCCATGTTCATGGGTGAAGGTCACTTTGAAAGCCACATAAACCGGCTGCGCCGCCGATACCGAGCCCAAAAAGATGCCGCAGTATCATGCATACAGCGCGAAAGTGCGTTTCAGGATTCACTCATTTTGGAGGCAGACGCAGGACTTTACTTTCTGCTCCGGCTGCATACAAAAAAAAGCGATGCGGAATTAAAAGCCGCGGCACTGCGCAGGAAACTCCACATTTCGTTTTTGTCCGAATTCTACGCGCAGAAAGACAATGTTCTCCTTGACGAGGCCGCACACACCGTCATTGTAAACTACGCTAGCCTTTTACCCGATGCAATAGAAAAAGCCATAAAAAAACTTGCACAGGCCCTCAAAGCTTCATCCCGCTTGCCGTAGCACTCATTGTGTTTTCCCCAAAAAAACGTTACAATGAACGCACTATGGATTTGCTAAAAAAACTGACAGAACTTTCAGAGCGATTTACCGTGGTGAATCAGGCAGTTTCAGACCCTAATCTTGTTAAAGACCAAAAAAAATATAAAGATTGTATGCGCGAGCACCAGTACCTTACAGAAATAATGGTCTTGTATGACGAATACAAAAAAGTGCTTTCTGGAATTGAAGCCGACAAAGAGCTGATTTCATCCGAAGATGACCACGATCTTAAAGAGATGGCCCGCGAAGAATTAAAAGAGCTGGAAGAAAAACGCCCCAAGGTTGAAGAGCAGATAAAACTCAAATTGATTCCACCAGATCCACTCGACGAAAAAAACATCATCCTTGAAATCCGCAGCGCTGCCGGTGGCGACGAAGCCACATTGTTTGTGCGGGATCTTTGGGAAATGTACATTCACCTTGCAGACCGCAAAGGCTGGAAGACAGAAACAATGGAAGCCCAAGAAACCGAAGTGGGCGGCTTTAACAAAATCGTAACCAGCATAAGCGGAAAATTTGTATACGGCACTCTGCGCTGGGAAAGCGGTGTACATCGGGTGCAACGAGTTCCTGTTACTGAAGCGCAGGGACGTTTGCAAACTTCAACAGCAACCGTGGCTGTGCTTCCCGAGGCAGAAGAAACCGAAATCGTGATAAAGCCCGAAGATGTGCGTGTTGATGTAATGCGTGCGGGCGGCCCCGGAGGTCAGTGTGTAAACACTACAGATTCCGCTGTGCGACTTACACACATTCCGACCGGCATAGTGGTAATTCAGCAGGATGAAAAATCGCAGATTAAAAACAAGGCAAAGGCTTTTCGTGTATTGAGGGCCCGTCTGTTTGACTTGGAAGAAAGCAAAAAGCAGGCCGAACGTGCCGATGCCCGTAAAAGCATGGTTGGAAGCGGAGCCCGCAGCGAAAAAATCCGCACGTACAACTTTCCGCAAGACCGTGTAACCGACCATCGCATCAATCTTTCCGTGCACAATCTGCCCAGCTTTATGATGGGTAACATGGACGACATGCTTGATGCACTGAATGTATATGCAAAAGAAGAGCAGTTTGCGGATGAATGATTTTTAACACGCCGCATAGCACAAATCCATCTTCAACCTGTTTGTAACATTCAAGCCGTATGCTACCAGCGGGTTGTATTGATTTCCGTTAACTTTATGAACATACAGCAAGCTCGGCGTTTTGGCACAAAAACACTGTGCGCAAATAATACAGCCACAAAATCATCTTCCCCTGCGCTCGATGCTGATGTACTTTTGCAGCATGTATTGCACTGCGACAAAACCTTTGTGCTGTTCCATGGCGAAGTGGTGTTAAGCTCCGAACAGGAATCACAATTTAAATCTGCAATCGCACTGCGCAACACAGGACTTCCAATCGCTTACATTACAAAGAATAAAGAATTTTACGGATTAGATTTTTTTATAACACCCGATGTGCTTATTCCCAAGCCAGACACGGAGCTGCTTGTTGAATATGCAGTCGATGTGCTAAAGCAAAAACTGGCTGCAAATCCAAATCTTCCGCTTTCTGTTTGCGATATGTGTACAGGAAGCGGATGTGTGGGAATCAGCATACTGCATGAAATAATACACGCAAATTCCATTTTGGATCCTGCACCTATACGAATGGTGCTCTCAGACATCAGCGAAAAAGCCCTTTGCGTGGCACAGAAAAACCTTAGCCGCCTTGTACCAAACGATGTCCATAAACATGTTCATCTGGTACAAGGCAATCTGTTTAGCGCTGTATCCGGCAGCTTTGACCTTATTGTGGCGAACCCGCCCTACATCCCCACGCATGAAGTGTCATTGTTACTTCGTGATGGCAGAAGCGAACCAATCCTGGCCTTGAACGGCGATGTTGACCTGCTCGGAAACCCAAGTCCAAAACATGACGGCCTTGGAATCATGCAAAACCTTGTGCCACAGGCAGTACAGCATCTTGCGCCCGGCGGAATTCTTGCTGTTGAAACCGGCGAGTACAATGCAGAACCAACCGAAAGCCTGTTCAAAAATGCAGGGCTCAAAAATCGGCATATCGAAAAAGATCTTTCTGGCAGTCTTCGCATGGTTGTCGGACAAAAGGCTGAATAATATATACGCCATTTATTTCTCCACCACCCGCAGCGAGGCTTCAAGTTAAATGGCAGAATATGAAGTCTTTTCCGCACGAATCAATATACGTTTTATTGCACAGCTTCTTGATAAGAGACAGCAAATCTGCAATGGTTGTACTGCCACACGCATCTTTTCAAGGACAGCATGAATGCGGCGTAACTGCAACCGTTGAACTCGGCCGGCTATCCATTTATCGAAGTTCCCAGCTCAGAACGCTACACAAACACCAGTGGTGATTGTACCTCGTCTCGCAGATGTTCTCGCCCAGGATTGCCCTACGCAAAATAAGTTTAGTAACGGTTCACGGTGTTCCTTATTTACCCCCGCAAATGTCTGCCGCCTGCGTTAACGTCATGTCGTTCCTAAATCGTAATAAAATCCTGTTTCTATGTTGTGTTGCAAGTCTTTGTTTATCACTAGTCAAATCTTGTTCCGAATAATTTAATTGACTAGAGCCTTGCAGTAGCGCATGTCACGCTGTACATGAAGTCAAAAAGGCGCTATACTTATGCTTTAGTATGGAAAATGCTAAAACACAAACAAATAAATCAGCGTGCATTGTTCTTGCAAACGGGCAGGTTTTTGAGGGAAAAGGTTTCGGGGCATCTGGTTGCATAATGGGAGAAGCTGTGTTCACCACAGGAATGAATGGCTATATTGAAACACTCACCGACCCCAGCTACTACGGACAGATTGTTACCCAAACATTTCCACTTGTGGGAAATTACGGCATTATCCCAAAAGATTTTGAAAGCGCCGCCGTTCATATGCGCGGCTACATTGTTCGGTCTTGGTGCGAAAGTCCCTCAAACTTTCGCTGCCAGCAGACACTCAACGACTATTTAAAAGCCCAAAACATTATCGGCCTGTACGACATAGACACCCGCGCCCTTACAAAAGTGCTGCGTGAAGCCGGAGTAATGAACGCCATGATTATTTCTGGCGGCAGCGCAGAAGCTGACGAGGCCCGTTCCGCGCTTTTTAACGAGTCAAAAAAAACAGAGCTGCTAAAAAAAATCGAAGCGTACAAAATTGAACATGCTGTTGAATCCGTTACATGCAACGCAAGCAAAATTGAAGAAAGCGCAGATTCTGTATTTGCCGAAAGTGCGGCATATCGATTTGTGCCTGTAAAATCTGACGGCACCAAAGTGAACAATCCTGCCATTGCCATGCATGACGGCAAAAACAAAAAAGTTGTGCTGTGGGACTTTGGCGCAAAAGCCAATATCAGGCGTGAACTTTTAAAACGTGGTCTTACTGTACTAACATTGCCAAGCACAGCCACGGCACAACAAATTCTCGCAGAACAACCAGACGGAATTATGCTTTCAAATGGCCCGGGAGACCCGCAAAACAATCCGCATATCATTGCAGAACTAAAAGAATTGATAAAGCACAATATTCCTGTTTTTGGTATCTGTTTGGGGCATCAACTTCTTGCACTCGCAATGGGCGCAGACACCATAAAACTCAAATACGGACATCGCGGCGCAAACCAGCCTGTAAAACAACTGGAAACTGGACGTGTGTACATTTCATCGCAAAATCACGGCTACGCGGTCAAAAACGAATCCCTGCCAGCAGGTGCCGTATTGAGTTTTGTGAACACCAACGATGGCACATGCGAAGGAATTACATACACAACGATTCCGGCGTTCAGTGTGCAGTTTCATCCAGAAGCATGTTCTGGCCCGCTGGACACCAGTTTTCTGTTTGATGATTTTGTAAAACTCATCAACAACCCGCAATGTCTCAAAAGTTTTGTAGCCACCACAGAACGCATTGACGCAATAACATATTTCGCTTCAACAGTCAACACATCCCGGCGCAGAAGGCGGATATGATTTTTCTGAAATTTGATCCTTGCGCAGTGATAAATAAGCCTTTGCCAGGTATGTTGTTCTTATAATGTATTGCGGCCAAGGATTCATACCATTCCTATACTTCCAGCGATGAAAAAAGTATCAAGTTTTTTCATCGCTGGAAACGCCGTTTCGCAATGGAGTGATAAATGACAGCCAATAACCAAGTTTTGAAAAACCCGAAGTTAAAATCGGACGCGCCATCTATGAGGTTGATTTTAAACGTTCATTCAGACCCTTAATTGCGGCATGTCTTCAAGCCATGGGTCGGCTTTGCAGAAGTTCGGTATGTATCCTTTCCGCACGAATCAAAGGCACAAACTCAGAAACAGAAAAATCAGTTCACAACTGTTATGCAAATGGCTTACACAAAGTGCTCGGCTGTGTATGCACAAAACGGCCTCCATATACAAAAAACGTCATACGGAAGCTGTTTTACGGTGCATATAATTTATTCCGCAGTTGCTAAGACTCGATTTTTTTTGTAAAAAATGAGGGGATTGTCTTTGTAAAGAAATTCTTTGCATTTTCCACCGCACTAAAAATATCACCGCTTTTTACAACCAGCACCACAGCTCCAACAACCGCCGCAAGCAAAATCACGCACAAAATCACACGCTTAACAGGAAAGCTTTTTTGCGCGTACGGGTCAAAGCCGTTCAGCTTGGAACCTTTTGGACGAGAGCCGGTTTGTGTAAGCAATGTTCCCAGCGGAATGTTGATTTTAACGTTTCCGTTTACTGCCCAGCCGGATGCGTCCAAAATTGGAGCAATGTTACGTTGGCGCAGCTTCATCCAGGCAAGAATCATTGACGGCAAAGAAATAATCAGCAAAAGTCCGATTATAAAAACCGGGGGCATCCACCACTGCTTGAATATGAGCGCAAGAATTGAACTGATAACAGCGGCAAAACCGGAAATGGCCACACCCAGCGCAGCAATGGTACCCACATCAAACATTTTTTTTGCGGACTCGGCAGTTTGATTTGGAATTGCCTGGTCTGGCTTTTCAACCGCGCTGCTCATCTGGGCAGTTACTTTGTTTTCTGCAGTGGCAGCGGCCTTTGCCGCACGTTCCTGAACCATGCGCGCCAGTTTTTTGTACGGACTCCAAAACGCTTCACGTATGCTGATAGGATTTTCTACAATCTTGGTAATTGTGGCATCCCAGTCCCGGCCCTGCCGGTCAATAAAAAGGCCATTTCGTCCAACAATCAAATTGTCACGGCTGCCGGCACTTACCATTGCGGCAATGCTCATGGTTTCAGCATTTTCGGGGCGTGTACATGTGCAGTACAGCAGATAACATTGCGAGAGTGGTGACATGCTTGCATGTTTTGCCGCATCGGTCACCTTAAAACACAATTCGCAAGACCGGCCATCAATGTACAATGTACCGCACTGAAAAATTGCGCACTCTTCTGAACCATAAAAATGTTCAAAGGACACAAAGTTTTTGAGCAGACGCACAAAATCACGGCGGAATAAAATCATCTTGCGCAGGTCAAGTGTTGCAAGCGCAATAGGAGGATGTTTTTCTTCTTCATCAAGATATGCAGCGATGAGAGTTTCTGCATCCGAGGCAAGAATCTCATACATCCGTTCAAGGCTCAGATTTCCAGCTGAATTTTCAGGACGAGCCGCATACCAAGCCATATACGGAGCAAAGTCAGCTTCAATTTTTCGCCATTCCGATTCAGAAAGGCTGGACTTTTCTTTGCCAAACAGGGCGGCAACAACGCCAGCAGAAAAGGCATCCATGTCAGCACGCCAAGCGGGATTGACTGCCTCACCCAGCGACAACGTTCCATCGGCAGAAGCCCGCGCAAGTGGCAACAGGGCAAGCTGTTCGGGAACAAGCTCATTTTCTTCTGTAAAAACTTCTTCCTCTTTTTTTCGCAAAACCGCGGCCACATCATTGTTGTAATAATCAATAGAACAGCGCAGATAGTAATCGTTGATTTTATCCCGCACTTTCATATATGCGGAAGCGGCGGCATCTGTCTCATACTTCAAAAAGAAAATTTCGGACGCATTGCTTTGGGCATTTTCACGCCATTCTTTTATGGCACGGAGGTCGTTAAAAAAAGAGGCGAACTGTTCCCGCGTAACTCCTTTAACACCGCTTATGTCATCAGCGCCACCTGTGCATGCAATAATATCTTTGATAACAGAAACGGAAAGGTCATCTTTTGCGGCGTCAGGGGGAAGCACGCCATCGCCATTGAAAACGGAAGGCGAAAACAGTTTTTCCTGCACAGAAACGTCATCAAGTGAAATAGAAGTGGCATCGGGTTTTTCAACAATGTTCAAAACTGAAATCGCAGAATCATGCGGCGAATGTCCACACGCAAAAAGTTCATCGCTCAGCGCATCAATCGGAATAGAATCGCCTTCGCTCATAATAACATCGGGGCGCTTAAAATATTTTTTAATAAATGAAACAGCTTCAAGGATTTCGGGAACACGAACACGTCCGTTTTTGTCGGTATCGAGCAACGACAGCGTTTCTTCACTGAATTCCAGACCTTTTACCGGGCAGGTGAGCGCAATCCACAATTTTGGATCAAGCTTGTCCAAATTCAAAATATCATCAATAGAAGTGATTTGCAGCTGAACCAAACCGCCGGTCTGAATAAAATGCCAAACATGTCCGCTTGTGTTGATTGTTGTTGCTTTCATGAAGATTTTCCTTTTTGTGTGCTCTGCAAATCGCAAGCAACATTTTTTTTGATTGTAAGCAAATGTTTATAAGCTGTCAATTCATTTTACAACGGGCCGGCGCCGCGTTTTAACAAAACATGCCAGCCTAAAGAGCTACACAGTTGAAGGAAGTACATTCATAATATCAAGAGCACCATCGGAAAGGCGGGCTGTGTACTGTTTGCCTTGATAACGAATAAGCAAATCTTCCACATACTTCGTGTCGGCCTTGGTGTACAGCCGCGCACCAGAAATTGTACCGTTTTTCCAAGAAATATCAGCTTGAATATTGCCTTTGAGCGACACACCTCGCAGCGAGCCGTGTTTCCATTCCACAGGCAGCGCGGGAAGCAGCGTTATATTCACCACGGAATCTATAAGAGAGCTTTGCACAATCATGCGAGTTATGGCGGCAAGAGCTGCAAAATTTTCTTGAAGGCACAATTCTGTGCGAGCTCCGTTTGTTGTACACAGGTTGGAGGCCGTTTTTGCTGCAAACATTTCTGCAAGCAGCAATGAAGCTTGTTCAGTTTCATGCAGAGAAACAAGCGCATTTATAATCCAAGACTGCCAGCCTTCTGTGCCATCAGATACCGTTTTTAGCCGATTAAAGATAGTGCTCCGTGCCGCCTGCGCAAGTTCCGGAGAGTGCTCATCATCGATACATTCCTGCGGAAACAAGGCATACAGCTGGCTGATATAGCGGCTGGTCTTGGGTTCAGGATGTTCATTTGAAATCCACTCACGAAGCAGACCGTCAGCAGTCTGCACCGGCGGCTCAAATTTTTCGAGAATCCCAGAAAAATTCGCAATGTCCTGGTCAAGCGATGAAATGTTTAAATCTTTGGCGCTCTGCAATGTGGCACGGAACAGATGCTCCAGAATGCGGTTGTCCATATCGGCACCCTTGCACAGTGCCACCGATTCCCCGAAAAACGACTGCCAGAAGTTATACGGAGAAACAGACGGAGAAAGGAACACGGT
The DNA here is from genome assembly GCA_022510905.1 of Treponema sp. GTDB lineage: Bacteria > Spirochaetota > Spirochaetia > Treponematales > Treponemataceae > Treponema_D. The sequence goes on from JAFLSN010000012.1 coordinate 50,703, forward strand.
TTTGCCGTCAGGTGAAGAAATCAAAAAATCACAAAAAAAGCGACACAATTCTTTTAAAACCGGAAATTGTTTATGGAGGAATTTTTTGTCCATTGTGTATTCATAGTGGGTGCGGATATGCGTTGCAAGCCACGCAGCGCCAAGCAGCCAATATGCCTCCGATTCATCTGTGCCCTGCGGCGCGCTTGATGCCCACAAATCCGTGGCGTGATGGGCAACAGAACCTCTGCTTCCATACATCAGATACGCAGTTCTTTTACCGCGCCGATACAGTCTGAATAAAAGCTGCAAAAGGCTGTCTTCACATTCGCTGAGTCCGCACAAATGCGTGGGCCAGTAGCACATCTGCAACGGTCCGTTCAACTGATAACGGCAATCGGAATTGTTATACACAGATGTGTTCCACAAACCACGAGTTGTAACAGGCAACGTTCCTGGAGCTCTGGCGCTAGATATAAAAAGATAACGGCAGAAGTTCCAATAAAGCGTGGCAAATTCCAGGCTGTCTGAATGGCAGGCGCGAAGTTCATCTGTCGGCAGTTTGGCCAGCTCAGTTTCTTGTGCATCGCCATCCCCAGAAAAAAGAGAAAATGATGCGCGTTCGTACCAGTGGCTGTATTCCGCAATGTGGGCTGCTTTGATTTCAGAATACGGAGCGCCTGTGGCAAAACAGATATTTTTAAGCGCCATGTCAATGCACCAAGTTGTAAGTGAATCTGCCTTGCGGTGCACGTTGCCGCCTTTTCGTGCATAGCGCTTGTTTCTCCATGCACCTTGCACATCGATGTACACAGTGGCTTCGTCAGCATTTTCAACAATCAGATACTCCCCCCGGGTATACACTTTGCCACCCGAAGCAAGTGCCGTGGCCATTGCCACAAACGGAACGCCGTGGGTGTCTTCCATAACGATAGTGTCTTCCGTGAGCGCAATCTTCCTGCTGACCCATGGCCCTCGTTCAAAATGCACTTTAAAAGAAATACTTTTTGGTATTGAAGCCGCCACATGCACCACGAGTACGTTCGTTGTTGCAGAAACAAATGTCTCGCGTGTGTATGTAATGCTGCTGCCGCTGGTGTTGTTTGAAAAATAAGCCGTGCTAGGACTGGAACTTTCAGTAGAAAATGTTGTGGTTGCTATGGCAGTTTCCAAATCAAGCTCACGGCGATAGTCAAATGGAGATGCAAAAGATCCGCTCGATTCATTTTTTAAAAAATCAATCTGCACAGTTCCTGCGGATTGGTACACAGCACTTTCTGTGGGAATGCCCAGCAATACTTCAGAGGCAAGCGCCCGAGCTTCAGCAATGCGGCCTTTTGAGATAAGCTCCTGCACATCTTTTATTGAAGTGGCCCCTGCGCGGTTGTTGCGATCATGGTAAGGCCCTGACCACACCGATTCTTCGTTTAGGTGAATGACTTCGTTTGTGGCCCCGCCAAAAACCAAAGCACCCAAACGTCCGTTACCAAGGGGAAGTGCGCTGCCAATGTCTGTTGCGGCTGAGGTATACCAAAGCGTATTCATGGTGCAATCATACCATATCTTTGTAAAATCAACAACCGCCATTTATAAAAGGGCATCGTATACAATTTAATGCTGTCCGGCCATGTCCAGACAGAGCGCGTCACTTTTTTTCTTCGTTGATTTGTTCACCGTCAAGAATATAGATAACGTGGTTGCACATTTTTACAATGCGCTGGTCATGTGTAGAAAACACAAATGTCGTATTCAGTTCTGAATTCAGTTTTTTCATCAATTCCAAAATCTGTTCGCCATTTTTTGAATCAAGGTTTGCGGTAGGTTCATCTGCCATGATAAGCGGCGCTTTTGTTACCAGCGCACGGGCAATGGCAACACGTTGGCGCTGCCCACCGGAAAGCTCGGACGGCTTGTGCGTTTTCCATGCTGTCAGCCCAACGGTTTCTATCAGATAATTTATCCATTCTTCACGTTCCGCGCGATTCATTTTTAAATCCATGCCGGCAGAACTTTTTGCAATGTCAAGCGGAAGTTCCACATTTTCGTACACGTTCAGCACTGGCACCAGATTGAAATTCTGAAAGATGAATCCCAGATGGGTGCTGCGCAGCGCGGTGATTCGCCTGTCAAGCTTTGCAGGAATTTTGTTCCCATCTGGAAGCTCAAATCCTTCGTACACGTTTATGCCGTCAAGAATAATTTCGCCAGAAGACGGAAGGTCGATGAGCCCCATCAAATTGAGCAGCGTTGATTTTCCTGAACCCGATGGACCAGAGATAGCCGCAAATTCACCTTTTTCAATATTAAAATTGACATTCTTAACCGCAGGAACAAAAACACGACCCATATGGTATTTTTTGCTCACATTCCGCAACGCAATAATACTCATGGCACCAGTATACCACAAAATCTACGATAAGCACAATAAAATTCTAGCTCGGAATCAACACAGTCCAACGCAGAAACAAGGCTTCAAGCCGGGAGCTGGCTTTGCAAGGTGCACGACATGTACCCTTTCCGCACGAATCAAGCAGAGATTTTACGCATAAACCGCAGGGTTTACAAATGCGTGGCAATCGGTGTACACTGGATTTGTGAGGTATCCATGCCAGAAAAAAAGACCAAGGATGAAATTATCCGCGCGTTGCTGGACACGGCGTTTTTTCGTTCCACGGGGGCAACCAGTCTTTCCCATGTTGCAACGCAGCTTTCGCTCAAAAAGGCATCGTTGTACAATCACTTTAACAGCCGCGACGATTTGCTCGCCCAGACCATGCAGATGTGCGCAAGTTATATTGACGAAATCACCTTCATTCCAAAAAACACTGCTTATGTGGCACAAAAATATTCTGCGGAAGTTGTGCTCAAAGGCATTGCAAACCGATACTTCAAAATGCACGAAAAAGCGCCGCTCTTTCAGGTGTACACATTTGTTGAAAGCCAAAAATATTTTGTGGCAGAAGCCGCCGACATTGTAAAAAAAGAACATCAAAAACTGATTGACCAAACAAAAATAGTGCTTGAAGCGCTCCGTGCAAAAAAAAAGCTTTCGCTTCGTGCAGAACAGATTCCTGCTGCGGCAGACTGGTTTTGCTCTGGCATAACCGATGCGCTCAATAGATATTTGCTGGAACGCAAGCAGGTAATCATGCATAATCCTGCCACAGGAGAAGGCGAGCTATTTTCAGTACCTGTTGACGAACAGATGCTCAAAACCGCTGAAACGTTTGTGCACAATTTTATTGTGATGATTTCTTAAACGCTGTCAGATTTATATGAATACACACATCTGTTTTTGCCGTTCAGCATCTACTCTAATGGCAGACTGAATCCGTAACGAAATATGTTCCATACGTTAGAATAAAAGCTAGTCGAACGCGGCATACTGCATGAACCAATTTTGCCCAAGTTATGGATTTGGCACGCCCGCAATTTTTATTTGCCGCATCCGTGGCGACATACCTATGTGCGCTTTTTTACTTCATTCATTCTGACAAGTATTATTGAATATTTTACCAGCAGGCTTTTGGAAAAACTGTTCCATGCCAAAAGAAGTGGAACCATTCCAACAATTTTTGTAACATTAATGGCAAAGTCAGATTCCGATAAAAATCAACACATCCCAACGCAAAAGCAAAGCTCAAGGCTAAAGGGTGGCTTTGCAGAAGCACAGCATGTATCCCTTCCGCAAGAATAAATTCAGCGCAAAACCTACGATTCGCGGAAAAGAACGATGAACACCGCCCCAAGCGATTATCCGCAATATTCAGCAAAGAATTTCCAACAACGCTGAAACATGCACGGCTTAGCGTGCAGGCATGAAGCGTGCAAGGCCGCACAACAGGCAAAAAAGCGGGCCAAGCAGCCCAAAACGGCTTGACCAAACAGTGTGTTTCCTGTTATGATACTTTTACATATGGGGGTGTAGCTCAACTGGCTAGAGCGCTTGCATGGCATGCAAGAGGTAAGGGATTCGACTTCCCTCATCTCCACAACGGCCCGAACTTGTTTCGGGTTTTTGTTTTTTAAATTGGTAAAACAAACATCACCAGTGTTGTGGTATGCAGAAATAAATGTTCCGTATGTCCGCTTAAAATCAACACACCCCGATGCATAAACAAGGCTTCGCTCCATGAAGCGGACTATGATTTTTCTGGAAGTTGACCACTTGAGCAGTGATAAAAAAGCCTTTGGCCTTTGCCGGGTATATTGTTCTTATAAGGTATCGCAGTCAAGAAGATATGCCTTTCATTAAAACTCACCACCATCGGAAACTTGCCTGAAAATGCGTTTTGCGGCTTGTTGCGAAAACAATTTCCGAGGATGGCAAACCAGTCCGCGTTAAGCAATTTGTTGCGGCGCGTACAATATTTTCGCAGAAGCAGGGTATGCATCCTTTCCGCGCGAATTACTGGACTTACTCTTTATTTATGCCAATAGTACAGTTCTCAAAAAAAACGCCCCGCAAGTTTAGCGGGACGTTTACAAAACTGGCTGAATTATTTTTTTGCTTGGCCGTAATAGGCGTTGGGACCGTGCTTGCGCTGATAGTGCTTATCGATGATGTAAGCTGGAAGCGTTGCGGCATCGGGTTTCAGCTGCAAGGTATTTAATGCCATGTGGCTCACTTCTTCCAGAACAGCAGCATTGTACACTGCTTTGTCGGCAGTGGCACCCCAGGCAAATGGCCCATGTCCACCAACAAGCACCATATTCACTTCGGCTGGATTCAGCTTGTTTGCGCGAAAATGGCTCACAATCAAATCTCCCGTTTCTTTTTCATAGTCATTTTTTACAGCGGCTTCAGAAAGATAAGGCGTACACGGTACTTCAGTCTGAATATGGTCAGCATGCGTGGTGCCAAAAAGCGGAATTGGCAGCACGGCCTGCGCCCAACTTACAGCATATGTTGAATGCGTATGAATGATGCCGTTTATGGCAAGTCCATCATGCACGGCAAATTCCTTATACAAAACCACGTGTGTGGGCGTGTCACTGGAAGGGCGCAGGTCGCCTTCAACTACGGTACCGTTCAAGTCCACCACCACCATGTTGTCCACCGTAAGCTCCGGATACGGCACACCGCTTGGCTTGATAGCAAAAACGCCTTCATTTTTGTCAAAGGCGCTCACGTTGCCCCACGTATACAGGGCAAGGTGCTGGGCAGGAATCTGCATGTTGGCTTCGTAAGCCTGTTCTTTGATTGTCTGATATTTTGACATAGTTGCTCCCATAAAAAGTCAAAAAGAAATCTTCAACTTTCAATTGAATTTTCACGCCACTCCAAAAAAATGAAAGTGGCAAATGATATGCAAGTCTGCAACGCAAACTCACCAAAAATAAATGTTACACAATTCGCATTGCGTTTACCTCGCAGCCATTACAAACTGTGCTTGTGCTGCGCCAAAAGCGCCACATCATCCCCAAAAGGAAAGCTCAACAGCTCGTCCACTTTGGGGCATTTTAAAGTGGAGCAGTCCACCGCACAATCGCGAGCGGCAACTGCATGGGCTTAGTCCAGCGCTTCTACGGCGGCTCGCTCAACGGCAAGGCCTTTGGTGTATGTAGCAAAGAATTCGTTGAATCCTTCTACATCGGCTTTGTCGGGAGCAACAGTTTCAACCTTAGCAGACGCAAAAGCGTTTTTATTAAGCCAGTCAGGAAGCGGCTCCGTGGCACCACTTGCAGTATACGCGGCCAACAGAGCCATACCCCATGGGCCACCTTCTCCAGCGGTACTCAACGCAGAAACTGGGGTGTGCATGGCTGCTGCCATTATCGGAAGTCCAACACCTTGCGTTTTAAAGAAACCGCCGTGTCCGGTTAAACGGTCAATCTGCACATGTTCTTTGTCAAACAGAATGTCCATGCCGGTACGGAGTGCCCCCAGCGACGTGTACACCTGCGCACGCATAAAGTTCGGCAGATTGAATTCAGCATTTTGGGCACGCACAAACAACGGGCGGCCTTCGGTAAAGCCGGTTATGCTTTCGCCAGAAATGTAATTGTACGGCAGCAATCCCGCCGCATTCTTTGCACCAAGCGCGGCAGCACCAAGCAGCGCGTCATACAGCTGTCCTTTGGTGAACTTGGCTCCGAGCAAGGTAGCCGCCTCGCCAAACAGCTTAATCCATTTGTCGTATTCACCGGTACAGTTGTTTGCATGGGCCATTGCGGCCGGTTTTCCATCGGGAGTGGCCACGATGTCAATCAAGCCGTTGTATGAAGCGGACAGCGCTTTTTCAAGCACAACCATGGCAAACACGGAAGTTCCCGCAGACACATTGCCGGTGCGGGGGGCCACGGAATTAGTTGCCGTCATGCCGGTGCCAGCATCACCTTCCGGCGGCGCAAGCAGAGTTCCCGCTTCCAGAGTACCTTCCGGGTCAAGCCAGGCGGCACCTTCCGCGGTGAGCGTTCCAGCATTTTTTCCCGCAGAAAGCACTGTGGGCAAAATGTCTGAAAGCTTCCAAGAAAATCCGCAGGGAGCCACCAACGAATCAAACTGCCCAACCATTGTTTTATTGTAATCGCCGGTCTTATCATCAATGGGGAACATGCCGGATGCATCGCCTACGCCCAGCACCTTTTGGCCGGTAAGCTTCCAGTGGGCATAACCTGCAAGCGTGGTAAAAAACGCAACATCTTTTACATGCGGCTCTTTTTTGAGCACAGCCTGATACAGATGGGCAATGCTCCAGCGTTCAGGAATGGGATAGTTGAACAGATCCGACAGCTTTTTTGAAGCTTCACCAGTAATGGTGTTGCGCCAAGTGCGGAAAGGCACAAGAAGCTCGCCGTTTTTATCGAACGCAAGATAGCCGTGCATCATGGCACTGATTCCCAACGCCTTCAGTTTTTTAAGCTGCACACCATATTTCGCCTGCACATCTTTTTTCATATTTACAAAGGCTGTGGAAATGCCGTTGTGAATTTCATCCAGCGAATAAGTCCAGATGCCATCCACAAGTGAATTTTCCCAGTCAAAATCGCCCCCGGCAATCGGTTCATGCTTTGAATCAATCAGCACCGCCTTGATGCGCGTTGAGCCAAATTCAATACCAAGCACCACTTTTCCCGCAGCAATTTCCGCTTTGATTTCTTCGTTTGTCATGTATACTACTCCTGTTTTTCATTATAAAACGGAACCAGGCAGCTGGCAAGTGCATTCTTTCTTCTGTGGATATGTATCAACTTTGTCCCGTGTTGTATCGATTCACAAAAGCTACTATAATTCATTCATTATGAACCGCAAAGAAGTAACGCAAAAAAGCATTCATTTGCAAAGGAATATGAACCTTATCGTGTACGGCACAACGGGGCTGCCAGTGCTGGGCTTTCCCACGCAGAATTCATCCTGCGGAAATTATGAAGAATTCGGAATGATCGATGCCATCGCGCAGTTTATCGAAAGCGGCGCAATCCAGCTGTTTTGTGTTGACAGCATAGACACAGAAAGCTGGTCAGACTCCGGCGGCAATGCCGAGCACCGCGCCTGGCTACAGGAGCAGTATTTTTTATACATCACGGAAGAAGTGCTGCCGTTCATGCTGACTGAAAACAACTGTCCGCAAAAACCGCTCGTAATGGGCTTGAGCATGGGTGGAACTCATGCAGCCATCACATTTTTGCGCCGCCCAGACTTGTTCAGCGGCCTGCTTGCAATTTCCGGCGTATATGACACGCAATATTTTTTTGGCCCATGGATGAACGACACACTGTATTTTAATGCACCGCTCGCGTTCATTCCCAACATGCCGCTTGACCATCCATACATCGCACAATACAACGCAAAGAAGATGGTTTTCTGCGTTGGTCAAGGTGCCTGGGAAGAAGAAGGAATCCGAACGCTCGCCACATTGGGACGTCAGTTTGAACAGAAAGGTATTCTGGCCTGGATTGATTTTTGGGGCTTCGATGTGAGCCATGACTGGCCATGGTGGTTTAAAATGGCGCGGTACTTTCTGCCACATTTTCTGATGGATATGCCCGGCACATCTGACAAGACCAAAACAACACCAGCCCGCACAAAAAACGGAGGAACAAAAAAATGAATGCGATATTTATTTCACCGCAGTTTCCCCACACCTACTGGAATTTTTGCGACCGGCTCCAGAAAAACGGCGTAACGGTTCTAGGCATCGGAGACAGTCCATACAGCGAGCTGGAAAGCAATCTCAAAAATGCGCTCACAGAATATTACCGGGTCGATTCATTGGAAGACTACAACCAAGTGTTCAAGGCAGTGGCATTCTTTTCATTCAAATACGGAAAAATCGACTGGCTTGAGTCAAACAACGAATACTGGCTTGCACAGGACGCGCAGCTCCGGACGGATTTCAATATTACAACCGGAGTTCAAAACGGGCAGATTGATTTTATAAAAGAAAAGCACCTGATGAAGGTAAAATATTTTGAACACAACATTCCGACAGCGCGCCAGCACCGGGTGAGCACACTCAAGGCCGCGCAGGAATTTATCGCGGAAGTGGAATTCCCCGTGATTGTAAAACCAGATGTAGGTGTTGGAGCCGCAGACACATACAAACTCGACAACAACGACGACCTCACCAGCTTTTACGATCATCTTCCGGATGTGCCATACGTGATGGAAGAATTCATCGAAGGCGACATATGCTCGTATGATGCCATTCTGGATTCCCGCTGCGAGCCTCTTTTTGAAAGCATGACGGTGTGGCCGCCTTCAATCATGGAAATTGTGCACAAAAAACTCGACCTTTCATATTACACAGCCGCCGAAGTTCCCGAAGCGCTCAAACTGTTGGGACGCAAAACGGTCAAAGCCTTTTCCGTCAAAAGCCGTTTCGTGCACCTGGAATTCTTCAGGCTTAAAAACGCAAAGAAAAACCTGGGCGCCGCCGGCGACTTTGTTGCGCTCGAAGTGAACATGCGCCCCGCAGGTGGCTACACCCCAGACATGATGAATTTTGCCCACGCCACCGATGTGTACCAAATCTGGGCCGACATGGTAAGCGCCGACAAGCTGATTCATCCCGTGCACGACATACACCACTGGTGCGCCTACGCCAGCCGCCGCGACTGCTACACCTATGTTCATTCCCATCAGGAAATAATGGAACATTACGGCGAGCGCATTGTCATGCAAGAAGAAATGCCCATGATGAACTGGCCGCAGATGGGGCGCTGGATGTACACGGCCAAAACAGACTCACTTCAAGACACGCTGGATTTTATCAAATACGTGCAGGCCAAACTTTAAAAACACCGGCGCTACTTTTCCTTGTGGCGCCGGTCAAGCTCGTTGTAAACATCCTGCCAGGTAACACCTTCCTTGTACATGAGCACACTGATAAAATACAGAACGTCAGCGGCCTCCCAAATGATGTCGGCTTTTGTCTCGGCATCATCCGTCAGCTCTTCCGCCTCTTCCATGATTTTTTCACGGACGCGCTCATCGTTGAGCGTCGCGGTGTAGCTGCCGGGCCGAGGATTCGCGAAACGCTCCGCGATGGTTGCGTACAGACGCTCCAGAGTGCTTTTTTCATCGGGTGCCGAACCAAAACAGGTAAAGCTCCCCGTGTGGCAAACGCCCCCATGCGGAACCACCGTGGCAAGCACCGTATCGCGGTCGCAGTCCGCACGAAGTTTTTGCACTTCAAGGTAGTGGCCGCTCGTCTCGCCCTTTGTCCACAATCTGTTCCTTGTGCGGCTAAAAAACGTAAGCCGCCCGGTGTCAGCCGTTTTTTCAAATGCCTCCTTGTTTGCAAAACCCATCATCAGCACCTCACCGGCAGGACTCTGCGCAATCACCGGAACAAGCCCGCCCGTTTTTTCCCAGTCAAGGCAACCGATAAAGCTGTCTTTCAAGCTCACCGCACCAGTGTACAGGGCCATGCCAAGCTGCACGTCACAGCCAAGCCGCTCCAATTCCACAACCTGCTCCAATGAATTCACACCGCCGGCCGCAACAACCCTGCACGAAACCGCAGAACGCAACGCACGCACCTGCTCCATGTCCGTGCCCTGCATACAGCCCTCTTTTTCAACACAAGTGAACAAAAGCTCGCTCGCATACCTTTCAGCAGCCTTTGCACCTTCCACCAGCGGAACATTTACCGTTTCCGTCCAGCCGCGCACCGCAATCTTTCCGTTGATTGCATCCACCGAAATGATAATGCGCTGCCTGCCAATCGCGCGCGCCAACTCATCAAGGAATTCCGTGTTCAGGACGGAACCGCCAGCCTGCGGGCTGCCAGCCCACGCCGCAGAACCGACAATCACCTTTTCCGCACCGAGCGAAACAAGCTCCCGGGCCTTTTTTACATCCCGAATGCCGCCGCCCACACGGACATTTCCTTTGCGCAAAAGCGACTTTAAAAGCCCGGTGTTCTTTGTGTCGCTTTTTTCGTCAGTATTGCGGAGCGCCGCGTCCAAGTCTATAACCGCAACTTCGCCATATATATTGAATTGAGAAATCAAAGCATCCGCATCATCACGTTGCAGCACCAGATCTTTTCCATTTTTCAGCTGCACAACATGCCCGTCTTTTAAATCAATCGAAGAAATAACCATGCCTCCATACTAACAAAAACACGCCATCTGCACAACGCACCGCATGTAAATTCCAAAAACAAGCGGAAGCAAGGCCCACGGCACCCGCGCAGATGCGCCGTAAAAAAAAATCTAAAAAAACTTAAGATTTTTCTTGACTTAATACCCCATGGGGGGGGGTATAATGGATAAGGCATTCTGGGAATGCCGTGGGCGCACGCGACAAAAACCCGCGGGCGCATAGAACAAACAGGCGCGGTTCAGGAAAACACGCGCAAAAAGGAGGAAGTATGAAACTTCTGAAAAAAGCATTGGCGCTGGGATGCGTTCTGGCGATGGCTGCTGCGATGTTCACCGGGTGCGACAACGGCGGTGGCGGCAGCAGTACACCCAAAGACGAGACACCAAAAGAAGAGGAGAAAGACCCGGACAAGGACAAAGAAGATGGGGAAGACCCGGACAACAATGGTGGCAAAGACGAGGAGCTTGACATTTCAGCCTTCTCAGAAATCAGTGTAAAAACTCCGCCCACAATAACAGCTTACACCCTTGTAAACGTTGATAAAGTTGCTTTTGACTCCACAGGCCTTGTTGTTATTGCTGACAACGAAACTGTTATTCCGAATAACAAGCTGACATTCAGCGACATTACAGCAAATACAAAAGAAGTTACGATTACTTGCGGTGAGTTGACGACTAAGCAGGCTGTAAAGGTAAGTACAGAAGCGTACAACGCAACAATTGGAGCAACGGACAATTCAACAGGCTTCTGGGGAGCTTCCAGCAAAGACTTTGCTTTGCCGAAAGGAAATAAATTGGTCGCAAAATTTGTAAATTATAGCGATGGCGCTGAGAATTGGCATAACTTCCTCGTTATTTTGCGTACAAAAGAAGATAATGACAATTCTGCTGAGGGTTATCAGACTGAATACGCTGTAGTTCGTGCTGATAACTGGGCATGGGGAGCAGGATATGGTAATGATGGTGGAGATTCCCCTTTTATGCTTGACGGAATTACCAAAGGTATGGAAGATGCCAGAGATTGGAGTAAATTTGTAGAAGCAATGAAAAATGGTGCTACCGTAACGGCAGAAATTGCCAACTACGGTAAAACAGCAAATATTGATTGTACTATTGCTGGAACGTCTGCAACATTTACACAATACTATCATGGTATCCATGTAGACACCGTTGAGGGCGGTTCTGCTGATGACTTTGAAGTCGCATTCTCGCTCGAAAAGGCGCACCTCATATTCGGAACCGGTAGTCCTGCCGAAGCCGGAGATACTGCTACCTCACAGGACTAGCTGACTGTGCCTTACGGACATTTTCTGTAAGAACACAAACATACATGGCGGAAAATCCTTTCCACAAAGCGAGGGATTAGCCGCCCCAGGCACAAACGGTGGCACAGAAAGCAAAACGCCACAGAAGACCGCTTTCTGTGCTACCGTTCACGGCAAACCACGAGCACAGCCCGCTTCTTTTTGCGTCCGTTTGGCAAAGATGCACATCCATCCGTTCCGCCGTATTGTTCCCCCTTCCCATAAAACGCTTCTTGCCGCCCCGCATTGTACAGGCACACAAAAAAATGTAAGATGTGCACATGCCGTTGCTTGAATTTTCCAATGTCAAATACCGCTACCCCCAGTCATCTGCGCTGGCATTGAACGGAATAAGCTTTTCGATCCAGGCCGGGGAATATGTCGCCGTCCTTGGACTGAACGGCTCTGGCAAAAGCACCGCCGCGCGGCTCATGGCGGGCTTTATCGAGCCGGACAGCGGCTCGGTAAAGCTCGCGCCGAACACGCTTCCTGGCATTGTGTTCCAGCAGCCCAAAGAACAAATCATAGCGGGCGTGGTCGAGCGCGACACGGCTTTTGGCCCGCAGAACCTGTTGCAGTCAAAAAGTGAAATCGAACTGCGCGCGATAGAATGTCTTTCCGTTGTCGGTCTGATTGACAAAGCGTTTTCGCGCACTTTCGAGCTTTCATTGGGGCAGCTGCAACGGCTCGCGTTCAGCGGCACTCTGGCCCTGTTTCCCGACCTTCTGATTCTTGACGAAGTAACGTCCATGCTTGACCCGCAAAACCGCGAAACTGTTTTGCAGTTCATTGATGAATGGCACCGCAAAGGCCACACCGTTGTCCACATAACGCACGATGAGTCCGAAGCGCTCCGTGCGCAGCGGGTGCTGGTTCTTGAGCATGGAGAACTTGTGTTCGATGGAACGCCCTTGGCCCTGAGCACCAGCGCCAAGGGCAGGCAGGTGCTGTTCATCAAAAACGAAGACGGCGCATCCAAAAAAACAAATGCAAAATCTCCGTTTGCGCTGGTGGCCCAGCAGCTTTCATTTTTTTACGCCGACCGGCAGCCCGTTTTTTCGGGGCTTTCGTTCGCGCTCAGGCAAGGAACCGTAACGGCGCTTACCGGGCCAAGCGGCATCGGCAAAACCACTCTCCTTGAATGTCTCTCCGGGCTTTTAAAGGCAAGCGCAGGAACGGTGCTGGCAAGCCAGCGTCCGCTTCTGGCGCTGCAAGAAAGCGAAGCCGCGCTGTTCGAGCCGTTTGCGGCCGACGATGTTGCGTTTGGCCCCAGGAACCAGGGCAAATGGGGCGCAGCACTGGTGCAGTCCGTAAAAAACGCCATGAACATAGCGGGTATTCCATATGATGAATTTGGCGAGCGGAAGACTTTTGAGATGAGTGGCGGCGAAAAACGCAAGCTTGCCATCGCAGGTATCATCGCCATGGACGGCGATGTGCTTTTATTTGACGAACCGACGGCGGCGCTTGATGCTGTTTCGCGGGAAACAATCTTGCGCAGCTTTAGGGTGCTCGCCCGGAACGGCAAAACCATATTGTTCACCACGCACCGCATGGAAGAGGCAGAAACCGCCGACATGCACATGCAGTGGGATTTGTTGCAGCGCGGCGCATATGCCCCGCCGCCTGATGATCCACCGAGTCCAGAAAACCTCGTGGAACAAAAAGCGTTCGCCAACAGCGGAATGCTCGCGGCGCTCAAAAAGGCGGAGGCGTCATGCACGGCACCGCCGCATATTCCCGATTCACCAATACAACGCCTGCCTCCGCTTTTTAAATATCTGGCATTTTTAGCGCTTTTTTCGCTTACGCTTTGTTTTCGCACAACGGCACTGTGCCTTGGCATGGTTGGCCTGGCGATGCTGTACTCGGTTCTTGCAAGATACCCTTTGCGCAGGGCCGCAAAAACTGTGCTCACCCTGCTGCCATGGCTGTTGATGTTCGCTTTTTTTCAGCTTGTGTTTTTTCCCGCAAAACCAGATGAATCGGTCTATCTGCAATGGCATTTTCTGCTGGTAACACCGTCAAAATTACGGATGCTGGCATGTTCTCTGCTGCGGCTGATTTCGACCATACTTGCCATTGGTGTTTTTGTGTTTACCACAAATGAGCGGGAAATTCTCGACGGGCTTTCGCAGCTTTTATTTCCGCTTTCAATTTTAAAAATCCCGGTGCGCTATGCGGTTCTTGTGGTGGGAATCATCTTCCGCTTTATTCCTCTGCTTCTGGAGGAAGCCGCAAACATCATCAAAACCCAAATGGTGCGCGGAACGTTCGGCACCGCCCGTGGTCTGCAAAAAATCCGCGCGCTGGTGCCGCTTTTTGTTCCCCTCATTTTGCAGACGCTCCGCAAAGCCCAGGCCTTTGCAGACGCTCTGACCGCACGGTATTTTTCATAAGCCGGGCCGAACCAACACACCATGGCGCGGAAGGCGGGTATGGTTTTTCTAAAGCTTGATAGATGGGCGGTAAAAATAACCGTACAGCAATTTTATGGCTGCGCCGGTGTCTGCGCTGACAATTTCGCATCTACCGCTTCTTGACGGCGGCGAGCGGGAAATAGTACAATGCACCCATTCAGGAAGCAATGACATGGAATATATTAAATGGATTGTGCTAGGCATTGCCATTGCAATGTACGTGCTGGTGATTCTGTTTCAGAATAAAAAGGTTGTATTCACAACAACGGCCGCCATGCTGGTAATCATACTTGGAATGGTTTTTCCTGACGTGATTTTTACCCTGCCGGAAGATGTTCTGGCACAAACGGGTTCCGCCCCCTTGCACCTGTACGCGCCACTCCACGCCTTTCAAGACATAATCAACTGGAATGTGATTCTGATTTATCTCGGCAGCATGGTCATTGCGGCATTGTTCCTGTATTCAAAGGTGCCAGCCCGCATTGCAGATTCCATCATCGCGCACAGCAGAAACACCGGGCTCGCCATCGTTGCAATTTTGGCAATGACGGGAATCATCTCCATTTTTGTAGAAAATGTGGCCACCGTGCTGGTCATGGCCCCCATAGCGCTCGCACTGTGCAAGAAGATAAAAATCAGCCCCGTCTATTTTATGATTGGACTTGCCGTTATGAGCAACCTCGAAGGAACCGCAACCCTGGTGGGCGACCCTCCTTCCATGATTTTTGCAAGCTACGCAAATTACAGCTTCAACGACTTTTTTGTGCACAACGGCCGTCTCTCCATTTTTTTTATCATTCAATCTGGAATGGTGGCTGGCTGCATATTCCTTTATTTCTTTTTTGCAAAGAATGGAAAAAACAAAATTGAAGTAGAACACGAGCCGGTCATTTCCTGGGTGCCCATGATTCTGCTTTTAGTGATGATTTTTGGACTTGCCGCCGTATCGTGCATCCACACGAGCTTTGAATATATGAGCGGGCTGCTGGTATTTGCGCTCGGGCTGCTCGGCATCTTCTGGTACCGCGTAGCTCAGAAAAAAACGGGAACAGAAACCCTCATGCTGATAAAAGAGCTTGACTGGGAAACAATCTTTTTTCTGCTAGGCATTTTTGTGGTGATTGGAGCCATAAAAGAAACAGGCCTGCTTTCAGACTTTGCGAATTTTCTGGCAAATATCACCGGCGGCTCAAAAATCGCTGGCTTTGTGATTGTCCTGTTTGTGTCGATAATCATCAGCGGCTTTGTTGACAATGTACCGTATATTATCGCCATGCTGCCTGTGGCAGGAGGAATGGCACAGACAATGGGATTCCACCAAGAATTGTATCTGTTCGCGCTGCTGGTTGGAAGCTGCCTTGGCGGAAACCTTACACCGTTCGGAGCAAGCGCAAACATCGTGAGCATGGGTATTTTAAAAAAAGAAGGCTACCCAATCAAGTTTTCCGGCTGGCTCAAAGTGGGTGTTCCGTTTACAATCGTTACCACGACCGTTGCGGCGCTAGTGCTGTGGCTGCTATGGGCATAAAGCATGTGGCCGGCAAAGCTCCGGGCGCAAGAAGGAGAAAGCGCTGCTAAAGACATGAGGGCAAAAAACTCAACAGTTTTTAACGAACGTTTGCCATAAAAACATGTCCATATAAAAGCCGCCATGCAGCGGAAGATTTACGAGCCGTTTTTGGCATTCAAAGGAAAATTTTCCGCAGAGAGCGCATCAATTCTTTTTCCACTGAACACATGACATTGTTCTTTATCACTTCAATTTTCTTTTTAGTGTTGGGATCCAAATCGGGCTTTTGAAACAAAACCTGCGGCTCTTTATCAATATCCTGCGCGCTCGAATATGTTTCCGCGGATTTGATGCGAGAAATATCTAGTTTTTGGTTCCCGACATATTCAATATGTCATTCGAGCGATTGTTCAGAAGCTTGAATTTCTCCACCAAATCTTCTTCCGAAGAATACACCGGCGCATCCTCTTTGCATTGATACTTGTGCAGCATGGCGGCAATCCCAAAGAGGGTAGACAAAGTTTCCTTTTTGGATTGCTCGGTCCTTTCGCTGATTACATCGTAAAAAAGATGGCCAAGCTCATGGGCTATGACAACTCTTTTCTGAATCTCGTCAAGCTTCTCATCATAATAAATGTCGAACGAGTACCAATCGCCTGAATACGAGGCCCATGCTAAAGACTCTATTTCGCCATTGGAATTATTCGGCGTAACGGTAATCCTGAAATACTCTTTGTTCTTCTGATTCCTTACGAAAATCTCCATCGTTCTGATTAAGTGAGCCAAATACTCATACGGTGATTGAGAAAGGATTTTGTTGTAGCTGTCCGCACATGCTTCTATCGCAGATAAATTTGTCGAAAACTCTCTTGCAATTAAGCCCGCAATTTCCGGCCGAATTCTTACCTGGTTACTGGCCATTCTTAAGAGACCTCAATGAATCTGCATAACGCCATTTCCCGCTCAAAAAGGTTGTCAGAATCATCTCGTATTTCTGCTCGTCCGTTGGGTTCCCGATTGAATAGAAGAACTGAGGATTGTTCATCGCTTCCATGAGAAACGCTGTCTTGTTTTTTAAGGACTGGGAATCTACCGTTGCGAAGAAATTGTCTACCTCTTCCCGTGTCCTGCATTCTTTTAAAGTGTCGGGCATTTTCAAAACTCCTGTCCTGGTTTTTGACAAAAAAAGAAGCCGTATTGAACACGGCCCATATCCCCGCAAGATCCTGCAAAAACCCAGTATACTTGATTATCGGTAAAATGTCAATTTTATTATATCAGAACGTGCCGTCTGCCCCAGCGCGGCTACACCAGTTTGCACACGTCCCTCACCGTCTGCTCAAGCCGGGCAATCAGCTCATCTTCCAGCGTCCTCGCGAACTGGCTTTCAAACCGCGCCTTCATGTTCGCGGGGCTGCCAGCCTCCTCAAAGAGCGCGGACGAAGGAATGCCCAACGCGGCGGCGATTTTGTCCACCATCTCCGGCTGCGGCCATGTGTCCTTGTTCTCAATCTGATTTATGTAGGCGATGCTTTTTTCCACCGCATACGAAAGTTTTTCCTGCGAGATGCCGCGCTGCTTGCGGTAATATTTGAGGTTGTT
>JAFLSN010000013.1 GCA_022510905.1 Treponema sp.
TACGCTTCGCCAAGCGGCGAGATAACGGCGTTCCTTGACCGCTTCTACTGGCAGGGCGAAAAGTTCCTGCGCTTCAAGCCTGCGGCGGCGGTCGTTTCCGCGCGGCGCGGCGGCACTACGGCTGCGCTCGACGTTCTGAACAAATACATCACCTACGCGCAGCAGCCGGTCGTCACTTCGCGCTACTGGAACATGGTGCACGGCTCGAACCCCGAGGAGGTGCTCAAGGACGAGGAGGGGGTGCAGGTGATGAAGACGCTCGGACGCAACATGGCGTGGATTCTCAAGTCTATTGAGGCGGGCAAGCGCGCGGGCGTGGCGCAGCCGGAATCTGAGAAGAAAATCTTTACCAACTTCATTCGGTAGCCTCACATCATGCGCACCACATTCCGCGCCGTCTTTGTGCGCGGGGCATGGGATAAAAGCTTTGCTGTGGCATGGGCTTAAAACGCATGCTTATGCTGGTATTTTGCAAGTGCGCCGGTAGAATCATGCTTTCTCATGGTTGCAAATGCTTTTTCAGCGATGCGATTAAATCCAGCACGATAAGTTTTTCTTTTGCGCCTAGTCGTTCCATTTCTGTTTGTATCAGCTTCATTTCTGATGAAAGCTTGCTGTTCCTGCCTGGCCCAAGGTCGCCGGTAACGAGGTACTCCACGGACACATCGAGCGCGCGGGCTATCTTTACGGCGTTCTCCACGGTGGGCGAGGCGGGCGAATCCCTCAGATAATTGTCCAGCGTCCTCCTGCTTATTCCTGTTTTGACGGAAAGCTCTTTTACAAGCATGTTTTTGTATGACAACTCCGCCTTCAGATTTTCCTTAAAGCCCATGGTATTTACCAGAATACTTAAATTTGCGTAATTGGTATTGATATGTGTGTTATATATGCGTTATAATCATTTTATATCTGTTTGATAAGAGTAATGAAAGTGAATGATTTGTCGTATCTTTCCTATCCGTTCGATTCAGCGCATCTCCTCAAAAAGCGCAAGTCCATAAAACGGGGGTTGCTTGCCGGGGGCACGGCGTGGCTTGAGAAGCGGATTGCCGTGCTCGGTGGCTCAACCACGCACGACATCATCGAGATGCTCGACCTTTTCCTGCTGAGCCATGGAATCAGGGCGGAATTCTACGAGAGCGAGTACGCGCAGTACTGGAACGACGTGATGTTTGGCAATCCCGAACTCGCCGAATTCAAGCCGGACATCATCTTCATACACACGTCGGCGCGGAACATCACGGCGTTCCCGACGGTGCGCGACTCTGCGGAGGCGGTGGACGCGCTTTTGCATGAACAGTTCGCGCATTTTGAGGCGATGTGGCGCAAGGCGGCACAGACGTACCAATGCCCTATCATACAGAACGACTTTGAGATGCCCTTCTACCGCCTGCTCGGAAACCGCGACGCATGGGATTTCCGCGGGCGCGTCAACTTCGTGTCGCGGCTGAACCAGAAATTCTCCGAATACGCGCAGAGCCACGAGAATTTCTATATAAACGACATCAACTACATGGCATCGTGCTACGGGCTGCAACGCTGGGCAGACCCTGCCTGCTGGCACCTGTACAAGTACGCGCTCGCCGTTGATGCCATTCCCGAATTCGCGCACAACCTCGCGAACATCATCAAGTCTATTTTCGGCAGGAACAAGAAGGCGATTGCCTGCGACCTGGACAACACGCTCTGGGGCGGCATTGTGGGCGACGACGGCGCGGAGAACATCGAGATTGGGCAGGAGACCTCCGCGGGGCAACTGTACAGCGAGTTTCAGACTTACATCAAGGCACACAGGGACTTGGGCGTGCTGCTCACGGTGAACTCGAAGAACGATGAGGAGAACGCGCTCACGGGATTGAAACGCCCCGACAGCGTACTGAAAAGCGACGACTTCATCATAATCAAGGCGAACTGGAACCCCAAGGACAGAAACCTTGCTGAGACCGCGCGGGAGCTGAACATCGGTGCGGACAGCATGGTGTTCATCGACGACAACCCCGCCGAGCGCGAGATTGTACGCGCTTCCGTGGCAGGCTGCGCCGTGCCGGAGATGACCGCGCCGGAGCGGTACATCACCACGCTTGACCGCAGCGGCTTCTTCGAGGTGACGCAATTCTCCGCTGACGACCTTGCGCGCAACGAGATGTACCAGACGAACGCGGAGCGGGCGCGGCAGGAGGCAAGTTTCTCCGACTACGGCGAGTACCTGAAGTCGCTTGAGATGAAGGCGGAGATAAAGCCGTTCGCCCCGCTCTACATGAGCCGAATCGCGCAGCTTACGAACAAGAGCAATCAATTTAATCTTACTACTTTGCGCTGCACTCAGGCGGACATCGAGCGCGTGGCGGCCGACGGGAACTGCATCACGCTCTACGGAAGGCTCGCGGACAAATTCGGCGACAACGGCGTGGTGTCCGTCGTGTTCGGACACAGGGACGAGACGGACGGGACGCTCTTACATGTTGACCTGTGGCTGATGAGCTGCCGTGTGCTAAAGCGCGACATGGAGTACGCCATGATGGACTGCCTCGTGGCGGAGTGCCGGGTGCGCGGAATCAGCAGAATCCGCGGCTGCTACTACCCCACGGCAAAGAACAAGATGGTGAAGGACTTCTACGCCCTGCACGGCTTTGCAAAGACATCAGAGGATGCGGACGGCAACGCCACATGGGAGCGTGAGATTGACGGATATGAAAACAAAAACAATGTGATAGAGGTGAATGTATGACGGGCGGAGGCTTTTATGCGTGCGCTACTTGTGGTAATGCGTGCCGCAGAACGCGATGTACACCGCGCCGTCCTCAATCTTGTAGACAATGCGGTGACGTTCGTCAATCCGGCGGCTCCAGTATCCCTGCAAATCGCCTTTCAGCGGCTCGGGCTTTCCAAGCCCCTCGTAGCCGTTCCGCTCTATGTCGCGGAGCAGCTCGTTCGCCTTTTTCAGGAGCCGCCGGTCGCCTTGCAGCGCAAGGTAGTCTTCCCATGCGGTGTCCGACCAGTTCTTCTGCATCAGTCCGCCTCGATAGGCTCATGCGCGGTGAACCGCCCCGCCTCAATGTCGCGGATGCCCGCCCGCAGCCGGGCCTGGTTCTCCGCGCTCCAGAACGGGTCGCCGGAAATCTCGAAGGGAATGCGGTTCTCGCGCACGGTTATCTTTGCGAACAGGTTTACCGCCGCGGAGACGGTCAGTCCCACGGACTCGCAGAAGCCCTCGAACGCTGCCTTCGTCCCGTCGTCCATGCGTATGCTTATAGTCGCCATTGTGCTACCTCGTATGCACAGCATAGCACGATGTATGTAAGAGGGCAATAGAATCATTATGGAATATGTCAATTTGCGAAACGGAGTACAATTTCCACTAATAGGCCTGGGAACATGGCAGATTACCGACAGGTCGCTACTTTTATCCGTGCTGGATAACGCATTCAAAGTCGGATATTCGTTCATAGACACTGCCGCCGCATATTCAAACGAGCTTTCCATAGGAACAACAATCTCACGGCTCGGAGTTCCCCGCAGCAAACTGTTCTTGCAAACAAAAGTGTGGAACACAAGCCGGGGTTTTTGGGAGGTGCAGACGGCTTGCAGGACTTCGCTCAAAAAGCTCAAGCTTGATTATATAGACAGTTATCTTGTCCACTGGCCGGCTTCTCCGAAGCTGCATGAAAACTGGCAGGAACTGAATGCAGAGACTTGGCGTGGCATGGAACGGCTGTTCGAGGATGGACTTGTCCGTTCAATCGGCGTGTGTAATTTCAAGTTCCATCATCTTGAAGCTTTGGTTGAAACGTGTTCTATCCTACCAATGACTTTGCAAGCAGAACTGCACCCGGGGCTATCCAGCCCCTCTCTATCGAAGACGCTTACATGGTGCAATAAAAACAATGTCGCGATACAGGCATCAAGCCCGCTAGGGAATGGGCAAATACTGCAAAACAATGAAATTCTTGGAATATCTGCGGCTCATGCAAAATCTGCCGCGCAAGTCTGCATTCGATACAGCATTCAAAAAGGATTCGCCGCAATTCCCAAGACGGCGCACCCTGCGCGACTCAAAGAAAACATCTCGGTGTTCGACTTTGAGCTTACGGCGCAGGAAATGCACCAACTCGATGAATTGCCGTTCTGTGGTGGATTACAACTTGATTCTGATGAGGTGACACAGTTTGGATGATAATGAAATCTTAAAAAAACTGCGAAAACAAATTTTTCTCGTCGGCTATGCTGGTGGAATGGCGCATTTGGCTTCCTGTTATTCATGTCTGGAAATACTTTATGCGCTTTACTGCAAGGGTGTCCTGAACCTTGACCAAGATAGTCTAACAAGAGAAAACCGAGACCGCTTTATTCTGAGCAAAGGACACGCAGGGCTTGCCTTGTATGCCGTGCTTGTAGAACAAGGGCTTCTGCCACGAGAGGAATTCTATTCCTATCTAAAGCCCGGATGTCACATCGGCGGAGAACCGTGCATGAGGGATTTGGCTTTGGTGGAAGCCTCGACCGGTTCTTTGGGGCACGGACTGAGTATGGCACTAGGAATGGCGATTGCTTACAAAACCGACAAAAAAGATGCCCGCGTATTTGTCGTCCTAGGCGATGGAGAAATTGAAGAAGGAACGGTTTGGGAAGCTGCAATAAGCGCACGGGCATTTATGCTTGATAATCTGGTTGTCATCCTTGACGCAAATGAAATCCAGAAAATGGATTCCATTACAAACACCATCAAACTGAACAACTGGCGTGAGAAATGGGAAGCGTTCGGCTGGCGGGTGTTGGAAGTTGACGGTCATGACATCGATGCCCTCGTTTCCGTACTGACAGAACGAAACAAAACGGGAATGCCGCTTCTCATCATTGCGCACACGGTTAAAGGCAAAGGCGTTTCTGTCATGGAGCATAACCCCGCATGGCATTTCAAATTGCCGAATAAAAAGGAACTTGCTGTTTTCAAAAAAGAGCTTGCCATTACGGATGCAGAACTGGAGACTGTATGCAGAGAGCGTATATAAGCGCATTGCTGGAACTTGCGGAAAAAGACAACCGAGTCTTTCACATTCTTGCGGACAGTGGAACCGGATTTGACGAGCTTTTCCGCCGTAACTTTCCTGACCGCATGCTGAATTTCGGCATTGCGGAAGAAAACATGGTCGGAGCGGCGGCAGGAATGGCAACAGCCGGAAAAATTCCGTTTGTGTATACAGCCGGAGCATTCCTTGCATACCGAGCTTTTGAATATATCCGCGATGACGTGTGCTTTCAGAATCTGAACGTAAAAATTGTCGGTATGGGAAGCGGGCTGGCGTGGGGGTCTCTTGGACCGACACATCATACTACGGAAGATATAGCCGTCCTGCGGAGTTTGCCGAATCTGATGATTTTGTCGCCATCTACACCAAGACAGGTTGCGGAATGCGTGAAAGTAGCATACGACCATATCGGACCGGTGTATATAAGAATTGGCATGAATGACGAAACAGAATTCTTCGAGGAAACCTATGAACTTCCCCGGTGCGGGCTTGACATCATGCATGACACGGAATGCGCTTCCGTAGATTACGTTCTTTTTACTACAGGCGCCATCCTTGAAGAATCGGTTGAAGCCGTGCAAATACTTTCCGCAAACGGAGCGAATACCAAACTGGTTAACGTGCCAGTCATCAAACCGTTTGCCTCGAAATATGCGGCAGAAATCATAAGAACTGCAAAGGCTGTTTTTACAGTTGAGGAACACTCGTTATGCGGGGGGCTTGGAAGCATTCTGTGCGAGTGCGTGGCGGAAAATGCTTTTGCCGTGCCTGTGAAAAGAATTGGTCTTGCCGATGCATTTGCGGCGGGCTATGGAACACAGAGTATGGTTCGGAAGCAGAATAAGCTGGATTCAAAAAGCATTGCGGAAACAATATCTGCGTTCATCGGGGGAATGAGCCAATGAACGAATTCACGTATGCAGAGATAGAGATAGGGTATTCGGCATCGTTCACACGGCATATAACCGAGTGTATGGAGCATTCATTCCGCGAAATCACTGGCGATGAAAATCCGCTTCACCGCGATGATGACTTTGCCCGCTCCGTCTCCCAGTCTTACAAAAGGCATGTATCTTTCGGGCTTCTTACCGCATCCTTGTATTCAACGCTTGCGGGAATGTACTTACCCGGAAAATACAGTCTCATCCATAGCTTTGAGAACATAAAATTCCTGCGCCCTGTGTACGCAGGGGAAGAGCTTACTGTAAATGGAACGGTACAAGAAAAGAACGATGCGTTGAATCTGATAGTCGTGAAAGCAAGTATCAGAAATCAAGACAGAGAAATTGTTTCAAGCGCAAAAATTAAAATCATTGTGCTTGCATAAAATTGCCAGCAATAAACATTTATTTTGATGGAGGAAAAAATGACAAGAGAAGATGTCTATAAGAGACTGGATGCTGTTTTTCAGGATGTGTTTGACGATGATTCTGTCCATGTCAATGATGCGACCGTTGCGGCCGATGTTGACGGATGGGATTCATTCGAGCATATCAACTTGATTGTCGCCATTGAAAAAGAATTTGCCTTCAAAATCCCGATGGGAAAGGTTGTCACTATGAAGAACGTAGGCGAAATGGTCGATTTGATTCTGAAAATGGGAAAGTAGGATAGAACATGATATTGCTTTCTTCATTTCTTATAGTGGATTCTTTGCACGGCGCGAATCTTAACGTAACTAACGGGGGGGGGTAATATAGATGGGGCTTTTTAAGGATTTGCTTACCTCGTTCTTGAAAGAGGCATACAAAAATTTTTCAATTCTCTCGCCGTATTTTTACATCGCGCTCACGCTGCTTGTTGTCGTCTATTACACGCTCGCAAAGAAATTGAAGATGCAATGGGTTCTGCTTCTGGCCGCAAGCCTTTTCTTCTATCTTGTGAACGGACGAAAGGCCGCGCTGTGGATGTTCCTGCCGGTTGCGGTCACGTACTTTGCAGCCCACACGGTGACGCAGCTTGACGGCAAGATACGGCCGCAGCTCTCCGCGCTCGTGGTTTTGTTCAACGTGCTGTTCCTCGTTTATTTTAAGGAAGCAAACTTTTTCATCAAGAACGCGAACAGGATTCTGGGCTTCCTCCACCTTCCGCTACTCGCGCTTGCAAACCGCAAGGCTCCTTTCGGCGTGTCCTACATCACGCTCATGCTAATAAGCTACTATCTTGACGTCTCATGGCAGCAGGTGAAACCGCAGAAAAATCCGCTCAAGTTCGTTCTTTACGCGCTCTTCTTTCCAGTAACGACGAGCGGCCCGATTGCCCGCTATACGGAGGTTGAGAGCCAGCTGCTCGCCGTGCACCGATTCGATTACGAGCGGTTCTGCTTCGGCGTTCAGCGGATTGTGTGGGGCTTTTTCAAGAAGCTGGTGATTGCGGAGAGAATCGGTGCAATCGTGGGCACGGTTTATGGAAACTGGAGCAATTACGCCGGATTCACGCTCGCGCTCGGACTTCTGCTGTACGCGCTGCAAGTGTACGCGGATTTCTCCGGCTGCATAGACATGGTGCTTGGCGCGGCAGAGACGCTCGGCATCGCGCTGCCTGAGAATTTCAGGCAGCCGCTTTTCTCAACGAGCCTGTCGGAGATATGGCGCAGGTGGCACATGACGCTCGGCTTCTGGGTGAAGGACTATGTGCTTTACCCGGTCTTGAAATCAGGCGGAATGCAGAGAATGTCCGTGTTCCTCAAAGACAAGCTGGGGAAAAAGAACCGCTACGCCAAGATGATTCCAACTTGGTGCGGAATGGCCGTCACATGGTTCACCGTGGGCTTCTGGCACGGCGGCGACTGGAAGTACATCTTTGGCGGCGGGCTTTTCTTCTTTGCGATTATCACGGGAGGACAGCTGCTTGAGCCGCTTTTCGCGAGGCTTCTGCGTCTGCTCCGCGTGAACACGGAGGCTGCAAGCTGGCGGCTCTTCCAGAGGCTGCGCACGTATTTTCTTTTTGCGGCGGTGGTGTCGTTCCAGCGTGCGGCATCGCTCAAAACCGGGCTTAAGATGTGGCGGCGCGTATTCAAGGATTTCAACCCGTGGATTTTCTTTGACGGCACGCTGTTCAGGCTTGGGCTTGACGCGAAGGATTTTTTCGTCATGGTCATAGGGCTTCTGATTGTGCTGCTCGTGTCGAATCTGGAGCAGGGCAGAGACGGCAGGACCCTGCACGTGCGCGAGGCACTTGCAAGGCAGAACCTTGTGTTCAGATGGCTGATTTACCTGGGGCTTGTGCTCAGCGTGGTTGTGTTCGGCATGTACGGGCCGGGATATAATCCCGCCGCGTTCATATATTTTCAGTTCTAATTTTTTTTCTATGGAGGAAACCATGCGCCCTTTCAAATGTGTCTTTAAAATCTGCGCTGGTATTTTTGTTCTCATGCTCGCGCTGAAATTTGTCTCGCTCACCTTTATGCGGCCAAATACTTACGACAGATACAAAACCTTCATCAAAAGCAGGACTGATTACGATGTGCTGTTCCTGGGCGGAAGCCGTGTACTTAACGCTGTGAACCCCATGCAATTGTGGGAAGACTACGGCATTACCAGTTACAATCTTGGCTGGCACGGTGCTACCATTCCTTTAGATACATGGATGCTAAAGATTGTGCAAAAGTACCATAAGCCAAAAATCGCAATAATGGACATTTACGGTTTGCAGGTCAGTTTTAAAGACGATGAAGGAAGCAGTCTGGCTTATATACATGATGAGTTCGACAATTTCCCGCTCTTTCCCACAAAATGGCAGGCGGTACTTGATATGCGTGCAAAACCCGAGGAACGTGCGGAACTGGCTTTTCCACTCTATTTGTACCACAACCGCTGGAAAGAAGATAAATTCACCCCAATTACGGAGAATACAGTCAAAAGGCTGCGCGGCAAGTACAACCCGCATATAAGCAAAGGCATGGATTTCAGAATCGCGGTGAAAAGCAACCAGTTTCCCGCTTCAAATTATGTAATAAAAAACCGTTATGACGGTAAAGAAACCACCAGCATGGAATATTGCAGACAGTTCATCGCATACTGCAAGAAAAATGGTATCGTTCCCGCTTTCATGTACGTTCCTGCTTTGGGCATTGTGTCAACTCCGGCTTCCCGCGACAACCTCGCCACGTGGATTTCAGCCTTCCGCCAGATTCTTGAAGAGGAAGGACTCCTTTTTCTTGATATGATTTTGCCCGACGACATCGTTGACTTTGACATTGACCAGTTTGACTTAGGCGCTCATCTGAATCCCTCTGGTGCGCGTAAAGTCACGGACGCAATCGGTAAATTTCTCACGGAAGACCTCGGCTGTCAGAGCCACAAAGATGACGAATCATTTTCCTCATGGAACGACGACTACGTCGCCTACCGCAAGTGGCTGCTCGACACAATCGCGCGGCAAAAGAACTTCAAGAACCTCTTGATGATGACGAATCATTCCGAAGTTTATGCCACTGTGACCGCCGCAAGCGAGACCGCATTCGACCCAACAGAAGAAAAGCTTCTCTTCGAGAACTGGAGCGACATCCGCTTTGAGCGCACCACAGAAGCGGGCACTAAAGTGACGGTAGTGGTCTACGAGCGAGGCACAGACAAGGATGTGGTGAGACTGGAGGTTGAGAAGAAGTAGGGGCTTTGGGCTCAGGAAGGCAGACTGTGCGGAGAACGTTAGGGAAAATCGTTGACAACATTGCCATTGTCTGATACAAAATAATCGTGGCAGGGAACGCCACGGCGAAAGGCGGTAAGCCTCCCAATTCTTGAATCGGGAGGTGGCGCATGACAAGATATGAGCGCATGGTGCTTTGCATCATGCTCGCGGAATTGATTGTTAATGCGGTCACTCTTCTCAGAGACCTGTTGTAAGAGTTGAAAAATAAACCCGCCCTACGGATAGCAGCCCGGGCGGGTTTTATAACAAGCTCAGGGAGGCTGCCGCAACTGTGGCATTCCCTGTTTTTTATGATACGCTGTACAGCAAAAAAAGTCAAGGAAAAGTGTTGGCAAGTATCGCTGTTGTTTGATGCAGAATGATTGTGGCATGGAAGACCACGGCGAAAAGGTTGCGGCATCAATATCGTCATGTACAACAAAGATTGCTGCCGCGTTGTTGGTCCGGTGGTGTTTGCCACTTGTCCGGGGCTTGGAACCTTCCGCTGGTTCACTTTTTACCATATGGCGCAAGGCCATTTCCCGCTACAAACTATAACCGCCTGCCGAATGCCTCCGCCGCCTTTCTGTTTAGCTGGAAACTGCTGTTTGTCCTGTTTTATGGCTGGGTGCTGCTTTGTGTGGCCTGTCGCTTTCGCATTGTGCGCTGCTCTTGGGCTGTGTTTTCCTGCGTTGACAAATCAAGTGAATTCTTCTACCATAGAAAACGCCATGAAAAAAAAACGTGTGTGGCCTGTCGTCATTGTTTCGCTTTTGGTGTGTTCTGCCGTTGTGTGGGGAGGCATGCTTGGCCTGGCGCTTGCTGCCACCTGCAACATAAAGAATACTGAAAATTTTACCGACTTTGAGACGGCGCTTCCCACTCGGCTGCTTGA
The DNA here is from genome assembly GCA_022510905.1 of Treponema sp. Lineage (GTDB taxonomy): Bacteria > Spirochaetota > Spirochaetia > Treponematales > Treponemataceae > Treponema_D. The sequence goes on from JAFLSN010000013.1 coordinate 10,555, forward strand.
TATAAACGGTGAGCTTATCACTGAATTTGCAAGCGACGAGAAACGCGAGATAATTGCATTGAACCGCCTTCCTCAGCACATGCTAGACGCGCTGCTCACCCGTGAAGACCGCATTTTTTACCAGCACGCGGGGTTCAGCGGAAAGGCCATCATGCGCGCCGTGGTCGGAAAGCTTACCCGCCGTACATTGGGCGGCGGATCCACGCTCACACAGCAGATTGCCGGCACCCTCTACTGCGACCGAAACGACTATTCCGTAAAGCGGAAAATCAAGGAGCTCTGGTGGGCTATCCAGATGGAACGCCGTTATTCAAAAGACGAGATTCTGGAACTGTATCTGAACAAGATATATTTTGGCGGCGGCACCTATGGCGTGAACGCTGCGAGCAAATATTATTTTGGGCACAGCGCCACGGAAATCACTCCTGCGGAAGCGGCCTTGCTTGTGATTCAGCTTTCAAACCCCGCATACTACAATCCGTTTGAGCATCCGAACCGTGCCATGGAGCGCCAGCGCGGAGTGCTCGCCGCGATGGTTGGCGCCGGCTACATTGGCCGTGACGAAGCCGAAGAAAGCTTTGATTCCTATTGGGCCTCGTTTGATTACACCCGCACTGGTGCCGCCGCATATTTTGTGCGCGATGACAAAGCCCCTTGGTTCAGCGAATACGTGCGGCGTGTGCTGACGGGCATGTTCTATGGCGCGGAAGACATCTACACGGGCGGCTTTACCGTGAACACCACCTTGAATCTTTCGCACCAGAAAGCCGCGGAAGATATAATGCACGACTATCTGCTGTATGCGAACCGCGTGTACCAAAGCTCGACCAGCACAAGGCAGCGTTCCGCGTTCCGCACATATATTCCGCTTACCGAAATGCTCAGCCTTGTGTTCAACCTGCCAAGCCTGAAAGTGAGCCAGCAGCGCAACAGGAACATCTCCATGGCCGCCTACCGCACTGAAATCAATCCGGTGATAGATGTTCTTTCACTTATGTGCGGCATGGACACGCTCAAAACGAACATAGTGAACAAGGGCAACACCCTCATCAAGCAGAATGCCGAAAAGACCACCATCGAAGGCACGATGATTGCGCTCGAAAATGAAACAGGCTATATCGACGCGCTTGTTGGCGGCTCAAAGTACGATTCCGAGAACCAGTTCATCCGGGCTGTGCAGGCGCGGGTCCAGCCTGGTTCAACCTTCAAGCCTTTGTATTATTCTGCCGCGATTGACAGCCGGAAATTCAACATGACCAGCATCATAAGCGACACGCCGGTGGTGTTCCACAAGGAGGACGGTTCTCCTTACATTCCGCTGAATTTCAAAGGTGAATGGGAAGGTAACGTGCAGCTGTGGTACGCGCTGGCCCATTCCATGAATGTGCCCTCCCTGAAAGTTCTCGACGGCATCGGCTTCGACGCTGCAATAAGGCGCTCTTCTGCGCTGCTGGGCATTCCTGAAAACGAGCTTTCCGCACGTAATTTTCAGCCTGTCTATCCGCTTGGTCTTGGCGTGTGCTCCGTGCGCCCTGTGGAAGTCGCGCGGGCATTTGCCACCATCGCAAACAACGGCAGGGCGGTAACTCCGATTGCAATCCGCAATGTTGAAGACCGGAACGGAAACCTTGTGTTCAATCCCGAAAAAGACTTGCGCATGGAACAGCAGCGCATGGGAAAAGACATTCAGGTGATTTCATCTGAAACGGCGTTTATCATGCAGCAGATGCTGAGCCAGACCGTCAGAACGGGAACCCTTCAATATGGTTCAGATTTTGGTTCGACAGCGGCTGTCCTCCGAAAAAACAAAGGCAGGGGAAACAAGTTCCGTTTTTACAACCAGAACGGTCAGGCCTTTGTCATGCCGGCGGGAGGCAAGACGGGAACCACCCAAAACTGGGCCGATGCCTGGACAGTGGGCTTTACACCGTATTACACGGCGGCGTTCTGGTTTGGCTTTGACCGCCCCGGACGTTCCCTGGGTCTCCAGATTACCGGTGCCACACTTGCGGGCGTCGCCTGGGGTGATTTTATGCACGTGGCAAACGAGGGAAAAAGCTACAGGACGTTCGGTGAAAAGCCTGCGGCCGTGTCGGGGCTTGAGGTCTGCAACCAGAGCGGCGACCTCTATACCGCGCAGTGCGGCGAAAGCCACCGTATGGTTGCCTACTATCTTCCCGGAACGGAACCTGACTCTCCCTGCGAGCAGCACCAGAATGCTGCCGGCTCGTACTATTCTATTTTCCGGCTACAGACGGAGCGGTGGAAAAGCGGGGTCCAGTTTTCTGACGATTTTGACAGTTCGCCTCTTACCGTAAATCTCGACTTTTTGGACAGCACGGTGCCTTCATCGGAACGTGCGGGTGCAGATGATGGACTTTTTGAAACTGATGCAGCAGAAACCGTTGAACGCCGTGACAACTGGTTCCTTGACTGAACGGATGGTGGCTTATGACAACTCTTGTGGACATTGATGAAATCAAAATAAAAAAACGCATCAGAAAAGACTTGGGTGACCTGGATGCTCTCAAGACAAGTCTCCGTACTTACGGGCTCATGAATCCCATAACGCTGAGCGCAAACAAAGAGCTTATTGCGGGTGAGCGGCGCTTGAACGCCGCCAAGCAAATCGGCTGGACAAAAATCAACGCCATAATTCTTGATGGTATGAGCGAACTTGCCCAGCTTGAAATGGAAATCGAGGAAAACAACCTTCGCAAAGAATTCACCGATGAGGAGCTTTTGGAGGGGTACCGGCGGCTTGAGAAACTGCGGAACCCGCCATTTTATCTCCGCCTGTGGAAATGGCTGTGCGGCCGTTTTGCAAAGCTCTCGGACTTTTTTAAAAACCTCTTCCGCAAAAAAAATAACAGGCCATGACAGCCACCGCCACATAAAAACCGTGGCTGGTGGCAGGCCTGCGTTGGCCGCCTGAGAAAATCCTGTTCCTGCTAGGCCAGCACCACGCGGCAGAACTTTTTCTTTCCTGCGCGGAGCACAAATTCCCCGTCGCTGTCGGCATCTGAAAGCGTGAGCACCTGTTTTACATCTGTCACGGTGTTTCCGTTTATGCTGGCGCCGCCCTGCTGTATCAGTCTGCGGGCATCGCTTTTTGTTGCACACAGGTTTGTGTCGTAGTACAGGTCGCACACATTCACCCCTGCCTTGAATCCTTCGCAAGGTCGTGTGACGGTTGGCATGGATGCCTTGTCGCCGGTCCCGCCGAAGGCGGCGCGGGCTCCCTCCAGCGCGCGCTCTGCCTCTGCCTGCCCGTGGATCGCTTTTGTCACTTCGTAAGAAAGCCGTTCTTTTGCGGCGTTTATGTCGCCCGAGCAAATCTGCCTTATTTCTTCTACTTCAAGGAATGTGAACAGCAGGAAGAATTTCTTGACATCTGCGTCCGGAACATTCCTCCAATACTGGAAAAATTCAAACACCGGGGTAAGCGCGGGGTCAAGGAAGATTGCGCCTTTTTCGCTCTTGCCCATTTTTTTTCCATCGGAGCGCATGACAAGCGGAAATGTGAGCCCGTATGCCTGGTGCATTTCGTTCAGCTCCGTTGTTCCACCCAGCTTGCGGCGAATAAGGTCAACACCGGCCGTGATGTTGCCCCACTGGTCGGCTCCGCCAATCTGGAGCAGGATGTTGTGGTTTTTGTGCAGCATGTAAAAATCGTATGCCTGCAGCAGCTGGTAGTTGAATTCAATAAAAGAAAGACCTTTTTCAAGGCGCAGGCGGTATTCTTCAAATGTGAGCATCTTGTTCACGCTGAAACAGGAGCCGATGTCCCGCAAAAAATCGATGTAGTTAAGGTTTTCGAGCCAGTCCTTGTTGTTTATGGCCATGGCCTTGTCGCCATCAAAGTGCAGGAAGCGGTCAAGCTGGGCTTTGATTTTCTCAACGTTTTCGTCAATCTGCGCGTAGTCGAGCATTTTGCGCATTTCGGTTTTGCCGCTCGGGTCGCCGATTCTGCCGGTGCCTCCGCCTATCAGCGCCACACCCTTGTGCCCGTGGTTTACGAGATGCCTGAATGCAAAAAACGGAACCATGTGCCCGATGTGCAGACTCGCGCCGGTGGGGTCGCAGCCTACGTAAAATGTGATTGGGCATTCGTCCATTTTTTTTGAAAGCCCCTCCACATCCGTGCACTGGTTAAAAAATCCGCGTTCCTGCAAGGTTTCAATCGCCTTGTTCATCATATCTCCTTTGCGGTGGACTATGTGTGCACCGACCGCATGTTTAAAAACAAAAAACCTTCCTCCGCGGAAGGTCTTACTGAAAGCAACGAAAATTCACCGCTTACTGTGCGCTACCCCGCCGCATGTGCAGACAATCCCAGTAGCCATGGTAAAGGTATGCCAGCGTGGAGGAATTGATGATTTCTGCCCAGGAGGTGCGTTCCATGCGCACACTATAGCACCGGACTCTGCCCATGTCAAGCGCGGCATACCTGCGAAAGAACCGAAAACAGCTGTGTCTCGTCAATCGGTTTTGCCACGTGCGCATTCATGCCGGCCTTGAACGCATTTTGCCGGTCTTCCTCAAAGGCGTTTGCGGTCATCGCGACAATCGGCACGGCGGCTTTTGCTTTGTCTTGGAGCGCGCGGATTTCTTTTGCGGCCCCGTAGCCGTCGAGCACAGGCATCTGTATGTCCATCAGCACCGCGCTGTAATAGCCTGCATCTGCTTTTGCCACCTGCTCCACGGCTTCCCTGCCGTTTGTGGCGGTTTCAACGGCAAAGCCGCGCGATTCAAGAATCATCGTCGCAAGCTCGCGGTTTACGTCCATGTCGTCTACCAGCAGGAGCCTTGTGCCTGAAAAATCATCTCCTCCTGCGGACGCGGTTTTTTCTTGCGCGGGCGGCGTGCGCGGCTCCACGCTGTTTTGCGCCTGCTCCGTGCGGGGGGCTTCCGTTTCCTGGCCGCCGCCGCTTTCTTTCGGAACGGATTTTGCCTGTGCCGGCCCGTCCTTTTGCCCGCATTCCGTATCATGCAGAATCTTGAGGCACAGTTTTATGACGAACTCCGTGCCTTTCCCTTTTTCGGTGTGCACGGATATTTCGCCGCCCATAAGGTCGATGATGCTTTTTGTGATTGCCATGCCGAGCCCCGTGCCCTGTATGCCGCTTACGGTAGACGTGCGTTCGCGCTCAAATGCATCGAATACTTTTTTTGCAAACTCCGCCGACATTCCGATTCCTGTGTCTCTGACACGAAGCTCGTAGTGCCCGAGGAGCTGCTTTTTTGGATCTGGAACGCGCTTGCCCCCTCCGTCTTGGGCTTCTTGAGCCACGCCGCCTTCCTGCGCTACAAGTTCCGCGGGATGCGCATCTACAATGGCGGTCTGGAAGAGCGATACATACACTTTGCCTCCCTCTTCCGTGAACTTGTACGCATTGCCTATCAGGTTGAGCAGCACGCGGTTCAATCTGGTGCGGTTGCAGAGCACGTGTGGATTTTTCAGGCCGCTTGCATCCACGGTGTATGAAATGTTCTTTGCCTCCATCTGGGCGGAAAACATGTCGCGCATGTCGTCCATGATGAGGTTAAGGTCGCACGGTTCTTCCTCAACTTCCAGCCTTCCGCTTTCTATGCGGCTCATTTCCAGCACGTCGTTTATCAGCGCAAGCAGGTACTTGCTCGAAGCGTCGATTTTTTCAAGAAAGCCTTGGATTTCGTCCATCGTGGCACCGTTTTTGCGGGCAAGGGAAGTGTAGCCGATTATGGCATTCATCGGGGTGCGAATATCATGGCTCATGTTTGAAAGGAACACCGTCTTTGCCCTGCTTGAAGCCTCCGCCTTGTTTTTTGCCTCCAGCAGCTCCGCGCTCTGCTTGTTTATCGTGGCGAGGTTGTTTTTGAGGCGCTCCATGTAAGCCTCGCGCTCCCGCCTGGATTTCTGCTGGAATACAAAGCTCACGGCAAAAAACAGCGTTACAAGCACCATGGCGGCGAACACCACCAATATCCACGGATTTGATCTGAGCATTCCGAGCATGGTCGCGTTCTGGTAGCGGCGGCTTATCCACTTGCGCTCAAGATGGCTCATAAAGCCCTCTCTCCACAAGTCTGCGAGCACTCCGTTTATGCGCTCGCACAGCTCCTCGTTGCTGGCGGAAAGGGCTATGGCGCCGTAGATGTGGCCCACCGTGCAGCTTGGCTTTATGTCGCTCAGGTTCATCTTGTGGACGAACACGTTGCCGACCTGGACAGGGCAGATCGCAAAATCAAATTCACCTCGGGACAGCGCGGAGAAAATCTCGGCATAGGAGTCTATGTACGTGATGTCGCTGTCAATGCCGAGTTCCGGCATCTGGTGGAGAGAGGCGATGCGGGTGCCGTACAGTTCTGCCACGGATGACACAGCGCGCCTTCCGTAGACCACGTACTGTTTTTCGGCGGTGGGAATGGTCGCTATCATGCCGGGCGTTTTTGCCACGGTGTCGGTCTCCATGTTCAGGAACACATCGGCGCCGCCGTCTTCAAAATACCGCTTGGCGTCGGTCCAGTCGAGCAGGGTAAAATCAAGATTCATCTGGAGGCGGTTCGCCACTTCCGCAATCAGCTCCACGTCCAGCCCCGCGTAGGAGCCGTTCCGCCCGATGTATGAAAACGGCTCGTAGTCCCTGTCGGTAACGGCGTGGAGCGTCTGCTCAAAACGGTTTTCCGCCTTGACGGACACCGGCGGCTCAGCCTTTCTCCTCCGCAAGAGCAGCGCAGAAACTGCCGCAAGGGCCGACAGCGCAAAAAGCATGACAATGGCACCCGTGATTCTGTTCAAATCCTGTTTCATTCCACCAGTATAGCACAGAAGTCCGCAAAATGCATTACAAATCGCTTTGTGCAAAAATGTGCATGCCGCCTGCGCAGAGCCCGCCCCTTGCGTCATGGCGCATTATCATATAGAATGAAGGCAATGAGCAGCAACCTGACGCGGCGCGGTTTTTCTGCCACTCCAATTTCTGCTGAACTGGCGCACACCCTGACAAAAATCCTGTCCACGATTACCCCCCCCCTGTTGGATGTATGGTATAATTTATCCACAGACCTAAAAACAGCATACAACACATCTCCAACGCCCCATAAACTGCTCCGCCAGCCACATTCCGTGACAAAGTGCGGGCGCATTTCGCCTTCCCAGAGCGTTTTTGGGGCTTCTCGCGTTTGCGCACGGCTTTCCCGGCGCGTTTTCGGCTTTCTCGCGTTTGCGCACGGCTTTCCTGGCGTGTTTTCGGGCTTCTCGCGCTTGCGCACGGCTTTCCCGGCGTGTTTTCGGCCTTCTCGCGTGTGCGCATTGCTTTCCCGGCGTGTTTTCGGGCTTCGCGCACATGCGCATTGCTTCCTCGGCGTGTTTCCGGGTATTTCGCGCTTGCGCACGGCTTTCCCGGCGTGTTTTCGGGCTTCTCGCGCTTGCGCACGGCTTTCCCGGCGCGTTTCCGGGCTTTTCGCGCTTGCGCATTGCTGTTCCCAGCGTGTTTTCGGGCATTTCGCGCTTGCGCACGGCTTCTCCGGCGTGTTTTTGGCTTTCTCGCGTTTGCGCATTGCTTTCCCGGCGTGTTTTCGGGCATTTCGCGCTTGCGCACGGCTTTCCCGGCGCGTTTCCGGGCTTTTCGCGTGTGCGCATTGCTTTCCCGGCGTGTTTTGGGCTTTCTCGCGTGTGCGCATTGCTTTCCCGGCGTGTTTTCGGGCTTCTCGCGCTTGCGCACGGCTTCCCCGGTGCATTTTTGGGCTTTTCGCGTTTGCGCATTGCTTCCCCGGCGCGTTTCGGGGCTTCTCGCGTTTGCGCATTGCTTCCTCGGCGTGTTTCCGGGCATTTCGCGCTTGCGCATTGCTTTCCCTGCGCGTTCCGGGGCTTCTCGCGCTTGCGCACGGCTTCCCCGGCGCGTTTCCGGGCTTCTCGCGCTTGCGCGAGGCTTCCCCATGCACGTTTTGGGCTTCGTGCGCGGGCATTCTGGCAAATCAAGGCAAAAATCATAAAAAAGGAGGCTTTTCATGGCAAAAGTTGAAAAACTGGGCAGCAAGTCGGTGCGCGTCACGGAGCTTGACGCGCTCTCTGACGCGATGGAGCGCGAGTACAAGGCGGCCTGCGGCGACGGCTCTACGGTGGTTGCCAAGGACGGCGTGCTCAAGGGGCTTTTCGCGCAGCTCATCGATTTGAGCGCGAGGAACACCACGGCAATCAAGCAGGATTCTGTTGTGTCCACGCTGGATGAGGCGGACTCGGCTCGTGATTCCGTTACGCGTGACCTCTTCACCCTCACGAACGGCTACACGGCAAGCCCCTTCGCGGAGGTGAAAGCGGCGGCAAATGACGTGTGCGCCACCTTGGACAAGTACGGGCGCGGCATGACGGGCAAGGGCTACGCTGAGCAGACCGCGCTCACGGAGTCATTGCTGGAGGATTTGGGCAGGGCCACGGAGAAAATCGGCGCACTCGCTGGAGTGGCGGAGCTGGTGGCACAGCTGCGCGAGGCGCAGGACGGCTTTGCGGCGGCGCACGACGCATACATCAAGGCGAAGGCGGACAAGGGAGAGAGCGCGAGCTCGCTCAAAAAGCCAATTGTCTCGCTCATAAACGACAGCATCGTGCCGTACCTGAACATCGTGGCCGCCATGGAAGGCTACGCGGATTTCGTTGCGGCAATCGCGGGGAACATCAGGAGCACGAACGACACCATGGCGCGGCGTTCGGCGGGGAAGTAGAGGGATGAGGGCGGTTCATGGATGGTGGGAAAGCCCGCTTCTGAATAAAGGCGGGCTGTTCCTTTCCAACTGCCCCCGCAGTGGCAAACGGCAAAAAACAGCGCACAACCGCGGGGCGTTGCCCCGTGTGCGGATAGACAATCTTCGGCGGAAGTAAAACGCATAGGAGAATCATCATGAAAAAGATGTTCGGAACAAAACTGGCGCTCCTGCTTGCGGCGGCAGTGCTTGCGGCGGGGGCATTCACCGCGTGCAGCAGCGGCGATGACGGCGGAAACGATGGTGGACTTGGCGGGCACATCGGCGAAAACCCGTTCAAGGGGCTTACTCTTGAGTATGAGGACGAGTACTCTTATAAAGAGACGTACAGCTTCACATCGGACACGAAAGGTCACTATATTTTTGGCGATAGGGGAGAGTATTATCAAAGAAATTTCGAGTATGCGGTGGATTCCACAAAGGGGATGCTGAAGTTTAGGGTAACGTCCAGTACGGATGGTAATACAACATTTACAGTGGATGGTTACATAAAGGAAACATATGGGAACCTGGACAGTGAAACAAAGTCGATCCTCCGTGACGCGCTGGCAAACGAGTATAGGCACTACAAGTTCGCTGACGACCGCAAGAGCGTTGAGATGATTTCGGACTACTATTTTGGCAACGTGGCAGAATGCGATGCGGGATTTAGATATGTCGATGATGACTATAACAGCTTTAGCTTTGGTCGCTATTTGTGGTTTGACATTGGGGATGACGATGGGTGGCACTGGTATGTGGGCTACCCGAAGTTCTCTGGCAACACTTTTACGGCGGTCATCTTTGAGGAAAACGAAGACGAAGAAACGGAGACATATACATACAGGAAACTTGGCACTGCGCTCAAGGGGACGTACCAGATAAGTGGCACAGGAACAAACTGCAAAGGCACGGTAACGTTCACGCAACTCCCAAAAGAGTTCCAAGATGTGTTCAAAACAAACGAGCCATATAATGTCGCGCAAGAAGACTACGGTTATACAACATATACTGTCAAACAATAGCGGCATGTAATCCACGCCCCGGCGCGTCGCGCCGGGGTATTTATCATGCCCGCAAGCGTAAAGGAAATCCGCCCTTATGCGTTCAAAAACTGTGCATCGCTTACGAGCGTGGGGTTCAACTCCAAAGATAACTGGGCTACGAGTTTAGATTCTTGTCTTGCTGTTGATGTGAGAAATCCGTCTGATAACGCCACCAAACTTATATGGGGCTGGCTTTGCGCGGTCATGTTCAAGGAATACTCTCATACTTCCTCCAGAGGGCTTGTGCCCGCTCTGTGCGTCCGTCTATGTTGGTCTCGGCTTTGGGGAGAACGTCATGCCCTCCAGCTCCGGCAGGGCTTTTTCTGCGGCGGCGCGTGGCCATGTGTCTTTTTCCTGCGCACGGAGCGCGGGGTCAGCATAGGAGGCGAAACGCCCGCATGGGAAAAGAAAGACTCTGCTATAACATCACGTTCTGTCTGAATGGAGAGCCTCGACAGGCTCATGTATGAAATCCGCAGTTGCGTGAGGGGAAGTTTCACGCGGTGCAGGGCGGATGCGGAACTTGCAGATTATATCCGCTCCCTTGCGTCCGACATGGAGGCTGCGGCGGACGAAATCGGGTGAGGCTGTGAGGATTCCGTCTGACAGCGAGATTACGCCGCAGGCGGTAGTTTTATTGTTACAGGATGAAATTCCTGTCGCGGCATTTTTTTCATATAGTTTTACAATATTTATTGTTTTCTCATTTTTTCTGAAAAAATAGTAACAAAAAATAAATTTTTGCGTTATAATTTTAAAAATAACTCTGAATTGCCCGTGCAATCGGCTATAGAGGCTTTTGCCGGAAGGAGTCTCAGAAATATGGAGAACAAACAGGTTTTAATCGGGGCTATAAGGGCATGCGCGTCCAGGGCGGACTTGGATTCTACGTTCAAACTTTTCAGCGTTTCCGATACGCAGGAGAAATATGACACCCTCATCGAGGCGATGTACAGCCCGGAGATGTTCTTCTCCTCGGAAAATCCGCTGATAGAGCAGAAATACGAGCTTGCCGTCGAGATGTTCCTTACCATGACATGGAAAGTGTCGTCACTCTTTGAGAAATTGGAGATGAGCTGATGTCCCAGTTTTTGGTAGATGACGAAAAAATAAAGAAAATTGCGGCGACATTCTTTGTCAATGAAGAAACGGTGACGGAGCTGCACAAGAAATACTCTGACTTGAACAGCCGCATGAAAGATCAGTTCCTTGCTCATGTCATGCGCTCGCTGGAGGAATATATACGCGAGAACTGCAATGCGCCGCTTTTCAGGATAACTTGCCGCGCATCGACAAACAATCCTGCGATAAGGGGAACTGGATGCGCCTCGTATAAGGAGAATCTCGCCTTCAATATCGTGTATGACTCCCAGATGGACCAGAAGCAGGCGCGTGTGGTCATTGCCCATGAGCTTGGGCATCTGTTTGCGCTTACAGTATTCAACCGCGAGTACAAGGATAAGCATGAGCCTCTCTCGTCAATTTTTGGAATTTTCACGATACTTGACAAGAACGATTTTTATGCCGAGAAGACTGTTCCGTTTCAGCACAAGAGTTGGGAAGATATAATATCCGATTTCGCTTTGCTCAAGAACAGGGCAGAGGGAAAAGAAAATATCTCGTAAAAGAATTCACCACCCGCGCTGTACGTGGGGATTTTTATGCCGTGGTACGGTGTTCCCGCCTTGATTTTCAGCTGTTTTCATCGTAATCATCAGAATATAACTGCCGGAAAACCCTACATTTTGGAGGCTCTTTATGGGCGACCGGCAGACTGAAATCCGCATATCATGCGACACGCGGGACACACTTCCTTGCGGAGCGGTTCAAAGTGCCGCTCTTGTCCGTGCTTCGGCGGGCTACTGGCAGGAGAGGAAAAGGGCATGGCTCTCGCTCGGAATCCAGAGCGAGAAAGGTCGTGATGACGGGATGCTCAGCCACATGGCGGCGCTCGCGGCGAAGTCGGACGGCTTTTTATGCGCATCGCACAATCACTTTGGCTGGCTTCTGATTTCCGTCCGCTCGCCGCGCTCATAAAGTTCTTCGCAGGACAAGTCCAATTCGTCATTCCAGCTGATGCCGTAGCCGCCCGCGTCAACTTTCACCTGCTCAAAAAGTCCGCTCACGCTCTCCAACGCCTTGAACGCATCCCATTTTTTGAACAGAGGCGTGACATCATACAGCCGCCGCTCCCCGCCATCGAACATAACTGACAGCCTGTGCTGCGGAAGCGGACGCACGGACGAAACTTTGTGGAACATCGGCTTCTCCTAGATAAGCGGCGGAATGCTCTGGAACTGCTGGGTGTCCCAAATCTTCCGCAATTCATCTTTGTGCATGGCCGCCTACTTTCGCACGAGCGACTGCGCTTTCTCCGGCAGGTCGCCCTCCGCCATGTTCAATGAATCAAGGTCGAACACGCCCGCACATTCTCCGTAGGCGACATGGAAATGAGGCGGATTATGCTCCGCCGCCGCAAAATACATTTTCACGACCATTCCGTAGAACCTTGAAATCACCGGCATCGCGTCCTCCTGATGTCTGCAAGTATGGCACAAGACGGCGGAAAAAGAAAGGCTGCGCCTGAGGGAGGGCGCGGGGGCGTTTTTTCGCGCGGGCGGATGCCGTTTGGTGCTGTCGGGCGGTCTGGCCAAAAGCCCGCCGCTGATGTACCGCCCGCTTTCACGGAGCGTCATGCATTGACACGGCTTTCCGTTTGTCATACGCTGGAGCCGTTATGCTGACACAGTTTTCCAGAACAGAATTGACTTTTGGCGCTTTAAACATGGAAAAGCTTTTTGCCTCCCGTGTGATTGTGTTCGGGCTTGGCGGCGTGGGAAGCTACGTTGCCGAGGCGCTTTCCCGCAGCGGCGTGGGGGCTCTTGACCTTGTTGACGATGACAGAATCTGCCTTACAAACTTGAACCGCCAGCTGTATGCGCTCCATTCCACCATAGGGCGCCGCAAGGTTGACGTGGCTTCCGAGCGGATACATGACATAAACCCGCAGTGCAAGGTGAGCACCCATGCAGTTTTTTTTCTCCCCGAACACGCAGATGAATTTGATTTTTCGCGCTATGACTATGTGGTTGACTGCATTGACACGGTGACGGCAAAAATCCAGCTGGTGGTCCAGGCGGTGCGGTGCGGGGTTCCTGTCATCAGCTGCATGGGCGCGGGAAACAAGGTTGACCCGGGGCTTCTTGAGGTTTCGGACATAAGCGCCACCAGCGTGTGTCCGCTCGCGCGGGTTATGCGGCAGGAGCTCAGAAAACGCGGCGTGGAGCATTTGAAGGTGGTGTATTCGCGGGAGCCTTCCATTCCTCCGGTGCGGGATGAGGAGACGGGCTGCAAAAGCCACTGTGTGTGCCCGCCGGGGACAAAGCGCACCTGCGCCGCCCGCAACGAGGTTCCGGGGAGCAACGCTTTTGTGCCTGCCGCTGCGGGGCTTTTGATTGCAAGCGAGGTGGTGCGCGATATTACGGGCTTTCACCGCCGTGAGCCGCAGGTGCCCAAAAAGGCAAGGACGCAGAAAGCTCCCCGGAGCCCTGTGGAGGGGCCGTCCGCCGCCACTGTCACGGACGGTGGGTTTGAGGCTGGCTCTGAGTGGTTGTAGCGTTGGCCTACAGAATGCCACGGCAGGGGATTTCAGATTGAATACGAGTCTTCCGGGAGGATGCGCTTCAAGAACTGCTTTGTCCGCGCTTCTTTTGGATTTGTGAATATGTCGTGCGGTGTTCCTTCTTCAACCACAATCCCGCCGTCCATAAACACCACTTTGTCCGCGATGTCTTCGGCAAAGCTCATTTCATGTGTTACCACAATCATTGTGCGCCCTTCTTTTGCCACGTTCTTTATGATGTGGAGCGTCTCTCCCACCAGCTCCGGGTCCAGGGCGCTTGTGGGCTCATCGAACAGTATCACGTCAGTGTCGAGCGCGACCGCCCTCGCTATGCCAACGCGCTGCTGCTGTCCGCCTGAAAGCTCGCTCGGATACTGGTTCGCTTTTTCTATGAGGCCTACTTTTTCAAGTTCTTGCAGCGCCCGCTCACGTGCCTGTGCCTTTGGAATTTTCCGCGCGGTGACAAGTCCTTCCATGACATTCTCAACGGCGGTCTTGTTCGCGAACAGGTTGTAATTTTGAAATACCATCGCCGTCTTGCGTCTGATTTCGAGAATCTCTTTCTTGTGCGCTGTATGCATGTCAACCGTTGTGGTTCCGATTGTGAGCTTTCCTGAGTCTGCGCGCTCCAGAAAGTTGATGCAGCGGAGCAGGGTGGTCTTGCCGGAGCCCGACGGCCCCAGAATCACCACCACATCGCAGTCGTTCACGGTGAGCGAGACGTCGCGCAGCACCTGTGTGCGACCGAAGCTTTTTTTTACGTTTGAAAGCTGAATCATGCCTGTGCTCCTCCGGCCCGGTAGCGGGCGTAAAATGTTTCAAGCAGACGGAGCGCCTGTTCTACGAGGGCGATAATCGCCCAGTATATGAGCGCCGCCGCAACGTATCCTTCAACATAGCTGTAGGTGTCACCGCATGGAAGCAGCGCTCCGTTCAGTACATCGACGATGCCCACCACCAGCACTATCGCGGTGTTTTTTATGGAACCCACGATGTTGTTTGCGAGCGAGGGAATGGCGACAGGAATAGCCTGCGGGATTATAATCCTGAAAAGAGTCTGCGCCGCTGTAAGGCCGCAGGAAGCGCAGGCTTCGTATTGTCCTTTCGGTATCGAAAGAAACGCGCCCCTGACTGATTCCGACATGATGGCGATCCGGTTTAGCCCGAGTGTGATGTAGGCCACTATGAGCGCCCCGTTTGGAACCGGCTTGAAGCACGTGAGGTATACCAGGTTGAACAGCAGGAGCGCGACCATCACAGGGAGCCCGCTGTAGAATGGCACCGATATGGCAAAAAGCTTTCCGATCACCGGCGCTTTGAACACCCTTGCGAGCGCGATTGCCGTGCCACCTGCGATTCCCATGATGATTGGATAGAATGAAAGTTTGAATGTGACGGGAATGTAACGCAGTCCTGAGACAATGCACTGCCACAGGTAGAATGCGCTGAAAGTCATGCGGCCTCCCTTGAGCGGTACGTGAACCGCCTGTTTATGTGGTGGGACAAAAGCCCCAGCAAAAGGCTTATTGAAACAAATGTTATGCCCACGATGATGTACGCTTCGAGGCTGTGGTTTGTCGCGGTGCCGATTGCCTGCGCCCTTCCCACGATGTCAATCACGCCAATCATAAACACGAGCGATGAGTCCTGGAAAAGTCCGATGAGGTTTATGCCTGTGGCCGGCAGTGCAGTCCGTATTGCCTGCGGCAGCACAATGCGAAAAAATGCCGTTCCTTCTGAAAGCCCCGAGGCTAGTGCCGCCTCCCGCTGTCCCGCCGGGATTGAAAGGATGGACGCGCGGAATGTCTCGGAAAGAAATGCGCCTTCATTTAAGATGAGCGCGATGTCAACAAAAAGGATTTTGCCCCAGCCACGGGTGCTTATGCCGAACGCGCCTTCAAGCATGAGCGGAAGCGCGTAGTAGACCACGAGCATCTGGACCAGAAGGGGCGTGCCGCGTTCAAAAGAAATGAATATGCCGGTCAGCTGGTGAAGCACTGGAATCCGTTTTATGCATACGCAGGCCAGAAGCATGGCCAGCACTCCGCCCAGCACAAATGAAAGTCCGACAATCTCAAATGTTATGGGCAGCTTTGAAATCAGCTTGGGCAGGTTTGCCCACAGCCGTTCCCATGAAAAAAAATCTTTCATCGGCTGGGGGTGTCCTTATTAGTCTTGGGTGTAGTCGCCACCAAGGTCTTTGATGGCGATTTTTGCCAGTTCGCCGGATTCGCGCAGCTGTTTTAGCGCGGCGTCAACATCTGCTTTGAGCTGGGGATTTTTTTTGGAAAACAAAAAATATGCCGCCGATGTTGAAATCGGTTCGCCCACAATCTTGAACAGGTCGCCGTAGTCACGGTTGTCGGCATCGACATCGCTGCGCACGGCGAAGTATGCGTCGTAGGTGCCGTTTTTCATGGCCGCCACCAGCTGTTCTTTTGTTTCACCCGAAGTCAGTATGGTTTTGATTTTTTTGTCGTCGGGGGCTTCTTCGTTGTAGTGGTTGAGGATTGCGGCTGTGTTGGTGCCTGTCCAGGCGGTCGCGGTTTTTCCTGCGAGATCCTCAAACGAATTGATGTCGTTACGTGTCTTGAGGACTACAATGTACTTTGTGTATGAATTGTAGCCCTGCTCGGTGAACAGGTAGTTCTTGCGGCGCTCAGGGTTCAGTTCAAACTGGTGCGCGCCGATGTCGATTTTTCCTGCGGAAAGTGAGAGCAGGATGTTTTTAAAGTCGAAAGTTTCGTACTTGAACTTGTACTGCGGGAGCAGCGCGTCGATTGCGTCTAGCACGTCTTTTTCGTAGCCCGCAAGGTTTCCGTCGTCGTCAAGGTAGCAGTAGCGCTTCATGTTGGTGCCGGTTCCCACGATGATGGTCTGCACCTTCTGCTTTGCAGCCTTTTTCTGGGCTGCGGCCGGCAAAAGGACTGCGAGCGCGACGGTTGCCGCCGCAAGTGTTCTTGTAAAAATCTGCTTCTTCATTTGATACCTCCATGTGCCGTGCGCCGGGCGTGCAGACCCTGCGCATTCGGCTGATTTATTTTATCAAAACGGATTTTTTTGTTTTTATCCATCTGGATAATTTTTTTTCCGTTTTAATTTGAATGGTTACCGATTCAAACTGAATTCTGCGGACATTCTGGGAACGCACAGAAAATCCGTGGGAAATTCAGTTCGGGGAAGTTGCCGTTGCATTAAGCTTTCTGACGTCGCCGCCCCTTCTGAATCTCGCCTGCTTAGATTTTGTAGTCGTCGGGGTTGTCCATCATGCCGTGCTCAATCAGAATCTGTTCAAGGCGGTCCTGGGTGATTGGCGTTGGAATTGTGACCTGCTCGTTTTCGTCAATCTTTTTGGCAAGCTCCCGGTACACGTCGGCCTGGCTGCATTCCGGCTGATATTCAATCACGGTTTTGCGCCTGATTTCGGCCTGCTGCACCACATTGTTTCGCGGCACAAAATAGATGAGCTGTGTGTTCAGTTCTTTTGTGAACGCGCGGAGCAGTTCAAGCTCGTTGTCAACGTTGCGGCTGTTGCAGATGATGCCGCCTAGTCGCACGTCTCCGCGCTCTGCGTAGCGTGAGATGCCTTTGCAGATGTTGTTCGCCGCATAAAGTGCCATCATTTCGCCCGATGCGACTATGTAGATTTCCTTGGCCTTGCCTTCGCGGATTGGCATTGCGAAACCGCCGCACACCACGTCGCCCAGCACATCGTAGAAAACGTAGTCGAGGTCATCGGTGTATGCGCCCATCTGTTCCAGCATGTTGATTGACGTGATGATGCCGCGTCCTGCGCAGCCTACGCCTGGCTCGGGGCCGCCGGATTCAACGCAGCGCACGCCCTTGTATCCGACTTTCACTAGGTCGTCAAGCTTGATTTCGGTTTTGTTGTCGCGGATTGTGTCGAGCACGGTCTTCTGGTGCAGGCCGCCGAGCAGAAGGCGTGTGGAATCGGCCTTGGGGTCGCATCCCACAACCATGATTTGTTTTCCGAGTTCCAGGAGGCCCGCCGTGAGGTTTTGGGTCGTGGTGGATTTTCCTATGCCGCCTTTGCCGTAGATCGCTATCTGTCTCAATTTTTTTGCCATCGCCTTTCTCCTTACGTAATCACGTATATTTCATATGGAATTACTAGGTAATGCTGAATATATCGGTTTTTTCGTATGCTGTCAAGTGGCTTTGCGGCATAAAAATCATTTTTTGCCGGATGGATGCCGCAGCGGTGCGTTCGCCTGTAAAGCCATGCTTTTGAGCGGATTTGCCGGCGTTTGAAAGCTTTGCGGGATTTTTTACAGCACGGCGATGGATTTTGGCAAATTTCTGGTGCTGGCTGCTGTGTCTTGGAAAAGAACGGCCACATGTCTTTGTGGATCTGTTTCTGCGGGAACTTCACGGTTGTTTTGGTGGGCGAGCTGTCTGGGTTCATCGTTCGGTATCCGGCAGGGCTTCCGATGTGTTTTGAGGCTGGATTATGTGTGCGGTTTCGGGCTGTCTTGAATCATGGTTACTGTAGATGTGTTCACTTGAGAGCCGGAAAGTTTTTGTCATTGCGGCTGTGGGAATCTTCCCCATCGGTTTTGTGGTTCCTGAACGCACGTATCTGGGCTTTAGGTAGGTCTTCATGGGCAGCTGTTTTTTTGCGGCAGGAGCACCAAACGGTTTGTCCATGGGCATGATTCCTGTTTCGGTTTGAAAAGTGAAACGTTCAAGTCGGCTAATGGCCTGCGTTTGTTCTCTCCGGCGATTTGCACTGGAAGCTCCTTTGTGGGCGCGGGTATCCCGGCAGGGCAGAGAGCGTCTTGCTTGGGTTTTATTGCGGATTTTGTGCCGTGCTTCGGCTTGCGTTGGTGTGGCGGCTTTCCGCTTGCTGGCGTGTCGGCCCTGCAAAATTGCCTGAAAGTTTTTGCACGGCCTGCGTTTGCTTTCGGTTGGAACTATATAAAACATAGTAAACCTAGTTGACAAGTATGAAATATACTGGTAAACTCGCCATTGTAATTTGTTTGCATCAAATGGTTTTGCGCGCAGGAGCAGTGGGAAGAATGCCGCGCAAAAGTGGCCTCCTTTGGCAGCTTTGTGCCGCAATTTTGGGCGTCGGCTTCTGCGTTCCGCCATGCTTTGAGCGGCGTAAGAATCAATAAGAAACCTGGGCTTCTTTGCTGATTTTTCATTGGGAGATTTTATGGCGTTAGATCCAGAACGAGTGTTCCGTGACCATCCGTGCTTTGGGCCGTGCAAGCTGAACCGGGGCAGAATCCATCTGCCAGTGGCCCCCGGCTGCAATATTGAATGCCGTTTCTGCGACCGCAAGATAAACCAAGGCGAGCAGCGTCCCGGCGTAACAAGCACTGTGATTGAGCCTGAGGAAGCTCCCCGGTTTATACAGGCCGCGCTTGAACGTTGCCCGGAGCTAAAAGTCGTGGGAATCGCAGGCCCGGGCGACACGCTTGCCACCGACCGCGCGTTAAAAACATTCCGCATCATAAATTCAGAATTCCCTGACCTCATAAAATGCATGAGCACGAACGGACTTTTGCTGGAGGAAAAGGCCAGCGATGTAATCGAGGTGGGCATCGACACGCTTACCGTCACAGTGAATGCGGTTGACCCGGCCGTTGAAGCCCGCCTCAACAACCGAATAATGTACCATGGAAAAATTTACGAAGGAGAAGAAGGCGCAAGGATTTTGATTGGGCACCAGCTCGCCGGAATCAAAAAAGTGGCAGCGGCCGGTGTGATTGTCAAGGTGAACACCGTGCTTGTTCCGGGCATAAACGATACACATATCGAGGACGTCGCGTTTTCCGTAAAAGAAGCTGGAGCGGTCATGTACAACATCATTCCGCTCATTCCTCAGCACGAATTGTCCGATGTGCCGGCTCCCACCTGCGCGGAACTCAATGCGGCGCGGGAAGCTGCGGAGCCGTTTATCACAGTGTTCCGCCACTGCCAGCATTGCCGTGCGGACGCCGTCGGTGTTCCCGGTGTGTACGACATTGGAAGCCAGGTTTTTATGCGGCGGCTTTCGGCAAAAGAAACATTTTCTCATGGCTGACACGATGAACCTGCGGCTCCATGTAGACTTCCGCATGTTCGCGCAAAAAAGCTTGCGCCGTTGCAAAATGTTTGAACAGCACTGTACGTTATGTTTTTTTTGTTCTGGACCGGAAATACGCATTCGGCCCGGCATTTTTCTGCTGAGGGTCTGCGTTGCAGACTTTGATATTGACCGCCATTTCCAGCTCCGATTCGGAACGGGAAAAAGAATGGTCTGAGATTTTGTTTTTATTTTTTTTATGGGAGTTTGAAGTGAAGTATAAAATTGCTGTTGCCACCAGTGACGGCAAAATGGTTGACACCCATTTTGGACATGCCTCGCGGTTTTTGATTCTTGACGTGGACGAAGATACGGATTCATTTGAAGATGTAGAAGAACGAAACATCGCCGCGGCCTGTGCAGGCGGGAACTGCGCTTCCGTTGTTCCTGAGCATTCAGGAGGAGCTTCTGATTCCATGGATGCGGCTGCCCGTGCCCTGTGCGATGTTGACTACGTGCTTGTTGCACGAATCGGTCCCCATGCTCTCCAGGCTCTCGCCCGCTACAACGTGACTGCGTTTGACATCGTGCTCTCGGTTTCGGAAGCCGTAAAAAAAATAAACATCTACCGCAAAAAGATTGCGCAAAAAAAAGGAGAACACTCACATGGCAAAAATTCTTGACCAACCCCGCTACAAATGCGCCCTTGCGGCCATGCAGACCGTGCAGTCCATTCCTGGGGCCATTCCGATTTTGCATTCAGGGCCTGGTTGCGCGAGCAAGCTGAATGACAACAGCGGAACAAGCGGGAAATTCAGCCCGAATATTTTTCCGTGCACGAGCATCAGCGAAAAAGAAGTTGTATTTGGCGGCATAGACAAGCTTCGCACCACAATCAGCAACGCGCTAAAAGTGATTGACGCAGACTTGTTCGTGGTGCTTTCAGGCTGCACCGGTGAAATCATCGGCGATGACATTCAGCAGGTAAGCGAAGAATTTGAAGATGCCGAAAAACCTGTGGTGTGGGCAAAAACCCCGGGCTTTAAAGGCAACAACTATGTTGGCCACGATTGGATTCTCACGAGCATTTTTGAGCAGTTCCTGCGCGCTCCTTCTCCTGCACAAAAAACAAAAGGGCTGGTGAACTTGTTCGCGGGTGTGCCCCAGCAGGATCCCTACTGGCTTGGAAACCTCCGCGAACTTGAGCGGCTGCTTTCAGAAATAGGACTCACCGCAAACACCATTTTTGGTTTTGGCCGCAGCATCGAAAACATACGTCGCCTTCCCGAGGCGGAGGCCACAATTCTTGTTTCACCATGGGCAGGACTTGAAAGCGCCCGGTATCTTGAAAAAAAATTCAACGTGCCGCTTTTGCAGTATCCCGTGCTGCCCGTCGGCTCAGGCGAGACAAGCAGCTTCCTGCGCGCCGTAGGCGATTTTGTTCATGTTGATTCTGAAAAGGTCGAAGCCGCCGTCAAGCGCAATGAAGCCGAATTCTATTATTACATTGAACGCTTTGCCGACACGCTTCTTGAGACACGTATTTTGAGCAAACACTTTACAGTGGTAAGCGACAGCGAATATGCAATTGCGCTCACCAAATTTTTGGTGAACGACATGGGCCTGTTTCCTACGAAAGTGTTTGTGACCGATGACGCGCCCGAAAAATTCCGCGACACTATCCGCACCGAAATCAACAATCTGAACTATGGCATCCAGGCCGAAGTTGAGTTTTCCACAGACGGCTACAGTGTGCATGATCAAATCCGCAAGACTGACTTCAGCGGTACGCCGCTCATCCTCGGCTCCAACTGGGAAAAAAAGCTTGCGCTTGAACTTGGCGCGCATTTTGTAAACGTGAGCTACCCCATGATTGAAAAGCTTGTGATGAACAGCCACATCGCAGGTTATTCAGGCGGACTGAAACTTCTGGAAGAAATTTTTACAGCGGCGCTTTCAAAGCTCAAAATTTAAGCGCACTGGGTTGCCGTGGTTGTGCTCTGGAAACATTCGCATTTTTGATGGAGGAGGCACAACTGCTGGCGCAGAGTTTATCAAGGAGTGAACTATGGCAAAAAGAATTTATTCATCGATTGCAGATTTGGTGGGACGCACGCCGCTTCTTTCGCTTGGGGAATTTTCACGGCAAAAAAAACTTGACGTGCCGATTGTTGCAAAAGTGGAATATTTCAATCCCGCCGGAAGCCAAAAGGATCGCATCGCGCTTGGCATGATTGAGCGGGCCGAAAAAGATCCGTCGTTCGACCCCAAAAAGACTACGCTGGTGGAAACAACGAGCGGCAACACTGGCATTGCTCTTGCGGCCCTGTGCGCGGCAAAAGGCTACAAACTCCGCATCTACATTCAGGACGTGGTTAGCATTGAGCGCCGGCAGGTGATTAAGGCATACGGCGCCGATTTGGTTCTGTTCAGCCAGGTGCCTGAAGCTGTGAAAGTTTTAAAAGAAACGAACGGCGATTTTGTTGCAGCCACGGCGGCCATCAAAAAAATGGCGGCCAAGGAAAAAGATGCCATCCTCCTGAACCAGATGCAGAACCCCGCGAATCCAGAAAGCCACTTTAAGACCACTGGGCGCGAGATCTGGAAAGACACCGGAGGCGACATCGATGTTCTGGTCGCCAGTGTCGGAACGGGCGGCACGTTGAGCGGAGCCGGGCGCTTCCTCAAAAATAAGAAGCCCGACATGCATGTGGTGGCCGTGCAGCCACGCGCCGACGAAACTGACATCACAGGCGTGCACCGTTTTTCGGATGTGCCTTCTGACCATTTTCCCGCGAATCTTGACCGCTCGGTGTACGATGAGGTGCTTACTGCAAGCGCGAAAGATGCTTATGCAGCTTCCCGCCTGGTGGCAAAAACCGACGGACTTCTGGTGGGGTCTTCTGCGGGAGCTGCGCTCTGGGCGGCGGCAAAAGTTGCAAAGCGCCCTGACTTTGCCGGAAAAACCGTCTTGGCCATTCTGCCTGATACGGGACTACGCTATTTGAGTACATCGCTTTTTGAAGCGTAACAATCATAACAATTCTGGAGGAATGTTTTATGGGATTCAATTTTAAGAACAGCAATATCGGTGTGCGCGAAGCTCGGCTTGGCTCCATTACAGGTTACACGGGCGACCTTGAGACTCTTGTGTACCGCTCGCAGTGCGGTTCGCTCAAAAACCGTGAGCGCTGCTTTAGCCAGTCAAGTTCGTGCCTTTCGGTGTGCGCCTTGAACGCTCTGTGCGCCATCAAGAATGTCGCGGTGATTTATCATGCGCCGTCTGGGTGCATGGCCATGGCGCAGGGGGATGAAGTCAAATTCCGCCAGCTTGCAGCCCGCATCAACGAAAAAACAAATTCCGTGTTCGTTTGCACGGACTTGAACGAAAAAGACACTGTGTTTGGCGCGATTGAGCCGTTGCGCAAGACTGTGGAGCACACGTACAACACATACCATCCGGATGCGATTTTTATTTCGTCAAGCTGCGTGTCGGGTGTGATCGGCGAAGACATCGATGGGCTTGCCGATGAGCTCCGCGATGAATTTGACGTGCCGATCATTCCCGTGCACTGCGAGGGCTTCAAGAGCCGCATCTGGGCTTCCGGCTTTGACATTTCGGACCACGCGGTAATGCAGGGCATTGTTCAGCCTCCCAAAGAAAAACGCCCTGTGATAAATTTCAAGAATTTCTATGAAAGCGCCCGTCCGCTCATCACCAAAATCTTTGCGGAACTTGGGGTAAAGCCGCAGTTTCTGTACTGCAATTCCACGGTGGAAGAACTGCGCCACTTGAGCGAAAGCCTTGCCACAGTGTGCATCTGCGGAACGCTCGGAACCTACCTCGGAAACGCGCTCGAAGAAACCTACGGAGTTCCATATGTGCGCACCATCAACCCCAACGGCGTTACAGGCTTTGAAACCTGGCTCCGCCGCATAGGCGAGGTGATCGGAAAAACCGCAGAAGTTGAAAATTACATTGCCCGCCAGCGCGCAGTTTATATTCCGCAGATTGAAGAAGTTAAAAAATCGCTCAAAGGACTTCGCGCCGTGATTGGCATGGGCCCCGGCTACACATACGAAGTGGCACGAGTCCTGCAGGAACTCGGCATGGAAGTTGTGTATGCGCTCGCCTGGCACTACGACTACAAGTACGACAACGGACAGGTTCCGCCTGCGCTGGAGCATCTGCAAAAAACTTCCCCCAAGGATTTAAAGCTTTCCGTTGCCGACCAGCAGAACTACGAAGTGATGAACATCTTGCACCGGTACAAGCCTGACGTGTACTTTAGCCGGCATCCAGGTACCACGGTGTGGGCAATAAAGCAAGGCTATGCCGCCGTGTATGTCGCAGACGAGTACATGATTTTTGGATATGAGGGAACGTTGAGTTTCGCAAAAACCGTGCTCGACACCATTCGGAACCGCAGCTTTGAGAAAAATCTCGCGGCCCGCATTCAGCTGCCATATACCAAGTGGTGGTATGAACAGCAGGAAGACCGCTTTATCAAGGCTGAAGGCGAACGCTGAGCGCGTAGAGCCAAAATGCCGTATGCGCCATGGAACCCGAAGTTCCATGGCGTTTTGTCTGCCAGGATGTTCGCAAAAAAAAACGGGCACACGGATTTGTTTATCCGCGATGCCCGTTTTTTGTCTCCCGCCGGCGGAATGTGAATTCTGCATGCCGAACGCAGTGGCCTTCCGCCGTGGTTTTTGCCATGGAATGTTAGAATTCTCCGCCTTCGACAACAAGGCTGTCTGCATTTGCGGCTTCTCCGTACACGGGGCGCAGCGTGGCTTCATAGTCAGCATGGAAGAAGTTTTCCGACGCAAGCGCCCTGATTTCATCATTGAGCCAGTTGAGCAGCTCGGTGTTGCCCTTCTGCACTGCGGGTGCAATGGCATCAAGGTTTCCGAGCGCATCGATGCCTACTTCAAATCCCTGGTTTTCTAGCGCCCATGCAAGCACTTCCGTGTTGTCGGTTGACATGCCGGCTCCGCGTCCGTCGAGCAGCGCATTGTACGCTTCGCTGTACTGGTCGAATTTAAGCAGCTCCACCTCGGGATAGTTTTTGGTGAAGTATGTTTCTGCCGTAGTTCCTTTGCTGACGATGAGTTTCTGGCCGTTCAGCTGTTCAGGGTCGGTTATGAGCGCGTTTTCGGGAGACACCACGCCGAGTGCCACTTTCATGTATGGCAGCGCGAAGTCAACTTTTTCTGCTCGTTCCGGGGTCACGGTGAAATTTGCAAGCACGATGTCAACCTTACCGGTTGCCAAAACTTCAACGCGAGAAGCCGCCTCAACCGGCACGTACTTTACTTTTACGCCCAAATCCTGCGCGATGCGGTTTCCAAAATACACATCGTAGCCCTGGTAGTCGCCGTTTTCGTCTACATAGCCGAACGGTTTTTTGTCGCTGAACACCGCGATAACCACTTCGCCGCTTTCTTTGATGTCGGAAACTGTGCGGCCTGCGGTTTTTTTTGTGCAGCCTGAAAACATTGTGGCGGCAAGCGCAGCAGCAAGCAGCGTCGTAACTGTTTTTTTAAGATTCATACGGTTCTCCTTTTTTTGAATGCATCCATTCAAAACTGTATTTTCGTATAAACATAGTGAATTACTGGGAATTGGTCAAGACCTTACGCATAAAAGCAGGAACAAAATGAATCGCAAAACCTGTCGTTCGCGGCGCGCGCTTCTCCGCAGTTCATTTCGCAGGATTCACGCGAAAGAAAACTTTGCGCCTTGCGTTTGCATGTCGTGGCGTACTGTGCTTTTCCGAATGTCTGTTCTGTGCTGGTCATGGAAGCCGCTGGCATTGGGCTGCTGCTTTTGTCCTTTCGTTTTATGCCTGCAAAAACAAAAAGGCACTTGACATGTTTTATTCAAAATAGTATACTGCTCCCACTTATGCCGGTGTAGCTCAGTTGGTAGAGCAACGGACTGAAAATCCGTGTGTCGTCAGTCCGATTCTGACCGCTGGCATAGATGCCCCCGAAATGTTTCGGGGGCATTTTTTTTTGCTTTCATGCAGAATCCTTTCAGATTTCCATGGACACATTTTTACGTGGAAAGCTAAGGCACAAAAAACAAAAACGCTTTGGGGCAGGGCTTGAAGCTTCGCTGAGATTCTGGGCTGGCGGGATTTGCCATGCGGCGGCCGCTTTTGTGTGTTGCAGGGCCTTGCATGTTTGGCGCTGTTCTTCCGTTTGTTTTCAGAATGCCCTCCGGCACTGAATTCCTTTAAATTGCTTGTTTTGCCCTTGTTAAATTTTTATACACATATTATACTGTTACAAATGAATTGGCTTATTATTGCTCCAGATGTACGGAATAAGAATCTCAAAGAAGTTGAGACTTTTTTGGAAGATGTCCACGGACAGGTTCCTTTTGAGCTTTTTTTTGCCACTGTGCCCACTGCCCATGAACTTTATGACTGTTTCAGACAGGTTATGCAGGCAACGCACTGTATTATTTTGGACAGCGCTCACCTGTCTGCCAAACGGGATTATGTTTACATCATGGGCGCCCTCGCTGGAAAAGGCATTCCCACGTTCGTGTACAAGGGCGGCTCGTATGAACAGCGCTACGAAATTCTTGACACCGGTTCCTTTGGGCTGTGCCACAGCTTTGACAAGCTGGATGACATGCTCATGGACATTGAGTCCCACTTTGCGGACTACCAGGCGGAAGATGTGCAGCGCCAGTCCTTGATTCACCTGTTTACGAGGGGGCTTCCGTTTACAAGCGACTGTTTTGCCCAGTATCTTGCCAAGGATGACACGGAAATCTGCCAGATGTTTCTTGATGCCGGCATGTTGGTAAATGCCCGCACATCGGATGGGGTGCCGCTTTTGAGCGTTGCCACCAGAAACGAATGTATGGACAAAGTGCGCTGGCTGGTGGAATGCGGCGCAGACATAAATGTTATTTCTGCGGATCGCGGCTATTCTCCCGTGATGGATGCGGTATGGCGCAAAAATTACGAAATGGTCAAATTCTTCATTGATAACGGTGCGAATCTGGACTTTATCAGTTCCGATGGGCAGCCTTTGATGGTGCTTGCTGTTGGCAATGGCAATGTACGCATTGTGGAGCTGCTACTGGAACACGGCGCAAATCCTGATATTGCGGACAGCATGGGCATGAGCGCGCGGGCCTATGCGAACCTGTTCAAAAAGCCGGGCATGGTCGAGCTTATGGCGCGGTATCCTCAAAAATCATAGCGGGCTCTGCATACAGGACATGGCATGATGCACAGTGCAAAAAACGTAATGCGCATTGTCTGCACAGGCGGGGGGACGGGTGGCCACATATATCCGGGGATTGCTGTTGCAGATGAAATCCGTGCCCTCATCGCCGCAAACGGAACGACGGTGGAGTTGTATTGGATTGGTTCCGCGTCGGGCATGGATCGTTCTTTGGTCGAAAAAAATCTTGTGTCTGAAGGTGGTTCCATAACTGCCTTTTATGGTATTCCATGCGGTAAGTTGCGCCGCTATTTTTCCCTCCGCAATGTGCTCGATGTGTTTAAAATCATCGCCGGTTTTTTTGTTTCGCTCTGGCTGCTTGCGCGGCTAAAACCGGTCTGTGTGTTTTCAAAAGGCGGCTTTGTGAGCGTTCCTCCTTGCCGTGCAGCTTCTTTTTTGAGGATTCCGTATTATACCCACGAGTGCGATTGTACACCGGGGCTTGCCACCCGGCTTAACAGTGGGAAGGCAAGGGTCGTGCTTGTTTCATATGCAGACACCGTTTCATGTTTTAAACAAAAAGTCCGGGAGCGTTGCAAAGTCACCGGGAACCCCGTGCGGCCCGTTTTCTACGAAGACCATTCGCGCGAGGGACGTGCATTTTTGGAACTTGAGCCTTCAAATAAAAAACCGGTGCTGCTCGTGCTGGGAGGAAGTCTCGGTGCCCGTCAAATCAATTCCCTTGTGGCTGAAAACTTCGCTTGGCTTACAGAACGTTTTGTGGTGGTGCACCAGACGGGTCGTTCTTTTGCGGATGAGTATCCGGAGGTCATGAACTTGGCTTCCGCCGATTACAGGCCGTTTGCATTTATTCATGCTGAAATGCCTGCCGTGGTGCAGGCAGCCGATGTGGTGCTTTCGCGGGCGGGCGCCAATTCATTGTGGGAATGTGCGGTGTGCAAAAAACCTATGGTGCTGGTTCCTTTGTGCGGAAGCGGTACACGTGGCGACCAGGTTGACAACGCCAGCTTTTTTGAAAAACGTAATATTGCAAAAGTGCTGGTGGGCTCTGAAGCGACTTCTGAAAATCTCAAATCCGCGTTAGCATTTTTTTTGGATGAAGCGCACCGCGCCGCCGCGGCGGAAGCCTGCCAGATGCTCTGCGGTGGGGAACGTCCTGCCCGGTCTATTGCTCGGCTCATTTGCGAGGAGTTTGTTATATGAATGCATCTGTTCTTGATTTGGTGTTTGTCGTTATATTGATGGCCTGCGCGATGCTTGCCGCGTTACATGGCTTTGTGCGCGAAGTGCTCGAAAAAGGAGCCCCGGTTGTTTCCATCTGGGCCGCGCTCCTGCTGTATCGGCAGGTGCTTGTCTTTATTGAGCCGTCGGTTCCAATTCATGTGCTTGCAGTGGCGATATCGTTTTTTTTGGTGTTCATTGTGGTGTATGTGCTGCTCATGATTGTGCGCTCCATCATGGTGCGTATAGTGAACAATGAAATCCTGCGCGGGCTTGACCGCTTTCTGGGTTTTTGCTTTGGCCTTGTAGAAGGACTTGCCATTGTTGTTGTTGTGCTGGTTGTATTAAAGATCCAGCCATGGTTTGATGTGCAAGATTTGCTTGGGCAGAGCCTCTCATACCATCTGCTGGAGCCGCTGGTTTCCATCCCCGTGCAGGGGCTGAGAAAAGCTGCTTCTGGTGCCCATGCCATCCGCATTCAGGTTCCCGTGCTTGAGGAAAGCGCAGGAGCTGCCATTGGTGGGGGTGCACGCTGATGTTTGACAACGTGCTCCATCAAAGTGCCTCCGATTTGCTTTCAGATGACATCGCACATGACAGGCTCCCGGGTTCCATTTTGTTTTCAGGCCCTTATGCTTCTGGAAAACTGACATGTGCGCTGGAGCTTTCCCGGGTGCTTTCGTGCCGTGGCCCTGAATACGGCGCGGCGCAGGGAAACTGGAGCTGTGCCTGCCCTTCATGCCTGAAGCATAAGGCCTTGGTGAGCCCTTCCGTGCTGGTTGTTGGTCCTGGAAACCGCACCCTTGAGATTGAAGCTGCAAAAGAAACTTTATTGTTTCAATGCTACAACAACAGCCGGCACGTGGAAGCCTCAAGGTATCTGTATATCCGCGCGGTTCGCAAATTGACAATGCGCTTTAATCCGATTTTATGGCAGGATGACGACAAGCTTCCAAAGTTTTCGCAGCTCCTCGCTTCCATTGATGAAGACCTTGAGCAGCTTGAACCGAGCCGTGCGCTTCCTGATACTGCGGCGCTGGAAAAATGCACCGCCAGCATAGAAAAAAATTGCGCCAAGCTTGAATCTTCATTTTTATACGAGGCGCTTCCCGTTTCGCAGATACGGAATATTTCTTCCTGGGCACATGTGAGTGTGCCGAACGGAAAGAAAATTCTGATTGTAGAAAATGCCGACCGCATGGCAGACAGTGCAAGAAATGCCTTGCTTAAAATCCTTGAAGAACCGCCATCAGACACTATGTTTATTTTGACCACTACTCGCCGTGGTGCCATGCTTCCTACAATCCTTTCGCGTGTGCGGACGTATGTGTTTTTTGAGCGCACAAAAGCGCAGCAGCAGGAAGTGATTGAACGGGTGTTCCACGCCGTGCCCAGGCCGGGCGAAGAGATCCCCGCGACGGTGGAACGGTTTTTACAGCACTCGCTTTCGGTGCCTCCAGACACTGTGCGTACCGCCGCTTCCACGTTTTTTGCGTCTATCGCACAAGGCCATGTGGGAAACCTCGCTGCTATCATTTCGGCATGCGGAGGCTTTGAGCCACGTATGTTGTTCAGGCTGTTTCTGGAAGGAGTGTGCGAAGCGCAGCGTAAGTTGCTGCACAGTCCGGGCGGGGCCATGGCTTCCGCGCTTGTCATGGAGCACCTGCACCACGCACTGAACAGCGTTACTGTATACAACCAAACGCCCCAGGCCGCGCTGGAAGAACTTGCCAGGAACCTCATGCAGGTGAACTACATGAACGCAGGTGTTCTTAGGGAAGCAATCGCATGAAAGATTTTGTAAAGCGGGTTTCGCAAAAAATCTCTAAGCTTTCAAGTGAACAGCTGGAGCAAGTGATTGAAGCGCTCAATGCCGAAAACGATACACTTGACGCGATAATGGAAAGCCTTTCCACCGGTCTTGTGATTGTAGACGGGTCATGGCACGTACAGCAGACGAACAAGGCCGCCGAACGCCTGCTTCCGTTTGCAGCGCGCCCTTCCGAGGCAAAGGTTCTTTGGAAGTTGATCAATGATAACGGCATCTCCGCGTTTTTACAGGACTGTGCCCGAGGACAAAAAACAAACGTGCGCGAGGAATTTTCCCTGAACCGTGACGATAAAATCATTTTTGTCACGATTTCCGTGCTTCCTCTTGTGCAGCGCCTGCGTGATTCCGGCTCTGACCGCATTAACACGCGCATCGTGGGCTCAATCATTGCCGTGGACGACAATACAGAAAAACGCCAGCAGGATATTCTGCTCCACCGCATGGAAAGTCTTGCAAGCCTCACGAACCTTGCCGCGTCTGTTGCGCATGAAATAAAAAACCCGCTCGGTGCAATCAGCATCCACATTCAGCTTTTGCAGAAGGCTGTCAAAAAATCCCGCGAAGGCAACGGCAAGCTCCCGGATGAAAAATTCCTGGAGCACTATCTTGATGTGGTGACCGAGGAGATAGAAAACCTGAACAGCATCGTGCTTGATTTCCTGTTTGCCGTGCGTCCTGTGCAGGCATCTCTTGCCTTGTACGAAGCCGATGCGCTTGTAAAAAAAACTGTTGATTTTTTTCAGCCTGAATTTGAAAGCAGGTGCATGCATGTCGTCACAAGGCTGGGCGGCCAGAATGCGAGGCTTTTGCTTGACGAAAAGCTGTTCCGCGATGTTCTGTTGAACCTGGCGCAGAATGCGCTTGCCGCCATTGAACAGAGGCGTGGCACCGCCGTGGTGGAAGATGGTTTTGTAGGCCAGCTCATGGTGGAATCCACCGTAAAACGCGATACATATTGTCTTACGTTTGCCGACAACGGATGCGGCATGGACGGCCAGACTGCGTCGCGCATTTTTGAACCGTACTATACCACAAAAGCAAACGGTACAGGCCTTGGACTGACCATGGCATATAAAATCATCAAAGAGCTGCGGGGCGACATCCGTGTGCGGTCGTCGATAGGGCAGGGCACCGTGTTTACGATTACGATTCCCGTTCCGCAAAAGCAGACCATGTTGCTCACCGGCGGCTGTGCAGACGAGGTGTGTCCGTGAAATTTACGCTACTTATAATCGATGATGAAAAAAATATCCGCGAGGGACTTGCCGCAAATTTCGAGCAGCAGGATTACACTGTAAAAACCGCCGCTACTGGCGCCGAGGGACTTTCACTTATAGAAAAGGGCGACATCGATTTGGTGATTACCGATTTGCGTATGCCGGGCATTTCAGGTGAAGAGGTCCTTGCCAAAGTAACATCAGAAACGCCTGGTATCCCCGTGATTGTTCTTACGGGGCATGGAAGCATTGACAGCGCTGTTGATGCCATGCGCCACGGTGCATATGATTTTCTGACAAAGCCTCTGAACCTTGACCAGCTTGACATGATTGTAAAACGCGCCCTTGAAGGTCGCGAGATGAGCCTGCGGCATCAACAGCTCAAGCAGGAACTCGAAGGCAATTCCGCGTTTAAGACCATGATTGGAACATCCGCAGCCATGCAGAAAGTGCAGGAAACAATCCGCAAGGTTGCGGACAGCAGGGCATCTGTGCTGATTACGGGTGAAAGCGGAGTCGGAAAAGAACTTGTGGCGCAGGCCATTCACCTGTTTTCTTCGCGGCGTGCCAAACCCCTTATTTCCGTGCACTGCGCGGCGCTCAACGAAAACCTGCTTGAAAGCGAGCTTTTTGGCCATGAAAAGGGCGCCTTTACCGGTGCCGACCATCTGCAGAAAGGGCGTTTTGAGCTTGCCCATGGCAGCACCATTTTTTTGGACGAAATCGGAGAAATAAACCCTGGCGTGCAGATAAAGATTCTTAGGGTTTTGCAGGAAAAACGCTTTGAGCGTGTCGGGGGCGAGCAGACTCTTGAAGTTGACGTGCGCGTGGTTGCGGCCACCAACAGGAACCTTGAAGCCGAAGTCAAAGCCGGGCGATTCCGTGAAGATTTATATTATCGGCTCAACGTGATTCACTTGCAGGTGCCGCCACTGCGCGAGCGCAAGGAAGACATTCCGCTTTTGATTGCGCATTTTCTTGCTGAATTCAACGCGGAAAACAACAAGCACATCGAGGCGCTTGACAACACTGCCAAGGCGGCGCTGTTCAAGTACAACTGGCCGGGAAATATCCGCGAGCTCAGGAACTGCCTTGAAAGTGCGGTTGTGATGTGCAGCGGCTCTGAAATCACCCTTTCCGATCTGCCACCCGCCATTGCAAATGCCTCTGCGGAAGAAAGCATTTCCGTGCCAATGGGAACAACACTTGACGAAGCCGAGCGGCTTATAATCGAAGCGAACCTTGCCGCGAACCGCAACAATAAAAGCAAAACTGCGGAGCGGCTTGGCATAGGGCGCAAAACCTTGCAGCGTAAGCTTGCAGAATGGGGCCTTGACGGAGCTGTGTGATGGCCAAGACTATGTATGACAAGCTTGGTGATTTGCTTTCTGAAACACTTGAGGCGGGAGAAGTACGATTTGTGCGGGTTCCGCGCCGAGGTGTAAACACGTCTGGTGCCGGAAATGATGGCACAACGTCCGGGGGCACGCCAGAAAACGCTGGCAGCAGCGGAGATCTTTCAGAACAGGCCAAAAGCCACGTGCATGATGGCGCAGGTTCTGTTGGTGTAGCTTCATTCGGTGCGGATAAAATGCACCAGACTCATGGTTCAGCCCCGGAAGCAAACGGTGGCCAGGCTGGACATTCGGATATGGCAGACGGTTCGATAAACAATCCCGGCGGTACCCGCAGAGATACTGGCAAAACTGGCAGACCGTCCGCACATACCTATCGTTTTACTGATTTCAGCTCTGTCCATTCTGGTTCAGACACCGAGTTCCAAAGCGAAAGGCAAGGATATGTTTACAAAAAACTTACTGAAGAAATTGAGCGCTGCTACCGTCTGCTCGATATAGGTGTGAGCGCCTCGCTTGACGATGTAAAGGCCGCCTACAAAGCAAAGCTCAAATACTACCACCCTGACCGCCATGCAGGAAACGAAGTGCTTTCCAAAGTGGCCACCGACAAGACCCGACAGGTGGTGGAAGCCTATAAAAAAATCACCGGGTTTCTTTCAGAATAAATGCCGCATCAATGGCATCTTGATTCGTGCGGAAATGGTACATACCGCGCTTCTGCGAAGGCAGCCCTGCGGTTGGATCTGTGCTGCAAGTAGGCGCGAAATGAACGTTTAAAACCAGCATCAAAATACCGCCGCTGATTTTAATTTCTAGTTTTCCGCAAAAAGTCGGTCATTGGCGGCATTTCTTACTCCGTTGCGAAACGGCGTTTCCGGCGATGAAAAAATTGACAATTCTTTCATCGCTGGAAGTATAGGAAGGCCATATACCATTGACTGCGATACATTATGAGAACTCACACCCAGCAAAGGCTAAAGGTTTCTCTATCACTATTCAAGAAGCAAATTTCAGAAAAATCATACTCGCTTTCTGCATTGGAGGGAATAAAAAGGCTTGCCGTGTTTCGTAAAAAAATAAAGCGCAGTTTTAAGGGAGTTTTTCACATATTACAGGCTTTAAGCCCATGCATCTCCGCAAAAAAATCTGCGCCTATATAAAGACTGCCCTTAAATCTTGTGGTACAGCCATCTGCCGGGGCCGACAGACATGGAGCCTGCGCCCGATGCATTCCGCCACAGGGCTTCTCCGTGCAGGGCAAAATGGAGAAGCCCGATTCCATTTTAAATGACCGTTCCGGCTGGAATCTCCGCGAATTTTCTTATAACGATGATTCCGTCCGCGCTGTAGAACAGGCCGTGGTCTCCGTCTTCATATTTTTTGCCGCTCACATTGATGCAGCAGTTGTCACCCACACGGGCATTTTTGTCTATGATAGCCTTTGTGATTTTGCAGTTCTTGCCGATGCCCATGTTCGGAATGCCACGCTTTTTGTTTTCTTCTTTTTGCGTGTCATTCTCGTAAAAGTCGGCGCCCATCATAATCACGCCTTCAAGGTCGCTTCCTTCGTTGATTATGGAACGCACACCTACCACCGAATGCTGTATCCGCGAATTGGTGATAACGCACCCTTCGCTGGTGAGCGAGGCGTTGATGTCCGCATTGTTCACCTTGCTGGGAGGCAGGTTCCTCATGTGGGTGTAAATTGGCTTGTCTTCATCATAGAAATTGAAGCTCGGCATGGGTTTGGTCAAATCCAGAGTGGCTTCGTAGAACGAACGGATTGTTCCGATGTCTTCCCAGTACCCATTGAAGATGTAGCTCGCCACTTTTTTTGACTGTATGGCCATCGGGATGATTTCCTTGCCAAAATCGTTGAAATCGTTGTCAAGCATTTCATCCATGGTTTCGGCGTTGAAGATATAGATGCCCATGGAGGCAAGGTACTCAAGCTGCTTGGGAAGGTCGCCACGGGAATCGGCGGGAATCTTCCATTCATCGATGTTGAGATCCTTGGCGGGCTTTTCCATGAACTCAGTAATCTGGTTTGACTTGTCAACCTTCATGATGCCGAAGCCTGATGCATCGCTGCGGTTTACGGCTTTTGCCGCAATGGTAATGTCCGCGCCCGAGGCGATGTGCGTGTCCATGAATTCCCGGAGGTTCATGCGGTACAGCTGGTCGCCAGAGAGAATGACATAGTGGGTCGGGTGCTGCACGTGGAAATGGCTGATGTTTTTGCGCACGGCATCTGCGGTGCCCTCATACCAGCCTGAATGTTCGAGCGTCTGCTCTGCGGCTAGAATCTCTACAAAACCCTTGCTGAACCGGTCGAAACTGTAGGAATTGATTATGTGCTGGTGCAACGATGCCGAATTGAACTGGGTGAGCAGATAGATTTTGCGGTACCCGGAGTTGATGCAGTTTGAAATTGGAATGTCAACGATTCGGTATTTTCCGCCGAACGGAACCGCCGGCTTTGAGCGCTCCTTTGTGAGCGGGTAGAGACGGGTACCCTTGCCACCGCCTAAAATAATTGCAAGAACACGCGGTTCATTCACAGAATTTTGGGCCATAAAACTATAATCCTCCAAATGCTGATGCTTCAATAAAGCGTATATGTCCATTATAAATCCGCTTTTCAGATTTTGCAACAAAAAAATCTGAACGGAATAATGAATGCGCTGTTGCCGGGTTTAACCTAGAGGGGCGTTTACGTTCAGGTCTTTGATCAAAAAGCTCTTTTTGAGCAGCGCTATAAACTCTTCCTGCGGCATCGGACGCGCGTAGTAAAATCCCTGCGCAATGTCGCAGCCCATGTCGCGCAAAAGGTCGCTCTGCTTTTTTGTCTCAACACCTTCGGCCACCGTGGTAAGCTTCAGTTTTTTTGCCATT
This sequence comes from Treponema sp., assembly GCA_022510905.1. GTDB lineage: Bacteria > Spirochaetota > Spirochaetia > Treponematales > Treponemataceae > Treponema_D. Next base: position 45,715 of record JAFLSN010000013.1, read on the forward strand.
TCAATCACGGAGTTGATTATGATGCTTTCTTTTGTGTTTTCGGGCACATTCGAAAGAAACTGCTTGTCCAGTTTGAGCACGTCGGCGGGCATGTCTTTCAGCAGGTTGAGCGATGAATATCCTGAGCCGAAATCGTCAACCGATATGGTAAATCCCGCCTTTTTGATTTCGTTCATCGTTTTGACGAGCCGTTTCTGGTTGTCGAACATGATTGTTTCGGTAAGCTCAACCTCGATGTGGCACGGCGTAATGGAGTAGCGGTTCACGATTTCAGTGAGATCGTTTATGAGGTCTGGATTGTACAGGTGGTACCTGCTCAGGTTGAAGCTGATGGTGAGCGGCTCGGGGCAGGTTCCGTTTGGCCCCGAGCGGCTCCAGCTGTCCAGCAGGGAGCACACCTCGTTGAACACATAAAAGTCAATCTTTTGGATAAAGCCGTTGTTTTCAAACAGCGGAATGAACCTGTCAGGCGAAAGAAGCCCCCACTTTGGATTTTCCCAGCGAACCAGAGCTTCCGCGCCGATGATCCGGGCATCTGAAAAGCGGAATTTGGGCTGGTAATACACCTTGAATTCCTGGTTTTCAACGGCCTTGTTCATGGTGAGCGTGATTTCCTTCTTCCACTCGTTGTCGTTGTCCATCTCCTTCGTGTACTCGGTCACGCGGTGGGTCGAAAACCGCTTCTTTCCCACTTTGCGGGCGAGGTTCGCTTTGTCTATCATGCTGGCGATGTCGCCCTGCGGGTCTGTGATGTAGTAAACGCTCGTGCTGAATTTCAGCGGATGCCCTTCCGGAAGCAGCATCTTTATGCGCTCGTCAACATTGCTAAGCTGGAACACCTGGTCTTCGATAAGGGGAAGCAGCCCCGGGTTCCGCATAAAAAAGATGAAGTTGTCCGCGTAGAACCGGCACACCATCTCCTTGGACTTCAGCTCGTCCATAAAATGCTGGCTCAGCTCCACCAAAAGCAGGTTGCCCTTTGAAAATCCATAGCTGTCATTGATGAACTTGAAGTCATCGATGTCCAAGGAAAGGAAGATGTATTCGTTGGGCTTGGCGTGGCTCAGAATCAGGCGCACGTCATGCTTGAATTTTGCGAAAGTGGGCGTGTTCGTAAGCTCATCGTACTCAATGCTGCGTATTTTGCGCTTCATGGAAAGCGTGATTGCGGTGCCGCCCAACGCGAGCAGCAGGAGGAGCGTGGCCACCACCGAAATGGCTATGTAAAGCTGCTTGCGCCAGACTGCGGCATTGAGCATGTTCTGCCGCTCCGTTTGGCTGGTACGTACCAGCTGGTCGAATTCCTGGCTTGAGATGTGCCGGTAAGCCTTTGTAAGCGCACCCACAGCCTCCTGGCCAAGCCGCGGCGAAACGCCGAACTGCTGCAGATACGAAATGTTGAGCGGGAATTCAAGATAGTTTCCGTCGATGTCCGCGTGGTCTGAAAGCTCGTATGTGTTTGCCACGATGAAGTTGCATTTTCCGCTGCTGAACCGGCGCAGGGCTTCTTCCGGGGTCTCATGGAACTGGTAGCGGTATTCATGCGGCGGGTAGAGCTGGTAGAGGCTCAAAAGCTCTTTTCCGTCTATCGTGGACAGGGCTATCACGTCGCCGGGACTGGGCGCCCTTCCGTCCATGGAGGCGAGCACAAACGGCACGGAAAAAAATCCACCCGTATAGTTGATGTCCGAAAACAACCTGAGGCGGCTCGAATAGCCGGTGATTATATCCGCGTGTCCTGTCTGTATGAGATCCACGCTCTGGAAATAGTTTTCGGTCGGAATGAACACAAGCTCCGTGCCGAGGAGCTCGCCCATCCGCCGCAGCACGGAGATGGTGATCCCGCTGTATTCTGATTTTTTCCGTGCGGTGCTGTAGTATTCAAGCGGAGCCCAGTTCGGGTCGCAGACCACGGTGAGGACAGGATGCTCCCGCAGAAACTCGGTCTCTTCTTCTGTCAGGTGAAGCTGCGGGTCGGCCTCGGCATAAAGGCAAAATGAAAGGACGGCCCCCAATACGGCAGCCAGAAAGCGCTTTTTCTGCGGCGGGGCAGGGGAATTCTTTTGTTTAAATGAAGACGAATGCACCATACTCCTTTACATTATAGACTAATTTGCAAAAGGATACAAGGAGAATTGTTCAAAAATATACCCGGGGGGGGTAAAAGCGCCAAAATGTGGTGGAAGGGCGGCACCAATCTTCCCGGCCGCTTGGGGAGACGCGCATTCCTTGCAAAAACGCCCGCAAAACGGCATACGGCCTAGGACCCGTGCCATTTTTTCCTAAGCCCGGCTCAGGGTTGTGCCGATAGTAGGAATGAGGTATCAACATGATTAGAGGATGGTATATCGGCGCAAGCGGCATGAATGCCCAGCAGAACCGGCTTGATGCAATTTCAAACAATCTGGCGAACGTGGACACCACTGGCTTTAAACGCGACATAGCCACCAGCAAAAGCTTCAGCGAGCTTTTGATCCGGCGCACCCGTGCCGACGGCGTGTACGAAACACCTTTCGGCTCCGCGGACGTGGCCCCGATTGTAGGAAAACTCGGCCTTGGCGTAGAGACGAACGAGCTCTACACGGATTTTTCGCAGGGTTCATTCAAGTCAACAGACACCGCCACCGATTTTGCCCTGAACGGCAAAGGCTTTTTTGCGGTCCAGACCCCCGATGGCGAGCGCTACACCCGCAACGGCGACTTCTTTTTGGGAAAAGAAGGAGTTCTGCTCACCAAGGAAGGCTACCCCGTGCTGGGCGAAAACGGCCCGATTCATGTTGATGACGACAAATTCCACGTGAACGAGGACGGCATGATTTATGCAAAAGATGTCGATGGAATCCCCGTTGACCGCCTCAGAATCGTGCGCTTCGAGAACGAACGCTACCTGAAAAAGCAGGGCGGGTCGCTGTGGCGCACCACCGAGATTTCAGGCGGAGCGCACATCGCGGAAGGTGACGAGCGCCCGAAAGTGCTCCAGCGCTACACCGAGACAAGCAACGTGAACGTGGTGAACGAAATGGTGCAGATGATAGAGGTGAACCGCGCCTACGAAGCCAACCAAAAGTCGATCCAGAGCGAAGACTCCATGATGGACACGCTGTGGAACAGGGTGGTGGTGGTTTCGCGGTAGAGCCACGTTTTGCATAAGGCAATGGACTTGTCCAAAATCCGGAAGGCCCGGACATAGCAACTACAAGAGGTGAATTGAATTATGGTAAGAAGCTTATGGAACGCCGCAACCGGCATGAACGCCCAGCAGATGAACATCGACACGATTTCAAACAACCTTTCCAACGTGAACACCACAGGCTTTAAGCAGCACCGGGCGGAGTTCGAGGATCTCATGTACCAGAACCAGAAGCTTGCAGGCACCCCGGCCACGGAGGACACCGTAACCCCTGTGGGCCTCCAGATGGGAAACGGATCAAAAATCGCGGCCACCCAGCGCATAATGAGCCAGGGCTCCCTGCAGGCCACAGGAGTTGACACGGACATCGCCATAGTGGGCGACGGCTTTTTCCGCGTGCAGCAGTACGACGGCGGCTGGGCCTACACCCGCGACGGCTCGTTCAAGGTTGACATGACAGGCCAGCTTGTAACGGCAAACGGACTGCGCGTGAGCCCCGAGATAATCCTGCCGGAAGGCTTCCAGCTTGAGACACTCACCGTGACCGACGACGGCCGTGTGAGCGTGCGCGTGAACGGTGCCAACGAGCCTGTCCTGGTGGGCCAGCTGGAACTGTACCGCTTTCCGAACTCCGTGGGACTTGAAAACACGGGCGACAACCTGTACAAGGTCACGGCGGCGAGCGGAGGACCAATCGCCTCGCGCCCCGGCTTTGAAGGCATGGGCGTGCTCAAGCACAAGTTCGTTGAAATGAGCAACGTGTCGGTGGTAAACGAAATGGTGCAGATGATTGTGGCCCAGCGCGCCTACGAGTTCAACTCCAAGGCAATCCAGACTAGCGATGCGATGCTGAGCACCGCCGTCACGCTGAAACGCTGAGAAGGCCGCTGAACGCCCGGTCCATCCGCGCAGCCTGCAAACGGCCCGCCTTTCCCCCGCGCACAAAAGCGGATGAAAGGCGGGCCGTTCTGCATATGTGTCACGCTGAAATGCACTTGCCGTGTACAAACGCGCCTTGCGCAGGTATTCAGGCCGCTTATTCGCCATGTAGCGGAACACGTACTTCATCACGTTCCCTTCCGGTAATCCACTTAAAGAGTCCGCGCCCATTCTCCCGCGCATAGTGTCTGTGCACTACATGCTGTCATAACCTTTCTTGCCCGGTTCTGGCGGCTGGGCCCGCAAAACGCTGTGCCATTCTGCAAAAAAAAGCCCCCGCACTGCGGGTGCTGCCTTTCAGCCGAAGAGGATTTTGTGCACGTTTTGCTCACCGTAAGCCACGCGGCGGCTAGGGCTTCCAGTTTTTTCTTCTGGCCGGAAGTGAGGCGCACCGCCACATGGGGGCCACGTGACCTCCTTGAATGCGCCGATCGTGCCTTTCGGCCTGCCCGCTCCCGTTAGATGCGCCTGCCGATTGCAATCGGCAGCACACCCGCAAGGATTTGAATGGCGGCGTTGCAGAGCGGTTCCAGTGTCTTCTGCAACGCTTTTTTATGCCATTCTTCCGCAGCATACCCCATTTTACAAAAGATTGGATACCAGGGCAAAACCATGTGGTCATAATATATACCATAAAAAATTGATTATTCTGTCAGGTGTGTTGATTTTTCTTGAAAATGCGCCTTGGCCGCGCCACGCTCTTTTTGGATGCCGTTGGCGGTTCATTTTGCCAGCGGTGTTTGAGGCCCATTCGCCAGCGGTGTTTGAGGCCCATTCGCCAGCGGTGTTTGAGACCCATTCGCCAGCGGTGAATCTGTCGCATTTGTGCTCCATTTGAAGGACTGCGCACTCGCAACGGAGTTTCAGGCGGTGGCGCTACAACCGCAGGCACGGGGACTTGCTTCCGTGGTGCTGTTCGCCTCCGCGCAAGGCGGCTCGAACGGGAAATAATCTGCTGCATAACTGCACAAGCACGTGCGCAGTCCCGAAACAGCGCGATTGGCAAAATATCGATCGCGCGTGTAACGTCACGGCGCACGTGCTTGGGGCCTTGCTTCTGCGCCGGGGGGCTGGTTTTGTATCAAACAGTCCGATGTCTTTTTGAGATAAAAGCTATTGGCAAACAAAACACAATGCTGTACCCTGTAATCATCAGGGCTGTCAGCCCGGTGCGAAATCTTTTGTTGAAAGGGGGTAAGGTATGGGTGACGGCAAGAAAAAAGCCCGCAAAGTGCTGGCGGCACTTAAACGGGCCTTGCTCGAAATCCTTGTGACCGTAGTCAGCGCGGTTATCGCCGAGGCGGTAATCAGGCTGATGCTCGGCTAACGAGGGTGGTGCGGCGGGTCTTGACGGCTTGCCGCACCGTTTGCTCATATTTTACCCTCAAAGGGGGCTTTATGTCAACAACAAAACTCATTCTGAAAAACGTGGTGCGCGGCATCATCATCGCGGTTGTCATTTTCGTTGCATGGCGGATATGGGGGTAGCTATGGCGAGGGGCGGAAAGATCCGTTGGAACTAAGCGCGGGCGCACCGTGGAGTACAAGACCAGCTCGATTTCCGCCTGCCCGGAGGAGGTCGAGGCAGTCAAGGCTTTTGCGCGGATTGCTGGGAAGACTGTGAGCCGCCACCTCGTGGAGCTTGCCTTTGCCGCCAAGACGGCTTGACCGCTCCGCGCGGCCGCGCCATGTTCTTTTTGGATGCCGCTGGCAGTTCATTTTTTTTGCGCCGCAGGGGAGACCCTGCGTTTTTTTTGGAAGGCGTGTTTTGACATTTGCGCGTAAAAGGTGCGTACCATTCTTATGCGGCTGGTGTGCTGTGCCTTTTGGCCGCGCCACCGTGGTTTTGCCTTGTTTTTCTGCCTGTGCATTGCAAAGGGGCTGGCATGTATGCCATCTCTGGACGGCAAAGTTTCGCGTTTTCGCAACAGGCTGAATTCGCTGCTTGAAAACAGCGTGGTTTGCGTGGAGTGAATGGGGCGGTTTTGTGGCGTGTCTGCGAAAGATAACCAGAACGGGGGCTCGCGGAAGGGGTGCATGCCGTGCCTTTGCGCCGTGGTGGAGCATAAAAAAACACCCGCCGTGCGAGGCGGGTGCTTTGGGCTTGTGCCCTTTACATTATGCCGAGTGGCCTAGAATGCGTATTCAATGCCGACCGGGATGTAGAATTTGTTTCCAGTGTAATCAACCTCATATCCACCAATCTTAACGTTCGCAAGAGTTAGCTTGTCTGCGATGCCTGCGTGGATAAAGCAGTCTGAGGCGAGGTCTTTTTTGACGTACAGGGCCGCGCCAATGACGTTTGCTGTGATATTTTCACAAAACGCACCGTTCCAGGCAAGGTTCACGCCGAGCGTGAGCGGGGTAAAGGCGCATTCAAGAGATGCGTCCACAAAGATTCCGGGAGCCATTTTTATATCGCCACCATTGTCGATGTCGAAATCGGCCAGACCTGCGAAGCCCGCGTGGGCCTTGAACGCAAGGGCATCGCTCGAAACCTTGAGACCTGCCACAATCTGGAAGAATTCACCGTCAGTCAAACCTTCATACTCGTATCCTGGGTAGCTGTCTTCGTCTTTTATAAATGTAAATGCTGTAGTACGTTTTTTTCCGTCAGACCAGAACGGGATTTTGGCACCGATTTCAAGCAGGGCGCTTTCGCCCAGGTTGAGGTCAAAGCCGAGCTCCAGCTTGCCGATGTAGTCCTTTATATTATTACTCTTATAAATTTCATTTCCATAGTCATCTTTTTCTAGGAAACTTTTGCGATCATCTCTCTCGCCATTGTTGAACCAAGCGGCCTTGATCTGGAAGGTGTCGGTGCTGAACCCTGCACCAAGCTGGAAGCCGAGGAATGTGTTTTTTGCGTCTCTAAGGCCTGCATATTCTCCCTTCTTGCCTGCATCGAATGCGAGGCCGAGCCACAGGCCTTCAATGGGGGTTGGGGTAAACTCGATGCCGCAGCCGAGCACGTCAAAGCGGTCAAAGATGTCGGTCTTGCCAAGTGACATAACGTCGCGGCGGCCGTTGTCCCAGTCGCTGATGGATCCTGCAAGCTCGTTCATGCGGAGCTTTCCGAGGCTGAACTTTAACCAGCCGAGCTTTGCCCATGCCTTCGCCTCGTCCATGAACATCCATCCGCCTAAATATTCGTTTTCATTTCCGGCTACACCGTCAAATCCCTTGTACTGCTCAGCTTCAATATAGAAACCGATTGTGCCTTCCTGGTTTTGTGCGGAAAGCTCCACGGCGCTGTAAAAGTCTGCGGTTGTTTTTGCGTTCGGGTCAATCTTATATTCTTCACCCCCTTTTGGTGTGTAATGATTGACATCTTTTTCCACCAGGTGTGATGAGCCGTGGCCGCTAAAGCCCACAGAAACGTCCGCAAAAGCACCCGCAGCAACAAGTGCTGTTACCGCTGCAATTCCAACAAGTTTTTTCATAAAAAACTCCTTTGTTTTACATTACATCGTGGAGCGTCTGGCTCCGGGCGGTGGCTGGGCAACGCCCGGCGGCACCGTGCAATGTTTGCCCCGATTATGAAAGAATGGTTCTGCTTTGTCAATAGGTTTGTGGCAAAATTATGTAACCTTTGCGGTTTGGTGCGGTTTGTAGCAGTAAATTGCATTTTGTGTAAAAGTTCTGCAAGAGGTGGTGTTATGAAACCGAATGGAAGTTTTTTTTGCGGGGCGCGTTACTGCCTTGCGGCCGCCGTGTGCGCTTTTGCGGCTCTGGCGCTCTCTGCGTGCGCTTCAACAAAGGCTCCGGCCGATTCCTACGGCGGGCCTCACAGCGAGGACGGGGCTTTGGGCGGGGGCACGGAGCTTGTGGTGCCGGATTCCGTGCAGGGCGCTGGCGGCAGGGTGGTGATCCAGGCTGAGCGCAGGAGCACTTTTGCCGAAATCATGCTCGGAAAGAACAGCCTGATTGAGCTCGGCACCTTCGAGCTCGGCACCGAAAACACGCTGGGCGGCGTAAAGAAGGAGAAGGGCACCGTGTACTACAACACGGAGCTTGGCCTCGTGGGGTTCTATTCGCGCTACCTCCTGAATCTTGACTACGTGTATTTCAAGGACAACGCCCGCGCTCTGGTGGCGGCGGCCCTTGATCGCTATCTGGAGGATTTTGCCGCCCATGCGCTCAAGACCCGGGGCAAGACCTACAAGGAATATGCGGAGGTGCCCGTGCGCGTGGAGTGGGGCACCATTCCCACCATGATAGACAGCTACGCCAACACGAAGCTCCAGGTGGGCTACCGTTTTGTAAAGCGCTCGCCGTATTTTGCGTTCACGGTGTGGCAGGTTGAAAACGAGGGGCCCAAGAAGGGAGCCACCAAGGACAGCAACATCGCCCTTCGCTACTATTTTACCAAGGCGCAGGCGCAGGAGCTTCTTGCCAAGCTCACCGACGAATACATAGACGCGGCTCTGGAGCCGTACAAGGTGGTTTTGGGCGCGGAAGATGGGGAAGAATCGAAGGAAGCCCGCCGGAAAAAGAAAGCCGCCCCCGCCGATGAATACTGATTCGCGCGGAAAGGGTACACGCCCCGTTCAGCAAAGCCAGCCTTGTCTTTAGGCCGTGCTCCTGCGTTGTGGTGATTTTGGACAAACAGCATCCAAAAAAAACGCTGCCCTTTAGGGCAGCGTTTTTTTTGCGCAAGCGCCCCGCCTGTGAAAAGGCCCGGCGCGATTCGTGCGCACAGCAATGCGGTTCTTGCGGTTTGCACGGAACGTTTTCGGCGGTGCAGGGCAAAACGCCACGCATTGCGCCGGGCGCGAGGGTCTATGCATTGCGCCGGGCGCAAGAGCTATGCATTGCGCCCATGGCACTGCTTGTATTTTTTGCCGCTTCCGCAGGGGCACGGGTCGTTGCGGCCTATTTTGGGCTGGGCGCGCACTATCGTGATGTTCTGGGCCTGCCGTCCTGAGGCCATGGCGCTCCGCGCCGCTCCCTGTCGGGCCGCCTGTGCGTTGAATGGCTGCGCGCTTCCTGCGGCCTGGGGTACCGCGGCTGGCGAGGCGCTTTCGTGGCGGGCGTTCATGTGCATGGGCTGCGGTGCCCGGGTGCGCGGGGCGGCTCCTGGTTCAACCTGAATCTTTACCTTGAACACGCGGCTTGCAACTGCGTCTCGGATTCCGTCGAGCATAGTGTCGAACTGGTTGAAGCCGTCAATCTTGTACTCGGTAAGCGGGTTTTTTGAGCCGTAGCTTCTGAGGTGCACGGCTTCCCGCAGACCGTCAAGGTATTCCAGCTGGTCGAGCCACTTCTTGTCTATCATCTGGATGTACTGGTAGCGGATGAACATGTTCAGGTTCGGCTTTCCTGCAAGAAGCTCCTTTTCGGTGATGTCGTTCTGGAGCGCCGCGCCTACAGCTTCTTCCGTGAGCTGGTCGGCTCCGAGCGAAAGCCCGAATGTGCCGCGCAGTTCGTCCATGAGCGCGCTCTGCGCGTTCACGCCTTTGTGCCGGCTGTTTTCGCGGTATGCCGCAAAGAACCGGGCCACGGTTTCTTCCGCGTTTCCCATGACGCGGGTGCTGAGGTCGTCGTCGGCCAGAATCGAGTCGCGCTGCTCGTATATGAACTTGCGCTGCTGGTTCAGCACGTCGTCGTAGTCGAGGAGGTTCTTGCGGATTTCAAAGTTGCGCTCCTCGACCTTTTTTTGCGCCTTTTCGATCGAGCGGTTGAGCATCTTGTGGTTGATTGGCTCCCCCGGCTCCATGCCGACGGCCGTCATTATGCGCTTCATGCGCTCGCCGCCAAAAAGCCGCATGAGGTCATCGTCCATGCTGATGTAGAACTTTGAGCGCCCGGGGTCGCCCTGCCGTCCGCTGCGTCCGCGCAGCTGGTTGTCTATGCGCCGGCTTTCGTGCCGCTCGGAGCCAATCACGTAAAGGCCTCCCAGCTGCTTTACCTCTTCGTAGTCCTTCTGCCACTGCTCCTTTTCTTTTGCGAGCGCGGCCTCGTACACGGACTCCTCCGCCTCCGTGCCGACGCGCTTCCTTGCCCGCATCTCCGGGTTTCCGCCAAGCTTGATGTCGGTGCCGCGCCCAGCCATGTTCGTGGCGACAGTGACAGCGCCCTTCGCGCCGGCTTCCGCGATTATGAGCGCCTCGCGCGCGTGGTTCTTTGCGTTCAGCACTTCATGGCGGATTCCCCTGCGTGTGAGCAGCGCGGAAAGGTGCTCGGATTTTTCAACGGAAACTGTGCCCACAAGCACCGGCTGGCCTTTTTTGTGCACCTCGTCGATTTCTTTTACAATGGCGTTCCATTTGTCGCTTTCGTTCAGGTACACTTCGTCGTCTTCGTCTATGCGGGCCACCGGCTTGTTTGTGGGAATGGCCACCACGTCGAGATCGTAGATTTTGCTGAATTCAACGGCCTCGGTCGCGGCTGTGCCCGTCATGCCGGAAAGCTTTTCGTACATGCGGAAGTAGTTCTGGAAAGTGATTGTGGCCAGCGTGCGGTTCCGCTGGGCGATTCGCAGATGCTCCTTTGCTTCTATGGCCTGGTGCAGCCCGTCGCCGTACCTGCGGCCTTCCAGTATGCGCCCCGTGAATTCGTCAACAATCTGGATCTGCCCTTCCTTTACCACGTAGTCAACATCGTTGTGGTAGAGCACGTGCGCGCGTATGGCCTGCGTAAAGTAGTGCACGAACTCGAAGTTCTCCTCGTCGAACACGGAGCGGTCTGCGGGAATGAGGTTGTGCTTGTGCAGTATGTCGTTGATTTTGTTCATGCCCTTGTCGGTGAACGAAATGCGTTTTGCTTTTTCGTCAACCTTGTAGTCACCCCGCATGGCCTCGCGCTCCTCCGGCGTCATGTTCACTTCGTCGGGGTAGTCGTTCGTCTTGGGATCCTTGGCCACTTCGGTGAACTGATCCACGTATTTGTCAACCTCGTGGTACTTGTAGGTGTCGTCCTCGCCCTGTCCGCTGATGATGAGCGGCGTCCTGGCCTCGTCTATCAGTATGGAGTCGATTTCGTCAACGATGCAGTAGTTGAACCCCCTCTGCACTTTGCGGCTCAGGTCAATCTGCATGTTGTCGCGCAGGTAGTCAAAGCCGAACTCGTTGTTGGTGCCGTAGGTGATGTCCGAGGCGTAGGCTGCGCGGCGGGCCTCGTTGTCCATGCTGGAGAGTATGCAGCCTACCGTCTGGCCAAGAAATTTGAACACGCGGCCCATCCACTGGCTGTCGCGCTCCGCGAGGTAGTCGTTCACCGTCACGATGTGCACTCCCTTTCCTCCGAGCGAGTTCAGGTATGCGGAAAACACGCACATCAGGGTCTTTCCTTCGCCCGTCTTCATTTCGGTTATTCGGCCCGAATGCAGCACGAGGCTTCCCATAAGCTGCACGGGGTACGCGCGTTCACCGAGCACGCGGTTTGCGGCTTCGCGGGCAAGGGCGAATGCTTCGGGCAGAACGTCGTCCAGCGTCTCGCCCGAGGCAAGGCGGTCTTTCAGTTTCTGCGTTTCTTCCGGGAACTGTCCGTCCTGGAGCGATTTTGCCCATCCCTCTTTTGATTCAATAGCTGCTACTATAGGCTTCAGTGCCTTTACATCGCGGTCGTTCTGGGACCCGAAAAAGAATGTCAGTATCTTGTCAAACATAATATCACAAATATACTTCTTTTTTTTTACATTGACAATATAAAGCGTATTGTTTATTCTGGATGGATATGAAAGATTCTGTGCGCGGCCTGTGCATGGGGGCTGCCCGGTGCGCGGGCCTCTTTGCGTGCATGGCGCTTCTTTCTTCGTGCTTCCAGAGCAGGGTCGTGTCGGCCATCGAAGAGGAAGAGCTGTTTACCCTGAGCTACGGCAATTTTGAGGACCAGGTGAATGTGTTCGACATGGGCGAAGTCGGCGACGTGCCGATACGTCTGGCCATGCGCGACGGTTTTTTTTACGTGACCAACGGGCAGTCAAAGAAAGTCATGGAATTCAACAGCTATGGCGACCTTCTGAGCCTGTACTACAATGAAGACAACAACCCCGAGCCCTCGTTCTTAAAAGCGGCGCAGGCTGCCACCGCCACACGCAAGGCAGTGCGCTATCCTTTCAACGAGATTTCCGAGATTGCCATCGATTCCCGCAAGTTTCTTTACGCTGTTGACACGCTTCCGCTGGAGCGGCAGGAGCTTGACGAGGGCAGCGGCCAGATGCTTGGCCAGATTGTGCTCCGTTTTAGCGACTCCGGTTCCTTTGTGGACTACCTGGGGCAGCAGGGGCCCGGAGGAACTCCGTTTCCGTTCATACAGAACCTGTACGCCACGAACAGCAACGAGCTTGTGGTTGTGTGCACCACCAACGCGGGGGCCGTGGTGTACTGGTTTTCAACCGAAGGCTATCTTCTGTTCACTGTTCCGATTGAAAAACAGTCGGTGCCGGGCCCTTCTTCCGAAGAAAAAAACGACGTATGGTTAAAGATTGATTCGGTGGTGCCGGACAGCCGTGAGCGGAGGCTCTACGTGAAAGTTGACTACTACGTGAGCCAGGTTGACGAGGCGAGCCGTGTGCAGTCCGGGATAGTCTACAAGGAGTCCCTCCTCCATGCGCTCGATGTGCTGGATGGAAGCTACGGGCGCCCGATTTCGGTTCCGGCCTACACGGAGCGTGTCACGGAGGGCTTTTCTTCGCAGACCTACAGTGTTCCATATGAGCTGCTGGGAGTTACAGAAAGCGGCTGGTTCTTTTTTATTGTTACCACCGGCGAGGGGTTTTCGCTCCAGATGATGCAGGGGGACGGACAGCGAATCTTGCAGCGGCGGCTCAGGGTTGACAGGCGGAAGAACCTGTTCTACACCTTTTCGCTCGGCAACACTGGTATCCTGTCTGTGTTTCTGGTGCAGACCAGCCACGCCACGGTTGCCTGGTGGCGCACGGACTCGCTCATTCAGGCAATCCTGAAAAACTGATCCGGGATGGTAAAAATGTCTGACGGCCCAAACCAGATTGACGGCATTCCAGAGGAAGAGGCGGATGCGCTCGTGTTTCACTACCAGCGGGGCTCGTTCCGTTCCCGCGAAAACGAGCGCGCCAGAAACCTTGCCACCGGCACAAACCAGCCGAGAGGCGGCCTGTTCCGTTCTCTGGTTGCAACCAGGGGGAACCGCCTCATGCTCATGGTCATGCTTATGACCGTGGTTGTCGTGGCTTCGGTGACTTTGTTCGGCAGGAGTTCCAGCGAGCACACTGTTGACGGCGTGTATTGTCTGCTAGATTCTTTTTCATATGACGACACTGTGTATGCGACCCTTTCGCTTTCGCTTCCCGCTTCCGGCTCTGCGTCTCCCGGAGGCTATTTTGGCCTTTTTCGTGCCGCGCCTGGAGCGCACGCAGAAGAGACCCGGGAAGCGCCTGCTGTTGAGCCGCGCCAGATTTCTGTGCAGTTTGTGGCTTTTGACAGCGACGGCGGGCAGTCATTCCGCGAAGAGCAGGACACCGTGTTTGACGGCGGCAAGACCGCGCTCCGCATGACATGCCCCGATTATGACATAGTGCGCGTTGAAGCCGTTGTGAATGGGCCTTCCGGCAGCGTTACCCTGTCGTCCGCTGTCACACGCCACTGAAAGGCAAGCCGCGGCAGCCTTGGTTTGGAATCCTCCGCGCCCGGTGCACGTGTTTTGGCAGAAATCGGTTCGTTCGGAAAGGGCGCGCGCAGTGCTAATGCGAAGTCGGCTCCCGTCTTGGAGCAGTGCTTTTGCGTTAGGTGTGTTGATTTTTGCTGGCGCGGGGCTTGCAGGTGCCAGGCATTCGGTATACAATATCGGTGCCCGGTCGTTTGCGGTTTTGTGCGCGTTGTGCGTTTTGTTGTAGCGGCGGGCAAGAATGGAGGTGTGGCTATGGCGCAGTTTTATTTTCTTTCGATTTTGCTGAATATCATTGCGGGGCTCATTTTGGTGTACGGAAACGCACTTTCAAAAAATGCCGGCTCCGATTCTGACGGACTTTCCGAGGTGGCCGATGGTTTCGGAACGGAGGGCGAGGTGGCAGGCCATGCCGCTCCGTCGCCCGTGACTTTCGCTTCGCTTGACAACAAGATATTTCGCCTTGTTGTGGGTGTGCTTTCCGTGTTCGTGGGGCTGATGAAGCTGCTTTCAGTTTTCAGGAACGATATTCCAATCGTGGGCGACCTGTTTCCCGCGCTGGCGGGCATGGTGGCGGGCGCTTCGCTTTTGTTCGACTACTACAGCTCGCAGGCTGTGGGCGCTGCCGATCTTCCGACTCCGCTCCAGGTTGTGCTGGTGGATTCAAAAAAATATCTTGGAATCGCCTGCATTGTAGTCGCCGTGCTGCATTTTGTTTTTCCGCAGGTTGTGCTGCTCTAGCGCTTTGGGGGCTTTATGGCAAAAACGTCGATAGCATGCATAGCCATTTCCGGTAAAAAAGTGCTGGTGGCGCACCGCAATCCCACGGGACAGATGGGCGGCCGCTGGGAATTTCCGGGGGGAAAGGTTGAACCCGGCGAGACGGATCAGGCTGCAATCATCCGCGAAATGGACGAGGAATTTGGCATTCAGGTGGTTCCCGGAGAATTGATTGCGCAGGCTTCGTTTTTCCATAACGATGAAGAGGTGGCGCTCCACTGCTACCGCATGTTCGTTCCCCATGACGGAATCCAGAGCGCATACCGCCTTACAGAGCACAGCGAATACCGTTGGGCCGATGTTTCTGAAATCCCCGGACTTCCGTTTGTTGACAGCGACCGCGCTCTCTATGAGGCTGTTAAAGCCTATGTTGAACGGAGCACGGAATGAAGCGCTTTCTGCTGTGCATGCTGGTGCCGCTCGTGCTTTCAGGCTGCTTTAAAAAAAAAGAAATCGCGTTTGATTCCAGTGACCCGTTGGCGCTTTTGCCCGACGTGCAGTGGGCCGTGGTTGTACAGCCGTATGTGGCCTTCCGCGCGGAACCCGGCTTTGAAAAGCAGGTTCAGGATCACGGCCGCCGGGGTGACATCATGCAGGTTCAGGGAAAGCGGCTGGTTAAGACCGAAAGCGGCCCCTCGGGAAAAATTACGGCATGGTACGAATTTGAGCAGGGCTGGCTTGAAGACACGGTTGTTTCAATCTACGACAACAAGCTGAAGGCCCAGACCGCAGCTTCCAAGCTTCATTGATTCGCGCGGAAAGGGCGCATACCCTGCTTCTGCGAAGCCGGCCCCCGGCTTGAAGCCGTGCTGCAATTAGGGGCGAAAAGAGAGGAATGTACTCTTGACTGTAATTCCTTGATTAAAAAAGACACACCCGGCAAAAGCTAAGGGCTTCTTTATCACTTATCACTACCAAATTATCAAATTTCAGAAAAATCATACTCACACTTATGCGTCGGGGGAGGGCTTTGTGCACCGTCCTTAAGAAAAAGCTGTGCGGGCCGGGATCCTGCCCGCGCCATGTTTTTTTGTCATGCCTTCATCGCGGGCCTACTGTGCTTTTTTGCCTTTTTCTTCAAGGATATGCTCTGCCGCCTTTTGAGCCGTTAGCCCCGTGAACTGCGTTCGTGTGCGCAAATCCTTTAGCGTGAGTGTTCCTGTATGGGCATTTTCCGCGCTTATGATGATGCCCCATGGAATGCCTTTTTTTTCGGTCACGGCGTACTGTTTTTGCATCTTGGCCGTGTCGGGAAACACTTCAACTGCCACGCCATGCTCCCGCAGCTCGGACGCGACTTTCTGGTAGTGCGCGGAGAGCGATTGGTCAGTGTTGTAGATTTCTGCGTCCAGATAGCTGCCACGGCTTTTTGCGAGCCCAAGCTCGGACAGGCCTGCGATAAGCCTGTCAAGCCCGATTGACGCGCCTACGCCCGGTACCTTTTCTTTCATGTACAGGCCCGCAAGGTTGTCGTAGCGCCCTCCTGAGCACACGCTTCCTATGGAAGGAAGGTCATCGAGGAATGTCTCGTAGACCACGCCGGTGTAGTAGTCAAGACCTCGTGTGATGCTTGGGTCGAGCACGTAGCTTTTTTCGATGCCGGATGCGCACATCATGGCGTAAATATCCTTTAGGCGCCTGGTGTCGTCCGCTTCTCCCCCCGCGAGGTCTTCTATGTGGGAGAGCGTTTCCTGGAACGTGGCCTTTGTCTGTATGTAGTCCAGTATTCTTTTTGCCGAATCCATGCTGCCGGTCACGGAGCAGAGCTCTTTTTCCACTTCTTCTGCGCCAAGTTTTGAAAGCTTGTCAACCGCGCGCAGGACATCCTCGGATTTTTCGGCCGCTCCGATTCCCGCAAGAAAACGGTTGAAGATGCCACGGTGGTTCATGTGCACTGTTACCCTGTCAACGCCTATGGCCATTAGCGCCGCCTTCATCAATGCGAGAGTCTCAAAGTCGCTTGTGGCGGAATCGCTTCCCACGGTGTCAAAGTCGCACTGCACGAACTCGCGGTAACGTCCTGCCTGAGGCTTCTCTCCGCGCCAGACCTTCGCTATGTGGTACCGCTTGAAAGGAAAGTACAACTTTTCCCTGTGCTCGGCCGTGAACCGCGCGAAAGGTACAGTAAGGTCAAAACGCATGGCCACATTGCGGTTTCCGTTGTCCTTGAAGCGGAATACCTGTTTTTCCGTTTCGCCGTTCGATTTGCGAAGGAGGATTTCCGTGTATTCCAGCACGGGCGTGTCTATGGGTACAAAGCCGTATGCGCGGTAGGTGCGCGTGAGCTTTTCAATCAGGTCGGCGCGAAGCATCTCGTCTGCGGGCAGAAAATCGCGGAAACCTTTCAGTACCCGCGGCTGGATAAAATCATTCATAATGCGGAAAGAATACCGAAAAAGAGCATTTTATTCAAGGAAGGATGGAGGCTGCCCAAGCCATGCTGTTCTGCACGAATCCTGTTGGCGTGGGCGGCTATGCGGCGCGGTCAAGGGCGTGGCGGCTTTCCAGCACCATGTACACGCCTGTGCAGATGCACACGGAAAGCAGTGAGCCGGCGGGTGCGGCCAGGCCCATGCAGTACAGGGTGTCCGGAAAAAGGCGGGAAGAAAGCCATGCCCCCGGAACCCGTACCAATACTATGGAAAGGGCGTTGTGCACGAACGAAACGAGCGAGAGTCCGTATGCGCTGAAAAATCCGCTGAACGCAAAATGAATGCCTGCGATGCAGCAGTCAAGCACGTATGTTCTTATGTACTGGACTCCAAGCTCAGCAACCGCCTTGTCAGACGTAAACATTTTGAGAACGGGGGATGCCACCCACTGGAATGCCAGGGCCGCAACCGCGCCCACGGAGGCTGCCATCAGCACGCCCGCAAGCAGGGCTTCTTTTGCGCGGCGTGGCTGCCTTGCTCCGATGTTTTGCGCGGCCACAACGGACACCGCCGAAAGCAGTGACGAAGGAACAAGAAACAAAAATCCGATGACTTTTTCAACGATGCCGACAGCGGCCGCAACCGTAAGTCCGCGCTGGTTCGCAATCACCGTAATCACCAGAAATGAAACCTGGATGAAACCGTCCTGCGCGGCAATCGGAAGCCCGATTCGCAGGATGCTGTTTGCAATCGGAGGATTGCGCGAAAAATCTTTTTTTGAAAGCGGAATGCCCGCATGAAGCTTTGGCAGCACCGCGAGCGCAAGCATCACGCTAGCCATCTGCGAAAGCACCGTGCCAAGCGCGGCTCCCACCGCCCCTAGGTGCAGCGGCCCCATCAGCACAAAATCGAGTGCGATGTTCACTGCGCATGCGGCCGCGACAAACATCAGCGGAGTTTTTGAATCGCCCAGCCCCCGGAGCAGGGCGCTCAGCACATTGTACGCCACGATGAACGGAATGCCTGCGAAGCACACAAAAAGATAGCGCCGGGTTTCTGCCGCAGCTTCTTCCGGTGTTGACATGAGGGCCACGATTCCGTCCGTGCACACCAAAAGCAGCACGGTGCAAACCAGGGAAAAGCCCATGAACAGGCGCACGGTTGTTCCTGCAATAGGAGGAATGGACTTCGGGTCGTCCGCGCCTACGGCACGGCTCACGAGCACTGTTGTGCCCATTGAAAGGCCCACAACAACCACCGTGAGCATGTGCATGATTTGGCTTCCGATGGCCACGGCGGAAAGCACCTCGGCACCGTTGAACTGCCCGGCAATGAACAAATCCGCAAGCCCGTAGAGCGTCTGCAAAAAATATGAAAGCAGATAGGGTAGCGAAAAGCGCAGCATTGAAAGCGCGACGTTGCCGTTTGTAAGCCGGTACTGCATGATGGTATCCAACCTGTCTTTAAAATAAAAAAGGACAGCCTCTGACTGTCCTTTGCGATGCGGAGAACCTGACTTGAACAGGCACACCTTTCGGCATCAGCACCTCAAGCTGACGTGTCTACCAATTCCACCATCCCCGCGTAAAGTGTACGGTAAAAATATCAAAATCGAATGATTTTGTCAAGACTGAAACCTCGGAAATATATGGTTTGGCGTTCTTGGTCTGTGCGGAAAGGCTTCGTATCGTGCTTCTGCAAAGCCGGCCACTGGCTTGAAGCTTGCTTTTGTATCGGGGTGGGGCATGAGCAGCACGGTCTGCCGTTTTATTCCAACGTTTAAAATCAGCCGCACAGATGGCGCGTCTGGTTTTAACTCCGAGTTTTTTCAAAATTCGGTTATTGGCTTTCGGAAATATACGGACGGTTCGTTTCCTTGTTCCAGACATCGGCCTCGTCCGCAACATGCTCCACGGGCTTCAAGGCCGCGGAATCTTGTTGCAGGGCAGGAGCAGCAGGGGTTCAGCAGAAAACGGTTTTGTACACATAAAGTCCAGAGTCCGGCCAATATCATCTAAAAAAAACAAAGTGGCGCAAGCGCATATGGGGCTTGACTAAAATATTTAAACGGTGTATGTTGTTACTCACATTCGTTGATGGCATGGGCTATTAGCTCAGTTGGTAGAGCAACGCCCTTTTAAGGCGTGGGTCTGCAGTTCGAATCTGCAATAGCTCAAACGTGGTCAATGGATGCAAAAATCCCCCTGCCAAAAACAGGGGGTATTTTTTTGCCTGCCGCGCATGGCTCCATTGCAAAACAGCGCGGAAAGCTATAGTATACACAAAGCTGTTTTATCAAATTGAAAAGAGGACAAAAACCATGGCACTTACATTGGCAGAAAAAATCATACAAATGCACATTGTTCCCGGTACGCTTGATTTTAAAGCAGGAACTCCCATAGAGCGCGGAACCGACATAGCGGTCAGGATAGACCAGACGCTCACGCAGGATGCGACCGGCACCATGGCATACCTCCAGTTTGAGACAATCGGGGTGGAACGTGTAAAAACGGAGCTTTCAGTTTCCTATGTGGATCACAACACGCTCCAGACGGATTTCAAGAACCATGACGACCACCGCTATCTGCAGAGCGTCGCGGCAAGATACGGCCTTTACTTCTCGCGGCCCGGCAACGGAGTGTGCCACCAGGTGCACATGGAGCGATTCGGAAAACCGGGAAAGACCCTGCTCGGCTCTGACAGCCACACGCCCACAGGTGGCGGCATTGGAATGCTGGCCATCGGCGCGGGTGGAATAGACGTCGCCGTGGCGATGGGTGGCGGCGCGTTCCATCTTGCAATGCCGAAGGTCTACGGCGTAAAGCTTGAAGGCAGGCTGCGCAGGGGTGTCGGCGCAAAAGACATAATCCTTGAAGTTCTGCGCCGCGAAAGCGTGAAAGGCGGTGTCGGCGCGGTTTACGAATATTTCGGTCCCGGCGTGGAAAGTCTTACCGTTCCACAGCGGGCTACCGTGACCAACATGGGCGCGGAGCTGGGCGCAACAACAAGTGTATTTCCTTCTGATGAGACCACAAAACGCTTTCTTGAAAGCATGGGACGCAAGGCGGACTGGGTGGAGCTCAAAGCGGATGAAGGCGCGTCATATGACAAAGTGATAGAGATAAACCTCTCCGAGCTGGGCGCTTTGGCCGCGTGTCCGCATTCACCTGACAATGTTAAGAGCGTTTCGGAGCTTTCGGGAACAAAAGTGACGCAGGTTGCAATCGGCAGCTGCACAAACAGCTCTCTTGACGACCTTGCGGCCGTTGCCGCCATCGCAAGGGGGAAGCACGTTGCCCCCGGCGTTGAGGCGGGGATTGCCCCGGGAAGCCGAGCTACTCTGCTCATGGCGGACAAGGCCGGCATCCTTGGCGACCTTATCCGCGCGGGATTCCGCATTCTTGAGAGCGCATGCGGCCCCTGCATAGGCATGGGATTTGCCCCGAACAGCGGTGGAGTTTCACTGCGCACATTCAACAGAAACTTTAAAGGACGGAGCGGCACCGCAGACGCAGGCATCTATCTTGTAAGCCCCGAGACGGCGGCTGCAAGCGCCATAACAGGCACCATCACAGACCCATCCGCGCTCATCAGCGACAACGCGGCCAACACAGGATACGGGCCGGCAAGCCTTCTTGACGGAAAAGACCCTCGGCTTTCATGCGCCGACGTGCTTTCCAGCGCGCAGGACGAAGGCCTCCTGATTCCACCTCCAGACGAAGCGGAAGCTGCAAAAACAGAAATACTTCGAGGCCCAAACATAAAACCCTGCCCGTCATGCAGGCCGTGCGCGGACTCGCTCAAACTTCCCGTGCTGCTCAAAGCGGGAAGCAACGTGTCCACAGACGACATCATGCCCGCGGGAACAAAAGTCCTGCCGTTCAGGAGCAACATCCCGGAAATCTCAAAGTTCACATACGAGCGGCTTGACGCGGACTTCTACAAAAAGGCTGAGGAAACGGGCTTTGGAGGATGTTTTGTGGTTGGCGCTGAAAATTTCGGGCAGGGCTCTAGCCGTGAACATGCCGCGCTGGGCCCGATGTACCTCGGGGTGCGCGCCATTATCGTAAAAAGCTTCGCGCGCATACACAAGGCAAACCTTATCAACTACGGAATCATTCCGATTACGTTTTCCGACAGCGCCGATTACGACAAAATCAGCGCAGGTGACACGCTGGAACTCAATGGCATAAAAGAAAGCCTTGCAGACGGCACCCCGTTCAATCTGATCCTGCACAAAGCAGACGGCACCACGGCACAGATAGAGGGCACGAACGACCTTGCAGAACGCAGCAGAAAAATCCTGCTTGAAGGCGGCCTTGCAGCCTACACGCGGAACGGCGGGCAGTAAGAAGAAGCCGGAGGATAAACTCCCGCAAAGTGAAGTCCAAATCCACCTCACTTTGCGGTGAGCCATCTGTGGACATTTAGCATTCATAAAACCGTCCGATAAAACTCGGCATCGCAGAAATATTCGGTTTTCGAGAATGGCGAGTTTTGCCCGCGTTAATCAACTTGTTTCAACGCGGGAAGTAAATAAACTGGTTTTCTTGCATAAACTCGAAGTTAAAATAAGCCACGATATTCACGGTATTTTAGTGGCTTATTCTAAACCTCCTGTTTGCGGAGGCCGTCTGTTTTTGACTGTGCAGCGAGTTTGCTTACAGCTGCCCCATCACGTTCGCCATCTCAATCGCGCTGAGGGCGCAGTCGTAGCCTTTGTTGCCAGCCTTGCTCCCCGCTCGCTCGATTGCCTGCTCGATGTTCTCCGTCGTAATCACGCCGAAAATCACTGGAACGCCGTTTTTGAAGCCCGCCTGCGCCACGCCTTTCGACACCTCGGCGCAAACATAAT
>JAFLSN010000014.1 GCA_022510905.1 Treponema sp.
CATAGGCAAGCAGGAATGTGGAGGGGAAAAAAGAAGCCGGCGGCCGCCTACTTTCCCGCCCTGTGGGCAGTATCATCGGCGCTGGAGGGCTTGACTTCCGTGTTCGGGATGGGAACGGGTATGGCACCTCCGCCATGGCCGCCGGCGGTCATCGTCCATGTGCCATGCGGCGGGGGACGGATCCGGCCGGCGAGGGGCTGTCTTCCGGACACGGGAGGGGCGGGCCGCCGCCCCGCGTGGGGCGCCGGCGGCATGGCCAAGCCTCACGGCCTGTTAGTACCGCTCGGCTGTGCGCGTCGCCGCGCCTGCACCTGCGGCCTATCGACCCGGTGGTGTGCCGGGGGCCTCCAGGGGGGCCCGTGCCCCCTGGGAATCCCTGTCTCGGGGCGTGCTTCCCGCTTAGATGCTTTCAGCGGTTATCACTCCCGCACGTGGCTACCCGGCGCCTGCTCCTGGCGGAACAACCGGCACGCCAGAGGTGCGTCCGCCTCGGTCCTCTCGTACTGAAGGCGGCCCCCCTCAGGATTCCTGCGCCCGCAACAGATAGGGACCGAACTGTCTCGCGACGTTCTGAACCCAGCTCACGTACCGCTTTGAACGGCGAACAGCCGTACCCTTGGGACCTGCTCCAGCCCCAGGATGCGATGAGCCGACATCGAGGTGCCAAACTTCCCCGTCGATGTGGACTCTTGGGGGAAATCAGCCTGTTATCCCCGGAGTACCTTTTGTCCGTTAAGTGACGGCCCTTCCACTCGGCACCGCCAGATCACTAGGACCCGCTTTCGCGCCTGCCCGGGGTGTCCCCCTCGCAGTCAGGCCCCCTTGTGCCCTTGCACTCGCGCCCCGGTTCCCGATCGGGGTGAGGGGACCTTCGCGCGCCTCCGTTACCTTTTGGGAGGCGACCGCCCCAGTCAAACCGCCCGCCTGGCCCTGTCCGGGCCCCCGCTCCAGGGGCGCCCGTTAGGAACCCTGCCCGCCAGGGCTGGTATTTCACCGTCGCCTCGGCGCACGCTGGCGCGCACGCCTCGCAGGCTCCCAGCTATCCTACACATGGCGGACAGAGTCCCAGCGCCAGGTTGCGGTGAAGGTTCACGGGGTCTTTCCGTCTGATTGCGGGTATCCGGCTTCTTTACCGGAACATAAATTTCACCGAGCCCCGCGTCGAGACAGCGCCCAGAATCGTTGCACCATTCATGCGGGTCGGAACTTACCCGACAAGGAATTTCGCTACCTTAGGACCGTTATAGTTACGGCCGCCGTTTACCGGGGCTTCGGTTCGCGCCTTCGCGTCGCCGCTGAGCGCTCCCCTTAACCTTCCGGCACCGGGCAGGTGTCACCACCTATACGTCCTGTTGCCAGTTCGCAGATGGCTGTGTTTTTGGTAAACAGTCGCCTGGGCCCGCTTTCTGCCGCTCCCGTCCTCGCGGAGGGAGCCGCGCTTGTCCCGAAGTTACGCGCGCATTTTGCCGAGTTCCTTGACGCGGGTTCTCTCGTGCGCCTCGGGCTACTCGCCCCGCCTACGTGTGTCCGTTTCCGGTACGGTCCCCCCGCGCCTATCCTTAGGCGGTGTTTCCAGGCACCGTGGCTGCGTCCGCTTCGATTCGGCTTTCCCTCCTCTCGCCGTAACGGCTCGGCTCGGGGCGTCTTTTGGCCCGCCCCTCGGCGCCTCGCCGCTTGGACAGGGACTACCGTCGCCCTGCCGGACCTCGCCTCATGCGTCCCGCCGTCGAAACGCGGGGGGGTATCGGACTGTGGACCGATTTCCCATCGGCTACGCCCTCCGGCCTCGCCTTAGGGGCCGACTTACCCTGCGCGGACTGCCCTTGCGCAGGAAACCTTAGGCTTCCGGCGGACGGGGATCCCACCCGTCTTTTCGTTACTCATGCCTGCATTCTCTCTTCCGCCTCCTCCAGCGCCCCTCGCGGGTGCGCCTTCGCCGGTCAGCGGAATGCTCCCCTACCAGTCACGCCTCGCGGCGTGAATCCGCGGCTTCGGTGCTGCGCTTAGCCCCGCTACATTGTCTGCGCGCGGATGCTCGACCAGTGAGCTGTTACGCACTCTTTCAAGGGGTGGCTGCTTCTGGGCCAACCTCCTGGCTGTCTTCGCATCCGCACCTCATTCCACACTCGGCGCAGCTTGGGGACCTTGGCCGGCGGTCCGGGCTGTTCCCCTCTCGACGACGGACCTTGGCGCCCGCCGTCTCACTCCCGCAGGCCGGCCCGGGGCATTCGCGGTTTGATCGGGCCCGGTAGGGTTTGACCCCCCCTCGTCCGTCCAGCGCCCTACCTCCCCGGGCCTTCTGCGAGGCTGTCCCTAAAGGCATTTCGGGGAGAGCCAGCTATCTCCAGGTTTGTTTGGCCTTTCACCCCTTACCGCGGGTCGTCGCTACCCTTTTTAACGGATTACCGTTCGGCCCTCCACGGGGGTTCAGCCCCGCTTCAGCCTGCCCGCGGTAAGATCACCTTGGCTTCGGGTCCGCGCCCGGCGACTCCTCGCCACTCGCGGGCTCGCCTTCGCTCCGGCTCCGGGACTCCGATCCCTTAGCCTCGCCGCCGAGCGCGACTCGCAGGCTCATTCTACAAAAGGCACGCCACGGCGCCCTCCGCCGTGGCATCTTGTCGGTCCATGGTTTCAGGTTCTCTTTCACTCCCCTCGCCGGGGTTCTTTTCGCCTTTCCCTCACGGTACTATCCGCTATCGGTGGCAGGGCGTGTTCAGCCTTGGATCGTGGTCGACCCGGATTCGGGCGGGGTTCCCCGTGCCCCGCCCTACTCAGGTACCGCGCCATAGAGGCGCGCGCGCTTCGCGTACGGGGCTATCACCCTCTTCGGCGGAGCTGTCCGGCTCCTTCCGCTGCGCGCGCGCTTTGCACACTCCACGGGACATCCCCGCGCGGCCCTACAACCCCGGACTGCTCCGGTTTGGGCTCCTCCCTCTTCGCTCGCCGCTACTGGGGGAATCTCTGTTGATTTCTCTTCCCCGGCTACTCAGATGGTTCACTTCGCCGGGTGCCGCCTCCCCGCACTATCCGATTCGTGCGCGGGATGCGCGCCTCTCGGCGCGCGGGTTACCCCATTCGGGAACCCCGGGATCTGCGCGCGCGTGCCGCTCCCCCGGGACTATCGCGGCTTGCCGCGCCCTTCGTCGCCACCCTGCCCCAGGGCATCCGCCATGGACCCTGCTACCGCTTGGCCATACCGCCGCCGCCCTGTGCCGGGCGGCGGCCCGCTCCTCTCGTGTCCTCCCCTCGTCGCTTTCAAAGATCCTCCCGCCCCGCGGGGACTCCCCCGCGGAATGGTGGGACAGAATAGAGTTGAACTATTGACCCCCGCCTTATCAGAGCGGTGCTCTAACCAACTGAGCTACTGTCCCTCGGGCCGCCGCCGGGCGGCGCCAGGGGGAAGGAAGGACGTCTCGGGGCCCGCGCCCGGCGCGCACACGTGCGCCGGCTCCCCTTCGCTCCGAAAGGAGGTGATCCAGCCGCACCTTCCGGTACGGCTACCTTGTTACGACTTCACCCCCCTCGCCGGGCGCGCCTTCGACGGCGGCTCCCCTCGCGGGTTGGCCTGCCGGCTTCGGGCGCCCCCGACTCGGATGGTGTGACGGGCGGTGTGTACAAGGCCCGGGAACGTATTCACCGCGCCGTGCTGATGCGCGATTACTAGCGATTCCAACTTCGCGGGGTCGGGTTTCAGACCCCGGTCCGTACTGGGGCGGGCTTTCTGCGCTCTGCTCGGCCTTCCGGCTCCGCTCCGCTCTGTACCCGCCATTGTAGCACGTGTGTAGCCCCGGACATAAGGGCCATGATGACTTGACGTCGTCCCCGCCTTCCTCCCCCTTGTCGGGGGCGGTTCCGGCAGAGTCCACAGCGCGACCTGTTTGCAACAGCCGGTAGGGGTTGCGCTCGTTGCGGGACTTAACCCAACACCTCACGGCACGAGCTGACGACAGCCATGCAGCACCTGTGCGGGGCGGCGTTGCCGCCCGCGCGCGTCTCCGCGCGCTCGCCCCGC
This sequence comes from Treponema sp., assembly GCA_022510905.1. Taxonomy (GTDB): domain Bacteria; phylum Spirochaetota; class Spirochaetia; order Treponematales; family Treponemataceae; genus Treponema_D. Next base: position 4,013 of record JAFLSN010000014.1, read on the forward strand.
ATGTCAAGCCCGGGTAAGGTTCCTCGCGTACCATCGAATTAAACCACATGCTCCACCGCTTGTGCGGGCCCCCGTCAATTCCTTTGAGTTTCACCCTTGCGGGCATACTCCCCAGGCGGCACGCTTACCGCGTTAGCTCCGGCACCCAGCCTCATGGCCGGGCACCCAGCGTGCATCGTTTACTGCGCGGACTACCAGGGTATCTAATCCTGTTCGCTCCCCGCGCCTTCGCGCCTCAGCGTCAGTCGTCCGCCAGCGGCCTGCCTTCGCCATCGGTGTTCCTCCTGATATCTACAGATTTCACCCCTACACCAGGAATTCCGGCCGCCCCGCGGCGACTCCAGCCGCGCAGTTCCAGGGGCGGCGCCGGGGTTGGGCCCCGGCATTTCACCCCGGGCTTGCGCGCCCGCCTACACGCCCTTTACGCCCAATGATTCCGAACAACGCTAGCGCCCCACGTGTTACCGCGGCTGCTGGCACGTAGTTAGCCGGCGCTTATTCGCGCGCTACAGTCACCGGCCGGGCATTCCCTCCCGGCCTTATTCCTCGCGCGCAAAAGGGCTTTACAACCTTCCGGCCTCCCTCGCCCACGCGGCGTCGCTCCGCCGTGGTTCCCCACGTTGCGGAATATCCTTAGCTGCTGCCTCCCGTAGGAGTCTGGGCCGTATCTCAGTCCCAATGTGCCCGTCCGGCCTCTCAGCCCGGGTACCCGTCATAGCCACGGCGGTCCGTTACACCCCCGTCAAGCTGATGGGACGCGGGCCGCTCCCCCGGCGCGGCCTAGGCCGCTTTCCTCCCGGCCCTCCGGCGGCCGGGAGCTCATCCGGTATCACCCCGTGTTTCCACGGGCTGTCCCCGCCCGGGGGGCGCGTCGCCCACGCGTTACTCACCAGTCCGCCGCTCTCACCGGGGGCAAGCCCCCGGATCCCGCACGACTTGCATGCTTAAGACGCGCCGCCAGCGTTCGTTCTGAGCCAGGATCGAACTCTCCATGATCCTTCCGGACGCCCTCGCGGGCGCCCGGCTTTTCCAACAAACAAAAAAAAAATACCGCGGATCCCCTCGTCGTCCTTCCTTCCCTCTGGCGCCGCCACCGGGCGGCGGTTTCAAACATCGCCCGCACGGCGTGCGCCATGCGGTGGTGAGACGAAACATACCACGCCCAGCGCACCCTTGTCAATACCCGGACGCTTTTTTTCCAAAAAAAATCACTTTTTTTTTCCGCGGCGGGCGCGCCACGGACCCCGCACGGCCGTTCTTCGCCGGACAGCCGCCCCGGCACCACGTGGAGGCGGAACACGCCTCCCGCCGAGGGCGGCGCACCCCGCGACCCCGGAAGGTTCCTTGTGTCGCCGCCACGCGGACGCCCCAGCCGCGCCATGGGCCGGCGTTCAACGCCGGCCCGCAACAGACAGGACGCTCCGAGGCATGTGTCCCTCGGTATTCCCGGACGGAATTCCACCGGCATCAAGCTCCACGGCCCGCGTAAAACCTCCAGGGATCCTATGCGAGCCGGGAGAGCTTTTCGCGGATGAAACCGCTTTTCGAGGAAAGGTCCACCGGGCCCGTCTGTACCAGTAGGCGGCTGGGATGGGCCGGATCCAGGCGAACACGCCCGGCCGATGTCTTTATGAGCCCCAGCACCTTGTCAACATTCACCCTTTGTAAAAAGAGGTTTCCATACGGTGCTTACTCGTTGACCTTTGTTTCGTTCTGTGAAATACTATGCACATGGGTGGTTACAGCGACAGCGCACAAACGGAACAGGACAACGTGTTCACAGTCTCCCAGCTTACAGGACTAATCAAGACCATGCTGGAACGGACGTTTCCTTCCGTCCTTCTGAAAGGTGAAATTTCCAATTTTAGGCCAAGCGCAAACGGCCACCTGTATTTTGTACTCAAAGACGAAGGCGCCCAAATCACAGCGGTCATGTTCAGGGGCAAAGCCTCGTCGCTTACATTCAGCCCAAAAGACGGCATGCTGGTGCAGGTAAAAGGAGCGCTCAGCGTGTACCCGCCCAGAGGCAACTACCAATTCATAATAACAAGCATGACAAAAGCCGGCATGGGCGACATCATGGAGATGATAGAAGAACGCAAGCGGAAACTTCAGGCTGAAGGACTCTTTGACTCCGCACGAAAACGCCCGCTCCCGCTTTTTCCGTCAACAGTGGGCGTGGTCACAAGCCCCACTGGAGCCGCTTTGCGAGACATCCTGCAAATCACACGGCGCAGAAACGACGCGGTGAGTGTCACCGTGCTACCTGCACTGGTGCAAGGAGAAGAAGCCGCGCAGAGCATTGTGAGCATGATTCAGGCCGCAAACAGGTGGCAGCTCTGCGACGTGCTCATTGTCGGGCGCGGAGGCGGCTCGCTTGAAGACCTGCTCCCGTTCAGCGAAGAATCGGTCGTGCGCGCCATTGCCGCCTCCCGCATTCCTGTGGTGTCGGCGGTAGGGCACGAAATCGACTGGGCACTCAGCGACTTTGCGGCAGACATCCGGGCACCAACGCCAAGCGCGGCGGCAGAACTGGTGGTGCCGCTCAAAACCGCGCTGGTGGATTCAATTCAGAATGAACGGGAAACACTCTGCCAGGCCATGCAGCAGCGGCTGCAAAACCTGCGCCTAATGCTTCTGACATTCACGCCGGAAAGCATGGAAATGCACGTCCACCGCATAACCCAGCCGCTGAGACACAGGCTTGAGCTCGTCCGCACGGAACTTCCGCAGCAGATGCGGCAGCGCATGCAGGACAGCCGGCACCGCGTCGCGCAGTGCATGCAGCTGCTCGAAGTCTGCAATCCCCAGACCATCTTTGAAAGAGGCTATTCCATGGTAACCGACAGCACGGGAGCCGTAATCAGAAACGCGGCGGACATCCCGGAAGGAAGCACCATAACAGTGCGCCCGGCCCGCGGCACACTCACCGCAACGGTTACACACACAACACCACGGGAGGATCCATGAACAATTTTGAAGAAAACCTTGCAAAGCTCGAAGCCCTAAGCGCCGCAATCAGGCAGCCAGACATTTCAGTTGAAGACGCACTCAGACAGTTCGAAGAGGGAATCACGCTCGCCCGGCGCATGGAAAAAGAACTGGATGCAATCGAAAGCAAAATCCAGATTCTCATGCAGGAACCGCCCGAAACCACGGAGACCAACGGAACCCAGCCCGAGCCTCCCGCTTCCGAAGAAAAAAAAGCGCACCGCCCGCACCAAAAGAAAAGCGACGGCCCCGTGCTCGAACTGTTTTCGGGCAGCACAGAAATAAACGGCACCCGCAACTCATAGCCGATGGACAACACAAACGAACGCCGCCCCGTCGCGGTGCTGGCGCCAGACGTGGCACGTAAAATCGCAGCCGGAGAAGTGATTGACCGCCCCGCAGCCATCGTGCGGGAGCTGATGGACAACGCCGTTGACTCGGGGGCAAATCAGATTACGGTATCCGTAGACGGCGGCGGCATAGAAAAAATCCGCGTGATAGACAACGGCTGCGGAATGACAAAACAAGACCTCGCCACATGCGCACAGCCACACGCGACAAGCAAAATCACCACGGAAAACGACCTGCTCTCGCTTTCCACGCTGGGCTTCCGTGGAGAAGCGCTCGCGTCCATGGCGGCCGTAAGCCGGCTTGAAATCACCAGCGGAGGATGGAAACTCACCGCCTCCGCACACGAAACGCACCGGCTTGCACCGTGCGCCCCTACAGCGGGAACAATCGTGCAGACCGCGGCGCTGTTCGAAGCGTTTCCCGCCAGGAGGGTGTTCTTAAAACGCCCCGCAAGCGAAGGCGCGCTATGCCGCTCCCTGTTTGAAGAAAAAGCGCTTCCCCGCCCAGACATCGCGTTCAAGCTGATAATGGACGGCGAAGAAAAAGCCGACCTTTCCGCAGGGCAGACGCTCATACAGCGCTTTGTGCACACGCTGGGGCTTTTTGAAAACGAACGGCTCTTCTACAAGATTTCGGACAAAGCGGGCGACGGCTCATGGTCATTCGACCTCGTTATAGGCGAGCCGTCCGTTGCCCGCACAAGCCGAAAAAACCTCTACATCTACGTGAACGGAAGGCGCATACAGGAATTCTCCCTCATGCAGGCGATTGAATACGGCTCACAGGGCTATTTTCCAAACGGACTCCACCCGGCGGGAAGCCTGTTTGTAACAATGGCCCCTGCGCTGGTCGATTTCAACATACATCCCGCAAAACGCGAGGCACGATTCAAAGACAGCGCGGGCCTGCACCACGGAATAAGCACCGCAGTCCGCGCATTCTTCAAGGACTACACCGCGCGCACAATGCTTCCGCCCACGGCAGGCGGAACAACGGGCACAGCTCAGCTCGCCTTTTCCGCGCTGACCCAAGAAGGAACGCCCCCCAAAACAGGCACAGCGCCGAAAGCCGCGCAAAACGGCGATGAAATGCCCATGGAGCGCATGGGCCGCGGCGCCGCAGAGCCAAAAAGCGCGGCCGCACCCGGAATCGCCACCGCACGCGCAGAACACGGAGGGCACCGCCCGCTTTCATATAAAAACCTGATAGGCGATTCCCGCAGCCGTTTTTTTGGCGGCACGTCCGGCAGCGGAGCAACGGCCTTTGAACGAATCATGCAGGTTGCCGCAGGAGAAGCGGAAACCGGCACCACGGCAGCGCAGCCGGAACCAGACCTACACAGGAACTACGCAAGCAGGGAAGCGCCGGGCTCGTTCCATTTTGCAGGAAGCGCGCTCGGGACATTCCTGATTGCCGAAAAAAACGACACGCTCTACATCATTGACCAGCACGCCGCGCACGAGCGAATCCTGTACAACGAAATAATGGAAAACGCAGGACAAAAGCAGAAGCTGCTCCTTCCATACGTGGTGCCAACGGAAAACGCCGCCGATGACAAATACCTTGAAGCCATGCAGGAATCGCTGGAAAAAGCGGGATTCACAGGAAAGCGCCGCCCCGACGGAGCCTGGGAGTTCTCCACGGTGCCGGTGCGGTGGACAGGAAGCGAAGCAGACCTTGCCCACGACCTGCTCGACAGGCGGATGCAGCCACTCGACCTCATAACGGCGGTGGCAGCTTCCACGGCATGCAGGAACGCCGTCAAAGACGGCACCGTGCTCGACCCGGGCACCGCCGCCTGGATTGCAGAACAGGCGCTGGAACTTCCCGACCCGCACTGCCCCCACGGACGGCCCGTGTTCACCACGATTACCCGGGCCCAGCTGTTCTCACTGGTAAAACGCACATGAGCCGCGCCCCAAACGCCACAAGATCCCGTATGCCCCGGGCACTGCTCAATCTCAAATCGACCGAAAAACACAAGACGCGAGCCACAAAAGCACCCTAAAAGCCCAGAAACGCACGGTGGAAGCCGCGAAAGTTCCATATGAAGACTGAAAACGCGCGGGGAGAAGTCTTGCGCAAACGCGGAACGTCCGAAATCGCGCTGGGGAAGCCTCGCGCACATGCGAAACAACCGAAAACATCCCGGGGAAGCCCTGCGCACACGCGAAAAGCCCGAAATCGCCCCGGTGAAGCCTTGCGCAAGCGCGAAATGCCCGAAAATGCCCCGGCGAAGTCTTGCGCACACGCGGAATGCCCGGAAACGCCCCGGGGAAGCCCTGCGCACATGCGAAAAGCCCGGAAATGCGCCAGCAAAGCAAAATGCGTCCGCACTTTCCCAAAAAACACACCGAAAAAGCAAAATGCGCCCGCACATTGCCCGGAAACGCGCCGGGAAAGCAAAGTGCGCCCGCACATTGCCCGAAAACACGCCGGGAGAGCAGAGTGCGTTTGCACATTGCCCAAAAACACGCCGGGAGAGCAGAGTGCGTTTGCACATTGCCCGAAAACACGCCGGGAGAGCAGAGTGCGTTTGCACATTGCCCAAAAACACGCCGGGAAAGCAGAGTGCGTTTGCACATTGCCCAAAAACACGCCGGGAGAGCAGAGTGCGTTTGCACATTGCCCGAAAATGCGCCGGGAAAGCAAAGTGCGCCCGCACATTGTCCAAAAACACGCCGGGAAAGCAAAGTGCGTTTGCACATTGCCCGAAAACACGCCGGGAAAGCAAAGTGCGTTTGCACATTGCCCGAAAACACGCCGGGAGAGCAGAGTGCGTTTGCACATTGCCCAAAAACACGCCGGGAGAGCAGAGTGCGTTTGCACATTGCCCAAAAACACGCCGGGAAAGCAGAGTGCGCACGCACATTGCCCGGAAATGCGCCAGCAAAGCAAAGTGCGCACGCACATTGCCAAAAAACACGCCGGGAAAGCAGAGTGCGCCCGCACATTGCCCGGAAACGCGCCGGGAGAGCAGAGTGCGTTTGCACATTGCCCGAAAATGCGCCGGGAGAGCAAAATGCGCCCGCACATTGCCCGAAAATGCGCCGGGAGAGCAAAGTGCGTTTGCACATTGCCCGGAAATGCGCCAGCAAAGCAAAGTGCGCTCGCACTTTCCCCAAAAACGCCCCAGCGGAGCAAAGTGCGCCCGCACATTGCCCAAAAACACGCCGGGAAAGCAAAATGCGCCCGCACATTGCCCAAAAACACGCCGGGAGAGCAAAGTGCACACGCACTTTCCCCAAAAACACACCGAAAAAGCAAAATGCGTCCGCACTCTGCCCAAAAACGCGCTGGGGAAGTCTTGCGCACACGCAAAATGCCCGAAAATGCCCCGGCGGAACCGTGGGAATACTCCCACGGTACAAAATCACGCCAAGCGGAGCAATGGGAGCGCTCCCGCGCCCCCAAATCGCGCCAAGCGGAGCCGTGGGAGTGCTCCCGCACTCATAAAACACGATGCGGGAGCGGTTTTTGATGCTCCTATTTCTTTTTCTTGCCCTTGCCGTCAGACGAACTGTCCGCGGGGCTGTCCGTTTCCTGCGGCTTGTAGTTGTATTCTTTCTTTGCTGAAACCAGTTTATAGCTGCCGCCTCCGCTCAGTGCTATTTTATCCCACTGTTCTTTGGAGCCGGCGTAATAAACTGTTTTGAGCTTGCAGTCATAGAACGCATCCTCGTCGATTCTTATTACGCTCGCGTGGATTTCTATGCTCGCAAGCGACGTACACCTAGCAAACGCAGACTTGCCAATTACCATGGCATTTGCGGGAAGCGTGATGCTCTTAAGCGACGTGCAGTTACGGAACGCGGAACCGCCGATTCCCCATACACTTGCGGGAATCGTGACGCTCTCAAGCGACGTGCAGTTACGGAACGCGGAATCGCCGATTCCCCATACACCCGCAGGAATCGTGACGCTCTTAAGCGACGTGCAGTCGCTGAACGCATTATCGGCGATTATTTCGAGACCAACGGGAAGCGTGATGCCCGCAAGCGGCGTGAGGCCCTTGAACCAGCCGCCTTTGTATCCAAAATAGCTGGTGCTCTTACTTTCAATCGTCGAGACATTCGCATGCTCGGACAAGTCAAGCGCGACGGGCTTCTTATTGGATTTTATGGCTGAAGCAATATCACGCACAGAATTCGGCTGAAAAAAGCCGCCGATTTTAACCGTTCCGTTATGGCTGCCCGCTTCCAGGACGCTGATTGCCTTGTCCACGGGCAGGGCGTCGGTCGGCAGCACGGAAAACCCTGCCTTTTCGGCACCCTCCACGGAGATGTAAATCTTGTCCGTGTCGGCGTTGCCCACCGGCACGCCAGAGATTTTCAGAGATGGTAAACTGTCATTGTAGTTGTCCTTGTTGTCGCTGTAAATCTCAAAGACTAGGTACGCTCTATCGAATTTCGCATACAGCGTGTAGGGCCTGCTCGCTATGCGATTCTTGTTCGCATCGAGCAGCACTATGGTGAACTGGTATTCTTTAGTTCTTCTCGGGTTCGGCCTTGTTTGTGTTGCTCCAAACAAATACCGTTGGTCCTCGTATACTTCATAGTCATCCTCGCTCGCCCATTTGAGCCAGTGGTCGCCGGGGATGTCACCAGCATAAGTCCACGGAAAACCGTTCATCTTTTTTCCCCAGTTCTCGCTCCCGGGAATTCTACGCATCGCGGCCATCAGCTCTCCGGCCATCTTGAAATTCTCCGCGCCGCTTGTCTGTATCAGGTACGGCGCGCCTATTCGGAAAGACATTGTCTCATTCTCGTAGTCCTTCGCCGTAAGCGCAAGCGGCTCTATGTCGGTAAAGTAGTGCAGCTCGAACACGGGCGGGTTCGCCACCATAAGCCTCGCCGCCTCCAAAAGGAGCTGATCCCAGTCGTCGTGCAGCTTCATCATGTTCTTGGCGGTCGCGCCGAAGTTTCCGCCCGCCACAACCGTGGTCATGCCCGCCATGCGGCTTGCGGCCTCGGAAAGCCTGCTGTCGCTCGCCCGCGCCCGTATGTAGTAGGTGAGCGCCTCGATGTTTGAGCCGCCTTTTGCCGCCGCGATTCCCTTTGCCACGCTCGCCTGCGCGCTCGTCTCCGAGGTCATCACGCTCGCCGTCTGCGTGAGCCGCGCCTTAGCGTCATCGCCCAGCGCGATTCCGTAGCCCGCCATCAGGTCGTAGGAAATCCGGTTGGCCGCCGTGCCGTCCTCCAATGCTGAGCGCGGGCAGTCGGGAACGCTCGCGCTTGCCTTGGTCTCGCCGGTCTCTACGTCCGTGATGTTGAACGTGAGGGCATATGCGCCGGACTTTGCCATGATGTTTCCCGTTACGGTGAGATGCGCGTTTGTCAGCTTGCCAAGCTCCAGCGTGTTCTTCTCGTCGAACTCCGCGCTTTCGGAGAGGCGCTGCTCGGCCTTTACCATGTCGGCGTTCTGGCGGTCGATTACGGCGAGCCCCGAGTACTGCTGGAAGTTGGCGGTAATCACGCCCTGCACAAAGAGCGGAATCCAGTCCGCGCCTTCGCCCAGGTTCACCGCCTTGGGCGCGGGCACCGCGATGGACACTTTGCCTTTGTCGGCTGGCGCGGCTCCGTCCGCAGCGGCCTTTGCGCCCTTTGACTTGGCGGGTCTGGCGAACGCCGCCGCACCAAGCAGCACGAGCGCAGAAAGGATTGCGATCAGTTTTTTCATTTTCTTTCTCCAATAATATTTTTATGAAGGGCTTCTGCCTTCACGGTTTGCTCTCCGGGGAAAGCCTTTTGCAAGGAGCATGACCGCTGCAAATCAGCGCGGTTTTGATGCTCCTATTTCTTTTTCTTGTTCTTTTTCTTGCCGTCGGACAAACTTTCCGCCTCCTGCGGATTGTAGTTGTATACTTTCTTTGAAAACATAGCCTCAAGATAGCCGTCTATCTCCTCCCACTGGTCTTTGGAACCGGCATAATAAATCTTTGGATCTTTAATGCGGATATTAATGAACGCTCTCTTTCTGAAGGATGTGACGCTCACGGGAATTGCTATGCTTTCAAGTGACGAGCAGTCCGCAAGCATATTACCGTAGATTACCGTGACCCCCTCGGGAATCGTGATGGTCTCAAGCGACGTGCAGCCACTGAACGCAGAATCGCCTATTTCCGTGACCCCATCGGGAATCGTGATGCTCTTAAGCGACGCGCAGCCTCGGAACGCACCTACGCCGATTGTGGTCACACCGGCGGGAATCGTTACGCTCGCAAGCGACCAGCACCCTCTGAACGCATCGCTGCCGATTGTGGTCACACCATCGGGAATCGTGATGCTCTTAAGCGCCGTGCAGCCACTGAACGCACCTCCGCCGATTGTGGTCACGCCGGCGGGAATCGTTACGCTCTCAAGCGACGTGCAGCCTTCGAAACCCATTATTAAACTCCCTCCCCCTATTCCCGTGATCCCCTCGGGAAGCGTGATGCTCTTAAGCGACTTGCAGTCTTTGAATGTTAGGCTTTTTTCGATTCCAAAGTTTATCATCTCTGATAAATCAAGCGCCACAGGTTTTTCAGTTAATGTGAGAGCTCTTAGTATAGCATATTCATTATATGCATTATGTGGCTCAGAATACGGTTCAAAGCCGCCGATTTTAACCGTTCCGTTATGGCTGCCCGCTTCAAGGACTTTGAGTGCCTTGTACACGGGCATGGCGTCGGTCGGCAGCACGGAAATCTTTTGGCTTCCGGCGTTCTCCACGGAGATGTAAATCTTGTCCGTGTCGGCGTTGCCCACGGGAACGTCGGAGATTATCAGAAATGGTAAAGTGTTATTTTTTTCATCCTTGTTGTCGCTGGAAATTTTAAAGCCTGCGTACCTCTTGTCGGATTTCACATACAGCGTGTAGGGCTTCTTTGCTATGGTCTTTTTGTTAGCGTCGAGCAGCATCACGGTGAACTGGTATTCTTTATATTTTCTCGGGTTCGCCCTTCTTTGTCTTTCATACCATGGGTCCTTGTATTCATCCTCGTTCGCCCATTTGAGCCAGTGGTCGCCGGGGATGTCGTCCGCATACGTCCATGGGAAGCCGTTCATCTTGTCGCCCCAGATCTTGCTCTCAGGGATTTTACGCATCGCGTCCATAAGCTCTGCGGCAATCTTGGCATTCTCCACGCCGCTTGTCTGCAGCAGGTACGGCGCGCCCAGCAGGAATGACATGGTTTTGTTCGCATAGTCCTTCTCCCTAAGCGCAAGCGGCGCTATGTCGGTGAAGTAGCGCACCTCGAACTCGGGCGGGTTCGCCGCGATAAGCCCCGCCGCCTCCAAAAGAAGCTGATCCCAGTCCTTTCGCACCTTGATGAGGTTCTTGGCGTTCGCGCCGAAGTTTCCGCCCGCCACAACCGTGGCCATGTCCGCCATGCGGCTTGTGGCCTCGGAAAGGTTCCTGTCGCTCTTCTTTGCCTGAATGTAGTACGTGAGCGCCTCGATGTTTGAGCCGCCTTTTGCCGCCGCGATTCCCTTTGCCACGCTCGTCTGCGCGCTCATCTCCGCCGCCATCGCGCTCGCCGTCTGCGTGAGCCGCGCCTTAGCGTCATCGCCCAGCGCGATTCCGTAGCCTGCCATCAGGTCGTAGGAAATCTGGTTGGCCGCCGTGCCGTCCTCCAGCGCGGAGCGGAGGCAGTTGGGAACGTTCGCGGTGGCCTTGGTCTCGCCGCTCTCTGCGTCCGTGATGCTGAACGTGAGCGCGTATGCGCCGGACTTTGCCATTATGCTCCCCGTGATGATGAGCTTCGCGCTCGTCATCTTGCCAAGCTCTATGGCGGTCTTTTCGTCAAACTCCGCGCCCTCGGAGAGCCGCTGCTCGGCCTTTACCATGTCGGCATTCTGGCGGTCGATTACGGCAAGCCCCGAATACTGCTGGAAGTTAGTGGTGATGATGCCCTGGATGAACAGCGGAATCCAGTCCGCGCCGCCCTCAAGGTTCACCGCCTTGGGCGCGGGCACCGCGATGGACACTTTGCCGTTGTCTGCGGGCGCGGCTCCATCCGCAGATGCCTTTGCGCCCTTTGCCTTGGCAGGTCTGGCGAACGCCGCCGCACCAAGCAGCACGAGCACAGAAAATAGTGCTGTCAGTTTTTTCATCTTGTTTCTCCTCCGTCTGATGAAAATCTGCGGTTCCAAGACCATGCCAAGGAATCCGCGAAAATACTCTTTAAGCCCAAAATCGCTCTAGGCAGGGCGTGGGGATGCTCCCGAAGGCCGAAAATGCGCTGGGGCAAGCCGTGCGCACACGCGCGAAGCCCGGAAACGCACCGGGGAAGCCATGCGCAAATGCGCGAAGCCCAAAAACGCACCGGGGAAGCCGTGCGCAAATGCGCGAAGCCCAAAAACACGCCGGGGAAGCCGTGCGCAAATGCGCGAAGCCCGGAAACACGCCGGGGAAGCCGTGCGCAAATGCGCGAAGCCACAAAACGCTCCGGGGAAGCCGTGCGCAAATGCGCGAAGCCCAAAAACACGCAGGGGAAGCCGTGCGCATATGCGCGAAGCCACAAAACGCCCCGGGGAAGCCGTGCGCAAATGCGCGAAGCCCAAAAACACGCAGGGGAAGCCGTGCGCAAATGCGCGAAGCCCAAAAACACGCAGGGGAAGCCGTGCGCAAATGCGAAAAGGCCGGAAACGCTCCGGGGAAGCCGTGCGCAAATGCGAAAAGGCCGGAAACGCTCCGGGGAAGCCGTGCGCATACGCGAAAAGGCCGGAAACGCTCCGGGGGAGCCGTGCGCAAATGCGCGAAGCCCAAAAACGCGCCGGGGAAGCCGTGCGCATACGCGCGAAGCCACAAAACGCTCCGGGGAAGCCATGCGCAAATGCGCGAAGCCACAAAACGCTCCGGGAAAGCCGTGCGCACACGCGCGAAGCCCGAAAACACGCCGGGGAAGCCGTGCGCACACGCGCGAAGCCCGAAAACACGCCGGGGGAGCCGTGCGCACACGCGCGAAGCCCGGAAACACGCAGGGGATGCCGTGCGCACACGCGCGAAGCCCGGAAACACGCCGGGAAAGCCGTGCGCACACGCGAAAAGCCCGGAAATGCGCCGGGCAAACCGCGAAAGTCCTTTTGAAGGCTGGAAATGCCCCGGGCAAGCAATGAAAGTTCTTTTGAAGCCCGAAAATGCTCTGGGCAGGGCGCAAAAGTTCTTTTGAAGGCCAGAAACGCCCCAGCAAAGCCGTGAAAGTTCTTTTGAAGCCCGGAAACACGCCATGGCGGAAAAAATCCTGCGGCGCAATGCGGGTTGGGCTGTGCTGACAAACGCATGCTAGATGTGGATGGGGGGGGGTAAGTCGGGTGGCTGTTCCGCACTGAGTGCGGCGCGGTGTCTGCGTGGGGAAGTCATGCCGACAATTTTATCACGAAATGCTCCCGGTGTATAGGCAATTCTCTACTAAGCTGTCGGGATTTTTTCCCGATTATTCGGGAAAAGTCGGGCGTGTTCGGAGGTTTTTATGTGCGGCAAGGCGGCACACGCGCGTCCGCAGTCCTGCGAGGGACTGCGCAATCGCCGACCGATGCCGCAGAATCACGCAGGGGGTTATGCGGCTGCGTCCGCGCGGCCTTCCTTTATGGTGTCCGCCATGTCCTTCCTGAACTGCGCCATATCGGTGGCTGGCCTGCTTCCGAACTTGTATTGCATATTCATCACAAAAGAGGAAGATTCTGTCAGCGACTCCTCGGGCAGGGCGCGAACCTGTTCTTTCAGAAAATCATAAGACACAGACACCTCCTCAAATCTCAGCACGGATTTTCATTCCGCTTAATCAGTGTACCGCGGTTTTGCGGCACGGCAAGGACAGCGTTTGCCGTTTTCTGCGTTTTGCGGTATAGTCTTACTTGCAATCATTTTTGATTCGCGAACTCATTTTTTACATCTTGGAGGAGCTTTATGAGAACCAGCTCAAAAATCTACATGGTGCTCTCGGGAGTGCTGCTTGTAGTCCTTGGGATTATCTGCCTTTGCAACACCTGGGAGACAATCTTTTCGCTCGCGTGGCTCATGGGAATTTTCGCGTTTGTCACGGGCATCGCGGCCCTGATGTTCTACATTGCGGTGGGGCGCTCGCTCGCCGGGCGCAGCGGAATCCTTCTTACCGCAATCATGGACATCCTGACAGGAATCCTGTTTTTGGCAAACCCGCTGGTGGTGGCGGGGATGCTGCCGATTTTATTCGCCTTCTGGACGCTGTTCGGCGGAATCAACATCGCAATCCGCTCGTTCGACTTCAAGCAGGTGGGGTACCCGCTCTGGTGGCTCATCCTCATCATGGGGATTGCGGGGGCGGCGTTCGGCGTGTGCGCCCTGACCAGCCCGGTTGTGGGCGCGGTGACAATCACAATCCTTGTGGGAATCGCTCTCATTCTGCGCGGCGTGGCCTATTTTGTGGAGGTCGCGGGAATCAATAAATTCGAGAAAATTCTGGCGGAAAATCTTTAGGTTGTGCGCGGGGCAAGGCTGAAAAATCCGCCTGAGTCCCGTGAGAGCTGCGGGCCTTGCTGCCTGCGGCGCTGGAACTGTGTTTCTATTCTGCGCCGGCCCTTGAAACGATGCCGGCTGTGCCTGAGAGCATGTTTCATTCCGCTCCCGCCTCGTAGAGATCTTTTGGGTGCACACGTGCGGTCACGTTTACGCTGGCGTTTTTTTTCGCCGTCAGACACCGCGCACGTGAATGCGTATGCGCCGGGCCCATGGGCACGGTGGCAGTTGCAAACGCGCTGTCCGCGACTGAAATCAGCACCCCGCCAGTCTTGCCCTTCCATTCGTATGCGAGCGGCTTTGCGTCAACCATGCCGCCGGCCGCAAATCAACACATCCCCGACACAAAAGCAAGAGCCAGCTTTGCAGAAGCACGGTATGTATCCTTTCTGCACGAATCGACCGGTGGACATAAAAAAACGCCACCCGAATGACATCGGGCGGCGCTCCGCATAAATGGCCATGCACAAGTTTTCCATGCCACAGCCCCATGCATTCTGTTGGGTCTGCGCACACCACGTACCTGCAAGAACGGAAGCACGCTCAATATTTATGCACCAAAGCTTCCGTTCAGCGCTGTTCCTGCGTTACGAATTTGCGGCGGCATCTCCCTGGATTTTGTCGTATCCCACGGCACCTGTAAGCGGATTCACAAGCCATGGCGCGTCAATTTTTTCGCAAAGGTTCTTTTCTTCGTCCAGATCTTCAGGGCATTTCGCAAAGAACTTGCACCGACTCATGTCAGGAGAAAAGTTTACAGTTTCACCAAGTTTGAACGAGGCTTTTGTTGAAGCCTGAACACGGGCTATAATGCTCTGTCCTTTGTTGGTGGACAGGAACAGATGCGTTTCGGCACCGAGCGGTTCCTTGTTAGTAACCTTCATCTGCATGTTGTTGTTTGCCGCAGGTGCAGCCTGGTACGCCAAGTCTTCTGGACGCACACCAAAATACACTTCCCTGCCAACATGGTCTTTCAGGAACGCCTGCTGTTCCGGTGTGGGCACCAGCTCAAAAGAGCCTTCATCCGCCACAACCTGGTCGCCTTTCTTTTTTAGCGTTACCGTAAGGAAGTTCATTGGCGGTGAACCAATAAATCCTGCCACAAATTTGTTGATAGGATGATTGTACAGGTAAAGCGGCTCGCCTATCTGCTGCACATGCCCGTCTTTCATAACCACGATTTTTGTACCCATCGTCATGGCTTCAATCTGGTCATGGGTAACATAAATCATTGTGGCCTGAAGGCGCTGGTGCAAGGCCGCGATTTCACCACGCATGGTAACGCGGAGCTTTGCGTCGAGGTTGGAAAGAGGTTCGTCAAACAGGAATACTTTGGGGTTGCGCACGATTGCACGGCCTACCGCCACACGCTGGCGCTGACCGCCGGAAAGAGCCTTGGGTTTGCGGTCGAGATACTGTACCAGTCCCAGAATGTTTGCGGCCTCGTCAACGCGGCGTTTGATCTCAGCCTTGTCCATCTTGCGGATTTTAAGGCCGAACGCCATGTTGTCGAACACTGTCATGTGCGGATACAAGGCATAATTCTGGAACACCATCGCGATGTTCCTGTCTTTTGGAGGAACGTCATTCATGAGCTCGCCGTCGATATACAGCTCGCCTTCGCTGATGTCTTCCAGACCTGCGACCATGCGGAGAGTCGTTGACTTTCCGCAGCCAGAAGGACCTACGAACACACAGAATTCGCGGTCTTCAATCGTGATGTTGGCGTTCTGCACGGCACGAACATTGCCGTCGTAGATTTTGCCAATACCTTTGAGTTCTACTTTTGCCAATTTTGGCCTCCCATAGGGGTTATATTATGGATTCAGTATAAACCCGCCGCCGCAAGAAGTCAAATATTTTTTTTGATTCGTGCGGAATGATACATACCGGGCTTCTGCGAAGCCAGCCCCTCGCCTGACGCTGTGATGCAAGCAGAGGCGAAATGAACGTTTGAAATCAGCGTAGAAATATCGCTGCCGATTTTAACTTCGAGTTTTTTTAAACCCGGCTATTTACTGCACCACCTTCAATAAAGCAACACACCCGGCAAAGGCTAAAGGCTTCTTTATCACTGTTCCAGAAAATCACACTCACCTTCTGCATCAGGCTGCGTTGATTTTACGGAGGAACGCGGCAAAAGCCATGCAAAAGCAGCACGGCAAAAAGCCGGACAGCCAGGCGCAGAACCGGAACCAAAAATTCATTCCACGAGTCATGCCATGCCGAAAAATTGTTTGACAAGCTGATTTCCATGGGACAATGCCCTAGCAACTTTTTTGCGTCTGCGATATACTGGTTTTGTGTTGTACTTTGTGCACAGAAACACGCAGACACAATGCAAGGTGGCCTTATGCGAGCAGCTGACATAATCATAAAAAAACGGGGCACAGCCATACATTCGGGTGAGGCGCTTTCAAAAGAGGAAATAGACTTTTTGGTAAACGGCTACGTTTCAGGAGCCATTCCGGATTACCAGATGTCAGCGTTTCTGATGGCCGTGTACTTCAACGGCATGACTTTCGAAGAAACGGGCTTTCTCACCGCCGCCATGCTCCATTCGGGAGATACAATCAACCTGCACGGTTCCAGGAACGAAGCGGCAGGACTGCACGGCCCGTTCGTAGACAAGCATTCCACAGGCGGCGTGGGCGACAAAATCAGCCTGCCGCTGGCTCCGATAGCAGCCTCGTGCGGCGTGCAGATCCCGATGATGAGCGGACGCGGGCTAGGACACACAGGCGGCACACTTGACAAGCTTGAAAGTCTTGCAGGCTACAATGTACATATGCCACCAGAAAAGTTTGCGGAGCTGATAGCCAAAACGGGCTTTGCCATGATAGGCCAGTCCGAACGCATTGTGCCGGCCGACCGCAAAATGTACGCGCTCCGTGATGTGACCGGCACAGTGGAAAGCATTCCGCTCATAACGGCCAGCATACTTTCAAAAAAAGTTGCGGAAGGAAGCGACGCCCTGGTTTTCGATGTAAAATACGGACTAGGCGCATTCATGAAATCCGAAGAAGACGCGGAACGGCTTGCAACTTCGCTGGTCAAAACGGCACAGGCCATGGGAAAACAGGCGGTTGCACTGCTCACTGCCATGGACAGTCCCCTCGGCTTTAAAACCGGCAATTACCTTGAAGTGGAAGAAGCGCTGGAGTGCCTGCAGGGACACGGCCCCTCAGACATCATGGAGCTCACGCTCGCGCTCGGAAGCCACATGCTGGTGCTGGGTGGCAAAGCGAAAAACATTTCAGAAGGGCGCGAACTCTGCATGCAGGCGGTTGATTCAGGAGCCGCCCTGCAAACCTTCCTGCAAAACATCCGCGACCAGGGAGCCAATCCAGACAAACTCCTTGAGGAACAAGGAAAACGAAGGTCTCCGCACCACCATGTGCTTACCGCCCGAACAGACGGGTTCCTTGCCGTTGACGCATACAAAACAGGCATCGCATGCATCGGCCTCGGAGTAGGCCGCAACAAGACCACCGACACGGTAAGCGCAGATGCCGGAATAATCTTTGCAAAACGGCAGGGCGATTTTGTGCACGCAGGCGAAAAGCTCATGGACGTATACGGACGCGATGAAGCTGCGCTAGAATCAGGCTGTGCCGCGCTTTCAGATGCCGTTACCTACCTGCAGTCTGCGCCCGAAGCAAAAAAACTCATTCTAAAGGAAATAAGCTAGTGTCTGTATGGAATAAAAAAAATATTTCAAAAAGTGAAGTAGAAGAACTCCAGCACCGCTACGATGTTGACCCCATCACAGCGAGCATAATGGTGCGTAGGAACCTTGTGAGCGGCCGCGACATCATGTACTACCGAGAAGACGACCTGCGCTTTCAGCACAGCCCTTTTTCGTTCGCAGCCATGGAAGACGTGGTTGACAGAATCCTTTCGGCGCGGGACGAGCACGAAAAAGTGCTTATTTTTGGCGACCGCGATGTTGACGGAGTAAGCGCCACCACCGTTCTCTATGAATGCCTGAACACGATGGGGCTTGACGTGCGCTTCAGGCTGCCAAAAGGCGATGACGCATACGGCCTTTCAACCACTGCCGTTGAAGAATTTGCCGCGGATTACGGCTCGCTTGTCATCACCGTGGACTGCGGAATTTCAAACAACGCGGAAATCGCCCTTGCCGCAGAAAAAGGCCTTGACGTGATTGTCGTTGACCATCACAATCCGCCTGCGGAGCTGCCCCAGCCCGCACTCATCATTGACCCGAAGCTTGAAGATTCAGGCTACCCTTTCAAGGACATTTCTGGCTGCGCCGTGGTTTATAAACTCGTGAGCGCCCTGCGCTTCAGCCAGACCGAATGGTACAAACAGGAAATCACGCTGCTAAACGTGCGGCCGCTCAACGAAGCCTTTACCGTTGAATGCATCAAAACGCGGAACCTTGTGCCCATAAAACGGCTGGACATCTCCGTGGCGCCAGGGCTAAGCGTTACGCAGACGGCACTCCCTTCATTTTTGCAAGGCCAGCTCATTTTTGTGTGGGACGGCGAGACCACAGCGCGCCTTCTTGAACAGGTATTTGGAAAAGGAGTTGACTTCAACTGCTTTGATGTGCGTCCGGAAGTGGCAAAGCTGATGCCGCATCTCGCAGGCCTTTCGCTTCTCCGTGTAAAAGACCTCTCAAAATTCGCAAAATACGGCGACCATCCTGCAACGGAAATCGGCGGATTTTACAATATTTTCGTCACATACATCCAGCAGCGCGTCAAGCAGCTTTTCCCAAACCTCGCGCATGAAGAAGAACGCGACATGCAGCTGGTGGCACTTGCGGCCCTCGCCGACATCATGCCGATGAAAGACGAAAACCGCCTGTTTGTAAAGCAGGGGCTTTCTTCAATAAATGCAGGAAGGATCCGCACAGGGCTTTTGGAACTCATGTCGCACCTGAACCTGCTTTCAAGGAGGGTGACATCTTCCGATTTAAGCTGGCTTGTCGTTTCGCACCTGAACGCGGCGGGCAGACTTGGACACGCGGAGCTTGCGGCGGACCTGTTCCTTTCAAGCGATGCCGCTCACCGTGACAGTGTTGCAGCCCGGATCATCGACTTGAACACAGAACGCAAAAAACTTTCCGCAGATGCCTGGAACTACGCCCACATTCAAGCAGAAGCGTCAATCCCCCTGCACCACAACAAACTCTGCGTGGTTATCGACGAGAGAATCAACCGCGGAGTAAGCGGAATCCTTGCAGGTCGGCTTGTGAGCACATACGATGTTCCCGCGATGGCCGTCACTTTTGTTGACGACACGGCCATCGGCTCCATGAGGAGCTGCCGCGACTACGATGTAACGGCCCTACTCGACACGCTTTCACCGCTGTTTTTAAACCATGGCGGCCATAACTTTGCGGCAGGATTCAGTTTCCAGCGTGAACGGCTTGCTGAATTCAAGGCCCGGGTGCAGGAGCTTTCTGCCACAATAGAACTTTCTGCCTCCCGCTCGAACACGTTTGAAATTGACGCGGAAGTGCCGGCTCCCTACCTAACGGCCCAGCTTCTTGATGTCTGCGACGCATTCGAGCCATGCGGCGAAGAAAACCCGCAGATTTTGTTTATGAGCCGTTCGCTTCCTGTGCTTGATGCCGTTGTCATGGGCAAAGGCGAAAAACAGCATCTAAAGCTCACCCTCGGAACTGGAAAAACAAAATGGCCGGCCCTGTTCTGGAACAAGGCAGAGCTTTTGCACCGCGAAGTTGAAGTAGGCGACAAAATCGATGTGCTATACCATGTGGAGCGAAATATGTTCAACGGTGCTGAAACGCCCCAGCTTGTGCTGCTCGACCTGAAACGCAGCTAAACCTGCCAGGCAGTTCAACATTTGAAATCTATACAAAAGGAATGAACAAATGAAACGTTTTTTATTTTTTGCGGCAATTCTGTTTTCTGTGTGCAGCATTTCTGCCATCGCTGCCGACGCCGTGGTGCATGGCGACGACTACACGCTCAGCCTTTCATACAACGACACTGCAAACCCCGGCGATGCTGTATTTGTACGCATGAAGCTCACCCAAAACACAGCGGCGCTAAAAAAGCCCAAAGTCACAAAAGAGCAGTTTGCCGCAACCACGGCAGTGCTCACGCTTTCATCCGAAGGAAAAACGCTCCGCAGCTCAGATTTTTACGTGCTTCCGGCCGCAAGCGACAAAAGCCGTGGCATCATCACATACCTGACCGGCATTCCACTTTCATCATGGTGGACACATGCACTTCCATGCACGCTCACCGTCACATATAAACTGCACGGCGAAACCTCGATGCAGGTTGACCTTCCCTTTGCGTTAATAGACAAAGAATTTGTAAGTGAGACACTCCAGTTGAACCAGAGCAACACGGACATAAAAACAGACACGTCGCCCAAACGCATGGCCCAAATTGACAAGCTGAACAAAGTTCTCGAAGCCGTGCATCCGCAGGCCGTGTACCAGACCACACCGTTTACGCCACCTACGCCCGCCACCCGCCGCACATCATTTTTCGCTGACCGCCGCGTGTATGCCTACACAAACGGAAAGTCCTCGACCAGCCTGCACTACGGCACCGACTACGGAGTTCCCGAAGGCAGCGAAGTGAAAACCTGTGCGCGCGGAAAAGTTGTCATGGCAGAAGACCGGGTGTCAACAGGACTGAGCGTGGTAATCGAGCACCTGCCCGGCTTGTACAGTCTGTACTACCACATGAGCGAACTCAAAGTGGCAGAAGGAGATACTGTAAAAGAAGGAACACTCATCGGTCTGAGCGGCTCTACCGGCCTTGCCACAGGCCCGCACCTGCACTGGGAAATGCGCCTGAACCGCGAAGCCGTGAACCCTGATTTTTTCACAGGCGATTTTACATTCAGCAAAGGCTCAAACTAAAGCCACCGCAACCAGCACACCCCCACGCAAAAGCAAGGGGCTGGCTCCGCCGAAGCACGGTATGCACCCCTTCCGCACGGATGACGACCTGCTGCATCTTATTAAGGGGTTCTACAGAAAAGCGTATCTTGGCTAGGAAATATCTGATAACCACCCAGGGGCTTAAATCTTCAGATTTTATTGGCTGTGCTGTTCTTACAAAGTATCGCAACCAGAGGGGACGCTCCTCACCGGGTATGTTTTACAGTGAAAGCATCGCGCGGAATTCGTTCTCTGAAATAATTGGAATGCACAGTTCTGCCGCTTTTTTGTTTTTTGCCGAGCCGCTTTCAGTATCGTTTGTAACAAGATAGCTCAGGCCTTTTACCACCGAAGACTTCACCGTTCCTCCGCGTTCCTTTACGAGGTTTTGCGCATCGGCCCTCTTCATGGTCAAAAGCTCTCCTGTAAAACAGAACGAAAGCCCCGAAAGTCCGCCAGCAGAAGGCCCCTGCACTGTGAGTATGCCATCAGAAACAAGTGCCTCCATTTCGGCGCGGTTTTCCGAAAGCCCCCGCACAAATGTACGTGCCATGACCTGCGCAAATCCATACACCGCTGCCACCTCCGCCTCGGAAGCGGAAAGAAGTTTTTCGAGCGTGTCAAAACCTGACGAAACAAGTTTTTCAACAACAGTTTCGCCGATGCCTTCGATGTCAAAGCCTGCGACCAGCTTTGCAAGGCTAACCGTGCGATGAGCTTGAATCGAGGCAAAAACCTTTTGCGCACCGAGCGACTGCTTTTCCTGCGAAATGCTTTCTTCCGTCAAAAAATATGGTGTCAGAGCTTCTTCTGTGAGCCTATAGATGTCGCCTATGGAGCGAAGCACACCGTCATTGAACATTGAACGAACGAGCGTTTCACCAAGGTCACGAATGTCAACCACCGACACCCATTTTAAAAGCTGATGCAGCACACGCTTGGCACAGGCCCGGTTGGGGCAGTACAGGCGGCTTCCTTCGTCAACAAGCGCGGTGCCGCATGTGCCGCATGTGTGCGGAAACTGCACAGGTACTGTCTTCTGCGCACCGACTTCAAGTGGCAGTACCCGTTCAATCTTGGGAATTATCTCACCACGTTTTACCACCACCACACGGCTGAACAGCTCCACGCCCAGAGCACGCAATGCATTGGGATTTGCAAGGCTAGCCCGCTGGACGGTGGTTCCGTTTAAATCGACGGGGTCAAAAACAGCAACGGGCGTGTATGTAGCCCCGGACTCATTCCATTCGACTGCACGGACAATCGACACCGCTTCTTCAAGGCTGAATTTGAATGCAATCTGGCGGTCGGGGCGGTCACGAAGCGCGTCTTCATGGTTTACGGCGCGCTCCTTTACCACAAGGCCGTCAATGTCGTAGTCAAGGGATTTTCGCGTTTCCATTACAGCGGCGCGGTAATCGACGACTGCTTCCGCGGAGGGGCACACTTCAAGGTGCACGGTGTTAAACCCCAAAGAAGAAAGCCAGCTGATTTTTTCAGCCTCGTCTGAAAATGGCTGCTCTCCTTCGGTTGCCCATACATCATAAGCAATGAGCGTGAGGTTTTCGCTCCCTTCACCGTCTTTCCGTCTCATAAGACCGTTGGCAGCGTTCCGGCAGTTGGCTTTGTTCGCAAAAAGCGTATCATGCACCTGATGGGTCATAATCACTTCGCCACGAATGCCACCAGTAAAAGGCACGGGTTTTCCGTCCTGCGTGTGGAGTTCCCGCATAACGCCATTCATCTTGATAGCGTTGGCGGTTATGACATCTCCTGTTTCACCGTCGCCACGGGTTACGGCACGGATCAGCACACCGTCCCTATACTGCAATTCTAGGCTGGCGCCGTCAAGCTTGTATTCCACAAGATATTCGGCATACTGATGCCGCCTTGCCCATGCTAAAAACTGCTCAGGGTCGGCGGCTTTTTCCTGGCTGCCCATGGGCATGATGTGGCGGGCTTTTGCAAATGTGCCTCTATCGGCACCCACTGAATGCAAGATACGGTTCGCAGGATCAAGAGATTTCAGTTCGTCCCAGAGCGCGTCAAATGCAGCATCTGAGATTTCAGACTCACCGTTGTAATATGAATCCTGATAGCCTTTGATGAGCACTTCAAGCTCGGCAATCCGCTTTTTTGTTTTTGCCCTGTCACTGGAGACCGAGGCCTCGGAAATGTCAAATAACTCTGTGGCCACCGCTAGTCCTCCCGCTTTTCAAACACAAGTTCATGGATAACACGCCCCGCGTTCAGCCCCTTCTGTTCAAATTTAGTGCGAGGACGCCAAGTTTGCGGCTCGGCAAAACTTTCATAGCGATTATGCAGCTTCGGGGTGTCTGAAAGTTCAGAAAGTGCCTGTTCCGCGTATGCTTTCCAGTCGGTAACAAAATAAATTGTGCCGCCCGGAACGAGTTTTGCAGCCAGAACATCAGTGTGCGGACGCTGCATGAGCCGGCGCTTATGATGCTTTTTTTTGGGCCACGGGTCAGGAAAAAACACATGGAACGCATGCACGGAGTTGTCAGCCACCATACAATCAAGCACATCAAGCGCATCGTGCTCAATGATGTACAGGTTTTTGAGCTGCTTCTGGTTTATGTCGCCCAACAGCCGGCCAACACCAGGCACATGCACTTCAATTCCGATGTAATTCATGTCGGGGTGCTGTTCGGCAATGAGCGAAGTTGCATGTCCCATGCCAAAACCAATCTCTATTGTAAGAGGATTTGTGTTGCCAAAAATATCATGCACCGAAAGTGTACGGCGCTCAAAGGGAATGCACCACGCAGATTTCAGCTCCGCATAGTTTTTGCGTTCCCCACAAGTCATGCGCCCGGCACGAATCACGTAAGTATGCACGGTACGGAAAAATGGATTTTCGTTTTCAGGCACTTCCCGCACACCAGGGGCAATCTGCGGCATCTGTCCAGTTTCGGCTCTGCTGTTTGCTCCAAGGCTTCCTACATTTATATCGCATTCACACACAGTCGTTTCCTTGCAGGGCACAAAAAGCCCGCATTTTTTTTATTCCAAAACATGAATCACAAATGCAGCCGCACCGAACGGCGCATGCCACCGCGCCGCCATCCAAAGCGATTCGGCTCACCGAGTATTTTTTGGAACATATTCAATCGCGAAATCACGTGCGGTTTCCGAAAGCTCCACCGCGGGCATAAGACATTCAACCGCGCCGCCATTCAGTTCATAGCACACACGGAACGTTACCGCCGCCGCGTATTTCTTTGTAACATCTCCAAGTGTTTTCCATTCACGTTTTCGCTCGCCGTAAAATATGAGCACACCATCTGAATTGTACAGGGCAATGTACTGCTTGTAGCTTTCCGTGAACGCCTCCGGAATGGATTCCGCCTTGCATGAGAGAAGATTTTCCGGATAAAAAACAGAAAAAGAGTCCTCCGTTTCGCGCTCGGCCGCATCTTCGTACCACAAAGTATATTCTCCCTGGGGAATATATGAACCGGAGGCCGCCACAAAATTGGTGCAGCCTGCCCATTTTCTGCCGGCATTGTTAGCGCTGAATTTCTGTGGCTCACGACAAATCCACACCAAGCCCGAGTCCTTGTGAATGGCCCGCACTTCTTTTACACGCTGAACATCGCTTGAAACTTCGGCAAACACTGAAAGCCGCATGGACGGGGCACCATCCGAAAAATCAAACACCACTACTGGAGTAACGGACTGGAGCTGCGGCACAGAATCGGCACATGAAACAAAGAGAGCACCAACCAGCATGAACGCAACCATCACGGCATTCCGCCGCATACACAAAACACTGCGGCACCGCCAGAGTCCGGCCTTGGTGAATGAAAACGGTACGGCACGATTCATCGCGGAGCCTAAAAATTAAAAATCAAATTGATAACAGTAAGGTCGTTTGCCGTAAACTGGTTCACGAGCGATTCAAACTTAACGTTCACCTTTTTGCAGGCATCGTCAAGATACGAAAGATAATACAGCCCCAAATCAGTGCTTTCTTCGCCTTCTGGCATCTGGCGGTAAAAGTCTATGAGCGACTGCCGGTTCAAATCCGCAGACATCTTGCTTTCGATGTTTTCTTTTACTTCCTGGAATTCATCATCCTTGTTGTAGAGCGTTATCTGGAGCCGCCCCTGTTTTCCTATTGCCGCGGAACCACCGCCAATCTTCCACTGCAAAAAAACAAATTCGTGCTTGCGCTTTAGCTCGGAAACTATCTTGGCACGAATATCGGGATCATAGATGAGCGTGTCGCAGTTTTCGATGCCCTGATACAGGATACGGGCCTCTTTCCGCATGTTGGTGTTTTCGCTGTTCAGCGCGAGCTCCATCACCATCACCGAAATGTATTCGGCCACCTTTGACTTGTCCATGTATTCGCCGAGCGCCTGCCGCAGGATGAGCATGATTTCAGAAAAGCCATCCTGCTTAAAAAATTTGGTGATGATATACCAGTTCATCAGACTCAGGCGATTCAGGAATTTTTCCGTCATAAGCAGGAAAACATTTTTTTCTTCAGGGGAATATTCGGCGTTGCCCATTATGCTTTTCCACACAGGATCAAGAACCGTCTGGCGCGCCTGCTGAATCACATTGTCCTTCATGGCAAGCTGGCCGCGAAGCTGCTTGTCAGACAACTTGGTTTTTTCATCGATAAGAGAGCCCGGATTGGAACGGTTGTGATTGCGCACACAGTCACACTGTATGAGCGCGTTGAAAATCTGGCGGTCAAAACGCTTGTACAAGATCGAAAACACAATCACTTTTGAAAGATCCATGATCTCCTGCCGATGCGACACAAATTCAGACATGGAAACTTCTATTTTTGAAATGTAATCCACCAGGATCATATTCTGAATGGAAATAGGCGAAAAATGATCCATGCTGATTCCGTACTCGTCATGGTTGTCCGCAAGGCGGAACCGCATCAGCTTTTTGTTGTGGCTGATAAAATGAGATGCGCCATCCTCCGTCAGAATGACTTTGAGGGGTAAATTGAGCATGAATTTTTTCTCTGACGCCATGCATAGCACTCCTTGGCGTTATTATACACCAAAGCCAACAAGTTGTAAACACCAATGCCAAGGACTGTTTTTTACAGCGTATCGAAAACAAAGGGAATACGCTTGTTCCGTTAATGCCAGCAGTCCGGCTCACGGCCAAGGAACCGGCTTTGCAGAAGCACGGCATGTCCCATTTCCGCACCAACCAATCTGGCAGGTGGATAGACTTTTTTAACCTCACGGCATTTCAAAGCCAGCGTTCCACCGCGTTCTGCATGTGCGGTGGCAAGGGAGTCGTGAAAGTGCGTTCGGTGCCTTCAAGCGGAATGGACAGCGATGTGGCTGCAAGGCACATTTTTTTTAACCCCAGCCTGCGGGCAATTTTATTCTGCCTGAAATTTCCGTGCTGGTCGTCGGCGACAAGAGGGGCTCCAACCTTGGCAAGCTGTATCCTGATTTGATGCATGCGCCCTGTTTCAATCCGGACACGAACCAGAGAAAGAACCAGCGATGCATCCCCGGAAGATATGCAGCCACCAGATTCAGAATGCAAAGGAACGTCCCCGCCGTCAATTATACCCCCCAAGGGTATACAGCAGTCTGAAACGTGTTTTTCCAAGACACCATCTCCGCATGCTTTGTGCTCCACAGATGGTGCGCAACAATCTTTGCCATGCGCGTCGTCTCTGGATTCAGAAAAAAGCGGCACCACGGAGCTGCGTTCAACAGCAAAGTGAAGCACAGCCTCCTGTGCGCGGCCGTGGGCATGCACCGTATCTGTGAGAGTTCCGCTGCGGAGGAGCATTCCGTTTCTGCATGGCAGCCCCAGGCAGAGCGCCGTATATTCCTTGTGAACAAGCGGCCCGGAAACAAGGCGGGTCCATTTTGATGCGGCGGCAGAAGATTTTGCCACAACCAACAGGCCTGCCGTGTCTTTGTCAAGGCGGTGCACGAGATACACGGGAAATCCGCATTGCGACTCAAGCACCGCATCAAGAGAGCGAAAGATTCCGGCACCCCCTTGCACCGCAAGGCCAGCAGGTTTGTCTACCACAAGGATTTCAGCGTTTTCGTATAAAATCGGAAGGCCATTCATGCCGATAATAGTAATTGAGGTACCAAAAAATGACAAGCATTTGTGTTCAGCGTTTGAAAGGCGCGGCCCTGACCATGCTCTGCGTTGCATTTTTTGCAGCGAAAGCCATTCAGCCTGCCTATGCAGACCAGTTTGGCTTTGACGAATATCCCGGTGTCTCCATTGACATACCAGAAGGCTTTTCGCTGGTAAACGCGGAACGTGACGGCTCTGGATATTTTTTGCGGAGCACGTTGGTGCCGGTGGAGCTTGCCATCCGTTTTTACAAACAGGGTGCATACACGAGTGCACAGGCTGCTCTGGAAAATTCCATAAAAAAGCTGAACGGCACATGCAGCGCAAGGACAGTCACATGGCGCAACAGAAACGCGGCGGTGGCCCAGTCATTCAGCATGAACTACAACGGAAAGACCGTGCAGGGAACAGGAGCCAGCTGCACGCTTCCAGAAAAACTCGGAACCGTGGTTGTGTTCGCATGGTGCACGGAGACAAACTGCGAACCTTACCGGCCGTTTTTGGAAAGCTGCGTTGACAGTCTTGGCATAGACAGGGGAAGCTACTACGAAACCGGAATCATCACTGCCGCGCAATTTTCAGGCAACGCAGAAATCCTGCCGATAACGCTCACCATCGGCGAAACACGCATCGGCACAGCTCTCAGAGAAAACGACCGGGCCGCGGCTTCAGCATTGATTGAACGGGAATACGCGGTGCTCAGCATGTACAAAAAAAGTCCTCGCTGGAAACAAGCCTGGCAACGTTATTACCGAATGATTTTCAAAGACAGTTTCCACAGGCTGAACAGGGCCGCGTTCGACATATACAACGCGCTTTCGCCTTCCGTGAAGGATGACACAGAACTGGCGCAGAAACTCCTTACATGGACGCAGGGCTTTTCATACGAGCGTGAAAAAAACAGCAGCGATTTCACATCGCTACCCGGCATGCTGCTGGGCGAAGGAAGTGACTGCGACGCGCGCGGCATGCTGCTTTCGGTGCTGCTGCAAAACATGTGCGTTGACGCCATACTGTTTGTCAGCGCGGACTATGGACACGCCATCGCGGGGCTTGTTTCAGACCACCCGGGGCAGAAAATCCAGGTCGGCACCAAGGAATATCTCACAGGTGAAACCACGGCGCAGAATGTCACGTGGGGCATGATTGCCCAGAGCCAGCAGGATTTTTCAAAATGGATTGCCATTGAGCCGCCGCTCCCCTTTCCGCCAGAACCCAAGCCATAATCAACGCAGGTCGAACAAAAAGTAAACGGTTCAAAAAAAATAACCACACGGGTGCACGGTCATACACGGCCTTAGTCCAGGACAAAACCGTGCGACGCGGCATCGTTCAATTTGAAATGCACAAATGCAAGGCCCTGTCACATGGCCGACACCAAAAACATGGCGGGCGCGCAAACGATGTCATGCCGTAAGAAGATTGTATGCGGCAAGAGAGCTTTGGGCATTCAAAAGCGAGTCGCGGAGCTCTGGGTCTTTGAGCTTGGCACTGAAAAACGAAAGGGTCTGTAGATAATAACGGTGCTGGTTGTAAGCGGCGGCAATCATAAACAAAAGGCGGACGGGCGCATCGTCTATTGACTGGAAATCTATGATGTCAACACGTGAAATCCCGACAGCCACCACCAGATCGGTCACCGATGAAAGACGCACATGCGGAATGGCAAGCCCACGCCCGATTGCAGTAGACATAAGCTCCTCGCGCTTTAAAATTTCAACCTCAAGCTCGCGTGCATCTTTTACCTGGGGTGCTGTCGCAAGGCTCGCGGAAAGTTCCACGAGCGCGTCATGCCGCGTGGGGTGCCCCATGAACACAATACGCTCGGGCGAAAGAATGTTTTTGACCTGCACGGAAATATCCGATGAGCCTGAACGGTCGGAAGACGAAAGGCGCTCATTGACCCACTTTTCAACCTCAGACTTCTTAAAACGCCATACCGTTCCGATTTTGCCGCTTGGAATTTCACCTTTTTGAGCCCAATCGTACACGGTGCGCTCACTGACGCGCAGATATTTCGCCACTTCTTCTATTGTAAGAATGTCATCACCCATGATTTTCTCCGCTTGCTTACCGCTTCCCTGCCATTTATTGCGTTATAATGCATTCTTTGCGCTTTCTTGTCAAGTGCTGAAAACCATATCAAAAACTCTAAAAAATCCACGAACCAAACCACACGGAACCAAAACGCAAACCGAAATATTTTACGCGCAGCCAGTCCCTCGGTTTTAAATTCGTGCCTCAAAATTTCTTTAGGCACCGAACCTCACAACCGCCCTCTTGAATCACCCCGGCACAGAAGCGCCCTCCACTCCGCGAAGCGGAGCCATGCACTTTTCTGCATATCCAAACAAGTTGCATCCCGCACACCGTTACAGTATTGACCCGTGCGGAAAAGATACATACCGTGATTCTGCAAAGCCTCCCCTCGCTCCTGCACCGGGGTGTGTTGATTGACCAAGCGCAAATGTTTCTATAAAATGATTCATCATGAAGCAGAAAAATAATCCTCGCATACTGGTGCTGGCTATTACGTTGTTTTGTCTTGTCTACATGATTTGTGCGCCAAGGCCGTTGAGCACCGAGCTGTACCTGGTTCCCGACTGGACGGAAGATATTTCGCGGGTGCAGGAAGGCAAAGAAGGAGACGTGCTCATACCGTTCAGGCTTTCACAGAACATCGGTTTTTTCACTCCGGACGGCCGCGTGGTGTCTTCGATTACATTTCCTTTCAAAGCCGCTATCTCAGAATGCTGGTATGCAACCTACGGGGCAGCAAATCGCGCCACAGAGCTGCACCGCCCCACCGGAGAAACCGGCGCCACAATAAACGCGGAAGGCTTCCCGTTTTTTGACGCAGACCGCATCTACCTGTTTTTGCCGGGCGGAACTTCTTTTGCGCGCTACAGCGAGGACGGAAACCAATTATGGAAATATGAAAGCTATGCGCCCATCACGGCGTTCTCTTCAACCGAAGGTGGAACTGTCGCGGGCTTTGCAGACGGCAACATGGTTTCGTTCACAAAGGACGGCTCTATCGACCAGCGGTTCGCACCGGGCGGAAGCGCCATCCCTGTCATTTTGGGGGCCGCAATATCCGGCGACGGCAAACTCATAGCATGTGTGAGCGGGCGGGAACAGCAGCGCTTTGTGCTCGCGCAAAAAAGCGGAGGGCACTCAAAAATCATGTTCCATGAATATGCAGAGCAGGACTTGGTTACGCAGGTGCTGGTGCATTTCAACCGCGCGGCCGACACCGTGTACTACAACTACAACGGCGGCCTCGGAATTGTTGACATCGCAAAACTCAGCAGCTCGCATGTGCCCATCAAGGGAACAATCGTGCAGATTGAAGAATCCGAAGTGGAAAACCTCGTCTTTATCCTGAGCAAAGATGAAAACCGCTACACGGTTACCGCGCTGGAGCCGTTTGACCATCCGGCGGCGCAGTTCAGTTTTGAAGGCGAAAGCGCGTTCATCAAAGTGCATGGCGAAGCTCTGTTTGTGGGCCGGAACAACAAGATTTCACGCCTCACGGTGGCACGAAAATAGGCGCGCAAGGCAAAGGCATGCGGCAAGACAGCCCGGAACGAACCGGTTTTGCCGGCAGGAAGGTACACGCAATGAAAGGCAGACAGACAGCACTCACCGCACTGGTCTCACTTTTTCTTCTGGGCATCGGCCCGGTTCAAGTCAAGGCTTTTGACTGGCCGCAGAAAGAAACCAGCGCGGACAGTTTTTTTTCGTACTTCGGGCAGCGGAGGGGCGGCACCATTGCATCGGCCCTTGTTTTTATGGACAATGCGGAAGTGCGCGCGGCGGATGCGGGAACTGTCATTGCCGTTATCAGCGAGCATGAAAACGACTTTGGCTGGTTTGAGTCTCCGCTGGGAAACGCCGTCATTGTCTCACACAAAAATGAAATGGCGACAGTCTATGCAAACCTTGAGGGAGGCACCATTCCAGACGCGGTGATGAACGCCGGTTCCGTGGCGGCGGGGGCCGTGCTTGGCACCAGCGGCAATTCAGGCTGGCAGGAAGGACAGAGCTGCCTGGAATTTCATGTCCTTGACACAAAAAACGAAAGCACCATAAATCCACGCATCCTCATGCCGCGAATCGGCAAGGAACTTCCACTTGTCATAGGCGACATTTCCCTTGCCGACAAAAACGGCACAATCCACCAACTTGCGTCCGAACGTGTGCTGAACGCGGGAAACTACAGCCTTTACCGAAAACGCCAGCCCGTTGCGACTCCGTACCGCACGGTAGTCTCGGTGAACGGCGCATCGGTCGAAACAATTTCGTATGACATGCTCAAAGAAATCGACGGGAGGCTGTGCGCGACAGGAAACACCGGCTATGCGGTCGAAGAGCTCTATCCAGACGAAAGCCGCCAGCTCTTGGCCCAGCTCATACTCACCCGAGGCCGCAACACGGTAACGATAGCCATCGCCGACATCCTCGGAGAAACCAAAACGATTTCATATGTGCTCGATGTGCGGTAACCCCGCTCCGCTACCTGCATTGCATTTTACGCGAGCACGGCGGCAGAACCAACAGCGCGGGCAATGATGCCGCCTCCCAGCGTTACGCCATCTTTGTAAAACACCACAGACTGTCCGGGAGCAACAGCCCGCTGCTGCTCTTTGAAAGTAACACGATATGCAGGCCCGTCCAGACGCTCACCATGCACAGGAGAATAAGGCTCAACGAGCGCAGGAACAGGCCTTGCCGCAAGACGAATTTTCACCATAGCTTCAAAAGAACATTCAGGGTCATATCCCGCCGGCCACACAAGATCGTCGGCCACAAGTCCATCGCACAGCAGATCCTTGTCCGTGCCAAGCACCACCAGATTCCTGGCGCTGTCGATCGCCGCCACATAAAGCGGTTCCTTCGCGCTCACTCCAAGCCCCCTGCGCTGGCCAATCGTGTAATGCTCAATGCCACGGTGCCGCCCCAGAACATGGCCGTCAAGGTCTATGATGTCGCCCGGAACAGACGGACTGTCGCCAAACAATGCGTCGCGGTATTCGGGGGGAACAAAGTCCTGGCTTTCCTCACGTTCCGCCGCGGAAAGTCCACGTGCACGGGCCATGGCAAAGACCTCCTGCTTTGAAAACGCTGAAAGCGGAAAGCGGACCCGCTCCAGCACGTCAGAAGGAATGCGGTACAAAAAATACGCCTGGTCTTTTGCAAGATCCGCGGCAGCAGCGACCTGCGCCGGCCTTCCGCTTCCAGAAGGAGTGACGGCAGCGCCACTTCCAAATCGGGAGCGGAGCGGCTTCGTGCCCCGCACCACGCGCGCGTAGTGGCCTGTGCAGAAATAGTCATAGCTGATTCCGAGAGCCTCGATTCCTGCAAGCAGGGCGCCGAACTTGACAAACCGGTTGCAGCGTATGCAGGGATTCGGCGTGCGGCCAGAACGGTATTCCGCGGTAAAATAGTCCAGCACCTGTTTTTTGTAGGCATCCTTCACATCCACAACATGGTACGGAATTTTGTGCGCGGCACAGAATGCCGTGCATTCGGCGATGTCGGCGGCTTCACCGGGGCCGTAGCAGCTGTCATGCAGGTGGGCCACTTCGGGAAACCTGCCGGCATCAGCCTCGTTCCACAGCGCCATGGTCACGCCAATGACCGTGCACCCCCTTTCTTGCAGCAAAAGCGCCGCCATGGTCGAGTCCACGCCGCCAGAAAGCCCCACCACCACCGTGCTGCCGGGTGCGGGAAGCGGCAAATCTTCATATTCCATAGAGCCCAACTATACCGCATAACAGGGCGAGTGGCAATGCAGGCATGGGCGCAAACAGGAAAAGAGCGCTCCTCACAAAACGCGGAACACAGGAACAGGCTGAAATGGCAAACCCCGGCAGAAAACAACCGTGCCGGAGAATATTTAATTATGCAGCAAGAACGGACAGCAAAAGCCGCTTTAGCTGCTGCATGGACGTGCAGCCCTTATGGGAGAATGCGCGGCGTTTTGGGCGTACGATGGCACTGCGGCCTGCGGGCACTCCCACGCCAGAAGGGAGCAAAAAAGCCCCGCAGTGCGGAACGGCACCACGGGGCTTAATGCTAAAATGTATACATAAGTCAGCGGATTAGGGAACAGAGGATTTAGCCCGCGCTGCCAGCGGGAGCGTTGGCCCCCTTGGAAACGGTGAGGTTCGTTATGTTAAGCCCTGCCACGTTGAACACCACCTCGCCATCTGCGAGACCACCTACGAACACATTTATGAATTGTTTCAAATTTGCAGTGCCGCCAAACGCATTTTCAGCGTATTTTATCCACTGTTCTTCGTTCAAGTAATACGTGATTTCTCCAGAGGTAGCAAATACAACCCGAATAGTAACTTCATTGCCAGTGAATGCGGAATTATATAACATGCCTTCAGTCACAGTTCCATGAGCACCAGGATTCGCATTTATATTGTCGCCAAAATCAAGACCTGCGGTGTTCGCATTCACGTCCAGGTTCGGGATTGTCACATGGCAGCCCTTGTAGGAAAGGATTTGCGCTCCCCAGTCGTTCGTACCGACAGGCAGCGTCGCCTTGAACTCCACGGTGAAGCCGTTATCACCCGCAACAAACTTTGGAATAGCCGCAAGCCTGATACTGCCATTGTATTTAAGCGTTCCAGTCTCACTATCATCCCAAGCGTCAGAGTAGGGGCTTGGAACAATCACCCCTTTAGAGATGGTAACATCGGTTATGTTAAGACTTGTTGTGTTGAACACCACATCGCCAGCCGCAAGACCCTCTACGAACACATTTATGAACTTCTTTAGATTCTCAGTGCTGTCAAACGCTTTTTCGGCATATTCTATCCACTTGATTCCGTTCAAGTAATATGTGATTTTTCCAGAGGCATCAAATACAACATGCAGTTTAACCTCAGCGCCAATGAACGCGGTGGTATGGCTCCCTAAATATATAGTTCCATGGGAATAAGGATTCGCATTTACCAATTCGCCAAAATCAAGACCTGCGGTGTTCTCATTCACGTCCAGGTTCGGGATTGTCACATGGCAGCCCTTGTAGGAAAGGATTTTTGCTCCCCAGTCGTTCGTATCGACAGGCAGAGTCGCCTTGAACTCCACGGTAAAGCCGCCGCTGCCCACATCAAAAGCAGTGAGTGTCTTGTTTTTCACTTCCCCTGTGCAAGAGAGCGTTTTTCCGTCATCAGATACAACCCCTGTTCCACCAGAACCAGAATCAGAACCGCCAGTTCCACCACCACCAGAACCACCAGAACCAGTACCGCCACCTCCAGTACCGCCTGTTCCGCCAGTTCCAGTACCGCCACCGGCTCCGCTTCCTCCGCCGCCAGAGCCACCCTGTTCTGTCCCGCCCGAGCTTCCGCCGTCATCGCTGCACGAGATAAATGCCCCGCCCACCACAAGCAGCAGTGCCGCCAGCAGGAGCGCCAGTTTTGTTCCGAACATCTTTTTCATGATGTTACTCCTTTTGCGTTTTTCTTCCGCCGAAGATTGTCTATCCGCACACGGGGCAACGCCCCGCGACCGTGAACGTTTTTTTGGCACATCGCCGTGCCGGGCATCTGAAAGCAAAGCCCCCGCGACAGGCCGCCGCGGTGACCGGGGTACAAGCCATCAGCAGAAAGTCACACTGCCCGATGGCAGCAAAAAAGCTATTTGAGCACTTCCTGCCTGAAATGCTCAATCTCCGTGTTGGCATAGTCCATGAACGCGCTGTATTCCTCATCGCCCTCGATTAGCGCGTGGGCGTTCACGTGCGCCACCAGCATCTTGTACGCCTCGTCGCTCACGCCACGCGCCGCCTTGAGCGCGCCGGTGGTCTTTGCCGCCCGCTCGTCCGTGCGCTGCGCGGTCAGCTCCCGCACCGTCTCGTTGGCGGCCTTGAGCTTCTCCACGAACGCCGTAAGAGACAGCTCCTTGACCTGCCCGGCGAACTTGCCTTCCAGATCCTGGATAAAGTTCACGAGCAGCCCCGTCTCCTTGTCGAGCTGCGCCTGCGTGTCAATCTTGTAGTCCTTGATGTGCTGGGCGAGCACTTTCGCCGCCTCCGAAAGCGACTCCACGGGAAAATTGACGTAGCCACCCACCGCCTTCCTGTAGCCTGAGTAGAGCTGGTCGCGTAGCCTGTCCGCATCCGCGATTTTGTCGGTGATGAGGCTCTTCGCGCTGATTTTCAGATTCTCATCCTCGGCCGTCACCGCGTCCCGCAGCGCCCTCACCTGCGCCGCGCACTTCTCGGCCACCGCCGCATCCTTCTCCGCCCGCTCCGCCATGTTCGACACGAACATGAAGTGCGCGGCGTTGTTCATTCCGCCGATGTAAAAACTTGTGATCTCTTTCATTTTTAGAAAACTCCTTTTTTATATGATTTTTCCCCGCTGACAGCGGCGGGCATTGAGAGCCGTCGGGATTTTTCCGCGCAGTTGCGTGTGATGGCATCTGCCGTACCAAATTTGCTCACGCCGGGTGACGCGGAGGAATTTGTTACAGCAAATTTGTCTTTGTTGAGTGACGGGAAGGAATCTGCCGCAGCAAATCCGTGTTTGTCGGGCGACACGGAGGAATTTGCCGCAACAGATCCGTGCTTGTCGGGCGACACGGAGGAATTTGGTGCACCAGATCCGTGTTTGTCGGGCGACACGGAGGAATTTGGTGCGCCAGATTCGTGCTTGTCGGGCGACACGGAGGAATTTGGTGCGCCAGATCCGTGCTTGTCGGGCGACACGGAGGAATTTGGTGCGCCAGATTCGTGCTTGTCGAGTGCCGGGAAGGAATCTGGTGCAGCAAATCCGTGCTTGTCGGGCGACACGGAGGAATTTGCCGCACCAGATCCGTGCTTGTCGAGTGACGGGAAGGAATTTGCCGCAGCAAATCCGTGTTTGTCGAGTGACGGGAAGGAATTTGGTACACCAGATCCGTCTTTGTCGGGCGACACGGAGGAATTTGCCGCAGCAGATCCGTGCTTGTCGGGCGACACGGAGGAATTTGGTGCGCCAGATCCGTGCTTGTCGAGTGGCGGGAAGGAATTTGGTGCACCAGATCCGTCTTTGTCGGGCGACGCGGAGGAATTTGGTGCGCCAGATCCGTCTTTGTCGGGTGACACGGAAGAATTTGGTGCACCAGATCCGTGCTTGTCGGGAGGCACGGAGGAATTTGGTGCGCCAGATCCGTGCTTGTCGGGCGATACGGAGGAATTTGGTGCGCCAGATTCGTGTTTGTCGAGTGACATGGAGGAATTTGCCGCAGCAAATCCGTGCTTGTCGGGAGGCACGGAGGAATTTGGTGCACCAGATCCGTGTTTGTCGGGTGACACGGAGGAATTTGGTGCGCCAGATCCGTGTTTGTCGGGTGATGAGAGAGAATTTGCTGGACTTTTTGCGTGCCTGTCGCTCGCGGGGAGGGTGAAAACCGACGTTTCCAGCGGTTTGTCGGCCGCCGTGGGGCTGGCAAAGGCCCCGGAAGGCGCTGTGCCGGGCACGGATACGCCATATGCCGCTTCCACCGGCCGTGCGCATGGGCGCGCAAAGAAAACTGTCCGCGCCGATGGCGGCACAGGAACATGGGGGAGGCGTTTCGTGCTGTGGGATGTGTGTTCTTTACGGCGCGGGAGCGCTGATGGCGAAGAAAACGCTATACATAAGCGGGGGGGGGGTAAACGGGGTCTGCTTTCTGCGGTTTCTACCATGCATTCATTATAAAGCCTGCAACCTGTGCTGTCAAATAAAATGAGGGCAGAATCGTGCGGACGTTCGGCCAGTGCCCGGCGGAGGGCAGGTTCGATGCAAAGGGGGATCGGCACATCCCGGCGCAAAAGCAAGGCCAAGGCCGGCGGCAGGAGCAGAGCCCATGAATCTTTAAAAAAACTGATTTCCAAAAGCCGCCTTTCAAACCCATTCCCAAATTCCCGCAATAGGTGTATACTGTATGCCATGGAACACAACATGATTCTTTCTGCGTCGGGATGGCGCAAGGTGTTTGCCGAAAGCGGCAACGAAGAAGACCACGGAAGCAGTATCGGCGCTGAAAACCGGGCCCTCGCCGCGCTCGCAGCGCACACGTTCGCGAAATACCTGCTGGCACAAAGCCAAGGCCATGCCCCCGTTGTCGCAGTGGGCATGGACACCCGCCCCACCGGGAAGGAAATCGCGGATGCGGTTGTCAAAGTGCTTCTTGGCGAAGGCCTTTCCGTGCGGTTCCTGGGAATCAGCGCAGCGCCCGAAATCATGGCGTATGCCCGCACCGTGGATGCATTCCTGTATATTTCTGCAAGCCACAACCCGATTGGACACAACGGCATCAAGTTCGGAAAAAACGACGGCGGCGTGCTTCCCGCAGGCGAAACAAAAAAACTGGCCGCGGCATTTGAAGCTGAATGCAGGGCCGGCTCCGCGCT
This sequence comes from Treponema sp., assembly GCA_022510905.1. Lineage (GTDB taxonomy): Bacteria > Spirochaetota > Spirochaetia > Treponematales > Treponemataceae > Treponema_D. The sequence continues at coordinate 41,239 of JAFLSN010000014.1, forward strand.
CCAGACGGCCGAACAGCTGATGTCCTGTGCCTCCGAAGCCGCCGTGCAGGACTGCTACGACATGAGCGTTCGTGTAAAAGGGGCCGCGCTCCAGGCATACACGGACTTCATGCGCACCGTAATAACGGGGGCAGTCCATGCCGACGAGCAGGACGCTGTCCTTGCAGCCATCCAGCAGGGGCTTTCAAAACAGCAGCTTTCCATTCTGTGCGACATGAACGGTTCCGCAAGGACGGTCTCAATAGACAAGACGCTGCTACCCAAGCTGGGCGTGCAGTTCCTGCCGTTCAACAACGAGCCTGGCACGATTCCCCATGCGATCATCCCCGAGCCCGAGAACCTCATGTACTGCGCGGCGGTGATGCAGGACTTGCAGATTGACGGCGACAGCACGGTTCAGATTGGCTACATGCCCGACTGCGACGGCGACCGCGGAAACATCGTGCTGTGGGATACAAACGAAACGGAAGTGGTTTTGGTTTCCGCGCAGGACGTTTTTGCGCTCTGCGTTATGGCGGAGTGCACTTTTGAGCAGTGGAAGCGGCAGAATGTGCCGGGACGGGGGCTCCTGTGGAAAGCGCAGAGCCGGTACGGAAGGCACGCGGTAGTGGCGAACGGCCCCACGTCTATGCGCACAGACGCAATCTGCGCGGCGCTCGGGATTGAAATGTTCCGTGCGGAAGTCGGGGAAGCCAACGTGGTAAACCTCGCCCGCCAAAAACGCAGCGAAGGCTATACGGTGCGCATAATGGGCGAAGGCTCGAACGGCGGGAACATCACGCATCCGTCAAGCGTGCGCGACCCCGTGGCAACGGTAACGGCCCTGCTCAAAGTGCTTGCGCTCCGCGACGGCACAGGGGCGGACGGCACGCTAAAAAAAGGCCTGTTCCACCTGTGGTGCGACGCTTCCGGGCAGGGCGGCTCATACAAGGATGATTTCACGCTCATCGACGTGCTAAAAACGCTCCCCGGCGCAATCACCACGGGCGTGAGCGAAGACCGGGCGATACTGCGAATGCGCACCGCGGACACAGGTCTTTTAAAAGAACGGTTCCAGCGGCTTTTCGTTTCAGAATGGGAACAGAAAAAGGCTGACTTCCAGAAGCGCTACGGCTTTGTCTCCTACGAAGCCGACACAACCAACGGCACCGAGGAGCGCAGGAACATCGCCGGCAGCTGGAACAACGGCTCGGGCGGCCTCAAGATTCGCTTTATTGACGCGGAAGGCAAGAGCAAGGCCTTTATCTGGATGCGGCCAAGCGGCACGGAGCCCGTGTTCCGCATAATGTGCGATGTGGCAGGCTGCGACGGCGGCCAAGAGCACGCGCTCCTGCAATGGGAACGCGACCTGCTCGCCAAGGCAGACGGCGAATCCTAACGGGCTGTGCAAAACCGGGGCGCGGCCCAAAACGAACATGCCCGGCCCGCAGCGTCTACACGCAAAAGCCTTGCCATATGGCAAAAAAAACACCGAATTCGGCAGACAGTGCATGGCGCAGACAACAGAACTATGGTATACTGGCGGAACAGGTTGTTTCCGCTTGCTGCAAAAAGCGCGGTTCAACCTTTTTGAACAATTTTAACACAGAGGGGCTTTTGTATGGACAAAGCAGAAATTCTTGCACGTGCAGAACAGTACATTGCAGAAGAAAAGGATGAAGCATTCCGCAAAGAAGTTGAGGAGCTTGTGGCAAAAAAAGATTCGGCAGAAGCCATGGCGGAGCTGGAAGACCGTTTTTACCAGAGCCTTGAGTTCGGCACAGGCGGACTTCGCGGCGTGATGGGAGGCGGCACCAACCGCATGAACACGCTGAACATCTCAAAGGCAACGCAGGGGCTTGCGAACTACCTCATAAAAGCCTTCCCCGAGGAAGCGAAAGCCGGCACGCTCAGCGCCTGCATTGCCTACGACAGCCGCCACAACCACGACAAATTCAGCGACATAACCGCCCGGGTATTTGCGGCGAACGGCATCAAGGCATACCTGTTCACCGGCCTCCGCCCCACCCCCGAGCTGAGCTATGCAATCCGTGTGCTCGGCGCAAAAACAGGCGTGGTTGTAACCGCAAGCCACAACCCGCCGCAGTACAACGGCTACAAGGCATACTGGTCGGACGGCGCGCAGGTGGTTGAGCCGCATGATGTGGGCATAATCGCCGAAGTGAACGCGGTAAAAGAGGTCAAGCTGATTGACAAGGAAGAAGGTGTCAAGGCGGGAAAAATCGTGCTCATCGACAAAGAAATCGATGACAAGTTCCAGGCCATGATAAAGGCGAACCTTTACCGCCCCGAGCTCATCAAAGAAAAGGCTTCCAGCGTGAAAGTGGTGTACACACCACTCCACGGCACCGGCGCCATGCACGTTGAGAAAGTGCTCGGAGACCTCGGGCTGAACGTGATCACCGTGCCGGAGCAGCGCGAAGGTGACGGAAACTTCCCCACAGTCGAAAAGCCAAACCCTGAGGAAGCCCCCGCGCTCAAAATGGCCGTTGACCTTGCAAAAAAAGAAAAAGCAGACGTGGTTATGGCCACCGACCCCGATGCCGACCGATTCGGTACCGCGTTCCCCGACAAAGACGGAAACTACGTGCTCGTTACCGGGAACCAGATGGGTGCCCTGCTCGCCGACTATGTTATGCTTTCAAAAAAAGAATTCGGCAAAATGCCTTCAGGCCCGGTGCTGATTCGTTCCATCGTGACCAGCTCATTTGTTGACAAAGTTGCCACCCATTACGGTGTAAAAGTAAAGGAATGCCTGACAGGTTTCAAATGGATTGCCTACGATGAAGGCCAGATGGAAAAAACAGGAAAAGAACACTATGTGTTCGGTCTTGAAGAAAGCTACGGCTATCTGGTTGAGACCGAAGTGCGCGACAAAGACGGCGTATCAGCCGCGGCCATGTGCGCAGAAATGACGCTATACTGGGCAAGCAAAGGAAAGAGCCTTCTGGAACGCCTGAACGACCTGTACAAGCAGTTCGGTTATTTTGAAGACCGCGCAATCAGCAAATATTTCCCAGGTGTGAGCGGGCCAAAAATCATGGGCGGCATAATGACCAAGCTCCGTACCGAGGGTCTCAAAACGCTGGGCGGAAAAAGAGTGGTACAGATTCGAGACATACAGCAGCAGGTTGCATTTGACCCTGCAAATCCGTCAGCCAAAAACACTCTTCCATGGCCAAAGAGCAATGTCTTGCAGTTCATGCTTGAAGGCGGTACCATCGTGAGCGCACGTCCATCAGGGACCGAGCCCAAGATAAAGTTCTACATCAACAGCACCGCGCCGGTCGCCGCTCCCACGGACGAAGCCCTCGCCGCCGCAAAAGCGGAGGCAGCCGCACTTTGCGACGCGATTTCTGCCGAAATCAAAGCAGTGCTTGATGCCGCACAGTAGGCACAAAATTCACCTGTACAAAGACTACCGATACATTGCCCGCGAATATTACCGCGGTGCCGTATTTGTAGCCTTTGACACGGAAACGACAGGCCTTCATGCGGACTCTGATTTTCTCATGGAAATCGGTGCGGTTAAATTCAACTGCGGCGGCACGATAGGCGAGCCGTTCGACCAGCTGATACAGCCGCCCGTTTCCATTCCGCCTTTTTTAACGGAGCTGACCCACATCACAAACAGCATGGTTCAAGGAATGCCGACGGCAGCGAGCGTGGTTCCTGAATTTCTCAAATTTGTGGGAGACAGCCGGGTGATTCTGCTTGCGCACAACGCGCCGTTTGACGTAGGATTCATCAATGTGGAACTGGAACGCGCCCTGATTGACCCGCTCCCGAACCGCGTGATAGACACGTTGCCGCTTTCGCGCTGGGCCTATCCAAACTGCGCGGAAGAAGGCGAAAGCGGCGTGTACAAGCTGCAATCGCTTGCAAAACGACTTTCCATTCCCGTGCATGCCGCGCACCGTGCAAACGATGATGCCCGCGTGTGCATGGACTTGTTCACGCGCATTGTGCAAGACACCATTGAGCGCCAAAAAAGCTGGAAGCAGCACGCCACGGCCGTGTCGTACCCTAACCCTATTCAACCTGAGCTATTCTAGCGCCTACCCGCGCGGAGCCTTTGCGGGGTCAATCGGGTTGCTCTTTTGGAACACCATGAGCGAAACCTGGGTTGCGCCCGTAATACTGTCAATGCCGGCGGTGCCCAACGGCTCGCCAAACACCACGTAGTCACCTTTATGCACCACAATCGAACCCAGCCCTGAATATGCGTAGATATGACCGGTTTTTGCCTGAACGAACACCACCTGCCCGTAGCCACGATAGTTTCCTACAAACATGATTGTCCCCGCGCGTATCGCAGTGACAGCCTCGTTTTTTACCGCAGAAAGCTGAACCCCGCTCACCTTCCCCTTTATGTACGTGACAATTGGATTTTTGACAGGCCAGGAAAGACTTGAATCCCCTTTTCTTGTGCTGTACGAACGCGGGTCGTTTGAAGGAAGGTCGGGAAGCTTTGCGTTGGTGTCCACGATAGTCACAGGAATTTTCAGTTTTGCACCAATCCTGAGCTGCGTTTCATCCTGGATGTTGTTCAAATCCTTCAATTCTTCGATTGTAATGTTATTGTTTTTTGCGATCCGCCAGAACGTGTCGCCTTTCTGCACCGTGTATGTATCATAAGAGCGTGTCTGGGGAACAACAAGTTTCTGCCCAACTTTGAGCACAGAATCCCTTGAAAGTCCGTTGGCCGAGCACAATTCATCCACAGAAAGATTGTACCGCCTGCTCAGACTGTACCAAGTGTCACCCTTTGCGACTACATAAGCTCCGTCGGCGGCAAACATCGGCATCATTACCTGCAAAAACAATGAGCACATGATAACACAGAGTTTTTTCCGACCAAAGAATGACAGTTTCATACTTTTTGAGTATCGGCAGACAAGAAATAATAGATAATCAATTTTATCTTTTTTTGCAGCCGTAAGCCACGCGGAGCAAAGCAGAGACAATGCCATGGCTCCGCACGGGAAACTGCGATGGCATCCACCGCGCGATTTTACGCATGCACAGACCAGCACAGCCCCGCGCAGAAGCATGGATTTACTTTGTGGAGCGCGATATGGTTTTCTGGAACTTGACAGCTGGCTTGGTAAAAATCCTTAGACTTTGTTGGGCATGTCGGTCTTGCAAAAATGCCACAACAAAGGGCCCACATCCTTTATTTGGCACTGCTTGCAGCAGAGTTCCGGGCAAGGACATGTACCCTTTCCGCACGAAGCAAATCCGTTTTATTAAAACAGGTCGCCCATGCCGTACAGCTTTCCTGGCGCAAGCGAGCCAGAATCCAGGGCGGATTTCAGCCGCTCCAATGAATGAACGGCTCCATTTGCAAATCCCTGGCGGCTCCGCGCTGTGTGCGTGAGCGTTATCGTATCGGCATCGCTGTCAAAAAACACGGTGTGTGTGCCCGGCACCGTCCCGCAGCGGGTTGAAGACACATGCAGCTCATGGGCCTGGGGGCGTTCATGGAACGCGTCGGTCACAAGCGCGGTTTTTCGTGTGCAGCCTGCCATCACGCGCTTTGCAATTTCAAGCGCGGTGCCGCTTGGACTGTCAGCCTTTTGGTTGTGGTGCATTTCCCACACGGCGACATCATATTCCGAAAAACCGTCCACAAGCCTTGCGGCCTCTTCCACAATGCGGTAGAACATGTTCACGCCGATAGAAAAATTGGCGCTGTGCATGATTGTGCCGCCGGTCTGCGCCGCGAGGGCGGCGACCTCCTGCATACGGCTGTTCCAGCCGGTTGTGCCCACCACCACAGGGAGCGAAAGGGGAAGCAAAGCCTCGATGTTCTGCATGACGGCGGAAGGGTGCGAAAATTCAATCACCCCCTCAGCGCCGCTCCGCTGCACCGCCTGCGCAAGCGCCTTACCATCTCCGGCAGGAACCAGCACAGTCGCATCGGGAGCCACGACATCAACGGTGGCCACGACATCGTGCCCAAAACGTTTTGCCGTCTGCTCCAGCATGTGCCCCATCTTTCCATATCCGACCAATGCAATTTTCATACGTCCTCCAGACACCGCACCAACTATGCGGTTTGAACAATGCCAGCCACGAACAGCGCCTGGTGCAAGATGCGCACCACCCCGTCAGCTTCGGAAGCTTCAACTATAAAACTCACATTCACCTTGCTTGCGCCCTGGCTTATCATCTGCACATTGATGCCGTGCCTTGAAAGTGCCAGAAACGCCGAAGCCAAAGTCGCCGAAGCGTGGCTTGCGTCACAGATAATTGTCACAATCGCCTTTCCAGTTTTTTTGTGCACGTCGGCCACGCCGGAAATGTCTTCCAAAAGCCCGGTCAAATCTTTTTTGGTGTTCACCGTAAGGCTCACCGACACTTCGGACGTGGCAATCACATCTATGCTCACTTCCCACTTTAAAAACTGGTTGAAGATGTGCGCCATAAAGCCTGCGGCCCCGAGCATGCGGCTGGACTGAATGTCAATCAGGATAATGTCTTTTACGCTGGTGATTGCAATCACTGGCGGCGTGGTGCCGCTGTGCCGCTCCACAATGAGAGTGCCCGGACTTTGTATATTGTAGCTGTTTTTTACACGAACAGGCGTTCCTGTCTTGCGGCATGGAATCATGCTGCGGGGATGAAGGACCTGCGCGCCAAACATGGCAAGCTCCTGGGCCTCTTCATAAGTCACTTCCGGAACGGGGCGGGCTTCTGGCACTATGCGCGGATCCGCGGTCATAATGCCGTCAACGTCTTTCCACGTCTGTATTTCACTTGCGCCCATCGCGGCACCAATGATAGTGGCGCTCAAATCCGAACCGCCACGCCCCAGCGTGGTTATAGCGCCTTCTTTGTTTTTTGCGATAAAACCGGTCACCACAGGAATGGCAGTTTCCGTTCCATTTTTGTAGGCTGAAAGCCTTGCTGGAATTGTGTGCCACACATCTTCCAGCAGCTCGGCGGCCATGTAGCGTGAGTCGCTCACCATGCCCACATCCCATGCATCAAAAAACTGAGCGGCAATCCCCTGCGCGTTCAAAAAAGAAGCCATCATGCGCACACTGAGGCGCTCGCCGAACGAAACCAGATAGTCACGTGTGCGTTTGGTAAGCTCACGGAGCATGCTGATTCCTGTAAGCAGCGTTTTCAATTCTGAAAGCAAGTCAGCGCAGACCCCGGCTTCAAGCCCAAGATCCTGCGCCGTCTTCACATGGAGCGCCTCAATCGCCCCGCAGTCAACTGTACCGCAGACAGCGCGTTCAGCGGCCTCAAGCAGATGGTCGGTGGTGTCGCCCATGGCGCTCAGTACCACAACCGGACGCTGCCCACGGTAAGCCTGAATGATTGAAGCCACATGGCGTATACGCTCCGCATCCGCAACGGAGGAACCGCCGAATTTCATTACTATCATACGCAGGCACCATTATACTAAAGCCGAAAGATTTCTACAAGCACATGCATTAAAGCCTAAAAATCCGCCCTGCCGAATTCCAGCAAAGCAGACCACGGCCTTTGGCGACACGGTTTCAGGGGCAAACACCGTGCACAGCCGGCTCCCCTTGACGAAAGCCGGAGGCTTGCTTATAATTGTTTCTGTAAATAGAAACACCGTTCGGGGGCAAAACCATGGCAAAAATCAAACTGATGGCGCATCTTGTGGCAGGCTATCCCACAGAAGAGCTTTCGCTTGTTGCGGCACGGGCGCTTATATCAGGCGGCGCAGACATACTTGAAATCCAGCTGCCGTTCTCGGATCCAAGCGCCGACGGGCCTGCGATTCAGACCGCATGCACCACAGTGCTCGAACGCGGCTACAGAACCGCCGACGGCCTCCGCTTCATTTCCACCCTGCACCGCGAATTTCCACAGACTTCAATCGCGGTCATGAGCTACGCTTCGCTTGTATACACACCGGGCATCGCGGCTTTCTGCAAAAAGGCTTCGGAGGCAGGTGTAACGGGCATGATTGTCCCCGACCTTCCCTTTGACCAAGACGAAGGCCTCACGGAAGCCTGCACCAAAAACGGAATGCTGAACATTCCCGTTGCGGCACCTTCAATGAGCGCGGAGCGGCTTGGAAAGCTGGCCCACGCAGGTTTCCCGTACATCTATGCGGCCCTCCGCGTGGGAATCACCGGAACAGACACAACAATCGGAAAAGACACGCTCGATTTTCTTTCCAAAGTGAGCGAAGGCGGAAGCAGAATCTACGGAGGCTTTGGCATTTCAAACGGAACGCAGGCGCGCGCCATTGCAGGAAGCGTAGAAGCCATTGTCGCAGGAAGCGTGTTCGTAAGGATCATCACCGAACACAAGTCCAGCAAAGAAGAACTTGCCCTTGCGGTTGAAGCAAAGGCACGTGAGCTTACAGGACAGGCCCTGTAGCGCCATGGACACAAAACCTGAACAGCACATGCGCAGGGCCATGGAGCTTGCCATGCGCGGCACGGGAAAGACACGGCCCAACCCGCTGGTGGGCGCCGTGCTGGTCAAAAACGGAACTGTCATAGGCGAAGGGTGGCACAGGCAGTACGGCGATCTCCATGCAGAGCGGGAGGCGCTCGCGGACTGCATGGCCCGAGGAGCGGATCCGGGCGGTGCCACGCTGTACGTGACACTGGAACCATGCTGCCATGTCGGAAAGCAGCCGCCATGCACACAGGCGATTGTTCTTGCAAAAATCGCGCGGGTTGTGGTAGGCTCCCGCGACCCGAACCCCCTGGTGCACGGAAAAGGAATAGCGTACCTGCGGGAGCACGGCATTGAAGTTGAGGAAGATTTTCTAAAAGATGAATGTGACAGGCTGAACGAAATCTTTTTTCATTATATAACCACGCGCACACCATTTGTGGCAGTCAAATACGCCATGACCGCCGACGGCAGGATCGCAACCAAGACAGGTGAGTCGCAGTGGATTACAGGACAGTGTGCCCGCCATCATGTGCACGAACTGAGAAACAAATACGCTTCCATTCTGGCAGGAATAGGCACAGTGCTCGCAGACAACCCGCTCATGACATGCAGAATCAAAGGCGGTACTAATCCGCTCCGCATTGTCTGCGACACAACCCTCCGTATTCCGTTCCAAAGCCGCATAGTGCAGACCGCCGCAGAAATCCCCACCATTGTGGCCTGCACAAAACAACAAGACGGCACAGACCTGCACAGCAAGATGGAGCAAAAAAAGAAGGCGCTGGAACAATACGGTGTCGAAGTGCTTGCCCTTCCCCGTGCACAGAACGCACCGGCCGTTGACCTTAAGGCCCTGTGCTCAGCCCTCGGAGAAAAAAACATAGACAGCGTTCTCATAGAAGGCGGAGCCGCAATCCATGCCAGCGCGCTCGAATCCGGCATCGTGCAAAAAATTTACGCCTATGTCGCGCCGCGAATCTTTGGAGGGGCCGCGCCAGCCCCGGTCGCAGGAAACGGCGTTGAGCACATCGCAGACGCACCATCATTTTCGCTCACATCGCTCACTCAGTATGAAAACGACGTGCTGCTAGAGTACACGGCCCTTCCGCACGGCCACAAGGCAAAGCACAGCCAGTGAATCGCACATGCCGAACATTCCTCCGTTCACAAAGCTGTCAGCCTCCAGTAAATCAACACACCACAACGCAGAAACACAGTGCGCCCCCTTCCGCATAAACCACGTCTTTTCATGTCCTTCGCTCCGGGGCATTCCCAATCCCGCGTTCTTGCTGATTTCTTCATCCGCGCCGCCCTGCATCCGCCCATTGTTCCTGCCCGAACATTGAAGAATGACCGGCATACAGGCCATTCCTGAATGGCGCTGCTTTGAATTCAGCCTGATTTACAGTGTTTAAATCAACCCATAGCACAGTACGTGTTCCAAGTGAAGAATCGGACTGAAACCAACACACCACAACGCAGAGGCACGGTGCGCACCCTTCCGCATGGATCACTGCACAGGTCAATCTTTGCCATGACTATCTTAAAAAAAAATGCCGAACCCAAGCCCAAACGCGGAATCGTCCGACAGAACATCAAAAAAGAAAATCCCACTTGTTGACAGACTGTTTTTTTTGTATAGCCACCTGGCTTTGCCGCACGGTAGGGCGAAAGACTATTTTCAGGAGAATGCGATGACAAGCATCAGGAAGTTTCTTTATTGTGATGGCGACGATGGCTGCGGTGTTTGGCTTTGTGGCATGCAGCAACGATGACAACGGCCAAACGACCGTGGCGGTGTTTGAAACTGCTTACGATGGAACAGTGGATACGCTTACATTATTTGACGACGACACATCCGAGAATGTCCTCAAATATAAAGGGCGCGAGCCTGCAACTTTCGCAACAGGAACATACAAATGCGATGCCACAAAAGACACGGGCAATGAAAACCATGTCACGTTTACCATTAAAAAATGATTAACACGTCATCGCTAAAATTGGAAAGCACCGATAAATATCAAGATGTGCCAGCAAAGATTGAAGGTGATGAACTTGATTGTGCATTGGGAACATACACGCGCAAGAAATAAACTAAGTCAACCAACATACCCTGGCTCAGAATCAAGGCTTCCATCCTAGGGGCTGGCTTCGCAGAAGCACGGTATGTACCCCTTTAGCACGAACGCCGGCCTAAAAAGCTGGTGCTTTTGTTTTGCCTGGCGCCACGCACGGCGCATGACGGCCCTGAGCCGCCAGCGACAGCGCCACCGATTGCAAAACTTCTTTAAACTTGTTTGGACAAAGCCCGCAGCTTATTGCTATAACGATTCATATAAAGTACAATAACATCATGGATCTTACCGATTACCGCCTGAATGCGTACAAAAAAGCCGCAGGAGAGCGAAGTCCGTCCCTGCCTGACCAGGGTTCCTCAGCCCCTGCCGAACCTGCGCCGCAGAGCATTTCGCGCAGCATCCGCAGCCAGTACAAACCCGGCCATGAGCCGCTGATACACAAACCGATCTTCCAAAAAGTGAACACCAAGCTTGACCAGATTATGGGCGGCAAGGAATCAGACCGTAAAACCGAACAGCAGGCAAGGCAGGCAGCCCGCACAGGCACATGGTTTGAAAAAGGCAGCCCCACTACAGAAGATGTGCAGGAAGCGACCCGACAGTTGACAAGCGGCGGCCTTATAAAAGTGCCGGAAGCTCCAAAAAAAGACGGCGAGACCGACAGCATATACCGCCGCGTGGCAAAATTCCTGGTGATCATAGGCGTGGATGAAGCCGCAAAAATAATGCCACACCTGACCGAGGAGCAGACTGAAAAAATCATTCCCGAAATCGCGTCAATCAGAAATGTCAGCCCGGAGGAAGCCGAACAGGTGCTCGCCGAATTCCATTCGCTGGTTGAAAAAGCCCGCGAAGAAGGCGGCATAGACACCGCGCGCACCATTTTGACAAAAGCGTATGGCAGCCAAAAAGCCGAAGAAGTGCTGAACCGATCAGTGCAGTTCCCCAACGGAAAACCATTCGAATATCTTGCAGACGCAAACCCCGAGCGGATCTGCGTGCTGCTTGAAGGCGAAACAGACGCAGTTCAGGCGCTTGTGCTTTCTCAGCTTGAACCCAAAAAAGCGGCCTCGGTCATAAAAGCCATGGACGAGACAGCCAAAAAAAACGTGATGCTCCGCCTCGCAAAACTGAAACCCGTGGCGCCGGAAGTTCTTTCCAGAATCGATAAAACCCTGCATGAAAAAATGCTCACCCAAAACACGGAAAATTCCCAGAACCTTGACGGACGCGGAGTGCTCGCGCAAATCCTCCGCCGCATGGATCCCGGAATGGAAATGGGCATTATCACAAGCCTGAGCGCACAGGATCCGGAGCTGGGGGCCGACCTAAGAAAGCGTCTCTTTACCGAAGACGACGTGATTGCAAGCGATGACCGCTACCTGCAGAATCTGCTCCACGACATGGCTATAGAAGAAATAGCGGTGCTAATCCATGGAAAAACCGATGCGTTCCGCAGCAAGATTCTGGGCAATGTTTCCAAAAACCGCGCGTCCGTGATTCTTGACGAAGAATCCTACCGAGGGCATATGCTGCGAAGCGAAATTGAGCGGGAAACGTCCCAATTCTATGCGATGCTCCGCCGTGCATGGGAACACGGAGACCTGAGAATCAAAGGCCGCGATGACGGGGAGGTGTACGTGTGATGAAAAAAAAGCAACGCTACAAAGGTTTTGTGGTGCGCGATGTAGTGCCGCTTGAAGACTGCCATGGCACAGGCATTCACCTCCTGCACGAACGAACCGGGCTGGAAGTGTTCCATATATTAAACAACGATGAAGAAAACATGTTTGCGTTTACGTTCCGCACACCGGCGGCAGACAAAACCGGCGCGGCGCATGTGCTGGAACACAGCGTGCTCTGCGGCTCCGAGCACTACCCGCTCAAAGATCCGTTCATGCTGCTGGCAAACCAGAGCGTAAACACATACCTGAACGCATGGACCGCGCCGGACCGCACCATTTTTCCCGCGAGCTCCATTGTCAAAGCCGACTACTTCAACGTAATGGCCGTATATGGCGACGCGGTGTTTTTTCCGCTGCTGCGCCCCGAAATATTCATGCAGGAAGCACACCGGCTTGAGCTTGACCAAAAGGGAAAGGCAAGCATCCAGGGCGTGGTGTACAACGAAATGAAAGGCGTGTACACCACGTTCAATTCCGTGGCGCAAGATGCAATCGATGCGGCGATACTTTCAGGCAGCTGCTATGAGCATGACTCCGGCGGCGACCCCTTGCACATTCCCGACCTTACACTTGAAAAGCTGAAGGAATTCCACCGCACATATTATTGTCCCGCAAACTGCCTCGTATTTTTGTATGGCAACATTCCGACCGAAGAACAGCTTGCGTTTTTGGATTCGCACGTGCTGTGCCACATAAAAAACGGAGGAAACCGGGCTGAAATTCCGCCTATGGACGAGCGTGAAATCCCGCGATTTGTAAAAGCGTCAGGCCCTGCGGACGAAGCGAACGACAGCTCAAAAAGCACCGTGGCGCTAATCTGGAAGCTTGGAACTTCCGCGGAACACCTTCCTCGCTCCATACTTGAGAGCCTGTTTGTCGGCGAGCTTCTGTGGGGCGATGACTGCGCTCCGGTTTCAAAGGCGCTCCTGGAAAGCGGACTTGGCGAAGACATTGCGCCCCAGACCGGCGAAGACACCCAGATTCTTTGCAGGAGCATGTGCTGCGGGCTGCGTGGCGTAGCCCCGAAAGATGCCCGCAAAGTTGAAAAGGTCATCATGGACACGCTGGAACGGCTGTGCAAAGACGGTGTAAGCTCCGAGGATCTTGAACGGGCCTGCATGAGCTTTGATTTTTCAAACCGGGAGATTGTGCGTCTGCACGGACCGTTCTCGCTCACACTGCTACGGCGCTGCCTCCGTGGATGGATGTACGGCACAAAGCCGTGGGAGACATTGCTTATCCGCGCCGAATTTGATTCCATGAAGACCGAAATGGCGAAGAATCCAAACTACGTGCAGGGGCTGCTCAGGCGTATGCTTTTTTACAATGAACAGCGCTCACTTGTCATGGTCACGCCGTCAGCCAGCTGGAACAAAAAGCGGGATGCCGCCGAAAAAAAGACAGCTGCAAGGCTGCTTGCCGCAAGAGGAAAAGCCTCGGTGCGCACCGACATGCAGCGTCTCCGGGAATTCCAAAACACAGAGCCCACTCCCGAAGAAAACAGGATGATTCCGCGCATCACCGTGCATGAACTTTCAGGCGCGGTGGAGCCGATTACAACCAGGCGCTCGCATTTTAAGGGCATCCCGCTTTTTACCAACACAGAGCCCACCAACGGCATTGTCTACGTAAATGTTGCCTTTCCTGCCGATCTGCTAAAGCCGGAGGACTATCCCCTGCTCCCGACAGTAGCCTCGCTTTCCTCGCAGATGGGCTGGCATTCCATTCCGTGGGACAAAACCCTTTCTGACATCGAACGCACCACGGGAGGTTTTGGCGCATACGTGCGGAGCTCAAATGTACCTGACATGGTGCGGCAAAAAACGGCAGAGCTCAAACCCTGGGTAGGCCGCGACTGGGTTGTATTCCACTTCAAAGTGCTTTCCGAAAAAACCAACGAAGCGTTCGAGCTGCTTTCAGACTGCCTTACCGGCACAGATTTTTCGGATCTACGCCGCCTTAAAGAATTGATTGTCTCGCAGAGGAACGGAGATGTTTCCGCGCTGCTGCCTTCCGCCCATCTGTTTGCAAGCCTGCGCGCATGCAGAAGCATAAACCACAGCTTTACAGTGAATGAAATATGGGAAGGAATCTCCGCGGTGTTCACGGATGTGGCGCTCTCAAAAATGGCTTCCGCCACGCTTTCAAAACGGCTTGCAGACATCTTTGCCCGGCTAAAAAAAGGCGGAGCCATACTGCATATCACGTCAGACACCAAAGGCCTTTTTAAAGCACGCGCCTGCCTTGCTTCATTTGTAAAAAAGGCCGGCATTGTACCGCTCAAACCACAGCCCCGCATTCGCGAAGCTGACTTCCAAAAGCTCACGGAACTGGGCGGCGCAAGCCAATCGGAAACACTTCCTTTGTATGATGAAGTGTTCACGATTCCAGGCTCGTTAGGTTTTGCGGCAACCACATCGCAGAGCGCACCGTTCGACACAAAGGAATGCATCGCCGACGAAGTGTTTGCGCACATGCTTGAAACCAAGACGCTCTGGCGCACCATACGCATGGAAGGCGGCGCATACGGTGTAATGCTTTCGCCCAACAGCGATTCAAACGTTACCCGCTTTGCCACATACCGCGACCCCAGGCCGTTCGACTCGCTGGAACGCTACAGCGAGTGCCTGCTTGCCGCATGTGACAGCGAATATTCTGCGGAAGAAGTTGAAAAAGCCGTTACCGGCTGCTATGCCGCAGAGATGTCGCCACGAACTCCGGCAGGAGCCGGGGCCACAGGTTTTTTGTGGACGCTCTACGGCCTTTCAAACGCACAGAAACGGCGGCGAATCAAGTGGCTGCTTTCCATCACACCGGAAGACATACGCGCGGCGGCACGTCGCTTTGCCCGCACTGTTTCGCAAGGAAAAACAGTCGTTATCTGCGGAAAAACATTGATTTCAGCAAAAAACAAAGAAAGGACTGGTACAATTTTAAAATTACCGCTATAATGGTAGTGGTTTCCGCAAGCATGGTCACTCACAGTTCCGTTCAAGCCAAGTTTTGAATCAGGGCAATTGAGACCGGCTTGCATGGTGCGGGGCGCGCATGTGCCACACAGGAGATGGCGGGAGGATGCGTTATGGACAAAAAAACAATAAATGAATTTGCTACAAAAATGAGAAGCCTTGTTTCAGATGTGCAAGGCGCTCCTTATCCCGGCCCGGATTTTGAACCTGAGCTGTACAAAATCTGGTATGAACACGTGCAGCGCACGGCCCAAGAAAGCTTTGAATTCCTGGATGAACATTTTCCCACCGACAAAAAAGAATTCGCAAAGACCTTGCAAAAAATATTTAAATAAGCTTTTTTTGCTGCCGACAATCTATAGGAATACAACGGCTTTGTATGGGCTGCGGAGACCTGCTCCGCATGCCCTGGCAGTACAGTAGAGGGTGGCGGGAATATGGCATCAAAAAAAATAAGCCGCAATGAAAGGTACATGCTCAAACGTGGAGCGCTCAAAAAAAGCGGCTTCGACTGCTGGCGTCTTGTTACCAACGCTGCCAACCGTGCAACCGGTGAAGAAAAAAGATTTTTTGTTGAATTCTACATCGTAAACCCCGCCCTTTCACCCAAGGAATGTGTACTGGGTTTTAAAAGCCGCATCACAACCACCGAGGCAGATTTGCACTCCACGCTCGAAGGCTCTCCTGCCACGAGTGCAGCCGGTGCGGAAGTCATGGTGCAGCCTTCGTTTGTCATGGTCAAGGCCGGCGTGTTTTGTGTTGGCGGAAAACACATTAACCGCTATTTTCCATCAAGTCAACTTGAAAGCGGAAAAAGCGAATTCATAGTAAAAGTGGGAAGCGGAAACGACATCTGCATTCTGACTGACAGCGGCACCAGCGGTTCCGTGTCGGTGCTGTACCGCGATTTAGACGAACGTCCTGAACTGCTGTGCAATCCTGGCACCATGAAATGGAACCTCCGCTTTGAAAAACAGGTGGCCTTTGTGCCTGACTACAAGGGAAAGGGCAACCACTGGGCATGTGTGGGAGCCTGCACGGTTGTAGGCGGCGCAATCATGTTTGACGGACAGGAATACATAGTCAATCCCAAAACTTCATTCGGCTATCTTGAAAAAAAGTGGGGCCGCAGTTTTGCAAGTCCTTTTTTTCACCTCAACTCGTCAAACCTCATAAGCCTTATTTCAAGAAAACCTCTCGCAAAGTCATGCTTTGCAGTGCAGGGCGTGTATGAAAACCGTCTTTCTGTCCTGATTTGCACGGAAGGGCGTCATGTTGAATTCCACGCTGACTCCCACAAGAAATACCAAATCACCTGGGACTGTAGCGAAATGCCAGAGGACAATGAAGGCGTAAAACTGCACTGGACTGTGAGCGTGCACAACCGCAAAACTGTCGTTGACATCGATGTGTTCTGCCCGACAAACGCCATGTTCATTCGGGACTACGAAAGCCCCGAAGGTGGGCGAAAGGTGCTCAAAGTGCTTGGCGGCGGCACAGGCACGGGCGAAATCAGGATATACCATAAAATCAAAAAAAATCTTGAGCTTCTTGAACATGCGCGCGTTTCAAACGTGGTGTGCGAGTACGGGAACATTGAGCTTCCTGCTGTATAGGCCTGCCGGTTCGACTGCCATAACCTTGCGAAGACTCAGGGCCTTGTCCAGTTCCGTTTTTGAATAAAACTTCTTTGCTTATAAAAATTTGACGATTTTGGGTTTTCTCCGTATCTTAAAAATGAATATGACGTTTGTTTTTTGACCGTGCAAAAGAACGGTGATTCAAAAAACGGAAAACGCGCCACCCGTGCGCAAGGGGCAAAATTGTACCCGGCACCCATTCAAGGAGGCTGTCCATGACATACGACAATATGACTTTAAAAACCCAAGATGCCTTGCAGTCAGCCAGCTCGCTGGCACAGCAGAACGACCACAGCGAAATCGGATGCGAGCACCTTCTGCATGCGCTGCTGTCGCAGAAAGATGGCATCGTTCCACCGCTCGTGGAGCGCATAGGAGTTTCTGTCCAGACGCTGCTTGGAGAGCTTGACGCCCTGCTTGCCTCGTATCCGCAGGTAAAAGGAGCCACGCAAACGGCTCTCTCGTCCGAGGCGCAGAAAGTGCTTGCAAAAGCAGAAAAAGAAATGTCCGCGCTAAAAGACCAGTACCTAAGCACAGAGCATCTTTTGCTTGCCATGACCGAATCTGACGGCAAAACCGGCGACCTTCTCAGAAAGCACGGCTGCACAAAAAACACAGCGCTGGAAGCCCTGCGCTCTGTCCGTGGAAACCAGACTGTGGACACGAACGACCCCGAAGGCAAAATGCGGGCGCTGGAAAAATACTGCATAGACCTTACAGCACGTGCCAGACAAGACAAGATTGACCCGGTGATTGGCCGCGATGAGGAAATCCGCCGCGTAATGCAGGTGATAAGCCGCCGCACAAAAAACAACCCGGTTCTGATCGGCGAGCCGGGCGTAGGAAAAACCGCCATCGTAGAAGGACTTGCACGCCGCATTGCCGCCGATGATGTGCCCGAAAGTCTCAAAAACAAGCGTCTCCTTGCGCTTGACATGGGCCAGCTTGTCGCGGGCGCAAAGTTCCGAGGAGAATTTGAAGAACGCCTGAAGGCCGTCATCACGGAAGTTGTAAAATCTGAAGGACAGATAATACTCTTTATAGACGAGCTTCATACCATTGTTGGCGCTGGCGCGGCAGAAGGCAGCATGGATGCGTCAAACCTTTTAAAGCCAGCCCTTGCGCGTGGAGACCTGCGGGTAATCGGTGCCACAACGCTAAACGAGTATCGCAAGTATATCGAAAAAGACGCTGCGCTCGAACGGAGGTTCCAGCAAGTTTACTGCGCGGAGCCGAGTGTTGAAGACACCATCGCAATCCTGCGTGGACTGCGTGACAAGTATGAAATTCACCACGGCGTAAAAATAAACGATGAAGCCCTTGTTGCCGCCGCCACTTTATCAAACCGCTACATCACAAGCAGATTTTTGCCAGACAAGGCAATAGACCTGGTAGACGAAGCCGCGAGCAGAATCAAGATGGAAATAGAGAGCCAGCCCGTGGAGCTGGACAAACTTGAGCGCAAAATCCTCCAACTTGCGATAGAAAAACAGTCGCTTTCAAAAGAAGACGATGAGGCCAGCAAAGAGCGACTTGCCAAGCTGGAAAAAGAGCTTGCCGAAGTAACGAGCGAGCGTGACGCGATGAAGCTGCAGTGGCAGAACGAAAAGAACGCCATAGAGGGCGGCCGCAAAATCAAGGAGGATTTGGAAAAAGCCCGTTTCAACATGGAAAAATATACCCGCGACGGAAACCTGGAAAAAGCGGCAGAGCTCAAGTACAGTGTGATTCCCCAGCTTGAAAAGAAAATCGCGGAGATGGGAAAGGGCGAGGCTGCCGGGACATCGAGCCTGCCTGCGGGATCTTTGGAAAACGCAAGTGGCGATGCGGATCCTTCTCCCAAAGACAAAAACTTGCAGACCACTGTTGGCCTTGAAAACCGCGAGAGCCTGCTGCGACAGGAAGTAACGGAGGAAGACATTGCCCGCATCGTAAGCAACTGGACCGGAATCCCCGTGGCCAAAATGCTCACAGGCGAAAAGCAAAAGTATTTGCAGCTGGAAAGCGTCCTTCACAAGCGTGTAATCGGGCAAGATGCTGCGGTGCAAGTTGTAAGTGACGCAATCCGCCGAAACCGCGCGGGCCTTAGCGACCCCAACCGTCCGCTGGGAAGCTTTATGTTCATCGGGCCCACTGGCGTTGGAAAAACGGAGCTCGCAAAAACACTCGCAGACTTTCTGTTCAACGATGAAAAAGCCCTTACCCGTATAGACATGAGCGAATACATGGAAAAATTCAGCGTAACACGACTTATCGGCGCACCTCCGGGATATGTTGGGTACGATGAAGGCGGACAGCTGACGGAAGCCGTGCGACGCAGGCCATACAGCGTGGTGCTATTTGACGAGGTGGAAAAAGCCCATCCGGACGTGTTCAATGTGCTATTGCAGGTACTTGACGACGGAAGGCTCACCGACGGGCAAGGGCGTGTGGTGGACTTTAAAAACACCATCATCATAATGACGAGCAACCTGGGAAGCGACATGATTCTGGAAGCAAGCGCTTCTGGACTTTCAGCAGGCTCAACTTCCACGGCAAACGATGCTGTAAAAGAAAAACTGGACGCACTCCTGAAGCAGACGTTCCGTCCTGAGTTCTTGAACCGCATTGACGAAATCGTGATGTTCAACCAGCTCGGGCGTGAGCACATAAAGGACATCGTAAGGATACAGCTTGAACGTGTGACGCAACTGCTTGCAGACCGCCGCATAACGCTGACGTTCGATGACAGCGCGCTGGACTTTATAGCCGATGCGGGCTATGACCCCGAGTTTGGCGCGCGCCCGATAAAGCGGGCAATCCAGACACACGTTGAAAATCCGCTTGCAAGAGAAGTGCTCGCAGGTAATTTCACGGAAGGAGATACTGTCACCTGTACCGCAGCCGATGCAGGCAGCCTTTCGTTCATAAAAAAATAACCACAATGCCCGACGGTTAAAAACACCAGTTCAGCCGTCGGGGAGTTTTAAAACAAAATCAACACACCCCAACGCAAAAGCAAGGCGTAACTCCGTGAAGCGACATTCGCTCCTTGAGGCGGGATATGATTTTCTGAAATTTGATAACTGAGTAGTGATAAAGAAATCTTTAGCCTTCGCCGGGTGTGTTGTTCTTGCAATGTATCGCACCCAAGGGTACATACCCTTCATTTCGCCACTCCTTGCAGCACAGCTTCAAGCGAGGGGCTGGTTTCGCAGAAACACGGTATGTACCCTTTCCGCACGAATCAGTTTTGAGACGCGAGCACCCGACGCCCACGCTTCCCCCGGGAATATCCGCCACCGTCCGCCGCACAAGGGCAAGCACCGCCTCCGCGTCGTCCGCCCGCGCGGGCCTGCACCGGGCTGTCTGCTCCATGAACAACCTTCCGTTTTTACAAGTCTTTTTGCAGCCACCGCGATGCCCACGCAAGCAGAGCCTCAGAAAGCCGCGCGAAATCATCGTCAGCGATGCCGTTTCCGCGCAGACGCAGGAACTCCTCCGCGACCGCCGCGTCATCGGGAGGAAGAAGCGCGGGAAGGCACTCAATCTTCCGCTCGAACACGTCGCTTTGCAGGTACGTGGCCGCCCGAAGCGTGAACGCCGCCTGCTTGTAGAGCGACTTCAGAATGTCCGCGCTTTTTTCGTGGAGGATGTTGTGGACGCACCCGTGATAGACCGCGCCCGCCCCGCTTCTCACCGCTCGCCGAACATCGTCCCGCGCAATGCCCTGCAAAAGATGCTCAAGCGAGCCGATGAGCGCAACGGTATCGAGGCAGAACTGGAACAGCTCCGACTTTTCCCACGCCTCGATTTCCGCCCTGCCCGAAACGAATCCGCACACGCGCTCCCGCTCAGGAAGCGTCCCAAGAAGCGCGTCGTAGTCCGCCAAATCCTGCGCGGAAAGCGCGTCCAGAATCAGCACCGTGTCGATGTCGCTCGCGTCAGTCGCCTCGCCGCGAGCGCGGCTTCCCTGCAAGCCGAGGAACCACACCCGCTCCCCGAACGCACGCCGCACCGCGTCCGCGTAGCCGCGCATCCATGAGCCGATGTCGAAGTTTGTTCGCATAGATTTCTCCTTCGCGCAAGTATATCACAAAACGAGGGGCAATCCTACGGGCTTAGCCCCCTCCGTCCGCACTTCAGCAAAATTGTCCGCTTCCGACACAAGCGCGTATGAGGTCGTCTATCCAGCGCATTCATTCCAGAAGCTAGTCATGTTGCGCCGCCAGGTCTTTCCAGCGAACGATGCGTTCATAACTGGAAAAACGGTTACAGAGAATCCGCATCTTGTTCAGCGTCTCTTGCAGGCTTTTTATGCTTCTTGAGCGCATGGGGCAAGAGCCACGTCAACGGAATCGAGAATTTCTGGTCGTTCGCCAAGAGATGGCTGGCGAAGCACAGCGGTTGCAGCTCCGCCGCGTTCGGACTACACCTGAAGGAATGCACACTCGCAACGAAGTTTCAAGCGGCGGCACTACAACCACAGACGAGAGGACTTGTTTCCGCCCACCAGGAAGCTGTACAGGAAGACTTATCTTGTTTAGGGAATGCTGATTTTAACTACTCAAGAGACAAGTTGCCATGGGCATGGCTGCCAGGTTTGCCGCTACCGTATAGTACCCCCCCCCGCTCTATGCGCGCCCCTCTCAAGTTTGGTAGCCATGGGACGGGCAATGCGTGCGGTGCACCATGGGAAGCTACTCCAGCGCGTCAAGCATCTCCTTCACATATTCGCAGTACCGCTGGCGGATGACGCGCTTCAAGTCCGTCTGCACGTTGTCGTTCACCGCCAGCGAGGAGGCTACCGGCATGAAAAAATGGTAGATGTCGGTCTCAAGCGCGTCAGAAATCTGCTGCAAGGTGTTCTCGCTCGGCCATGCGTGGCAGGTCTCGATGCTTTTTATCATCGCCTCTGAAATGTCCGCTTTCTCCGCCAACGCGAACTGAGTGAAGCGCTTTTCTTTGCGGATTTTCTTTATGTTCTCGGCAAGGCGCGACTGAATTTCATTTGGCATACAGGATGATTTTGCCCAAAATCGCCTTGAAACTACAGTTACTATGCATATTTTAAAATAAAAAAAGATAGCCATACTATACAATTATCGCTAATTTTATTATACTTTTACATATTTAAGTTATCAATGCTAGACTTTCAAATGAGGAACAAGATTCTTGACCAGAAACTGATTCGATTCCTTCTCGTGGGCACAGCGAACACCATCGTAGGCGCGGGGCTGATGTTCGTGCTCTACAACGCGCTCGGCGTGTCGTACTGGCTTGCGTCCGCGTGCAATTACGTCGCGGGCGGGATTCTGAGCTTCTTTCTGAACAAGTTCT
>JAFLSN010000015.1 GCA_022510905.1 Treponema sp.
TGTACCTGTCTTTTCATTGCCTACCTCAAAACAGAAATCCAAAAGAAGATTCCGGCTTTCTGCTGTTTTTTTATGCCACTTCACGACAAATCAAGAAGTGGTTCTTGATTTGCAAGTCTGCAACGCAAACTTGATATTAAACATAATGAACTCTATTTGGCCATCCAACATGCAAGATTTTACCGCCAACACTTAAATTCTATCACACTTTGCGCCCCTCATACAAGTTCAGCCTTTTTTCGCCAATTCGCTGCAACTTTGTGAGCACTGTTGAAAAAAGCAGATAGATGAGCGCGACTTCAATATACAGGGCAAGTGGTTCATATGTGCGGGCAACAATGCGCTGTGTTGCCATGAACATTTCCGTGACGGTGATGTTTGCAGCCAGCGACGTGTCTTTGACCATTGCAATCAGTTCGTTTGAAAGCGGAGGGAATGCGGTGCGCAGCGCCTGTGGCAGCACAATGCGCCAAATGGTCTGCATGTATGACATACCGACACAGTATCCGGCCTCAAGCTGGCCATGCGGAACCGCTTCAAGCGCCGCCCGCATGGTTTCAGCGGCGTAGGCTCCTTCGTTAAAAGCGAACACCAGCACGGCGGCGGGGAAGGGCGGAATCATAATGCCAACGTTGGGGAGGCCATAAAAAATCACATACAGCTGAACCAAAAGCGGTGTCCCACGCATAATCCATATGTACAAGCGGGCAAAATCCTTAAGAATTTTGACATGCGCAAACTGTACAAGCGCTGTCAGCAACGCAATAAGCAGCGCCAACGCAAATGCCAGTGCCGTAAGCGGAATAGTCATCGTGAGTCCCGGTACAAGGATTTTCCAAAATGAATCGCTAATAATGCGCACCATCCGCTCGTTCATATACAACCTGAATTAAAATATACTAAGACACTGAAAAAAAGGCAAACGGTTTGCTGCGGAACCGAGCAGCAGCCAGTTTTTGAACAACGCATCAATTAGACGTTAAAAATCAGCAGGGCAGTGGAATTCCATGCGTTTGTTAGTCACCGGGTGCGTAAAGCAGAGCATTTCCGCATGGAGCATCAGCCGTTCACCTTCCGCACAAGTGCCGTACAGCGCGTCACCGATGATCGGAACGTCGAATCCGTGCGGGTCAGCGCTTGCAAGCCGCAGTTGGTGTGTACGTCCTGTATGCGGCGTAAACAAAACGCGGGTAGCGTTACGTTCAGCCTTGTCTGGACCAGTGTAACGATGCACTCCCAAAATCTTCCACTCTGTTACCGCGTGTTTTCCATGCACCGCATCCCAGATTTGGTGCGGACGGTTTTCAATATCGAGCCTAAAAAACAAATCCATTGTTCCGCTTTGGGCAATGCCTTTTTGTGCAAGCACACCATCGAGGAGCGCAATATATTGCTTGTGCACAGAACCACAGGCGAACTGCTGGCTCAAAGCGCGGTGAGTTGCCGCGTCAAAGGCGAGCACCATCAAGCCGCTTGTTTCCATGTCAAGGCGATGTACGGCGGGCTGTTCCATGCACAAAGGAAACAAACGGCGCAGCCGATTCACCACACAATCCTGCTTTTGTGGGCCACGCCCTGGAACACTCAGCAGGCCACTCTGTTTGTTCACCACAACAAGATGTTCGTCGCGGTACAGAATATGCAGTCCCAATATACCAGGAAGCACAATGCCGCACCGCTCATCGCACGGAGGAAGGGTGGCAAGCCCGGCGAAGCTTTTAGCAACCGCATTGCCACTTGTACATGGTGTCGCCTGCGGCCGGGGTGAGTCTGCCATCTGCAACAATATCGATTCCATTTCTGCCCAAGATGATGGTACCTGCGCACACCGTGGCAATTCCGCCTGCAATGGCTTTTCCGGTTCAAACAATGCCACAGTTTTTTCAGGCATTTCAACATTTGATGCTGCATCCGCCGAGGGCATTTGGCTTTGACAAGGCAACAAATCCTGCGGTACACGGACTTCTGCCATGCTAAACGGAATCAGTCCATGTCCATAAGCGTAATGCAATAATTTTGGAGCACAACATTCTCCTGTTCCTGTTGGTGGAAGCGCGCCATTATTGTGGCAACGGCACAACGCGGCAAGTGAGCGGTAAACTCCATCGCTACAGCAAAACGAATAAAGCTCCTGCACCCGTGCAAGCGACTGGGTGGTAAGCACTTTCCGCGCGGAACGCAAATCCTTTTCTGTTTCGGAAATGTGCCTGGGATTTTCGCTGTTTTTTCGGCTTTGAGAAAGCAATTCAATCTTTTTTGTAAGCTCATGGATTTTTGCATCGTTTTCAGATAGTGCCTGTTCAATTTTATCGGGAAAAACAACGGGCGGCACGAATATGCTTCTATCGCCATGGTCTGGAGAGGAAAAGCGCAGCTCGTGGCTCACGCCTGACAGGGTCTTTAAAACAACCGCCCCAGCGCTTGCGGGCAGGTCGGCGGCAGTGCACAGAAGCACTCCAAGCGTTACATGTGGTACCGCGCGATTTGGCTGCGGCATTCTGGAAGAAAGCCGAACAACCTGCACAAGTCCGTTTCTAATTTGTTCTACAGTCTGCACGCAAACGGCAAAAGCAGCATCTTCGGGAAAAGGCGGAAACACAGCTGAATCCTAGTCCATGCCCAGCGAAAGTGTACAGCGGTTCAGTATGTTCGTGGTAAAAAAATAATTTTCTTCACGCGGAATCCATTTGTTAAAAAAATCGTCTTTGTTGGTTGGATTGCGTTTCATAATTCGCTCAACCTGCCGATAGTTGCTGATTTTCAAAAAAACTGAAAAATCATAATAACGCTCTATATGCGGACTCATTGAAAAGGAACCTTCCACAATGCAAACATGTTTGGGCAGCACTACGATCGGGGCAAGCAGCTTCTGCATGTGGCAGTCATATTTTCTGAATTTCACCGGCTGTTGTTTTACCAGCGGTTCGAGCACCTCTTTTTCGAGCCGTTCCCAGTCAATAGACGCACCCGAATCCGCAAGGCGTTCCGCAGAACAGCACGAAGCAGGCAAGAAAAAGTCATCGGCATGAAAAATAGATGCATTGCATTTATTCGAGAGTTCCTGCGCCACGGTGGATTTTCCGGAAGCACACATACCATCAATGGCAACCAAAACATTCGGCTTTTTTTTCAGCAGCACAGAAATTCTGGCGGCAATAACGGCAACAGCCTCTTCAGTAGTCATGGATATTCGGCGCTCCGAATAACAAAAGAGTTCAACGCAAAACAAGCATTCCGCCAGCATGCGGCGAGTCACTTGCCCTCGTTTTTTGTATCGATATACAGTATAGCGTTTTTTCGCGAATTATGCAATTTATTTTTATAGAAGAATAAAGGGAATCAACACACCCCGATGCATAGTGTGTTGTTCTTAATTCAGGGTAGGGGCGAAAAAGCGTTTTGTCAATTTAACAATATTTCAATAAACACCGTCTTCAAAATTTGTGTTAAACGGGAATGAGGCCGAAAGCTTGGTTTTATGGCCGATAACATGTATAATATATTCAACTTTTATGGAATGTTACGACACACACGCTTCGGCACCATTGCAGCGAATTGAACGAGTATTGTGGCACAACAAAATCTGTACCCTGAGAGGTGCAAAAGCACTGCTCAGAAATCACAGTCTCACGGTAAACGGACGGCGCATATTTGACCGCACGGCACTTGTTAGCTGTACCCAAGACATCATATGTCTCAACGGACAGAGACTTTTTCTTACAAGCGATGTGTACCTCATGATGAACAAAATTGGCAACACCGTTTGTACCCATAGGAGGGAACAGTGTCCTACCGTATTTGATTTGGTACCAGAATCATTGGTAACACCTGCCGCACTTAAACGTACATCCCTGCACTGCGCAGGGCGCCTTGACCGCGACACGGAAGGCCTGCTTCTGCTACTTTCAGACGGGCAGCTTTCGCATCGGCTTACAACGCCACGGTTCTGTGTACCCAAAACATATATTGCGACACTTGCCATTTCTGTTGACAGCAAAAAACAAATCCAATACCGCGAGCAGTGCCAGCAGGGAGTGGCGGTGGAGCAAGAAAGGAATTTTCCGGCATTTACAGCGGCTCCCGCAAAGCTTGAATGGCTAGAACAAAACCGATGCAGCATAACACTAACCGAAGGCAAATTCCACGAAGTAAAGCGACTGTTCAAGGCGCTCGGGAACACTGTAATCCATCTGAAACGAATCGCGCTGGGCGGAGTATCACTTGACCCGCATCTCGCCCCAGGAAAATGCCGGCCACTTACCAATCAGGAAATCAGTACACTATGGAAAGCCACTTCCAGCAAATAACAAACCAACTGTCTGCTTTTCCATACACATTTCCGTAATTTATAACATGGCCGACCGCAAAACCGCATTGCCGGGGAGAGGCTTTGGAAGTGGAAAACATAAGCCGCGGCCTGGTAGACAGAACATATATTATGGTACCAAAAAACTACCAATTTCCCCGAAATTTGACCTTATTTTGCCGCAGCACAGCGCCCAAATCCCCCAAAAACAATTATACGAAAAACATTCCGCCTTGTACGGGTTTTGGCCACGTTGTGATTTCCGATAGAAACTGTTACTAACTGAAAGCGCTTCAAAAGTCTTCCAGAAATTCAAAGTCTTTATGGAAATCAGGAGGCTTCCTATTTTCAATGTGCCCTTGCGCTAATAACGGCTTGATACACGGAAGCCCCGGCTTGTAACATAAAATTTAAGTTTATTTTTGCACAAATTCGGCTATCGATGTTACTACGCCAGCAAGGTTCTGGAAATCGGCAGGCACTATCAGCTTGGTTGCTTTGCCGTCAGCGGCTTTTTCCATGGTCTCAAGGCTGCGCAGCTTGATTACCGCATCATCCACAGCGGCATCTTTTATCATTCTAAGGCCATCGGCGGTGGCCTGCTGCACCTGCCGAATGGCTTCTGCCTCACCTTCCGCGCGGCGCACGGCGGCTTCTTTTTCAGCCTCTGCCTTCAGGATGAGCGACTGTTTTTCGGCTTCGGCCTCAAGAATGGCAGACTGCTTTTTGCCTTCTGCCACAAGGATGGCACTTTGTTTCTGGCCTTCGGCAATCAGGATTTTTTCTCGGCGCTCACGCTCGGCCCGCATCTGTTTTTCCATGGCCTCGCGAATTGCTTCTGGCGGCATGATATTTTTGACTTCAACGCGGTTCACCTTTATGCCCCATGGATCGGTAGCCTCGTCAAGAATTGAGCGCATTTTGGTGTTTATCACGTCGCGGCTGGTCAGAGTTGCATCCAAGTCAAGCTCGCCGATTATGTTGCGCAAAGTGGTAGCGCTCAAGTTTTCTATTGCCAAAAGCGGATTTTCCACGCCGTAGGTGTACAGCTTTGGATCGGTAATCTGCATGTATACCACGGTGTCGATTTTCATTGTCACATTGTCTTTTGTGATCACAGGCTGCGGCGGAAAGTCCAACACCCTCTCTTTGAGCGACACGCGGTTCGATATGCGGTCAAGAAAAGGCACTTTTACATGCAAGCCAGTCTGCCATGTGGCTACATAGGTTCCCAACCGTTCGATTATTACAGCATGGGATTGAGGAACAACGCGGATATTGGTAATGATAAGTCCCATCACCACAACAACCAGTGCGGCCAAAACATAAATAGACATACAATCCTCCTCTAATTCGGTATTTTCAGAAAACACGATAGCAGCATAAAGTCAGCCCCTAAATAATAGTAACAGTTTATATCCGCAAAACGGCCTGTTTTAGACAGGCTGAAATTGCTACTGCACAGTTTTATCTTCTGCACGAACAATAACGGTGGCTCCTTCGATAGCAGTTATGGTACATTCCCGCCCAGCTTCTATGGTTGCACCATCTGTGCTTCTTGCAGACCACACAACCCCGTTTACTTTAACGGCTCCTTTCTGCATCTCGGTTACAGATTCTGTCACCAGCACTTTTTTGCCAATCAGTGAATCAGCGTTGAGTGAGATTTTTCTGGCCTGCAATTTTTTGAGTGCCAGCGGACGGGTACAGAGCAGAAGTACAAACGAAAAAAGAACAAAAACCAGCAGCTGCCAACGAAACGGAAGCGGCGTGGCAAGCGAAAGAAAAACCATCGCAAACGCACCGCAGGCAAACCAAATAGTCGTAAGCGCCATGGTAAAGGATTCAATAAGGATACAGATGATGGTTATAAACAACCAAATCCATGGCGCATGAGAAAGTCCCCAGATAAAAATCCCTTCTTCCATTGATACAATATACACCACATTATGCCCAATGTGCAAGCAAGACCGACCGCAAACCCCCTCCTCCAAGGCTGTACATTTTAAGCCTGTTTACACAATACTCAAATAATGTTGGTTGCATTTCTGCATCCATTCATCTGGAACCTTGCCGCCGCACTGCCAAGACATCTGCACCCCGGAAAACCGCATTTGCCCATGTATTTCAACCCATGGCACACCACAAGACCCCGTCCAGGCTGACATTCACCTGAGAACTTCCCCGCCAACCGCATGGGTTGCGCACCATTTGTTGAAATGCTATATTGAATCACTTCAACAAGGAGCTAAATGTAAAATGAGTACAGTGACAGTAGATGGTAACAGTCTTACAATTAAAGATGTATGTGCAGTTGCTACGGGAAATTCCAATGTGCGGCTTTGCACAGACAATGCTTTTCTGGAAACGCTCAAAAAATCCAGAGAATTCCTTCTAAACTACATCGCCAAGGGGTTTCCCACGTATGGTGTGACCACGGGTTTCGGCGATTCCTGCGCCAGCCAAATTCACTATGAAAAAGCGGCAGCCCTACAGCATGCACTGGTTTCGTACCACGGCATAGGACTGGGGCCTGTATTTTCCCGCCAAGAAGGGCGCGCGGTTGTACTGTGCCGGCTAAATTCCAATGTGAAGGGAGGCCATTCAGCAATTCGGCTGGAGCTTGCCCACATGATGGAAACGCTACTGAACAGAGACATCGTTCCCGTAATTCCCCAGCTGGGCTCCGTGGGTGCCAGCGGCGACCTGACTCCCCTTTCGTACCTTGGTGCAGTGATTATGGGAGAACGATCCGTGTATTACAAGAATGCCATCGTACCCACCGCAGAGGCATTTGCCAGCGAAGGAATTACGCCGCTCCCGCTTGAAGCAAAAGAAGGCCTCGCCCTCATGAATGGCACTTCCGTTATGACGGCGATTGCGGCCCTTTCATGGCAAAAGGCAATGCGCCTTGCAAACCTTTCCGATTTTTTAACAGCCGCCACTTCAGAAATCATGCGCGGAAAAGAAGTGCCGTTCCGGCACAAAGTGAGCCAAATCAAAAACCACCCTGGCCAAATGGAAAGCGCCGATTACATCTATAACATAGTAAAGGATTCAAAAAGGGTATACAAATATGAAGAATTTTTGCAGGAAATGGGAGCGCTCAACAACACGGGCTACAAAAAACGCGACAAGATGATTCAAGACCGCTATTCGCTGCGCTGCGCACCGCAGATTAACGGCGTGCTGCGCGACACCCTGCACTTCACCCAGGAGTGGATTGAGCAGGAGTTGAACTCGGCAAATGACAACCCTCTGGTTGATATTGAAAGCCAAAGCCTTTTCAACACGGGGAATTTTTATGGCGGCCACATCTGCGCGGCATGTGACTATCTGCGCGTTGCCATTGCAAACATAAGCGACCTCGCCGACAAACAGGCCGAAGTGATTATCGACGGAAAATTCAACGGACTCACGGAAAATCTCATTCCGTTTACCGCCAATGACGACCCGCACGCGGGCCTGCGGTTCGCGTTCAAGGCCGCACAAATTACAATTTCTGCAATCCGTGGCGAAATCCAAAGCTATGCGGGCCCTATCAGCATTACATCAAGCCCCACGGAAGCACTCAACCAAGACAAGGTGAGCATGGGCACAATCTCCGCACGGAAGCTTTCCGAACAACTTGATTTACTGTTCCTGCAGTTTGCTGTGCATGTGCTTGCAGTGTGCCAAGCCGTTGACCTGGTTGGAGCCGACCAGTTCAGCCCATTCACACAGCAGGTGCATGATGAAGTGCGAAAACACTCGGCTTTTGTACAGGACGACCGCGCACTTGACAGCGAAGCCACCGCCGTTTCTGAATGGCTAAAAACCACGCCGCTGTTTGCGTAATCCTGCACGCCGCGGCACATGTAAAGAGCGGAGCTTCAAGATTGACATTCATTTTTAGATTGCACCGCTCTTTGAAAACCAAACTTCAATGTCTATCCGGCGGCGAGGCTTTTGTAAATGGCGTATACAGTTTTTTCCGCAGCGCGATATATGCCAGCACGATGGCCGCCGCCGTAACCGCCCAACTGACCGGATACACAGCCATCAACGTGCTGAACGTTGGACGAATCTTGAATGCCGTGCAGACCCAACAAATTCTAACGCCGCAAATACCAACAACCGCGATCACCGCAGGAACGAGCGAATGCCCGAATCCACGGAGGCAGCCAGACATCACTTCTATCAAAACTGAAAGCAGATTGGCACCCACAATGTATGTGAGCCGAATTGTGCCATAATGAAGCACCTGTTCATCGCCGTTAAAAAGACTTAGCAGCCGGTGCCCCACCAGCAGAATCAACAGCATAAGCACAAAGGTCAACGCCGCGTCCAGTAAAAGACATAAGCGCAAAATGCTCCTGCACCGTGCAAGAAGATGCGCACCGTAATTTTGGCCGATAAAAGTGGTGCATGCCTGGCCAAACGCATTCACAATAAAATAAAGGAATATTTCAACATTAAACGCCGCAGATGATGCCGCCATGATGTCAGGGCCAAGACTGTTAATTGCAGACTGTATGCACAAATTTGAAAGTGAAAACACCATGCCTTGCACACCAGCCGGTACACCAATTTTTAAAATACTTACCAGTATGCGTCTGTTCAGCCTGAGTTTTTTGAAACGCACGCTAACGGGGCCATCGCGTTTCAAGAGAATAAGCAGAAGCAAAACCGCACTCATCAAGTTTGAAATTACTGTGGCAAGTGCCACGCCCTCAACGGTCATGTGCAGCACGCAGACAAAAAACACGTTGAGCGCCACATTCACCATGCCTGACACGGCAAGGCAGAAAAGCGGAGTCCGGGTATCACCTTGACTTCTAAAAATAGCAGCTTCAAAATTGTATAGCAGAATAACCGGCATGCCAGCGAGGTACACACGGAGATACCGCAAGGCCATAACGAACACCTCATCTGGAACGCCCAACAACCGCAGCAGCGGATAAGCGACGGCCTCTCCTATAAGCGCAATTCCCACTCCGCTGACAATCGGAAGCAGTACCGCCGTATGCACAGCATCCTGAATTTTTTGGTCACTGTGCTGGCCCGTGAAATTTGCAATGACCACATTGGCACCCAATGAAATTCCCAAGAACAAATTGACTATCAAACCAATGACAGGGCCATTGCATCCTACGGCGGCCATAGCATGTTTTCCTACCGCGCGGCCAATTACAACAATGTCGGCAGCATTGAACAACTGTTGCAAAATTCCAGTTGCGGCAAGCGGCAATGCGAACAGCAAGATTTTGCTACCGAGCGGACCATTGAGCATATCGATTTCGCTGGTTTTGTTCATACTGGAGCCTCTGTAATGTATATTGCCCAACTATAGCAAAATTACGCGCCATTTACAATGTTTTGGAAAAAGTAGTCGAAGTTAAAATCAGACGGTGCCATCTGTGCGGCTGATTTTAAACGTTCATTTCGCCACTATTCGCAGCAGGGCTTAAAGCCAGGCTCTGGCTTCATGGAAGCATGGTATGTACCCTTTCCGCACGAACCAACAGAAGCAAACAAAGTGGCGGTAAACCATTCAGCATGAACTTTCACTGCCGTGGCTTTGTGTATTTGTAGAATTTTGGAGCACGATGACTTATGTGCCAATTACCATTAAAAAATCCGTTTTGGTTTGCAACAGGACTCACAAAAATTACTTTGAGCTGTGTTCCAGTTTTGTATATAAAAGTATTCGACTGCCACTGCGTTTTTGGCGCGGCGCTACCTTCCGGCCAGTTCACCTGATAGTCACGCGGGGTGTATACTGAAATGCGGTAGGTGCCGGGTTTTAAAAGCAAATGGAGCACTGCCCCACCTGTAAAACAGCCGTCAAAATAGGTGTGCAAAACCTTGGGCTCGCCCCGCCAGTCAAGATCACGAAGCTCATAGTACCAGGAATAAGAAAGATGGATTATGCTTTCAGAGGCATCATGCCCGTCCAAGTCCTGCACCGAAAGCAAACAAGGAATATCATTGAGTGAACCAAAATTTTCTGGGCGGTAAATTTCAAGCGCATATAGTTTATGCCATGTCAACACCAGCATAAAAAGAAAAAAAAGTGCTTTTCGCTTTTTATTCAGCATGAACAGTCCGTTAGTTCAACACTTGTTCGCTTGCAACGTCGGCGCTTACCACCTGTGTTTTATCAAGCGACAGATACGGCAAAAATGCAGTGTTTTGACTGGCAAATTCATATGAAGCCCGCTCATAATCCTCCCATGAGGATCTGAACAGATATTCTACGCCCGGGATGGCCGCAATATCGGTGACCGTCATATACCGGTAATCGATGTTGTATGCTTCAAAAAAGTCGTGCACGCTCTGCACAGCCTCATTCAGAATATAGGATACAAATGTTGAACACACAAAACGCTTCTCAGGATTGATTTCTTCTGCTGGCCCCACGGGCTTGTGCTTTGCATGAATCGTGTTAAAACGTTCAAGCGGCTGATTTTTTTTGGTGGTAAAAAAACTTCGTTTTACTGAACGGGTGGCTACGGGGAAAATTTTTGCAGGGTCATACGTGGCCAGTTCATTTTCAACAAGAAGGCGCTTGGCCTTGTTGTATTCTTCCGGAGTTACTTTGAGCGCATATACAATCTGTTCAGACCTTTCAACATCGCACCTGCTCATATAATCGTTGGTCGATATATTAGTGCAATGCTCCACATTCAGTTCGGGCCAGCCACCCTGCGTGAGTCCATAAAAATTGTCCTGCAACGAAAATCCGATGCTGGCATGGCTCGCATAAAAATCATTCACTTCCGTAATTTTAACGCAAAATTTAAGCAGATTGGCAATATAAAACGGGTTTGAATACACCGGCTCATACAGACGAATAAAAATGTAGGTGTCTTCCGCAGCGCTTGGTATATCATATTCAAGGTATTTGAAAATATTTTCTTCTTGAACATAACGTGAATTTTTAGAAATGCCATTGGTAGTCCGGCAACCTGCAAGCAGTAGAAACAACACTGCCATGACACAAAGAAAATAAAATCTTTTAAAACCTTTATGCTTATGCACCTGTTCCATTTTAACTATCCTGTGGAGCATCATTATAATAAAAACCACAGGAAATGCCAATACCTATATGCGGATACCAAAATGTTTAAGGTGCTCATCCAAAACCGAAAGAACATCCTCCGGGGATTGGGCCTCCAGCATACAGGCTTTAACATCAGTGTCTTCAAGAACTTCCACAAGCGCGCCAAGATGCTTTAGGTTGTGCGGTGTGGCCCTGTTCCATGCAACAAGCATATAGATTTTTTTGTGCGGAACAATGCCAACCGCGGCACAAAAATCAGAAACGCCTTCTGTCATGGCATGGGAAACAATTATATCGGCCTCAAGCTGCGGCGAAGAATGCCGCATACGTTCACAAACATCTAAATACACCTGCTCTTTGTTGGCAACCTGACCAGTCATGGCCAGCAAATCAAGCAAAGCTCTACTCTGCTGTTCAAGCGAATCATCTATAAAACTTGTGGACACAGCTTGCGCCGTTATCCAAGCGGAACGGATATGTGTCATTTTTTTGCTCCTCAAAATTCCGCAGATGGCACAAACGGAAGGTGTACCATCAATCGGCATAAAAAATCTGTTTCGGTTTTAAAGAGGAGCGTTTACAAAACGGTTTGTTGCGCTATAATCGATTTTATGTATTTTGTGAGGCAGAATAATTTTGAGTGAATGATGCGGCAGAATGAATCGCATGACGGCAGGGCAAATCCCAGCGAAAGAAAAAGAAAAATAAACACCGTATGCCAAGAAACACATGGCAGCCCCTGAAACTTCGGTTCCTTTTTTTGCGCTTCCAGCAATGGAATCGCCGCAGCGTTTACGCACAGGACAGAATCCCCTGCGATGGCGCAAATCATATTTCGGCAGTTACGCTGCATCAAAAGCGCCTGATAATTCCACTGTAGGCAGAATGCGAGGACAATAGCGCTTGTTAGCATGCAACGACGCAGCGTTACCGATTTCATGTTTTTATAATAGCAGACCACACAGGAATATGCAACCACATTTATTACTGTGTTCTGAATGGAGAAAGCGGAAGCCCGTTCTTTCCAAAAATGGTGATTGGCCCGTAGTTGTACCATGCATACCGAGCAAAAACAGGCCGCGCCACTTTTTGGGAGTACAAGGCGATTGCGTTCGGGATGCCCTGGGCACCGCATTCAAATTTGGCAGGATAAAAAACGCCGTCCGCGCCTGCAAGCTCAAATCCGGTAAAATCACGGGAAACGGTGTTGCCTTGCGATTTTTCAAGCTCAATGTAATGGTTCAGTGTTTCTTCATCAGGCTGAACAACAAAACCATCTTGGGCATAGTCAAACAGCAAAAGCATTTTTGTGTCCTGCGGAATGGCATACATCAACAGAGGCCCATTTACATCCTGTGCTTCCGCCCGATTGTAGGCAAGCCACAATGCGGTATTTTCCATACGCTCAGCAAGCGTCTTTTTTGCCTTGGGATGAATATCATTATACGCGCCCAAATCAGCGGCACATACCATGCCTGTGTTGCGCACTGTTAAAAAAGTTTTGAACTGGGCTTCGCGGATAAGGCACCAGTTTTTAAAATCCCGGTCGGCAGCATATCGGTGCTGGGGAAGCTGCACAAATACGAACGGAAGGGTGTCGTCATGCCAGTCTTTTCGCCACTTCTGAATCAACGAACAAAAAAGCTTGTAGTAAAGCGTGGGTTTGTGGTCATCGCTTTCACCCTGATAATACAAAAAGCCTTTGAGCGTATATGGAACAACACGGCGCACCATGCACTGATACAATCCGTTTGGACGGTACGGATTTTTGTAACACATGGGGCCACGCCAGTCTTCTTCAAAAGGCCCTACACGTGCCGCGGCCTCATCATGGGTAAGCTCCGGATGCTCTTTTAAAAGTCCAGCAACGCGAGCCTCCCATTCGTTATGGCGCATTTGGAAGGCTTCGTATTCCAGACGCTGCTGCTCCTGCGATCTTCCTGCGACAGCCTGCTCATAATCAACCAAGTATGAAGCAAGCTCGCAATCACCGGAAAGCTGGTCGCGATCAACCCAGGAGCTAGCTGATGTTCCACCCCAATTACAACCAATTATTCCCACCGTAACGCCCAGATCAGCCGCCAGCTTTTTTGCAAAAAAATATCCCACCGCAGACCATGTTTCAGGATTTCCGTGTCTCCATGTCTGCCAGCAGTTTTTCTGTTCCTGTTCATAAAAATATTCATCTTGATATTGCAGTTTTTGGGTGCAGTAAAAACGCACGGCAGAGTCTGTTTCGGACTGCAATTCACGTGGGCCTTCGATGCAGTTTGCCAGTTCCAATTCCATGTTTGACTGCCCACCTGCAAACCAAACCTCGCCCACCGCGACATCGGAAAATGTTTTAGAAAATCCAGCCTGGTCACACCGCACCGCAAGGCACAAATGCTCCTGCGCCTCCTGCGGCATGAGCACTGCATTCCACACGCCGCCAACAACGGAGGAAACGGCATGTGCACATACACTTCCATCTTTGTGCATGAGCTGCACTTCAACGGTTGCCCCATCGGGGCCTTGTCCAAACACCGCAATGGGTTTATGGCGCTGCAATACGCAATGGTCAGAAAACACGGCGGCAACGGAACAGTCTGTCATAAAATCCTCCATAAAAAATCTGGCATAAGACCACAGGCAAAAAATATTCGCCCATTACATAAATCATAAAGCTGATAAAGAAAAAGTGCAATGCATTTTGTATATCGCGAGGTATGGATTTTTTTAAACCCGCGTGGTAGACTGTCCGCATGTACACGGATCCACTTCCTGCTGGCATAACGTTGCAGGTATACACCAGAGACCGGCTGATTTTTTCCAGCGGAGGAAAATGGCTGCTACCGTTATTTGAATTGGAACAGTTCCTGGCAGCTTACAAAGGCCCGCGCGAACTTTTAAGCATACACGACACAGCCATTGGAAAAGCAGCTGCCGTGCTGCTGGCGCGAATGGGCGTGGAGCGGATCCATGCAAATGTTGCAAGCCTTCTCGCTGTGGAATATATAGAGCATTTAAAACCAAACCAATCTATTCAGATTTCTTATGACACTTGCGTGGAACGGCTTCTGTGCGCCACCGAAAGCCAACTTGCACCATTGACTGACAGCGACACAATGTACACTTTGCTGCGCCAACGTGCCAAACTGGTTGAAGGCGTAAGCGTTGAAGCCAAACAGGTAACCGCCCCATTTGGAGCCGTAAAGAATCTCTCGTTTTCTTTGGCTGCGGGTGACAAACTTCTGGTAATGGGGGAAAATGGCGCGGGAAAAACCACGTTGCTAAAAATCCTTGCCGGCATGATAAAGCCAAGCGCAGGAAAAATCCTCATTGAAGGAATGGCCCCCACTGCCCTGCCCGCCCGCACCATCGGTTACATTCCTCAACAACTGGACGAGCCCACATTCAGTCTTTCTGTTGAAGAAGTGGTTGGACTCGGAATACCTCGTGGAACTCCGTTAGCGTCAGAACGCATTCAAGAAGCATTGACCCGAACAGGTGCGGCGGCGCTTGCAAAACGGAGCATGGCGCATTTGAGTGGCGGCGAAAGGCAAAAGGTTGCCATAGCCCGCTGTCTCGCACAGCATGCACGGCTGCTGCTGCTCGACGAGCCTACAGCCGCGCTTGACACAGAAAGCCGCACCACGGTGATTTCTATTTTGCGCTCTCTTTCTCTTTCTGAAATTCCTACAATTATCGTGGTGACCCATGACAAAGAACTTGAAACATTATGCGGATGGCATACACTTCGTCTAAACCCAAACCCGGGGGCTGCGCCCCATGCATAACCCGGCATTACTTTTTATGCTGGCACCGATTACACGCGGACTGTGCGCAATGGTACTTTCAGGCCTCTGCTTTCCACTGTGCGGTGTGATGGTGCTCAGGCTAAACATGATGAACCTGCGTTTTTTGCTCATGCATGGAGTGCTACTTGGGGGGGCCGTGGCACTCGCCCTTCAGCTTCCAACGGTACCTGTAACAATTGCGGTAAACCTTGTTTTGGTGGCGGTGCTGCTTTTTTCCGCGCAAAAAAGTCAAACTGGATTTGGCGGCGCGTCATCGGCAACAATGGTCATCAGCATGGCAGCAGCTTCACTCATCATGCACGTGACAGATGTTCCAGCAAAAGATACGCTGGATCTGCTGTGGGGAAGCCCGTTTGCACTCAGCAACGTAGATTTGCTTGCACTCGGCACACTCTTTGCTTTGGTAGTGCTTTATTTTATTACACACTTCAAAACCATCCTTGCCATTTTTTACAACCGCGACATTGCACGCTCACTGGGAATATCAGTGCACGTGCACTACACGCTCATGGTGGTGCTGGTGGCTCTGGTAGTCGCCGTGGCCATGAAACTGCTGGGGGCGTTTTTGATTGATGCGCTACTCATTCTTCCTGTACTCGTTGCGGAATGCCACGGCATACAAAAGCTGTGCCTCCGCTCAGCGCTAACGGGCTTGTCCAGCGCAATCGCCGGATACACGCTGGCCGTTGCATTCAACCTGCCACCTGGCGCAACCATTGCAGGAACAGCGGCAATTCTGTATGGAACCAGAAAGCTTTTGAATTTTATCCAAAACAAACCATATGTATAGTCATATAAAATGAAAAAAAATTGCACACGGCATAAATTATGCATCACACAATTCATATTGTACAATCAACACGCCTACAATGCGGAATCACTGTTCCACAGAAAAAAGGCATGTACTGACTACGCACAAACCGAATCTATATAAACAGGAGATTTTATGAAACTTGCAAAATTAAACGGTATTGCATTCGCAGTTGTATGCTTGTGCATGGGAAGCTTATACGCTTTAGGAAAAAAAGACTATGCTGCATCAGCTGGCACAAAAAACGCGGTAGTGGCTTCAACATCATGGACGGCGGCTTTTGCGGACCTCGCAGGCATAAACGATGTAACCACAATCGCTCCCACATCGCTACGCCACCCTCCGGAATATGAGCTAACGGTGCAGGATTTGCAAACCATCGCAAGCAGTTCCGTTTTTATCTATGCAGGGTTTGAACGCATGATGCAGACCATCGGAACTTCGGCGGGGGCCGCCAAGATGGTTCAGATTCCTTGCGACAATTCCATCGCGACTGTCCAACAAAACGCAAAAACACTTTCAGCATTGTTTCATACGGAGCAGCAAAGCGAACGGCGCGTACAAAAATATATTGAAGAAATTGAAGCTGCAAAAAAAACGTTGGCGGCATCAGGTCTTGCAAAAAAACGTGTTCTTTGCAACACAAACCAAACCTATCTGGCAGAAGACCTGGGTCTGAACATAGCGCAGACCTTTGGACCTGCGCCTGTTACATCGCTACAGATTGCAGACGCGGCAACTGAACAATACGACATAATTATCGACAATATCCATAATCCAGTAGGAAGTCCGCTTGCGGAAGTGACGCCACAGGTCCTGTACCTAACCTGGCGGAATTTTCCCGAGCAAGTGGAAAAAGACGCTCTGCTCAACATGGTGCGGCAAAACATTCAAACGTTGCTAAATGACAAAAACTGAATCAACACACCCCAACGCAAAAG
This sequence comes from Treponema sp., assembly GCA_022510905.1. GTDB lineage: Bacteria > Spirochaetota > Spirochaetia > Treponematales > Treponemataceae > Treponema_D. The sequence goes on from JAFLSN010000015.1 coordinate 16,904, forward strand.
CAAGGCTTCACACTGTGAAGCATAGTATGATTTTTCTGAAACCTGCCCTTTGAGCAGTGACAAAAAAGCCTTTAGCCCTTGCCGGGTGTGTTGTTCTTAATAAAGGCTTCGCAGAAGCACGGTATGTATCTTTTCCGCACGAATCAACTTCCAACTGCAAATGAAGCTGCTATGTCAACAGTGATTCAAGCGGACACTGTAGTATTATCGAAAGATGCCGCAATGTTTCGCCATTGGCATGAAGTAAATTTTTAAAACCTTGTTCATATTCCTGCACAGTACGCACACTGATTCCCGCCCCGTCAGCCAGTTCGCGTTGGGTAAGCCCGGCTGCTTTGCGAAGAGCCTGCAATTTCTTTCCAGGCTCCACCGCCGGAACCCGTCCTGCGAGCAAATGCGAAAACAAGGTAACATCCGTTCGTTCGGGAAGAGCTTCGTACACATCAAGCAACGTACCAAAAGATATGCGCTCGAACAGACTGTGAAACGGCACGGACGTTTTCCACTGATACAGCGCAAGCGCCGCACCGCACGTGTACTCCCGCGTGTTGTAAAAACCTTTCCTCGCGCCAGGCAGTTCCATTTCCATTCCGCAGGATGAAAAAACCGTAACCGCAAGCTCTGTACCAGAAAGACCTGCGATTACATCCGGGCAGCCCCGCTCAAACCTGCGAGCATAGCCAGAAGCCTCAAACAGATGCATAAAATCCGCAAAAGACATTTTCACGCGGTTCACTACAAAATCGCACAGCTCCCCCAAACAGTCCATGGCATCTTCCAAATACAATCTATTATAGGCGTGAGGCATAACCAAGCTCCTGGTTGATGATAAGATTTTTTATGAACAACGCATCGTCTTCAGATGGCGGCTGAGCAAGTTTTTTCCGCACATTCAGGTCATTTTTGACCCTCATGGAATGCATTATTTGCCCCTGCACCGTATTCCCCGACATAAATATGAGCGTTTTAGCCAATTTCGGCTTTTTCAGCACAAATTGCACTGTCCGCTCGCTATCTCCATACAGCACCGCCCATAAATGTCCGACCGAAATCTCACCATTCAGGAACTTCTTGACGCATGAAAAATATGAATCATCCGCGCGGAACGCCTTTATGCAATCGTAGCGGGAAATATCCGTTGGATAAAAATTTTGCAGCCAGGTGCAACTCTTGCTCACAAGAGGCGTTGCAATGCGGAACATCCTAAATGAAAGCAGCAAAGAAATCCACGGAAGCAGACAGTCGCGCGACTCCGTTAAATCCAAAAGTTTAAACGAATCAACAGTGGCGGAATATGCATTTACAAATCCATCGGTGCCATCACAGGCGGCCCATTCCTCGGCGGCAACTTTTGAAGCGGTGCAATAAAAGCCGAAACCAAAATCTGCGGCAGGCCGCGAATGTGCCACATCGGGATTTTTGACAATCAACTTTGAGCCGTGGTAAAGAACAAGTTTCCCCACAGTACCCTCCCGTTTGCAAAAAGTCACCGTGCAAAGTATACTTCCAAGGAGGGAGTATTGTCAAACCGAGATAAGCCAAATCCTTTCAACATCCATAACAAAAAAACACGGCACTCCGCTCATGAACGAGAAGACCGCGGCACCAAGCCGCCCGCAGAACCGAGCTCACTAGTAACCAAAATGTAGCGTTCGTCTTTCGGGGCCATGATCTGGGGTGACTTGTACAGGGTGAACCCAAAATTGTTTTTGCCAAAACTAACGCGCAGACCAGGATAGTATTTCTCTTTGATGATATTTATCTGTTCTTTTATGTACACAAAATTGGTGCGTTCCTGGTCAGGATTTGACTTTTCCGTTACCGGCATGAACTGCTGCACCAGCGCCGGCCGCGAAATAAAAAGCCCCTCATCGCCAATTTCATAATTATTTCTATATACAAGCCATGCATACAAATCCTTTCCCAGCGGACTTGTAATTCGCCGGTACACCGAATAGTCGATCGGAACAGAATGCTCTTTGCACAGCTGAATAAATTTCTTGTCCAGCACAATGGTGAAGGCGAGGCTCCGTTTGTCCTTTTTCGCAGCATCATCAAGCTCAATATATTGAAATGTATCTATAAATGGAATGATCCCCGTAGTAACTTTGGTGGCCGTCACATCACCCGGATCGTCTGCGGCGAAAAATTCCGGGAACAGCTTTTTCTGCACCACCCGTGAACGTCGTTCTTCATATATAAATGAAGAATTCGCAAAACACGCCAGCTGCTCCTTGATATCACCGCTACGCTGCTTGGGCAGCTGAAGCTCATCGAGCAGTCCCTGCATAGTGGCAAAACGAATTGTCACAGTTCCGTCATTATTAAGATTATTTTTAGAAACTACGGCGTGCGTCGTAAGCACAGACAGCAGCAACCGACCGTATTTTCCAAACGGCACTTTCACACCGCTCGTCAAGCGCAACGTGATGTTGTTGTAGCGACGTTCAAACACCGTCCGCTTGACATCCCGTAATGGAAGCGCCGCAGAAATAAATACGCTCGGCAAAAAACTACGGTATTTTGCCGACACCTCCGGCTTAACCGGAATCAATGCAAGTTCCTCACCCATAAAATAGCCCACCCGCTACATATGCGCCATACACCTGTTACACCTTGCTGCATGTATAGCACATATTTTTGAATATTTATACACTGCGATTGTATCACACAAGCACGGACATGGCAATAGGGCACCGAAACGATCTTGCGCACTCCGAAACCCCAGGGCGAAACAGGACTGGGGAATGGCGAGTCAAACAAAAAAAACAGCGCCTATTTAAGTATTCTAAAATCTATAAAAACTCCATGCCACCATAAAACATGCCTACTTTTATATCCATGGTAACAGTATTTATATTTCACGGAAAAGAAAGGCTCCGAAAACCTTGCGCCGCAAAAGGAACACCCACGCGCACAGACCACGCACGGACAACACCCACACAAACAAAACCCGGCCCAGTGGCGCGCCGGGAATTGGTACAAATATATACATGTATACAATCGGATACACATTCATACATTTTGTATCATAGGTGCACACAGAACATCATTGGATTTCTAAGCGTTCCAAATTTCCTGAAACAGCAACCGCAAGCCCGCCCACCACCCTGCCATAAAAAAGACGACCATGAAACACACAGACTCCTAAAAACAGAAAACTGCTTTTGACATAAGCAGCAAAATTCAATGTACCCAAGGAGCATCCGCAACCACTTCGATTTTCACACAGTCGCGACCCACCCTACCATCTATAAAACACCATCAGGCGTGGCAATATCCGCATCAGGGATTTGATGCTTATGCTCCAATTGCAGTCTGCCATTGCTCGCATCAAAGCGACTTAAGAACATTTCAAGCTTCCCGCACGCTCGGCGAAATGCTTCCGACCGAATATTCAGCACAAAAGAACAACAATTTAAATAAAATACCCTTTAACCCCATAGGCAATAAGGGCAAAACACCACACGGGCCTGGCGCAATGAAAACTTCTATCGTATCGCCATAGTTTGAGATAACTAACAATAATAAACATTCTGTCTATCATATAAAAAACAACTTCCGCCTACATTCATTTTACAAACCTCTGCAACCTTAAACAGCCAACTTGCTGCATAAAACCTGCCGCCCCAGCAGCAATATTTATCTGGATCATAATTCAAGGATGACGAAAACCTGCATATTAAATAACATAGGCAGCCATACATTCAAATTTGCGGCTGCCACATCTGCAAGTGTAACAAGCCGCACTTCCGCATCGAATCAATATGTATAAAAACCTACAGACCGCTATATGCAATCACTGCAAAACGGCATATTTTCTTTATACTTCCAAAGAAGTATAAATGAGCACAAACCAGATTTTCGTATGAAAATTCGCTCAAGCAATATCAAAAAGCAAACCCGAATTCATGCAGCTAGATTCCGACGCACAAAGCATGGACAAAATAAAACAAAGTATCCAGCAAAAATGTTCCGCAAAAAGGACACAGAATGTGCACATGTAAAAAATGAATTGCAATCAGCTGACATGCAAAGCTCGTCTGGAACAGAACCAACAAGCGCCCTAGCCCACAAAAATATCAGAACATGCTATTCGCTAAATGTATTCAAAAACATATCGCTACATTTAAGATTGGGTCATACAAATTCGGTACGCCATAAATCGAACAAAGCCCGCATTTCGACAGGAAATGCAATTACCAATCTTGGACCAACAAGTTTCAACATCCATAGCACTAACCAAACATCTTTAGTTAACTCAATACCCCAGCATATAAGGCTTGGTAAGATTTTTCTGAAGCTTGCTTGCTGGGCAGTGACAAAGAAATCTTTATACATTGCTGGGAATGTTGCTCTTATAAAGCATTGCAGTCAAAATGTATGTACCTTTCATTGCGCCCCTACTTTTATAAAGGCTTCAAGCCAAGGTTTGATATTGCAGAAGCATGGTATATACCTTTTCCGCACAAATCAGAATCCTAAATTAAGCACCCCCCTGTACTTGCGTCAGACCATCGTTTAATGACACACCAAGTGTTAAAATCTAGCGTTGACTGGCACTAGTAGATCTTATTATACATATTCGCTTCTTTACACCGGCTCTGTATGTATCGGACCATCACTTTCCTGCTCCCGTTCTGCCCCACCGTGTTCGCGTAGCACACGGTATTCATATGTTTCCGCCACATATTATTTCTATCCTGACTCTCGGGCATGCCTTATACACCTCTCGCGCCGCTATCCACTGAACGAGCATATGCGGCGCGTACCCCTCATTCATCTTTATCCGGATGAAATGCACCTCACATGCATCGCAGACTCCTTCCAGTGCATCGCTCACTTCCTCTGTGAATATTTTCTCCGATATTTCACAAGAGGAACGAAATGTTACAACAGCGGCGTTTGTCACGTACTTTACAAATATGGTCCGTCATGCATTATATCATTTTCGCGATGCAAGCTATCGGGCTATCAGACCAGCCCACTGAATAAACAGAAATGGAATGTACCAATTTTTATATACCCCCGGAGGTATTAGTCTGATGTGCAAAAATCACAGATTCTACTGCATTAAAACACGAATCACCTATGCCATGTTTTATTCCAAGCAACACACCCAAAATGCAAAATCTAGGCATATCCTCTAAAAAATTGATGCTTGAGCAGTAAAAAGTCTTGAAACCTTGTTGTGATATATTGCTCCTATTAAGGTAGCATGCCCATCGGTACAGCTTTAAGTTTGGATATGGTATGTATTCTTTCCGGGTGAATTAAATCAAGATATGGCATTCTTTGCGCAAAAACAAAACATGCTACATTCACAGCAGACAAATACTACGCAGCTATTCCACCAGAACAATAAAAGAATTTACCATCTGAGTTAAAAACAAACACTCTCGAGGCAAAACAAATTTTCTGTGCGCTTTTCTAATAACCACCGCAAGCCAACATTTCGGTGTTTGTGAATCAGCTAGTCAAGTACACCAGAAAAACAACAGGACTATAATCGTTGAACTTGATGAACAGTCTCTTGGCAAAGCTGTACGACAAACGAAGATTTATAATTTCCCAATTTCGGTGATAGATTTTTGCCGCATGTCACATTGTTTTGATTGGTATTCTCGGCAAAATTTCCAGCGACTCCCCGATAGCGCCCATATCAGCCTTAGCATGAGGGTGTCCCAGGTTTTTCTGCTGTTCGTTTAAATAATCGCTGGTTGCTCAAGAATTAGCCTCTTTACAAATGTCATCAGCACGACCGATTGGCAACCTGAACACCAGAAGGCTTGTCTGCACCGTTGCGATCACTTTCAAGCCGGAATAGGATTCGCCACCTCATATTCACCGACTCTCCGCTTTACCTCACGGATGATCTCCTAGTGGATTGTTCTGCGCAAGATGTCGCGGCAACGGTTCACGGTGTTCCTTGCCATACAAAAGATGCCTGTCGCATTTGCCACCGCATTTATCGCCGTCAGTTTATTCTTAAATCATAAAAATTTTTATTCCCATTTTTTATGCCGTAAGCATTAGTTCGAATACATGCAAAACCTTGTTTCGCGTGATTCAACGCCCCTAAAGTTTAACTCCTCATTTGTGTGTATAACGGCTAATTACACATACACAAAAAAAATATGTTTCGGATAAATCATACCTTACTTAAAATTTCACGCATTTTCAGCAGTCCATAACACGGCTTTGCATGGAATTAAATTAACAAAAAGCATAACTCGTTATTTTCAGCATTGATAAAAAAACACAAAAACACTGGACATTTTGCTTTTGAAAAACACGCACATCAAACATTTTCAAACAATGCCATGCCAGCTTGAATAAGCGATACTAACGGTAATACAAATGATATACAATTTGACTTAGATGGTACAGGCAGTGGCCACAAAAGCAACACAGACGGCCAACATTCCACGAGCCTGTTTTAGAATCATCCAGTTATGACATTCCGGAAAATTCATCTTCATTTTATGCATCGTGGAATATTGAGTCGTACAATTGAGAAAAGTTATTGCTCTTTGACAAACACGGCATCCTTATATGCGCGTTGCAAAAATGAATTGGAAAATACAAGCCCGGCAGCATCGGTTGAAACCGTGTAAGAAGTTGTACTGGCCACAGGTGAATCCTGCATGCCGTTCAATTTCTTTTTTATTTCCTTTAGCAAAGAAAATTTTCCCTCACCTTCTTCTCCCGGACTTCCTGTGTAGGTGCCACAAAACATCGTTACATCGGCGGAAATTTCAGAAACCTCAAACGCAGCGTTTAGAGTCCATTCATCGTTTTCATAAAAACACAACAGCAGATCAACGGGCCCTTCTTCGCGGAGCGTCTGCGCATGATATGTGGCACATATCGGCGTTGCCCACGGAATGTACTGATAGCCAAATGGATTTGCGTTTTGCGTTGTACTTTTGCATCCGCAAAACGCAAAGACCATGCAAAGCGAAATTCCCAAGACACGTTTTCCAAACTTCATAAAAAACTCCTGCGAAAAATATATATTCCAAATACCACGCATAAAAATACACCCGATACTGTTTCCTGCGGACTGAGATATTCGCCATCGGAAAGTTCCATAAGCTTTGGTTCAATGAGACCAAGCACAGAATCACAACCAGAACCGACTGCGGAACCACCCGGGGCTAGCGATAAGTCCCCTGCCCCACGGTACAGCGCAGAATATTTTGTGGCACAAGCCTTGTGCACGTTCCACAAAGCCAGTGTTCAGCATAGTATGATACTGTACCACATCGCCCATGTACGTAAGCAACTCGGCATTATTGAATTGAGGCCAAACAGGGTTTCAAGTGCACTGTCTACACCGTTAAAGCACAATGCCTTCAAAAGTAACAAGGCATACATGCCATACGGCAGCCCCCTGCTCCATCGCCATATACAATGAATCATCATATATGAGCACGACACTTGCAAGTAGCATACCGCAATACAGGCGTACATAGCACCCCAGTCCTGGTCGGCGTATTCATAGCAAACATCACGCCAAAATAATGAAAGCAAAACTAACAACACAGTGCGGTAAGGCAAGTCACAGCAAAAGACATCCAGAAGTCAACCACCGTCACGAAGCCATGCTTTTGTCTGCCGTACTATATCAAGTCACCTATACGCGAACCAAGCACAAAAAAAATACCTGCAAGTTCGCAACGGAGGCGAGTTGATTGAAAGTTTTCCATTTCAAATCAGCATGAATGGGCATGGAATAATCTGCATTCCCATTTACAGCATGCTTGTTTCAGTATAGCATATTGAGCTATAAAGATAAACAGGAAACAGACGATTTTGCATACATTTTGCTTTTTAAATAATTATGACGGAAACAGCATTTACCCAATTGAACCAGTACGAATCTGGCATAAATACAGAAAAAAGTTCTGAAACCCGACTACTATTCGCTTTAAAACCCATACCGTTATACAATTTCTGTGTTCAAGTTGCAACATACTTTAAAAGTCCATTCATAATTCACATCGACTTTCAAATGGTAACACAGCTTAATGAAACATAAGGTTTCATCTTTTGAAGATTTTTCTCTTTCCATGGTATGTACGATTCCTGGCGCACCATTTTTTACAGCAAAACGCTTTTTATTGCATTCAGATTCAAAACAAAAAGTTTGTTCAACAAACTTTTTGTTTTGAATACAAACCCAGATATTTTTATTTTATCACCGCGCAAAAGGAACTGACAATTTTCGGCACACCTGCATAGCATTGAAGGTGTGACATAAACCCGTTGAATTGTTCGGCAGCGACACAGAAATTCCATCAGCTGACATTGCAATGTCAGCGACATGCATTTTCGATATAAACTGTTACTACATTGCCGATAGCCTGGAAAGGCAGAGAGAGAGAGTTTGTTGAACAAACTTTTGCTCATAATGCCCGAACATGGGGTTTAGATCTAAGGCCCATTTATCATAGCTGTTGCGATTTGGTTCCCAGCCTTACAACCAAGGAACAGAGCTTCTTATATGCAAGTTGAGAATCTGCGTTTTTTGGTTTCAACATGACTCTTGTCATATGTCACCTTGTTTCGTGCTCATGGTATAACTTTCAGCGGTATCTTATTGTTTTTATGACTATCTATGTAAACTGCTGGCTATTCAAAGATTGTTCCTTTGATGTCTAGCGGTCTATAGTTGGAATATATGGCAGTGTTTTATGGCGTTTTTGTTTATGTTCTGAACGTTTCTGTTTTATCGGAGTGTTGGTCATAGATAATTTAACCAGTCAAAAATTGCGTATTTAATATAAATTTGATTTGTTTTTAGATGTTTTATGTCGGCCTAAAGTGAGATTTTTCAAATGTTGAATGTGGCTTCCTTGGAATTAAATGGCTAAGCGATGCGAAAGGTTTTTTCTATTTGAATATTTTATTTTTATATTGCAGTTGAAGATGATTGTCTTTTCAGTGTGATTTGTGTATGTGGTAACAGTTTTTATCGGTAGGCTGTAGTTTGTTTGACAAACTTTTGAGCAAGTCTCTTTTTTTCTAAAGTAACAGTGTATATCCGCTTTTTATACTTGTGCACGGATTTACTATTTGTTTTGACAATTGTATAATCTAATTGATTATATAGAAGATACCGTATACTCTGTTACTTGTTCCGATAGAAACTGTGCCCCGTTTTGTCGGGCGATGATGGTATTTTCTTGTATTGCAACGTTTTGTTTTCGGTGGTTTGCATATAGGAACTGTTACTTGTTTTTTGCGTTTTCCACCGGGCTTTGTGGGTGGGCGTATAAAGACTGTTACCTTTTTCGATGCTCCTCTGGTGTGTGATGGGTCAGTTTGGCTTCTGTGGGGTTGCTGGCGTTGTGTTGTAGGGATTTTGGAAGGGGCCTGCTGTGTTCCGATAAAAACTGTTACCGTTTTCGGTGTCCTGTGTACCCTTTTCCGATAGAAACTGGTACTTTTTGGTGATTGCAAAAAATGGCGCGGCAGGGTATAATAAGTCACTTTCAAAAAGAGGTGGCCCATGGGCGGGGATGAGGTGTTCAAGACTGTTTGTATCTTTATGCAGAAGGGCGGGGTGGGAAAAACTACGCTCACAAGCATGCTTGCGTATGAGCTTTCAAAATACGGCAAGGTGCTCATGATAGACGCCGACCAGCAGGGCAACTTGACGTACCTGTACCACAAGGATTTTGTCGGGGGGACTGCCACGTTTCTTTCCGTGCTCAAGGAGGAGACGCCGCTTTCCGAGGCGGTTGTTCTTTGCCGCGAGAAGCTTGGCAAATGCTGCGGCCTTTACCTTTTGGGCACCAAAAAGAACGACAGCGACCTCCGCAGCTACATGGAGTCCGGCTTCCGCGACGACCCGCACTCCATCCGTTCCATTGTGGCAGGGGCGAAGGAGCTGGGCTTCAACTATGTGTTTTTTGACCTGCCGCCGTCTTTCGGATTCTATGAAAAAATCATTCTTGCGAACGTAACGGAAATCATCCCCATCATTGAGCCGGAAGATTTTGCCATTGAAAGCTTGACCACTTTCAACGCTGCTATGAAAAAACTCAAGGTGCAGTACGATGCGAGATTTACCGAAAGCCGTTTTTTGATTGTAAACAAGGAAAATCAGCAGAAGCAGGTGCACCGTTACTGGACGGAAGAGCTCAGAAAATCCTCCTACGAGGTGTTTGAATTCCGCGACTCGAAGGCGGTGTCTGGGGCTATTTCGTACCATGTGCCAATGCAGGAATATGCTCCGGGAAACCCCCTGTGCAAGATGGTTGCGGCGTTGGCAGAACGGGTCAAAGAATGACCTGAATATGTTTTAGAGTTTTTAGAATTTTTGGATATTTTAAGGAGTCGGCATGCCAAAAAAACGTCCTTCGCTGGCAGAAATCCATGGAGATGTGCATTTTGACGGTGGCGCTTCTGGAGTGGGGCAGGGGGAACCTTCCGTGTTTCCACAGGGAAAGCTGCTGCAAATTCCTACGGAACTTCTTTCGCTTGAGAAAAACATTCGCGACACGTTTTCTGACGAATCGCTTGATGAGCTGGGCGACTCGATGCTTTCGCACGGGCAGATTGAGCCCATCGTGGTATACCAGGATGGGCGGCGCTATGTGGTGAAGGTTGGTCACCGCAGGTACAAGGCGGCCGTTCTGCGCGACATTAAGACGTTGTGGTGCATTGTGGAGAGCCGGTTCACGGACGAGGCCCAGCAGATTATCACGCAGGCGATAGAAAACGAGCAGCGGCTGAATCTTTCTTCGCGGGAGCGCGAGTCTTACATAGCCCGCCTTTTGGAGCTTGGACTTTCCCAGGTTGAGATTGCGAAGGCTCTGCACAAATCTGCGGGCTGGGTTTCTGAGGCGCTTACGGCAAGTCGCTTCCTGCAGGAAAATCGTGGCGCGCTGTCGGGGCTTTCCGAGGAGCCTTCCACCCGTGACGTGTGGAAGGCCAGCACGCTTTCAAAAGATGACTTCCAGAAGGCTGTGAGCGCGGCGGTGGAACAGGGTGGCACAAAAGATGTGTTCAAAAAAGAAGTGAACCGCCGTTTTAAGACAAAGGGCTTTACTGCGGCATCTACACAAAAAAAACTCCGCATCGTGGTGGATGTGGTGCTTGATGAAGAATCCCGGGCGGTTTCGTCTGTGCTTGTAAAATGCAATGACGAAATGCTCCAGCAGTTTGTGGAGCGCGATATAAAAAAATTCTACAGCAAGAGCGGCTATGACCTTGCGAAGTAGGGGAGTGGAAGTGCTCCTTTGTTTTGTGATGCATGGAGCGGATTGTGGCCGACCTTGAGGCGTACTACGCAAAATTCAATGAAGACCACCGGCTGTCCACGCGGCATGGGCAAGTTGAATTCATCACATCGATGAAATACATCCACGATTTTATTCCGCAGGGAAAAACGCTGCGCATTTGCGATGTAGGCGCGGGAACAGGGCGGTATGCTCTTGCGCTCGCCTCAGAAGGCCATGACGTGACCGCCGTGGAACCGGTGGAACGCAACCGGCTGGCAATGGAGGCCAAGCACGGCATGGTAAACATCTGGCCGGGCAATGCCATGGATTTGCATTTTTTAAAAGATGCATGGTTTGACATCACCCTGCTGTTCGGGCCTCTGTACCATCTGCACAAAACGGAAGAACGACTTGCCGCGCTGTCCGAAGCCAGGCGAATAACCAGGCCTGGCGGAATTATTTTTGTTGCTTATATCATGAACGAATACAGCATGATTGAATATTGTTTCAAAAAAAATAAAATACGGGAATGCATGGCGGACGGCTCTGTTGATGCCACATTTCATACTGTCGCTTCTGAAAATTCGCTGTACAGCTATGTTCGCCTTGAAGACATACAGGCGCTGAATGAGAGCGCAGGATTGCAGCGCATAAAGATTGTTGCCGCAGATGGGCCTTCCGATTATATGCGCAGAACGTTAAATGCCATGGATGAAGAAACTTTTGCCTTGTTTGTTCGTTATCATCTTGCCACCTGCGAGCGTCCTGAGCTGTTGGGCGCAAGTTCTCATACTGTTGATATTTTGCAAAACATCCCCCCGATGCCAAAACTTGTTCTGGGCTGATGCTGTTGCTTTGTGCGCCACCGGTTGCGGGAGGCATGCTAACAAGTTTGGACAGAGGCAACAATCTTGCATGTTCATAAAAAAGGCACCATCTTGCCGATGGTGCCACAAAGTGCCATTTGTACGATCGGTTACTCCATCTCTTCTGGATTGTCGTAAGCGTAATAAAAATTGATGTAGAATGTTGTACAGTCCGGAACATGCACGGCCCATTCAACACCGATAGTGCAAATTTTGAGTTCCTGCTGAATGGGGTTCAGCCGTTCTTTCATGCCGCGCATAATTTCTTTGGCTTCGCTGTCGAGCGGCTCACCCTTGCTCCAGCTGGAATCCGCAAGCGTTGAAAGGTATTTGAAAACTTGTGGCGCATTGAGCGGGGAATAGCGTTTGATTTCAGAATAACGCAGCTGAAAATTGATCTTTAGGTTCCACTTGTCGTCGGTACCGACCAACTTTTTTTCCATAGGATAGCCGTAATGGATGTTGATGTCGGCGTAGTTCAGTTCATCGTTAAAAAAATGGGCCAACTGTTTTCCATAACGATAAGAGCGGGAGGCATGCTCTTTTTCGCCATCTATAAAATTTTCGGAATCCTGTAGACATTTTTCATACTTTTGTTCGAGTGTCATGAATAGCTCCTATTATGCTTTATAGCGAATAATACTTTAGTGTACCAGCTAGATTTTTGCTTGTCAATGATAGATTTTGATGATGGATTTGAAAAGTGAAAACCTGTAGCATTACGGTTCTATGGCTGTATTGGTCTGCGAAGTTCAAGATACGGCTCGTTGGATTCTTCCAGCCAAAGAATGATTTCTTTTGAAACATTGTCAATTTTTTGTTTTGATTTTTTGCCACGGATGGCGCATTCCCACACCACGCATACCCGCCAGCACTGCGCACGGTATTGTGAGATAATTGCGCGGTCTCGTTTTTTGTTACGGATGAATTTTTTTATCCAGAAAAGCTGGTTCGATTTTGGAAACCGAAAGATACCGCAATGGTCATGCGCATGCCAAAAACAACCATGAACAAAAATAACGGCATAGTAGCGTGGTAACACCATGTCTGGAGTGCCGGGGCGACGTTTGTCGCATATTCTGTAGCGAAACCCTGCGCGGTGCAAGGCGCTGCGAATCTGTTTTTCCGGCACGGTGTTTTTGCCATGGATGCGTGACATTACCGTGTGCCGCTGTTGTGGGGTAAGCGTGTCCATGCGTACAGTATATGCGATGGCATGCGGGTGGTCAATTTGTAGCGCTTATTTGAATACACTCTTGCGTTTATGCAACATTTTTGTGGAGAGCTTGTAGCCATGGCAACCGTGCATCTGCGAAGCCATCCCTTGGTTTGAAGCCTTGCTGCAAATAGGGCGAAATTAAGGGTATTTGACTCTTGGCTTCAATACCTTACAAGAACAACACACCCAGCAAACCCTAAAGGTTTCTTTATCACGGCTTTTGCGCCGGGGTGTGTTGATTTCTTAAACGCTTTTTTCTTTTACAAGTTTGGCAAGCAATGCTTCACATCCTTCGCGGACATCCCTGTAGGTTTCGGAAAAATTGCCGGTGTACCATGGGTCATCGATGTCGCGGGGATGGCTTGTAAAATCTAAAAGCATGCTCACTTTTTGTTCGGGGTCGGTTTTGACAATCCGCATGATGTTGCGCATGTTAATGCTGTCCATGCCGATAAGATAATCCCATTGGTCATAATCTGTGGGCAAAAGCTGCGTGGCCCGATGAGGTATCAGCGGAATGTTAAGTGAGGCAAGTTGGCGCACAGTGCCTGGGTGGGGCGCGTTTCCAATTTCTTCACGGCTGGTGGCGCGGGAGTCAATTATGAATTGAGAAGAAAGATTTTGCGTGTTAACGAGGTGCTGCATAACGCTCTGTGCCATTGGCGAGCGACAGATGTTTCCATGGCAGATAAAAAGCAGACGTGTCATAATATTCAGTGTAGCAGAATGTTCATAAAAAATCGAGTAGGGCAGGGGATGTCGGAGCTGATTCGTGCGGAAAAGGTACATACCGTGCATCTGCGAAGCCAGCCCCCTGGTTTAAAGCCTTGCTGCAAATAGGGCGAAATCAAGGGTATGTGACTCTTGGCTTCAATGTCTTACAAGAACAACACACCCAGCAAACCCTAAAGGTTTCTTTATCACTGTTCAGTGGGTCAAGTTTCAGAGAAATCATACCCCGCTTCATGGAATGAAGTCGGGCTTTGCGTTGCGTGTCCAAGTTCATGGTTGGAATTAAACGGTATTTATTTTAACATGTCATGGCAATTTTTTATCCACTGTTCATTGAGATCCAGCCTTTGTATCTGAGAATCTGGTGAAATACTTTCTGTTGAAGACATGTAGTTCGCTAAGGAATATTCGTATGAAATATATGTGAATGTTTCTCGTTTTGTAAGACCCAGCAAATATGTTCGTTCTGCAATCTCTTCAAGATTTATGAGCGTATCAAGAGCGCATTTTGAATTTTTGCCCCATGCAAATGCTCCTATGGTATGAATAAAAATCGCGGGCGTTTGATATACGAATTTTTGTTTTAAAGTTGAAAGAATTTCTTTCGCAATTTTTATACTGAACACCTCTGTGTCTGAAACATCAGGTATTTTTTTTACGCAGGCGATTTCTCCAAAAAAATGGCGGGTATGGAGCTGTGTAACTGGTGGGAGTGCCAGCCCGGTTCCCGCCCAAACTGAAAGCCATTTTGAGTCGGACTTCACGATACAGTGGATGAAAGGGTAAGCCTTATAGATCAGATAATGTGAAAAAAACAAAGTGTCGAAATCGCTTTTTGAGCCTTCAACAATTTTACATTCTGAATTTAAGATGATGATTTCTGAAACGTCTTTTACATATCTGGATTTGGAACTTACAGCGAAATAATTTCCATCTCCGCTGCGTAATGAAATATATACTTCGTCCGGCGAAAAGTAGCTGTGGGATTCATACATTCTTTTATATGCTTGTATATGCTTGCACAAGATTTGTTTTTAACGTTTCAAACATTTTGATTCCTCTATACTTTGCTTTTGGAATGATTCTTGCTAGTCGATTTGTATGCATGAATTACATGACATATTCTTTTCTTTGGCAAAGTCATATAATCGCTGTACATGTGTTGCAGAACAAGGTCATAGTGAGCAGGAACCGGCACTTTCAAGCCTTCAAAATATAGATATTTTTCACCTACATCTTTGTCAATGAAATACCATTTTGGCATTTCTTCTTTTTTGCCGTAGCCAGTAACAACAGTGCCTGCTTTTTCACATTTTTCAAAGTCGTATTTTTTTCCAAGCTGTTCTATCTTTTTTGCAAAATAAACAGGCCCTATAAGCCTGAATGGAGCATCCAGCCAATAAATTATGCTGGTTAGCAATTTTTTACCTGGAAGACTTGCGGTTTAATATCAAGTATTATCGGGAACAAAAAGGCATTTCTCAGGCGCAGCTATCAATTTTTTGTGACTGTGGAACTGGAACAATAGGCGGCATTGAATCTGGCAAGGCGAAGCCTTCATTGGATATGCTTTTGAGGATTGCCGATTCTCTCGGTGTGACTCCTGCTGATTTATTTATTCGGAATGTTTCTTGCAATAAAAATTTTCTGAAAGAAAAACTGAAAAAGGAATTTGCGCTCTTTTTGGAACGGGTATGAGAATCAACATGCCCGATACAAAAGCGAGGCTTGACTCCATGAAATACAGTATGTACCCTTTACGCACGAATCAATCTGAAAGGCGGAATGAATGCAAAAATGATTTATTCCGCGTGAACTGTGTACCAGTCATCGATGGCCAAAGCTCCTGTGTCTGTGTTTTTGCGGCGCTTAAAAAGCATTTTAGCTTTGTAAAAGTTGCGAAGAAATGCTATTTTTGGTGCTTTTTTAGGATTGCCGCCTATTATACTTCTATGGGCGTACTATGCGATTCTCTTGCAAATGCTATTTTGGGCGAACAACGGGAACACGTTTTGGCCAAAATAGCAACGTAATTTTACGGTTTTTGTGCGGTTTGGAAGCTGGCGGCCTTTTGCAGAGACCCGGGTTTACGCATGTATTCAGCTTGAAGCGTGGCCATCCAGCGTGGAATTTTTGGTTTGCAAGTGTGGCCCGGTTTTTATGTTCAGTCAGAACTGGTACGGCCGAGGTGTTCACAATGGTCTTGCATGGGTGGCAAGGAATAATTGCATTGGCTGGCGGGTTAAACATTATAGATATAGAATATAAAATTCATATGAACCGTTTTGTTCATGCTGAAGATCTAACCGCCTGTGATTTTTTCTGAATTTTGCAGAAATAAGCTTGCACTTTGGCAAAGCTGTGGTATACTGAAATAATGGTAAGGGAGCAGATAAGGAGCTGTGGGCCCGCCATGTCGATGGAGGCGATTATGCAGATTCCGACAAAGAGATTTCCCCCTCAGGCAATCAATAGTGAAGGGGATAGCTAAGCCCAGAATGCCTGTAAAAGGCAACCACGCTTTAAGCCCTTATGCATCCATGTGAATCAGGGGCAAAGACAAGCCGCCATGCACTGGCGGCTCTTTTTTTTGTAAGTTGACAAGAACTTGGTCTGTACGGGTATGGCGCGGGCTTTTGCGCAAATTTGAAGAGATTCCGTTTTATTTTGCGGTGTAAATTTGTTGACTTGGTTTGTGCGAAAAGGTACATACCGCGCTTCTGCGGAACCACCTATGGCTTGAAGCCTTACTGCCAATATGGGCGGAATGAAGGATATGTACCTTTGGCTGCAATCCCTATTAGAACAACGCGCCTAACAAACCCTAAAGAGTTTTTATCACTAATCAGTTATCAAATTTCAGAAACATCATACCCAGAACGCTTGCTTTGTGTATCGATTTTTGTCCGTTGTGGCCGGAGGGCGGGAAATTTCTGTCACACCCGTATATCGTGTGTCTGTTTTTGTAGACATAGTGATATATAATGGAGTTTTTGCACCGTTTTGTTGCAAGGGCGTGTTTTGGTGCTGAGCCAGATTTTAAAACCAGTTCGCCTTGAATGTCTTTTTTATGATGTGATATTTTATAGACATATTCATAAATATTCTAGCTGCTTGTGCGAGCGCCTGTTTTTTCTGCAATTATAACAAAATTTTATATTTTTCGATATTGACTTTTCGGCGGCATAAAGGTAAATTCTGTACCATGGTTACCGATTGTTCGGTAACCCGGTGCGAAAAATGGCATTATCTACAAAAGAACGCATAGTGGATGCGGCATTTTCATTCTACCGCAAGTCACAATTTATGGAATTCTCACTTTCTCAGCTGGCCAAAGCGGTTGGTATAACAAAGGCTGCCATTTTTAAGCATTTTTCAAGCAAAGAAGCAATTCTGCAAGCCATGCAAGAACGAATGTATAACGATATTGCCGAAGTGTTCATTGCTGTGCAAAAATCACCTGGCTTTAAACATGAACGCGATATGCTTTTGCCGCTGATTGTGTTCGTGGCTGAGCATCGCGAATATCTGGGCTATTTTCTTTCATGCCAGCCGCTTGAGGCGGAACGTCAGTTTGCATTGGCCATGCATGACCGTGGTGTGAACATTGTGGATCGCATGTACAATTCAAATGGTTCGCTGCTAAATCCTGAATTGTACTTTCGGAACATGTTTATTGTGATTACCCTGCTTGTGTTTCTGCTGGCCCGCGACAAAATTCTTGAGCACAACTATGTGGATATGTTTGCCGTGGAACCTTTCGCTGTTATGCTTACCCAGCTCATAAACAAAGGCTTGGGCGAGGCCGACCCCGCATTGGACTCCGGGCGCATGAAGGAGCTCAATTCGTTGTGCAGGGAAGCCATGGCGCACATGAAATCCGAAGACCGCATCTTTACAGCCCTTGCCGCTGTGGTTGCCGAAAAAGGCCTCCCCGGGGTAACGGTGGAGCGTATCGCTAACAAGCTGAACATGGCCAAAAGCAGCCTGTATTCCTATTTTTCAAATAAGCATGAAATGATGCACTCGTTGGTGTTTGGCGAGCTAAAACAGCTGTTTGCCTTTCTGCATGAAAACCTGAAACATGCTCGTTCCTGTGGCGAAAATGTATATATTTTTATGCGGACTATCGGCGAATTCTTTGTGCGGCATCCTTCGGTGCCATATGTGAGCCGCTGGCTTGGGATAAATACGACAGAGGGTACGACCGACGAAGAAAAAAAGCATTTTGAATTCATGTACGGACTGATAAAAGATGTTCAGTTTACGCACAAGGTTCCTGAATTTGGATATATCCATGTAAACGATATTCACACTATAATCGGTTGGTTTTTTTCATTGCCGCTTGTATTGCAAATGCATGGCAGGGCGCATGGATACAGCACCGATACGCTGCTTGATGCGGTGTCCAGTTTATATCAGATGGTAGAAAATGGAATCGGTGTGCTGGATTCCGCAGCATAAAATGCTGTATTTTACGGTGAAATGAATGAAGCCGAAATGTGGCCGAAGGTTCACAGCGGCGGGAGAAATGAATATGTTTTATAGAAAAAATATGAACGGAATGGGGCGGAATGCAAAGCGGCTTTGTGTGCCTCTTGTGGCATTGATGTTTTCCGCTTCGGTGGAAGCCCAGGCAACGGCAGGTGCCGAAACACAGGCAGACGCTGAACAGAGCCCAGAAGTAATGGTGCTCACCGTGGAACAGGCCGTTGACTATGCCTTGGAAAACAGCCGCACCCTAAAAAGCAACGACATAGACCTTGACATAAAGGCCCGCGCCGCAAAATATGCCTGGAACGTATTTTTACCCACTGTACAGGTTTCAGGCACGCTGGCGCGGCAAAATGACATAAAGTCTTCTATTGATTCTGCAAATAGAATGATTGACTTGGCAAACGGAATTGCAAGTGCAATATCCAGCGGGTCAATGACTCCGCATACAGAAGAAACCGAAAGCATGCATTGGGCCGCGATAGGCACGGCAAGTGCCAGCTTAAATCTGAGCCTTGCCTACATTCAGCAGATTCGTGCCGCAAAAGCAGACTACGAAGTGGGCAAGATTTCATGGGAGCAGAACCAGAAAGAAACTGTGCTCAACATAAAAAAACTGTTCTACGGCTTGCTGCTTCAGCAGGAAAACTTGAAGGTTCAGCAGAATTCCCTGAGCAATGCCAGGAGCCGTGCGCGTCAGGCCCAGACCAACTACAATAACGGTCGCATTCCGGAGCTTTCGTTGCTGAATGCGCAGGTAACGTACCAGAACAAGATTCCAGAAGTGGAGCAGATGGAACAGACTGTGCAGCAGCAGCTTGACACATTTGCATTTTTGATCGGGCTCCCCGTGGGAACGCGCATAGAACTGTCTGGTTCCATTGAACCCACGTATATTGAGGTGGATACAGACGACCTTCTTGCAAAATACGGCGATGCCAGCCTTGATATTCAGTCCTTGCAGCAGAATATCAAGGTGCTCAAACTGAATCTGGGTGCCCTGAATCTTGCCGCGTACACGCCGGCCCTTGCCTTGAGCTTTTCGTTGCAGCCCACACTTGCCGATGCCTTTAATAAAAGCTGGTTTGAAAGCGACAACTGGACTGATGGCGGTTCATTCAGCGCCACTATTGCCTGGAACCTTACCAATCTGCTGCCGTTTTCTGCAAATCGCCAGCAGGCCAAGGACTTGCAGGCCAATATCGCCAAGCTTGAACTTACCATGGAAACCCTGCGCGAAAATCAGAAACTTTCAGTGCGCAAGGCCGTGGACACGCTGGTGCAGGCCCGCCAGCAGATTGATTCTATGAGCCGCAATATCACTTTGGCCCAGCGTTCCTACGATATGACGGTGCGTTCTTACAACAACGGCGCCACCGAGCTTTTGGATTTGCGTGATTCTGAAACGCAGCTTAATCAGGCAAAACTTGGGCTCGCGAACCAAAAATTCAACTACATTTCCGCATTGCTGGATTTGGAAAACACATTGAACACCGATTTACTTGGAGGTACAAAATGAACAATACATGCCAAAAATACCGCGCAGTGCTTGTCGCGCTGGTGGTCGCCAGTGTCGCGCTTTTTGTGTGCATGGGCTGCTCAAAGAACTTTGGGGGCAACAAAGCTCCGGAAGAGACGGTGGAAACCCTGTATGCCGTGAACACGTACCGCATTTCCGCCGGAAACCTTGATGCCTACCTGGAATTTGGCGGCGATGTTGCTTCCGTGTCATCAGTTGACGTATTGCCTGATATGTCAGGAAAGATTTCACGCATTCTGGTGAATGTGGGCGACATGGTTACCCGCGACCAGGTGATTGCTTTTGTCGATGCAAGCCGCCCCGGTATGACGTACAGCGCGAGCCCGGTTAAAGCACCAATCGCGGGACGGGTTACATCGTTTTCTCCGTCGATTGGAACCATGGTGTCGCAATCCATGTCCATTGCAAAAATCAGCAAAACGGATGATTTGGAAATCAAGACCTCTGTGGCAGAGCGTTTTGTGAGCCGCATCAGACTTGGACAGAGCGCAGTGGCCACATTCGATGCTTATCCCGGTGTTGAATTTGAAGCCAGCGTGTTTGAGGTGAGTCCCGTACTTGACACCACCACGCGCACCATGGCAATCAAGCTTCGTCTTATTCAGCCTGACGACCGCATCAAGGTTGGAATGTATGCCCGTGTTCGGCTTATAACTGAAAGCATCCATAATGCCATCGTTATTCCCACTTCCGCGATTGTTTCTCGCGGCGATGTGCCTTACGTATTTGTGATTGACCGCCCCAAAACGGTTTCGCAGCCGGCTACGGTCAAGTTGGTGCCGATTGCGCTGGGCATTACGGTCGATGACCGCACCGAAGTAATCGAGGGCATTACCGCAAAAGATGAAATTGTTGTCAAGGGACAGTCGCTTTTGAACGAAGGTTCCAAAGTGAACATAGTTGCCGTTATGGAATAGAGACATTTGTCGCAATTTAAGGAAGAACAGTCATGACTATATCAGAACATGCGGTTAACAAACCCGTTACCACGCTGCTCATTTTTTTTGTGCTCATAGCGCTGGGTGTTTATTGTACGTTTTCTTTGCCGGTGGACATGTACCCCGACATGGATTTGCCGTACATGGTGGTGTATACAAAAGATGGAAACGCAGGCCCCGAAGAAGTGGAGCAAAGTCTCACACGTACACTTGAAAGTTCGCTTTCAGGCTTGAGCGGCCTAAAAAAGATGCAGTCCCGCTCGTCTTCCGGCATGAGTTTGATTATCCTGGAATTCAACTACGGCACCAATCTTGATGCTGCGGCAAATGAGATTCGCGATAAAATCGACCTTGTTCGAGCATATCTTCCCACCGATGCCGATTCGCCGATTACCATCAAGATGGATCCGTCTATGATGCCAATAATGATGTTGGCGGTGAAGGGAAACCGTACTCCGGAAGAATTCCGCGACTATGCCGAGGATATTATTCAGCCGCGGTTGGAGCAGCTTGACGGCATTGCATCCGCATACATAGCCGGCGGCCGCGAAAAGTCAATCAATGTGGATATTCCGCGCGACCGTCTTGAAGCCTATGGGCTATCAATCACGCAGGTGGCCCAGATGATTGGCGCGCAGAATGTGCAGAGCTCAGGCGGCGTGATTGAAAGCGGCGACACAAATTACACAATCAAGACTGACGGCAAATACACCAGCCTCGACGACCTGCGCAACACGGTGATTTCTTACAAAGTCGCCTCCGCAGATGCTTATTCCACGCCGGAAGTAAAAACCATTCGGCTCCGTGACGTTGCCGATGTGTATGAAGGCTACAAGGACGAAAGCACATTGGCCTATCTTGATGGAAGTCCTTGCGTTATTCTTAACTTGCAGAAGCAGAGCGGCAAAAACTCTGTTACTGCTGCCAGAAACGTGCGCAAACAGCTGCCCAAAATCCGTGCGGAACTGCCTTCCGATGTTGAAATTATCGAAACATCGAACACCACGGACATTATTGAGCAAACTATTCGAGAGGTGGTGAATTCCGTGGTGCAGGGCGCTTTGCTCGCCATTGCCGTGCTTTTCATATTTTTGCGTTCGCTTAAAAGTACCATCATTATCGGGCTTGCAATCCCAATCTCCGTGTTTTTGACGCTGTTTTTTATGTACTTCAAGGGAATCACCATAAACATGATTTCAATGGCCGGCCTGCTCTTGGGAATCGGTATGTTGGTTGACAACTCCATTGTCGTGCTTGAAAATATCTACGCATATCGACAGCGCGATGCCAAGCCGAAGGTTGCCGCCGTGCTAGGTTCGCAAGAAATGGTTATGTCCATAACGGCTTCGACACTCACATCTGTCTGTATCTTCCTTCCGATGATTATGTTCCAGAAAAAGCTGGGTATGATGGGGCAGATGTTCAACAACCTTGCGTACACCATAATCTTTTCGCTTTTGTGCTCGCTTATCGTTGCCATGGTGCTGGTGCCGGTTCTGTCTTCGAGTATTCTGCGTATAGACAAGCTGCACGAAAGCCAGACCAAGGGGCTTGCATACGGCATTAACCGCGGATTCAACAAATTCTTCTATAATCTTGACAATGTGTATGCAAAGGGCGTGGCGTTTGTGTTGCACCACCGCAAGCTGTGCATTTTTATGCTTTTTGGACTGTTTGTGCTTTCTCTAGTTAGCGTAAAATTTATAGGCTTTATATTCATGCCTGAAAGCGCATCAAATACGGTGGGTGTTGAAGTGGAACTGCCCAAAGGCTCAAAGCTTGAAGCCACGGAAGACACGCTCCGTTCACTGGAAGTGATGGCCCTGCAAGAGCTGAAAGGAATAAAATTCACGTCCATGACGGTGGGCGGTACAAGCATGATGTCTGCCAGCTCAGAAACGAACACGGGTTCACTGACCTTTACGCTTTATGCCGAAGGGGAGCGCTTGAAGGGGTATGACAACGAAAAAAGCGCCAAGGAAAAACTGCGCAAGTATTTTACCGCATTCCCCGGAGCCACTCTCAGTTTTGCCACCAACATGAACAATGCCACGTCCGGCGGCATAAGCATAGACATCCGCAGCGATGACTTGAATTTGGTTCGTGCCACGGCTTCCCAGGTTGAAACGCTGCTCAAGCAGCAGGCACAGGATGTAGTAACTGAAGTGAGCAGTGACCAGGAAGACGGACTCCCGCAGGCCGAAATCGTGGTTGACCGCGACCGCATGTATGATTTTGGCCTGAACGTGTACGGCGTTGGCTCGGAGATTTCTGCCGCAATAAATGGCACTACGGCAAGCCGCTTTACCCAAAATGGTGATGACATTGATGTGGTTGTGCGCCTTTCCGAAAAAGACAAGACCAAACTCACCGACCTTGACCAGATTTCTGTGATGAGCAGCTCGGGCATACGTGTTCCGCTTTCAAGTTTCGCGCACTACGAAGAGACTTTGGCGCCTGTTACCATTCACCGCGAAGACCAGAGCCGTATTATCCATGTAACGGCAAAGCCAGTTTCGGGCCTTTCGCTTGACAAGGTTCAGCAGCGTCTCCAGAAACTGATCAACGACAACATCCCCAAAGACGAGTCGGTAACCATCTCCTTTTCCGGCGACTACGAAGACATGATGGAAGCGGTTTCAAACTTTGCGCTTATCATCTTGATGGCGGCCATTTTGGTGTTTGTGGTTATGGCAAGTCAGTTTGAATCGCTTGTTGACCCTTTCATCGTTATTCTGACCATTCCTCTTTCGTTTATTGGCGTTATTATGATTTACGGCATTACCCGCACACGTTTGAATATCGTAACGGTCATGGGTGTGCTGGTGCTTGTGGGCACGATTGTAAACAACGGCATTGTGCTGGTTGACTACACGAACCTGCTCAGAAAGCGTGGCTACAAGCTGGAAGAGGCTTGCATCGAATCTGCCAGAAACCGTTTGCGGCCCATTCTGATGAGTACGCTTACCACCGTTATTTCGCTTGCTCCAATGGCGTTCTTCCCGGGCGAAGGCTCGGCTTCGATGCAGCCTATCAGCCTAACGGTGTTTGGCGGCATGACCTTTGGTTCTCTTATGACTTTGTTCCTGATGCCCACCGTTTACTACATCGTGAATGCCCGCCGTATGCGCAAGGCCGAACGCAAGGCTAAAATACGGCGTCTACGTGAGCAAAAGCTGGAGGAAGAATCATGGAAGTAAGTGGCAGAAATCTGGTGCGTATTGAAATTATAACGTCGCAGGCACTGGAAGAAGACTTTGCGCAGGAATTTGCGGAGCAGGGCATAGGCGCCAAGTATACCAAACTCGACAATGTGAAAGGTGCCGGATGCAGCAACCCGCACTTGGGCAATGCCATCTGGCCCCAGCTGAATGTGATGTACATAATTTATTGCCCGGAAGATGAAGCACACAAAATCATACAGCTTGTGCAAAAGCTCAGGTTGCAGTATGTTACGGAAGGTATTGCCTGTTTTGTGGGCTCTGGCATGGAAGTATAATTTTTGGCTCTTGATTGGTTAAAAGCCAACATTCCCCCGATGCTTGCGTTGGGGAATGTTGATTGGCAGTGCGCACATCACCTTTCTGCATAAATCATCTGGAATTTCAGAATAGAACCGTCTGTGGCATCCACCGTGAACAGGGCCCATTGGCCGCTTGCAGTGACTGATGGCAAGTTGTATTCATCATATGAACCAAAATCCTGGTGGTAGTAGTGATGGGCATGACCGTCAAGCACAAGCCGTACCCGTTCGGTACTGAACAGCGAAAGCAGCATTGTGGTTTCATAATAATTTTGCAGGGCAAAGTATCCTCCAAGGTGGGCCGGGTCGCCATAAACGGGATAGTGCAGTGAAATAATCTTGGGTAGCGGGTCGGCTTCCATCATGTCTTTGAGCGCGTAATACTGGTTGGTGCCAAGGGAACCGCTTCCAGAGTCTAAAAAATACCAGCTCAACTGGTTGTTGTTTTGTGCTGTTCCTGTGGTAAAATGATAGAACGAAATGTGAGGGTACACCATTTCTTTCCATTTGCCCCATCCGCTGTTATATAAGTCATGGTTTCCTACCACCGTGTACACTGTGTAGGCATCGTTCCCGTCATTTAAGATTTGGTCAATCTTGTCGGTAAAGGCCACATAGTCCTCGTATTCGCTGCCAAAGCCGTGGTCGGCGCTGTCGCCAAGGCTTAATACAAACGCGGGGGCGGTGCCGGCTTCTTTTTGCTCGGTAAGCCAGGCAAGAAACTGTTCTTCAACGCGGCCTTTGCCCCTGTCAAGTGTTCCACCAAAATGCAGGTCAGACAGCGCGGCAAAAGTTACCGTGCTGGCGGTTTTGGTTGCGCTGGGTGTTGCAAGCTGTGTACTGGCGGAAATAGATGTAATGCGTTCTTCGGTGGTGTATCTGCGCGAAAAAAAATCATCCAGACCATAACTGCATGAAGCAAACACAAGCGCTCCCATGGCAATGGCTGCTCCATATATTTGTGCCATGCGTTGGATGCCGCTTTTTTTGCCTGGCTCTGCGTTGTGATTCTTGCAATTTGACGGTGCGCCTTTACCTCCATGAATGGCCTTCTGCCGCACGGGAGGTTTGCCATTTGTGTTTTTCATAGCCGGTACCCCATGGTGAAACGCAGTTCAGAATTGTCAAATCGGCCTGAAAGCGTAAAGATGTCTATGTATCGTGCTGCAAATTCCGCAGAAAGAATAACATGGAATGGAGACTGGTACCGAACGCCCACAATGAGCGACGGAGCGCAAAGCACGTTGTAGCGGAACTGCTCATACGAATTGAACTGCAAGTATAACGAAAACTGGTAGGGCAGGTATGCTGTAAACTGCATGCCAAAAGCAATGGAATGGTTTACCAAAAACGGCACCGCATTTTTGATGGCCTGGATTGTTCTTCCCCGGAAAAAATATTGTGTGTTGGCGCTAAATCCAAACCACAGCGCGGGGCGCCAGTCCAAATACAGGCCGGCAAAAAAATCATTTGAAACTGCAATGGTGTCGAACACGTTCAAGTGGTAGCGCAGGCCGGGCCCCATCCGCAGGCGGCTCCACTGGAGCAACCAAAACTCGCTGTTGCATGTAAAATCAAAGCAGCTTTTTGCAAGTTGCACACCGCAGAAGGCACTCATCTGGCGGGAGTCAAAATCATAGCACTGCTGGAATTGGCTGCGATACGGTTCAAAACCGGTGCCGCTTGTATTCAGGCCAAAAGTGGTGTTGAATGTATGTGTGGTCGGATAGTCTTTAAAAAAACTTTGACCTTTTGCTTTGATTTTCCGCATGATTGCAGTGAGAATCACGCTGGAGGAATCTGAAATTTCATCGTTTTTGCCTGTGGACTGGATTTTGGCATTGTCGGTTGAAGATTCGGAATCAGGCAGAGAAAAATCGGTGTATGGATCGGGCGCGTCCTGCGTTTGTTCTTTAATCGGTGTGCCTTCTGGCAAAGCCGGCGTTTGCGCATGAATGTGCACAATTCCGTTCAGCGAAAAAATTATCATGCCCAAAAAGAGCCATCTGCCATTCATGTGCCTATACCGTCCGTGCAAATGAGTATACCATTTGCGTTCCATTTGTTCCAGTGCCAGCAAATTTTTGCCGTGTGCATGAACCGGCGCAGAATTCCGCATTGCAGGCACACATCCAGACTTGTACCGTTAGATTTGAAAAAAAATCCAGTACATGGTACACTGTACGTTGTAAGGAGATTCATTTATGGAACGTTCACCTGTATATTTTACAGATTTCCGCTGTACCCGTGACGGCGGGCTCCCCGAAAAGCTAAAGCGGCTGTGCAAGTTCGCCGGAATTCAGACTATCGATTTTGAAGGAAAATTTACTGCCATCAAAATGCATTTTGGCGAAGACGGAAATCTTTCCTATCTGCGCCCAGATTATGCAAAAGCCGTTGCCGATGTGGTAAAAGAATTGGGAGGAAAACCGTTTTTAACGGATTGCAACACGCTGTATCCCGGGAGCCGCAAAAATGCGGTTGACCATTTGGACATCGCCACCCAGCACGGATTTTTGCCCATCACCACTGGCTGCCAGGTAATTATCGCGGACGGGCTCAAGGGCACAGATGATGTTGCTGTTCCTGTCCAAGGGGCGCAATATTGCAAGGAAGCCAGAATTGGTCGTGCCATTATGGATGCCGATGTGTTTATCAGCCTTGCGCATTTTAAGGGGCACGAAGCCACAGGTTTTGGTGGAGCGCTCAAAAATATCGGCATGGGCTGCGGAAGTCGTGCGGGTAAAATGGAGCAGCACAACAGCGGAAAACCCGTGATAGATCAGCAGGATTGCCGAGGTTGCAAACAGTGCGCCAAAGAGTGCGGTTCAGACGCTATTTCCTACCAGAAGAACGGCAAAGCGTCCATAGACCAGGATCGCTGCAAGGGGTGCGGCCGCTGCATTGGTGCCTGCAATTTTGATGCCATTTACAACCCAAACGCCAGCGCAAATACCGACCTTGACCGCAAAATGGCTGAATACGCCAAGGCCGTGTGCCAGAACCGCCCATGTTTTCACATCAATCTCATGGTTGACATAAGCCCATGGTGCGACTGCCATGCCTTTAACGATGCTCCGCTCATACCCAGCATTGGTATGGCCGCGAGTTTTGACCCCGTGGCACTTGACCAGGCATGCTGTGACATGTGCGCCAAGGCCCAGCGCTTCCCGAACACACGTATTGCCGACAATATTGCAAAAGGAATGCATTCTACCGGCAACTTGTGGCAAGATTCCACCCCCGAATCCGTGTGGGATGAAACTTTGCTGCATGGCGAGCGAATCGGGCTTGGCACAACCTCCTACGAGCTCAAAACCATGAAATAAGCCGTGGGCACCGGGTGTCTTGTGTGGGCCTTGAGGCTTGTTTAATTATGCCCACACAAATTGCGGTGAGTTCCATCCTGTAAGAAATTTGATGTTTTGAATTATTTGTGTTTTTTAAGTGTATTTTAAAGCTGCGCGGTTCATGTATTTCAAACATGCACGAAGATTGTCAAAACACCTATGGCCAAAAATTGCTCATCGCCTTTGGCTTGGCTTGTTAAGCGACTAAAAGGTTCAAGTTTTTAATTTTGGACATGGATTACAAACCATCGTGCGCCATGTCCATCAGTCTGGTTAAAAAAATAAGAACAGTTAAGCGCCGTACACGGTGCCATCTGTGCTGATTGCATTGCAAAAGCAAAGTGCGCCGGCACCTTGGTCAAGTGCCAAATGGGTGCCAGCGCGATACCGTTGTTTAAAACACTGCCACCACTTCGCCATTGGGGTAGCGGTTGGTGATATAGTCTTTGACCTTCTGGCTCTGCAAGGCCTTTACCAGCGCACGGATGCGGGGATCAGACTCGTTTCCAGATTTTACCGCAATCACATTCACATATGGTGAATCCTTGCCTTCCACAAACAGCCCGTCTTTTGAGGCGCTCAAGCCTGCGGGCAGCGCGTAGTTGCCGTTGATTGCCGCAAGGTCAACATCTGGCAGCACACGTGGCAGGGAGGCCGCTTCAACTTCGCTGAATTTTAGGTTCTTTGGGTTGGTGTCAATGTCAAGCGGGGTGGCCGTGATACCAGCTTCCGCCTTGAGTGTGATAATTCCGGCTGACTGCAACAAAAGCAGGGCCCGTCCGCCGTTTGTGGGGTCGTTCGGAATGGCAACCGTGGCGCCTTCGGGCACATCGTCAAGCGCCGAGACTTTCTTTGAATAAAGCGCAAATGGTTCAATATGAATACCGCCCGCATTTACAAGGTGGTAGTCGCGCTCCTCGTTGAAGCTTTCGAGGTAGGGCAGATGCTGAAAAAAGTTTGCGTCAATTTCTCCAGATTCCAGAGCTTCGTTGGGCACAACGTAGTCGGTAAATTCAATCACTTCGAGTGTGATACCGTTTTCGGCGAGGTCTTCTTTTACCAGATTCAGGATTTCGGCGTGTGGCTCTGGAGTTGCACCAACCTTCAGCGTTGCGGCGCTATCTTTTTTGCCGTTTGCGAACACGGTGGCCGCAGCCAGAGAAAGGGCCAGGGCTAGCATTGTTTTTTTCATAATCAATTTCTCCTTGGATTTGTTATGCAGGCTGAACAACGCATTAAACGTTTTTAACCTTGCGCATACCATAGCAATTAATTCCTATAAAATCAATAGGTTTTTATAAAATGCTGAAAATTTATGTCAAAGGCCGTGTGCCATTGAGCTGCGCGGAAAGGGTGCATAGCCCGCCTGCGGAGTGAATGTCGCCTCGCTGAGTGAAGACTTGCTTTTGCGCCGGGGTGTGTTGACTGCGCCACCTGGCAAGGAAAACATGTCCCAAGGACAGGCCGGACTGCATCGCGCAGGCCTAGCGCCGGGCCATCATCCTGTTGCTGATATTTGTGCCCACAAGCTGAATCAGTTCCACCAGCACCAGCAGCACGACCACCGCGGCGGCCATTACTTCGGTGCGGAAGCGCTGATAGCCGTACCGGATCGCAAGGTCGCCAAGGCCGCCGCCGCCAATCGCGCCAGCCATTGCCGAGTAGCCAACAAGATTTATGATTGTAAGCGTGATTCCAGAAACAAGGGAAGGCATCGCTTCTGGAATAAGAACCTTGAACACAATCTGCCAGTTTGTTGAGCCCATGGCCCGTGCCGCCTGAATCACGCCGGGGTCAACTTCGTTCAGCGAGGTTTCGATGATTCGTGCCACAAAAGGAGCTGCCGCAATCGAAAGCGGAACAATGGTTGCTTTGGTGCCAATGGCAGTGTGCAGCAGTATCCTTGAAAGCGGAAAAAGCAGAATCATCAGAATGATGAACGGAAACGAGCGGAGCACATTCACAATGCGGCTCAGAATCTGGTTCAGCACAGGCCTGGGGGTGATACCTTTGGGATCGGTGGCGCAAAGCAACACTCCCAGCGGAAATCCCAGCACCAGCGAAAAAATTGTTGAAAAAAACACCATGGTAAGTGTCTGCACGGTTGAAGTGCTTACGAGCTTAAAAAGCTGGTTCATCTGTTTTCCTCCACAATGATGCCCTTGGCGCGCAAAAAGTCCAGGGCTTTTTCAATTTCCGCAGAACTGCCTGAAATGTCTGTCACCAATGTGCCTACATCCTGCTCGCGTAAATGCTGAATGCCTCCCGCCCGTATGTTGCATTCCACGTTGAACGCATGGCACAGCTGGCTCACGATTGGTTCATCGGTGGCACCGCCGATAAAGCGCAGGGTGTACTTTCCTCCTTCCTGCGACCACCTTAGCAATGTGGGTATCTGGGGGCCCAGCCGCGAAAGAAATTCCCGCGTTACTTCGCTTGCAGGCTGTGAAAACAGCGTTGTTACCTGGCCCTGCTCAACAACCGCACCTGCGTCGATGACAGCCACCTGCGAGCAGGCATCGCGAACCACTTCCATTTGGTGGGTAATCATCACAACAGTCAGATTCATTTTGGCTTGAATGGTGCGAATCAAATCGAGGATGGCGTGGGTGGTCTGCGGATCAAGCGCACTTGTGGCCTCGTCGCAAAACAGCACGTCCGGTTTTGCGGCAAGGGCCCGGGCAATGGCCACACGCTGTTTTTGGCCGCCCGAAAGTGTGCTGATTGGCGCATTCCCCCGGTCTTCCAGCCCCACCAGCGACAGCATTTCCGCGACCCGAGTCTGAATTACGGCTTTTGGCGTTTTGCACAATTCAAGCGGGTAGGCAATGTTTTTGGCGGCGGTACGCGAGCTGAACAGGTTGAAGTTCTGAAAAATCATGCCGATTTTGCGCCGCTGCTGAATCAATTCAGCTTTTGCAAGATTGTCAACACGGCGACCGTCGTAATACACAGCCCCTGAATCTGGCTGTTCCAGCAGGCTCATCAAACGCACGAGCGATGATTTTCCTGCACCGCTTTTCCCAATGATGCCGAAAATGGTGTTTTCAGGGATGTCAAGCGAAATGTCATGCACCGCAACGATTTGTTTTCCGCCCGCATCGGTGTACGATTTTCTTAGATGTTCCAGATTTATTCGCATGGCTACATTATATCAATCTGCAAAAAAAAAGCCAGTCTTTATGTTCCAAACAAAATGCGTTCAAGCCAAATGCTTCGGCATGTTTTGCAGCACCTGGACATCTGCAACGCTGTTGACGCGGTTGTGGCTTTTTGCTATACTTGTTTTGAAATGCCAACTTAGCTCATCCGGTAGAGCAGCGCACTCGTAACGCGCAGGTGGTTGGTTCAAGTCCGACAGTTGGCTAAAAGGCTTTCCGAAACACGCGGAAAGCCTTTTGATTTTTTAAAATCACCCCGGCGCAGGAGGCTAAGCAAGTGGTGATAAAGAAACCTTTAGAGTTTGCCAGGTGAGTCAGTCCGCGCGAATCGGATAGGCGGGCAACCTCTGCAAGCCGGGCACAACTGCGGAAAAATCCTCCAGCGCGGCCGCGTGTTTCATGCCAGTGCTTTTATTGTCGAAGAGCTGCGCCGCACAAAATTATTCTCCACGATGTACAGAATGATTCTCTGTGACGCACAGAATAATTTCCCACGACGTACAGGATTATTCCCTGCGCCGTGAGCCTGAATGCTCTGGCGAAATGTGGTGGCGGAAAACAAAAAAAATCGCAAATTTTTGATAAATCATGGGGGGGGGGTAAACACAACAGGAATTCCATGATATAATTTCAGTATGGATAAATTGAACACAATCAATGCCAAATTCGACAAAAACAGCATCAAAGTCATGTTAGACAATTTAAAAAAAGGCGTCCAAATCGGGGTTTTGGGTGCGGCGTTAACCGCAGGTTCCGTGATGGGTGTGGGCTGCTCCACCGGTGATGAGGGCGGCAAAACCTACGACGAAGACCAAACCATCACTACCCCGGGGAACAATAACGGTGGCAATACCGGAGATAACAACGGCGGTAACGAAAACGAACAACCCAGCAAAGAATACGGAACTCCGTATGA
The DNA here is from genome assembly GCA_022510905.1 of Treponema sp. GTDB lineage: Bacteria > Spirochaetota > Spirochaetia > Treponematales > Treponemataceae > Treponema_D. Next base: position 48,877 of record JAFLSN010000015.1, read on the forward strand.
TCGAGCCATTGGCCGTGACGGCGAATACCTTTTGCACAATTTCATGAGCGATGAAGATAACATTGAAGACGCAACCATATATGAGGATTTGAATCACTACTTGGCTTTGGGGGCAACCCACGTCGAAGGCATGGCCACCAAGTTACAAAACATGGTCAACGGCCGCACCAATTATTTTGATCAATATATCAACAATATTAACCAAAACAGCAGGTATTTTGAAATTGACCACAACCTTACCCGCAGCAATTTGGACGAAGCCATTGACGGAATTTCCGATGCCGCAGCACCAATCTTTGCCGATATCATTTATAATTTGGACAAAAACAACCAATATAAATTTTATTACGCCTATCGCATCCTGGCGAACGAAGCCTATCGAGAAGGTGCCGGTTACATGCGGGAAACAACTGTTGGTTCCATGTCCTTTTACGAAAACAATAAAAAAGAGATTATCGATGATGTACCAATTTTTATCGAAGAGATTGAAGATATGGGTGAAATTTATAAAAAAGATGACTTTACCCCCATTACCGATTTAACCAATGGATTGTTAGAAATCGCCGCGAACAATATTTCCACCCGTGACAACACCGAAGTCCGCATGGAAGATTTACGCCAAGTCTTTAATCTAACCATGAATACACATTCACTGCTTGCGATGGATCGTTTCAATCGATCATATGAACACAATCATTTAACGAATTTAAGTGAAAACTTGGCGATGAGGCGGGCCTTAACCGGCAATTACCAAGCCCAAAGCACACAAGAACAAGATCAAGGCTTAAGCAGGTAATCACGTACAACAACAAAAAAGGACGGCCCACCCGTCCTTTTTTATTTGTCATTCGCTTACCAACCGTTAACCTTGGTTTGGACCCCGTTCACCTCGGGTAATTTAACCCCGGTAGCGTGGCGGGTACCATCGAAACTGTTCCAAAATCCAGTCCAACCACTGCTTGGAAATATGCAGCGCATTGAAACAAAAGTCCTTTATGGGGTATACTACAGTAACGGTGCTGTTTTGGAGGGTAGTGTGGAGAGGTGGTTTATGGCACAAAAAAGGCTGCGGGCAATGCGGTGTGTGGTCGGTTGCGCTTTGGCTTCGCGTTTTGTTTTTTCAAAAAAATATCCAAATGTTTTTTTTGTGGCTTTGCTTCTCAGTGTCCGGCACATTGACCGAGCGGGCTGTTGTGCCGCTGCTCGGGCGGTGCAGGCATATGCGTTTGCTCAGATTTCAAAAAATTTGGGCGCAAATATTGCCACCAGAATGCAGGATCATTCCGTCCTGACCAGTCTTGGCGATGCCACAAAATCGATTGACTCTTCTAGGTTTGCTGAATCTGCAACATTTTCTTGCAGCAGAACCGTAAAAACCGCTGGTACGCAACATATAGAAAGCTGTCCTTCAACAAAAAACAACATCCACAAACGCGCAGGGCTTCAAGCTGGGGCTGGTTTCGCAGATGCATGGTATGGCCCCTTTCCGCACGAGTCAAAAACAAGCTTGGAAAAAGTCTTTTGCAAATTCATTGCACAGACCAGCAGTATGGATAAAGCCGGCTGCAAAAACGAATGTTTTTGCACAGTTAAATAGTTTTGGAGGATTTTTTAATGAAACACATCGCATGCATATGTACCGCCGCCATTGCATTTGCTTCTGTTTTTACTGGCTGTGCAAGCACAAAAAAAACAGGTGAAACAAAACCGGATTCTGTTTTGGCTGCATCAAAAACTGTGCGGCATGAAACCATAGACTGGGAAGGTGCTGGACTTGGCGCAGAAATTGCCGACTGGCTTCCTGCCGCCATGGAAGGCAACACCGCCGCGCTGCCCGCCAGCATAAAACAAAAACTTGAAGGCAAGTTCTATGTGATTATAAACACCGACCGTGTGCGCAACGATTCAAAATCCACCAAGGATTTAAAGATGGTTCAGGAGGCCGCTTCCTCCCAATACATGGTGAACATTGGACGTTCGCTTAATGCCGCAGTTGACACCCGCTTTAACGGCATGCTTTCCAAAAATGAAGACTGCCAGCGCACACTCATGGCCAGCGCCGCAAACGCACGGTTCTCGGGCTTCGGCTGCATTGCCGATAGCTGGGTGCTGCAACGTGTTGTTGACCAAGAAGGCAAACATGTGACTGACACCTATACTGTAGTGCAGATTTACACCTGCGACAACGGTTTGTGGCTTGAGCAGGCTTCAAACTACATCCGGCAGCTAGGCACCAATTCTTCCAGCGCAGAAATGAAAAAGGCCGCAGGCATGGCAGATGAAATTGCGGCTTCAATCAAACCTGGTCTCGTGCCGTTGACTTCCGAAGAGCTTTACGCCGACATTGACTGACGGGGATGCTTACGGCACTTGTAATTGAACACCCGCCGTCTGCGTTTTTGCATGGCGCATGACTGAGGGCGGTTTGGAACATTCGCAGTTGCGGCGATACTTTGCAACAAATGGACACATTATGAAACAAAAAAAACTGATAATCATCGGCGCAGGAATTTCCGGGCTTGTAGCCGGGGTGTACGCCCAGCGTTCAGGCTTTGATGTAACAATTTTAGAGCAACACCGCATTCCAGGGGGGCTTTCTACCAGCTGGAGCCGCAAAGGATATTTTTTTGAAGGCGGCATGCACTGGCTTACCGGGTCTGCCCCTTCGTTTCCGCTGTACGCGGTATGGAAAGAAACAGGTGCCCTGCAAAAAAACAATCCCATATACAATCGCGACCCTGTATACACGCTTTTTGATGGAACCGTGCGGCTTTCTCTGTATCGCGACCTTGCCCGGTTCAAACAGGAGCTGCTGCGGGTGGCCCCCGAAGACAAAAAAGCCATCTTCCGTTTGTGCCGTGACATCAAGTTATTTACCAAAGTTCATGTGATAATATCGGACATTGCCTTTCTGAAGACCGCACAGCCGGTTCATCCTGCGCTTTCTGAACTGCTTGGCATGGTTCCAGCGGGGTTCAGATACATGCGGCTGAAAGCACAAACCATGCAGTCTTATGTAGAGGCATTTAAAAATGAAAATATCCGCGCGCTGCTTCTTTCGCTTATCGGAAGCCGCTATAACGCACTTTCACTTGTGTACAGCATCTCATCGTTCCTTTCGGGTGACTGCGGATTTCCGGAAGGCGGCTCCATGCGCATGGCCCAGAACCTTGCAGACACGTTTACGGCGCTGGGCGGCACCATCCGCTATGGCACACAGGTACAGCGCATACAGATTGAAAACAGAACGGTGTGCGGTGTTGTTACAACCGCCGGTTCCATTGCCACCGACAATGTGCTTGTTGCTTTTGACACGCGCACGGCCATTGAAGGACAGCTGCTTCCTGCGCTCAAAGAACGCTGGGTGCACGACATGCGCCGTTTTGTTGTAACGGAGCAGAACATGTTTTTTTGCCTCGGTGTAACCGCGGATCTTTCAGCCTATCCGGAAACCATGATGGTGCCGCTCAAACAGCCGCTTGCTGTCGGTGGAGAACAGTTTTCAATTTTACGAATAAACAACTATGCCGCAAAAAAAGGCTATGCCCCGGAGGGTTGCTCTACTGTTACCTGCATACTGATGGCCCCCTGCTATCAGTTTTGGAAAAACCTCAAAACAAACGGCACCTACCAGTCTGAAAAACAAAACGCCATCGCCAAATTTATCCAGACGCTGGAAACCGTTATTCCCGAAATACGGGGGAATGTTGCCGTTACAGACCTCGCCACGCCATGCACATACGAGCGCTACACATCCAGCTATGAAGGTTCTTGGATGAGCGTGTGGGTGCCCGGCGGCGCTTATTGGAAGTTTCCAGTTAAATCAAAAACCGTTCGCGGGCTCTATTTTGCAAGCGAACGAACCCTCATGCCGGGAGGCCTTCCCATGTGCGCACAGGCAGGCAGGATGGCGGCACAAACCATCTGCCGCGACAACCATGCCACTTTTATTCGTGCGTAAAGGGTACATACCGAGCTTCCATGAAGCCTTGCTGCAAACAGGGGCGAAATGAACGTTCAAAATCAGCCGTGCAGATGGCACATCTGATTTTAACTCGGTTGTTTACTGCCGTTTCCAGCAATAAAAAAGTTGACACTCTTTTCATTAGGGTCAAATTTCAGAAAAATCATACCCCGTTTCACAGAGTTAAGATCGCTTCTCAGAGTGAAGCCCTGCTTATGCGGGGGGGGGTGATTCCCGCATGTAATCCATCTTCCTGATATTTTAAGGAATATCAAACCAAGCTATGCGCCTTGGTCATGCTGAAATATCTGTGTTTTTCCGCAGTGATAAATTTCATTTGGCAGTTTGGGCGCCATTTTGGATTGTCCTGCACTCTTGTATTTTGCCGGCATCTTATTTATAATGGGAAAACCGTAATATAACGGCAACGGCAAAAAAATGTCTGGGGGATGCAATGCTGGTGGAAGCGTTCTTGCGCATGGAAATAGCCTGCTTTTTAGTTATCGCGCTTATCGCTTGGATGTACTTTTCAGCAAAAAGACGACAAACCTATGTGCATAAACTTTTTTCGATGCTTATCGTCTTTTCGGCGCTCAACCTGGTTTTTGACATAATCACCATCTACACGGTGAACAATCTGGACATCGTGCCAACCATTGCAAATGAACTGTGCCACCGCATTTTTTTAGCCAGCTTCATCGCAATCATCTACGTGATTTTTTTATACATGATGACGGTCATCCAGAAAGATTCCGAAGAGATGCGCACGCTCAACCGGATATGGGTTGTGCCGCTGATTATCGGTGTGGGCTGCACACTCTTTTTGCCCATTCATTTTGAAGAAAGTATTAACGGCAATTTCAGTGACGGCCCGGCGGTGCTTTCAACTTTTGTGTTTGCAGGATTGTATCTGATAGTGTCAATCCTGTTTTTTTTCATAAGCTGGCGGCAAATCAATCCTAAAAAACGGCAGGTTATCGTGGCGGCAATGATGATTATCGCTTCCATTTCAACATTGCAGTTTTTTTTCAAAACGCTGCTAATGTCCGGCGCCGGCGTAACCATAATGGTGCTTACATTTTTCTTTACGCTAGAAAGTCCTGACGTGCAACTGATTGAGCTGCTCGAAGACGAAAAAGAAAGGGCCAATGCGGCCAACAACGCAAAAACCTCTTTTTTGGCAAACATGTCGCACGAAATCCGGACACCGATAAATGCCATAATCGGTTTGAACGAAGTGATTTTGCGCGACAGCACCGAGCCACAAACGCTCGTTTATGCCCGCGACATTCAGAATGCCGGAAAAACGCTGCTTTCAATCGTAAACGACATTCTTGATTTTTCAAAAATTGAAGCCGGAAAAACCACCATCACTCCTGCAAAATACCAGCTAAGCTCCGTGCTAAACGATTTGGTCACCATGACTTCATTCCGGGCCGCAAACAAAGGGCTCGCGCTCAACGTGAATATCGACCCCGATATTCCCAACACGCTTTTTGGCGATGAGACCCGCATAAAGCAAATCATCTTGAATGTGCTTACCAACGCCATCAAATACACGGAACAGGGATCGGTTACATTCACCGTAAACTACGAAAAAAAGCAGGATCTGTACCACGACATTTCAATTTGCGACTCCGTGTACTTAAAAGTGCGGGTGGTGGACACCGGAATCGGTATAAAAGCCAACGAACTTGACAAACTGTTTTCTCCGTTTGAACGTATTGACGAAAACCGCAACCGCACCATCGAGGGCACGGGCCTTGGCATGAGCATCGTAAAAAAACTGCTTGCCATGATGGATTCCGAGCTGATTGTGCAAAGCGAATACGGCAAAGGCTCGGACTTTTCATTTTCGCTGCTGCAAAAGGTCATGGACTGGACGCCGCTCGGAAAATCCCTTGACATAACATCGGCGGTAGATGAATCTTCGCAGTACCATGAAAGCTTCCACGCGCCCGACGCGCACATTCTGGTGGTTGACGATACCAACATGAACCTGCTGGTTATCAAAGGGCTTTTAAAACCAACTCAGCTTGCTGTTGACACGGCAGAAAGCGGCAAAGAGTTGCTCAAAAAAGTAACAGAACAGACGTATGACATTATTTTTCTTGACCACCGTATGCCCGGCATGGACGGAATCGAAGCATTCAAGGCAATGAAAACGCTGGAGCACAACCAAAATAAACGAACGCCCATAATAGCGCTCACAGCGAACGCGATTTCAGGTTCGCGGGAATTTTACCTGAAAGTCGGTTTCAATGATTACATCTCAAAACCAATCGACAGTGCCCGGCTTGAGCAGCTGATTGTAAAGTATCTTCCAAAGCGAAAGGTGATTCTGCCCAAGGACAAGCGATTCAACGACCCGCCACCCGTGCATGAAGAAAACACCGCGCCGGCATTTTCTGGCGGAATTCTCCAAACAGTTACCGGCGTAGACATCGCGACAGGCATAAAAAACTGCGGCTCAGAAGACATGCTGCTCCAGGCCATGCAGGTGTTTTTGATTTCTATTGACGAAAAAACCAAGCACATTGAAGAATACGCTGCCTCTGGCGATTTCAAGAACTATACAATTCTGGTGCATTCACTCAAAAGCTCCGCCCGGCTGATTGGCGCCATGGAACTTTCGCAGCGCGCCGCCTATCTGGAACAATGCGGCGATGCCTCAAATGCCGTTGAAATCGCCCAGCTTACGCCTTCACTTTTGGAGCTGCTGAATTCATACAAAAAACACCTAGCGCCATTGGCAAAACCGACTGACACAGAAAGCTCCAAACCGATTATCGAAGCCGACGCCCTGCACGAAGCGCTACAGAGCGTTTATGATTTCACACAGTCATATGATTGGGAAAGCGTGGATGATGTGCTGCACATGCTGGACACGTACCGCATACCAGAGGATTTTGCCGCGACATTCGAAAAAATCCGGGTGCAGGTTGCGGCGGTAAATCGCGACGAGCTTCTAAAACTTATACAGCCGCTACTGTAACAGGCCTAGTCATTGTCTCCTTCTTTTCTGCTGTTAAAGAAGTCTTTGATTTCCTGTACCAAAATGGACGGCGGAGTAGTTTTGAGCAGATATTTTGTCGGTTTTGCCGACACCACTTCAACAACCGTTTCTTTGTCGTCTTTTGCAGTCAAAAAAATCACCGGAATGTTCGCTGTGGAAGGTTCTGATTTTAAGATCTGAAACACCTCAAGCCCTGAAAGCACCGGCATGGCATAGTCAAGCAAGATAAGATCAACATGGTGTTTTTTAAGGAATGAAATAATACTCATACCCGATGTTGAAATATAAACGTTGAATTCTTTTAAAAACCAACGCTGCATGGCATGAAGCTGGGTGCTGTCATCGTCAACAACCAAAATGCTCTTCTTGTTGGAATCAGCCATGTTCGCAATGTGCACACCGCCATCATTTTCGTCATCGTAGCTGTAGCCCGAAAAAATCATCTCAAGATGGTTGATAATTTCGGTTGTATTGATGGGGCGCTCAAAAATGGCGGATATCTGTTCTTTTTTTAGGAATTTTGCCGCGATGTTTATTTCCGTGGGATTTCCCACAAGATACAGGTATCTGTGGGTTCCTTTTTCGGAAAGAAACTGCTGCAATGTTGGAAACAGTTCTTCGTATTTGTTTTCGTATCCTTCAAGATATACAATAAAAATGTCTGGGAGAGTCTGACAGTGCCACAGATATTTAATGGAATCAGAATCAGGCAGCGAGCTGATAACTTCATAGCCACTTTCAGCCAATGTTTTTACAAATGCGCGCACTAAAAAGCCCTGTTCATTTTCGCAAATAAACAGAATCTTTTTTTCCATAAGCTTAGGCCTCCTGATGCGATTGGATGTCTGGAGTATAGCATAAAGGAAACAAATAAACAACTAAAAGCGGATAAAATTATACTTATATCGGAGCCCGCCTTTACCGCGACAGTTCATGCTGACGGCGACTGGGCACCAGCAAGGCCGATTTTTGCCGCATATGGTTTCATGCCTTCAATGCAGATGGCCGCCACCTCGGAAAGTTCCATGCCCAAAAGCGCACAGCCTTTTTCGATTACCTCGCGGTTGCATTTCTGCGCAAATTTTTTGTTTTTATATTTTTTCATGAAGCTTGACACTTCGAGATCGGTAATGCCGTTTGGCCTCATCCGCGCACATGCCTGAATAATCCCTGTAAGCTCGTCAACTGTGTAAAGGCTTTTTTCCATGTTTGTCTTGGGTTCTACATCGTTTACCAGCCCCCAGCCATGGCTCATAATAGCCCGTACATCTTCCTGAGAAAGGCCTGCGGCCAAAAGCGACTCTTCGGTGTGCTGCAAGTGTTCTTCGGGAAACTGCTCGTAATCATAATCATGCAGATAGCCTATCGCTTTCCAGTGCTCTTCATCTTCACCAAAATGGCGGGCCATAGCACCCATTGCGGCCATCACATTCAGCGCATGTATAACAAGATGCTCTTGGGTTACTGCGGCATCGTTCAATTCTTTTGCGCGTTCCAGTGTAAGCATAGCGGCCTCCGTGCGTTCCGATTTCAGCGAAAGCGGGCAGGGCAGTACAATACCCCAAATAATCTACCAAACAACTATGAAATTGTCCAGCCCCGCCATAACGGAATATGCTGACTTTTCGGGCAATGTGCGTTATTTTGAAAGAGGTGAGGCCGCTTTAATGCGCGATTGGCACAGATTCAGCAGCCTCAGAAACCCGCCTAATTTTTGCTGACATCTTTTCCGAAGTATTTTACAGAAAGTGCAGAAATGGTTCCGTCTGCAAGCAATTCGCCAAGAGCCTTGTCAACGGCCACTCGGAATGTGGCTGTTTCCGCGCCTTTCCGTATGGGCAGGGCAACATGCGAAGCTTCCTGTGTTGAGGCTACAACCTTAAACGGGGCATCGGGGTGCACGTTCATGTAGTCATAAAAACTTACATCGGCATTCAATGTGGCATCGGCACGTCCATGCTGAACCAGCTGCAAGGTTTCGTCCAGCGTGTCTATAGTGATGACTGTGGCGCCATACGATTCTGCAAGCGAAGCATAGGTGCTTCCAAGAGAATTTGTAGTTCGTTTTCCTTTTAAATCGGCAAAATCGGAGATGGTGCTGTTGTCATCCCGCGTGATAAGTGCTGTATGGATGTAGCCATACGGAATAGAAAAGTCGTACTTTTGCGAACGCTCTTCTGTGATTTCAACACCGTTTGCCGCAATGTCGTAGCGCTTGGAATCAATGCCCGCAAAAATGCCATCCCAGGATGTTTCTGCAAACACCGCTGTAACTCCAAGCTTTTGCGCCAGATGTTCGGCAACTTCAACATCAAAGCCAACCAGTTTGTCATGCTCGTCGTGATAGGTCCAGGGCGACCATTCCCCTTCAGTGGCAATCACCAGCTTGCCTCTTGCCTGAATCTGTGAAAGCAAATCTCCGTCTGCTTTTTTTGCGCAGGAAACAAGCCCTGCCAAACTTGCAGCCAGCACCAATGCCATGTGTACCTGTCTTTTCATTGCCTACCTCAAAACAGAAATCCAAAAGAAGATTCCGGCTTTCTGCTGTTTTTTTATGCCACTTCACGACAAATCAAGAAGTGGTTCTTGATTTGCAAGTCTGCAACGCA